>NZ_RSDT01000002.1:0-841459 GCF_004522605.1 Comamonas sp. A23
GACGGAATCAAGAAGAATTAATTCTTCCTCATTACTGTTTTTGTGAGCGCTTGATAACTCCGAAGAGTTTGTTCCGAAGAACTGGCTGCTTGCCCTCAAACGCCCACGCTTATCGGCTGTATTTTTTTAAGGAACCAAGCGCAAAACCGGAAAACCCGATCTTGAATCTCGTTGCTTGCTGCGATCAGCGAAGCCTTGCATTGTAGCCCGTTTTCACCAGACTCAAATCAAAGTTTGAAACTTTTTGTCAACACCCAAAGGATCTTGACAAAAAGAAAAAGCCTTGCGGCTTTTTCTTTGATTTGGCGGAAACGGAGGGATTCGAACCCTCGATGAGGCTCTACACCCCATACTCCCTTAGCAGGGGAGCACCTTCGGCCACTCGGTCACGTTTCCGGAATGACGCTATTGTAAACAGCTTTTTTGTTCGTTTTTGGAAAGTTGCGAAAATTATTCGCTTTTATCCAAACCGAAGGCTGTGTGCAGGGAGCGCACGGCCAGCTCCAGGTACTTCTCGTCGATCACAACCGAAGTCTTGATCTCGGAAGTCGAGATCATCTGGATGTTCACACCTTCCTTGCTCAGGGCACGGAACATGGTGGAGGCCACACCCACATGGCTGCGCATGCCGATGCCGACGATGCTGACCTTGGCGATATTGGGATTGCCCACCACTTCGGAAGCACCCAGTGCAGGAACAACGCTTTCACGCAGCAGTTCCATGGCACGCTGGTAGTCGCCCTGACTCACGGTGAAGCTGAAGTCGGTCTTGCCGTCCTTGGAGATGTTCTGGATGATCACATCGACTTCGATGTTGGCATCAGCCACGGGGCCCAGGATGGCAGCAGCCACGCCGGGGGTATCAGGCACTCCCAGCACGGAGATCTTGGCCTCGCCACGGTTGAAAGCGATGCCGGATACGACAGCCTTTTCCATTTTTTCGTCTTCCTCAAAAGTAATCAGCGTGCCGGACTTGGCTTCTTCTTCCAGATCGATATCCCAGGGCGTGAAGCTCGACAGCACGCGCATGGGCACCTTGTACTTGCCCGCAAACTCCACGGAACGGATCTGCAGCACCTTGGAGCCCAGGCTGGCCATTTCCAGCATTTCCTCAAAGCTCACCGTACCCAGGCGCTTGGCAGCAGGCACCACACGGGGATCGGTGGTGTAGACGCCATCCACATCGGTATAGATCAGGCATTCGGCCGCCTTCAGGGCGGCAGCCACGGCCACGGCCGAAGTATCGGAGCCGCCACGCCCCAGCGTGGTGATATTGCCTTCTGGATCGATGCCCTGGAAGCCAGTCACGATCACGACACGACCTGCCTCGAGGTCGGCGCGCACGCGCTTGTCGTCGATGGACTCGATGCGAGCCTTGGTGTAGCTGCTATCGGTGCGCACGGGCACTTGCCAGCCCGCATAGCTGACGGATTCCATGCCTTCGGCCTGCAGCGCAATGGCCAGCAGCGCCGAGGATGCCTGCTCGCCAGTGGCGGCCAGCATATCAAGCTCACGATAGTACGAACTCTTGGCGTGGCTGGGAGCCAGTTCGCTGGCCAGACCCAGCAAACGGTTGGTTTCGCCACTCATGGCGCTGGGCACAACCACCAACTGGTGACCTGCCCGAGCCCATTTGGCCACACGCTTGGCGACGTTGCGGATGCGCTCTGTCGAGCCCATCGAGGTGCCGCCGTATTTATGAACGATCAGTGCCATTGGATACTAAAGGGTGACGAAACAGCAGCCACGGCGCAGATCACAAAGGTTTTGGCGCGCCGGCGGTTTTCGTACAGGTAAAAAAACCAAAACCTAGGAATTGTACCAACCGAGACTTGCCCCCTGGCGCTCTACAAAACCTCGCCCCACCTTGATGTGGATGCGGTGCCCTCGCGTAGTGCAAACGCCGAGCTGCGCCATGAGCTGCGCAAGCTGGGCCGCCGTCGGCGTCGTGCCATGCTCGGTGCGCAACCAATAACGCAGGACATTGCCCAGACGCAGCTCGCTCAAACCCTGCAATGCCTTGATGGCGGGCGGCACCCCCACCAGCAGCAGATCTGCCGCCGCCTGCTGATCCAGCAACTGCGACGCCTGGGCGCAATGGGCGCTGCTGCGTGCAAACGTGCTGCGAAACTGCGGAAAGACCTGCTCCAACACCGGCAGCAACTGAGCCCGGATGCGATTACGCGTGTAGCCTGGATCGGCATTCGTCGGATCCTCGACCCAGCTCAAATTCCTGAGCCGCAGCCAGTCACGCAGCACCTGCCCCGGCACCTCCAGCAAGGGCCTGAACCATTCCAGCCCTGCTCTTTGCCAATGCCCTGGCATGGCCGCCAGACCGGCCACACCTGCACCGCGCGAGAGCGCCAGCAGCAAGGTCTCGACCTGATCGTCGGCATGCTGAGCCAGCGCCATGGAGCGCACCGCATCCAGCGCAGCGCCCTGCGCATCGAGCCAAGGCTGCCGGGCCGCCTGAATCAAAGCCGCATAACGCCCCTGGCGCGCCGCATCTTCGGGGCTTTGCCCCTGCACATTGCGCGCATCGATGGCGCAGACCTTGAGGGCAATGCCGTGCCGGGCACACAGTTGCTCACAGTGCCGCTGAAATTCATCAGCCGCCGCCTGCAAACCGTGGTGCACATGAATCGCCCTCACCCGCCCCGGCCAGCGCGCATGGCAGGCCAGCAGCAGAGCCGACGAATCGGCTCCGCCGCTGAAGGCCACGGCCAGTGGCAGCGGCGGCTCGAATGCCGCCATCGCTGCATCCACCCGAGCAGCCGAGGCCCGCAACAAGTCAGCATCTGACTGGGCTTGCATGAACAACAGACTCCCTATTTCCAATTCAATAGCAGCTAGCGCTTACCCCAAAAGGGCTAGAAACACACTTCACTCAAAGCCCTTCGGCAAAAACAAATGGCTCCCGAAGGAGCCATTGTGCGCAAGCAGCATCAAGTCCGCGGGATCAGCGGTTGTCAGCCTTGGTGTCGGCAAACTTGCCATAGCTCTGAATGCGGTCGTAGCGACGATCCTGCAGCTCCTTGGGCTTGAGATCGGTCAACTGGCGATAGGCATCGCCCAACGCACGCTTGAGGAAGGCACCCATTTGCTTGTGATCGCGGTGAGCGCCACCCACAGGCTCGTTGACGATCTTGTCCACCAGACCCAGCGCCTTGAGGCGGTGAGCGGTGATGCCCATGGCGTCCGCTGCTTCCTGAGCCTTTTCGCCGGTCTTCCACAGAATGGAAGCGCAGCCTTCGGGACTGATCACCGAGTACACGGAGTACTGCAGCATCAGCACCTGGTCTGCCACGGCAATGGCCAGCGCACCGCCCGAGCCACCTTCACCGATGATGGTGGTGATGATGGGGGTCTGCAGCTGAGCCATTTCGTAGATGTTGCGACCGATGGCCTCGGACTGACCACGCTCCTCGGCATCGATGCCGGGGAAGGCGCCGGGCGTGTCCACGAAAGTGAACACGGGCAGCTTGAACTTCTCGGCCGTCTTCATCAGACGCAAGGCCTTGCGATAGCCCTCGGGACGCGTCATGCCGAAGTTGCGCAGCGTACGCTCCTTGGTATCGCGACCCTTTTGATGACCGATCACCATGCAGGGCTGGCCGTTGAAGCGTGCCAGGCCACCAATGATGGACTGGTCATCCGCAAAGTGGCGGTCGCCGTGCATTTCGACAAAGTCGGTAAAGCACTCGCGCACATAGTCGAGCGTATAGGGGCGCTCGGTATGGCGTGCGATCTTGGTGATCTGCCAGGGGGTCAGGTCGCTGTAGATGTCCTTGGTCAGCTGCAGGCTTTTCTTGCTGAGCTGATCGATCTCTTCCGAGATATCTACTGCGCTTTCAGTCTGCACATAGCGCAGTTCTTCGATTTTGGATTCGAGTTCGGCAATGGGCTGCTCAAAATCCAGAAAGTTCTTTTTCGCCAACGTATTTCTCCTTGTGCCAGCCTGTTGCAATCCTTGCAATCGGCCAGTGGACAGATGTCATCAAGCCACAGGCTGCGCCTCGAGCGAGCGCCAAATATACCAAGTTGCAACCGTACACCACGGTTTCCAAGCCTCGGCAACTTCACGGGCATCGCTGCGACTGACAGGATCGCCCGAAAAATGATTGAGAGAGATGCCCTGTATCAAACCGGCATCATCCAGAGGCAGCACATTGGGCCGCCCCAGACAGTAAATCAGAAAATTCTCGGCCGTCCAGCGGCTGAGGCCGCGTATGGACATCAGCTCGGCAATGATGACTTCATCGCTCATCTGAGCCCATTCATCCATATGCAGACGGTTCTCGGTGAAGTGCAGAGCCAGATCGACCAGATAGTCCACCTTGCGGGCCGACAATCCCACCGCACGCATATCGTCCACCTTGAGCCTGAGCACCTGCTCGGGCTGCATGGCAGCGGGCAGCCTGACGAACTTGTTCCACAAGGTCTTGGCGGACTTCGCCGAAATCTGCTGCCCGATGATGGACCAGGCCAAAGTGGCAAAGGCCTGCTCCTGCCCGCAAGGCAACAGCGCCTGGCTGCCGAGTTGCGGGATCAGGCGCTTGAGCACACGGTCGCGGCGCATGAGCTGACGACAGGCCTCAGCCCAATAGGCGGGCACACCATCAGGCAAATCCAGATGGATCTTTGGAGCGGCCACTTTGGACGCAACTGCCTGCTTTGCAGTTGTACCCGCAGGCTGAGCAATGGCTGCGGCCCCCAAAGGCGCTACAGGCAAAGGCGCAGCCGGCCCCATGGGCACGGGCAGATCAGCCACCAGCGGCAGCTGTTCAAACTCCATGGTGTCCAGATGCTTGGCCGCACTCATGCACGACTCTCCGCACTGCTCACACAGTTGATGGAATATTGCATGCAGCCTCAGCCCTTGGCGGCCGCTTCCCAGGTCGTGCCCGCGGCCGAGTCCTTGAGGACGATGCCCTGATCAAGCAGCTCCTTGCGGATGCGGTCGGCCTCGGCCCAGTTCTTGGTAGCCTTGGCCTCTGCGCGTGCGGCAATCTGCGCCTCGATCGCTGCCGCGTCCACCCCTTCAGCACCAGCCTGCAGAAACTTCTGCGGCTCGGCCTGCAGCAGGCCCAGGCAGGCCCCCAGAGCCTTGAGCAAGCCAGCCACTTCGGGCGACTTGCTGCGGTTGACCTCGGCGGCCAGCTCGAACAGCACGGCCACGGCCTCGGGCGTGCCGAAGTCTTCGTCCATCGCCGCCTTGAAGCGGGCGGCATAGGGATTGCTCCAGTCGATCTGCACCTCGGCAGGCGTCACCAGGTCCAGCGCGGTATAGAGGCGCTTGAGCGCACCGCGCGCATCATCGAGATGCACATTGGAATAGTTCAGCGGGCTGCGGTAGTGACTGCGTACGACGAAGAAACGGATGGTCTCGGCGTCGTACTCCTTGAGCACGTCGCGGATGGTGAAGAAGTTGCCCAGCGACTTGGACATCTTCTCGTTGTCCACGTTGATGAAGCCGTTGTGCATCCAGGTCCGGGCGAACGGCTTGCCGGTCGCACCTTCGCTCTGGGCAATCTCGTTCTCGTGGTGGGGGAACTGCAGATCCGCACCGCCGCCATGGATGTCGAAGCTCTCGCCCAGCAGCTCGCAACCCATGGCCGAGCATTCGATATGCCAGCCGGGGCGACCTTCGCCAAACGGACTCTGCCATCTCACATCGGCCGGCTCGTCGGCCTTGGCCGACTTCCACAGCACAAAGTCCAGCGGGTCGTGCTTGCCGTCTGCCACGGCCACACGCTCGCCGGCGTTGAGCTCGTCCAGCGACTTGCCCGAGAGCTTGCCGTAGCCCGGAAACTTGCGCACGGCGTAGTTCACATCGCCGTTGCCGGCCTGATAGGCCAGGCCCTTGTCCTGCAAACGGGCGATCATGCCCAGCATCTGCGGCACGTATTCGGTGGCGCGCGGCTCCAGCGTGGGGCGCTCGATGCCCAGCGCATCCGCGTCCTGGTGCAGCGCATCGATCATGCGGTCGGTCAGGCTGCGTATGGTCTCGCCGTTTTCCACCGCTCGCTTGATGATCTTGTCATCGATGTCGGTGATGTTGCGCACATAGGTCACCTTGTAGCCGCTGGCGCGCAGCCAGCGCTGCACCACGTCGAAAGCCACCATGGAGCGTGCATGGCCCAGGTGGCAGAGGTCATAGACCGTCATGCCACAGACGTACATACGCACATGGCCCGGCTCAAGCGGCGAAAACGATTCCAGTGCACGCGACAGCGTGTTGTAGATACGCAAACTCATGAATCTTGAAATAGGGAGAGAGGGTGGCGAGCAGCAGCACTGGTCATGCCTGCGATGCATAAACCATGCCTGCCATTCCCTGAGGCTGAAAAATGCGCACTAGCATCCAGACACATCCCGGTCCGGCCAGACGCCTAAGCGCCGCACACCCCTCAGCTACAATTCCCCGCAGTATAAGCTCCCGCCGCAGCGCAGTTTTGCGGCGCCATGAAAGCACCTACATGCCTGTACGCAACTTGTTCAGTACCGCAGCGCGTGCGGCAGCCCTGGCTGCCTTGCTCGCTGCAGGTAGCGCCTACGCCGACGATTACACGGATGTTGCCCAGTTGCTCAAGAGCGGCAAGACACAGCAGGCGCTGCAAAAAGCGGACACCTATCTGGCCAAGAATTCACGCGACCCGCAGATGCGTTTTCTGCGCGGCATCGCGCTGAGCAATGACGGCAAGACCGAGGACGCGATTGCAGCGTTTCGCCAGCTGACCGAGGACTATCCCGAGCTGCCCGAGCCCTATAACAACCTGGCCGTGATCTATGCACGCCAGGGTGACTTGGATCGCGCCCGCGCCGCGCTCGAAGCCGCCGTGCGCAACAATCCGAACTATGCCGTGGCGCACGAGAACCTGGGCGATATCTATGCCCGCCTGGCCTATCAGTCCTATGCGCAGTCCCTGGCCAAGGGCGGTCGCCCCGCAGCCCTGAACCCCAAGCTCAAGCAGCTCAAGGACTTGCTGCAGCCTGCGGCCTCTCTCGCAACGCCTGCCCCGGCCCAGCCTGCACAGCGCTGAACCCGTTTTTTGCCATCGCCGCCCTTCTCCCTCTTGTGAAGCAGGCCGGCGCCCTCAGCTGCCTCAAGCCTGTTTTTCGCAGCCGCCATCCCTGCGGCCCTGCCCAAGGCTCACTTACCCAGGAATATGACCATGCTGAATTTCCGTCGAAACAGCCTCAAGGCCCTGTCTGCCATTGCGCTGACAGCCACTGTTTTTGCCATCCCCGGCCTGGCCCAGGCGCAATCCAAGGTGCAGCTCAAGACCAGCATGGGCGATATCGTGGTCGAGCTCAACGATGCCAAGGCCCCCAAGAGCGCGGCCAATTTTCTGCAGTATGTGCGTGACAAGCACTATGACGGCACGGTGTTCCACCGCGTCATCGACGGCTTCATGATCCAGGGCGGCGGCATGGACACCAATCTGAACGAAAAGCCCACACGCGCCCCGATTCCGCTGGAAGCCAGCAACGGCCTCAAGAACGACCGCGGCACGATTGCCATGGCGCGCACCGGCAACCCCAATTCCGCCACCTCGCAGTTCTTCATCAATGTGGTGAACAATGACATGCTCAACGCCCCCAAGCCCGACGGCCATGGCTATGCCGTCTTCGGCAAGGTCGTCAAGGGCATGGACGTGGTGGACAAAATCCGCGCCGTGGCTACGGGCAACCGTGGCATGCACCAGAATGTGCCCACGACGCCGGTAACAATCCTTTCCGCCACCGAAATCAAGTAAACAACCCGGCGGCGCTGCACCTGCCGGGCCGCGCCCGCCTCTTTACTCCATCCTCTAGAAAGCACAGACATGAGCAATCCCCAAGTCGAACTGCACGTGACCATCAACGTGGCTGACACCGCAACCCAGGGCGTGATCACGCTGGAACTGGACGCCGTGAACGCGCCCAAGTCCACCGAGAACTTCCTGAACTATGTGAACCAGGGCTTCTACAACGGCACCATCTTCCACCGCGTGATCAAGAATTTCATGATCCAGGGCGGCGGTTTCGCAGCCGACATGAAGCAAAAGGACACTGCGGCTCCCATTGAGAACGAAGCCAAAAACGGCCTGAAGAACGACAAGTACACGATTGCCATGGCTCGCACCAGCGATCCTCACAGCGCAACCGCCCAGTTCTTCATCAACACCGTGGACAACGGCTTCCTGAACCACACCGCCCCCACCGGCCAGGGCTGGGGCTATGCCGTGTTCGGCAAGGTGGTCAAGGGTGAAGAAGTCGTGGACGCCATCAAGAAGGTGCGCACCACCCGCAAGGGCTTCCACGACGACGTGCCTTTCGACGCCGTGGTGATCGACAAGGCCGTGGCCCTGTAATCTCCCCCTGAGGCGCTAACGCGCCTTCCCCCTCTCTGCTTCGCGGAGGGGGACGACGGCCTCGCTGCGGGGCGGCCCTTGCTTGCCGTCTCTTTGTGAGGCCGTTATTGTTTTCAGGCTGCGCACTTTTCATTCATGGCTGAATCTTCTGATCCACGCACTGCCGCTCCTCAAGTCGCGCAGCTCCAGGCTGAGCCCCACTGGCGCACGCTTGATTTCATTTCCGACCTGCACCTGCAGCCTTCGGAGCCGCAGACGGTTGAAGCCTGGCGCAGCTATCTGGCACGCAGCACGGCCGACGCCATCTTTATCCTCGGCGATCTGTTTGAAGTCTGGGTGGGTGACGATGCACTCGATGAGCCCGGCAGCTTCGAAGCCGAATGCGCTGCCGTGCTACGCGAGGCGGCGCAGCAGCGCCCGCTGTTCTTCATGGTCGGCAACCGCGACTTTCTGGCCGGTGACGAATTTCTGCGCCGAAGCGGCATGACCGGCCTTTGCGACCCCACGGTGCTGCGGTGGGCAGACACCAGCATCCTGCTCAGCCATGGCGATGCGCTGTGCCTTGACGATGTGGATTACCAGCAATTCCGTGCTGTTTCGCGCTCCGCCGCCTGGCAGAAGCAACTGCTGGCCCAGCCCCTGGCCGTGCGCCGCGCGATCGGCAGATCGGCACGCAGCGAAAGCGAGCAACGCAAGCAAAGCGGCGCACCCTACGCAGATGCCGACGCGCAGATGAGCGCCACCTGGATGCAGGCCGCGCAAGCGCCCTGGCTGATTCACGGCCATACCCATCAGCCCGCCGACCACGCACTGGGCGATGGGCAGTGGCGCATCGTGCTCAGCGACTGGCATATCGATGCAGATACGCATCGCAGCGAGGTGCTGCGAGTAACGCCCGAAGGCTGGCAGCGCATGCCGCCCGAGCTGGCCTGACGCACCGCCCCAGTTGGTACTATCCAATTCAGAGCTTCTTACGCTTGCCATTCATAGATTTCAGATTGAAAGCCATCCAAGTTCTATGAATAACAAGCGCTAGCAGCTATCAAATTTGCTGAACCGGCAGACACCCAGAGCCCGCTGCCCACAGAACTAAGGCATCAGACCTTGGAGTCAACTGCGGGATCTCAGACCGAGATCGCGGAAGCCGAGCCTGCTTGCTTGCGCAGCTCGAACTTCTGGATCTTGCCCGTGCTGGTCTTGGGCAGCTCGCCAAACACCACGGCGCGCGGCACCTTGTAGCCGGCCAGATGCTTTTTGCAGTGGGCAATGATGTCTTCGGCCGTGGTCTCGGCTCCGGCCTTGAGTTCGATGAAGGCGCAGGGCGTCTCGCCCCATTTGGGATCGGGCTTGGCCACCACGGCCGCAGCCAGCACAGCGGGGTGGCGGTAGAGCACATCCTCCACTTCGATGGACGAGATGTTCTCGCCGCCCGAGATGATGATGTCCTTGCTGCGATCCTTGATCTGGATATAGCCGTCGGGATGCTGCACGGCCAGGTCGCCGCTGTGGAACCAGCCGCCGCGAAAAGCCTCCTGCGTCGCTTGCGGGTTCTTGAGATAGCCCTTCATGGCGATATTGCCCTGGAACATGATCTCTCCCATGGTCTGGCCGTCGTGCGGCACGGGCTGCATGGTTTCGGGGTCCAGCACGGCCGCAGAGCGCTGCAGGTGGTAGCGCACGCCCTGGCGCGAGTTCAGGCGGGCGCGCTCGCCGATATCGAGCGCATTCCAGCTTTCATGCTTGGCGCAGACCGTAGCCGGGCCATAGGTTTCGGTCAGGCCATAGACATGGGTGATGTCAAAGCCCATGGCCTCCATGCCCTCGATCATCGATGCGGGCGGCGCTGCCCCTGCCACCATGGCCTTGACGCCGGCGGGCACGCCCTGCTTCATGGCAGCCGGCGCATTCACCAGCAGGCTGTGCACAATGGGCGCGCCGCAGTAATGGCTCACGCCATGGTTGCGAATGGCGTCAAAAATCGCCTGCGCATCCACCCGGCGCAGGCAGACATTGACCGCCGCGCGTGCGGCCACCGTCCAGGGGAAGCACCAGCCGTTGCAGTGGAACATGGGCAGCGTCCACAGATAGACGGCATGTTTGGGCATGTCCCACTCCAGCACATTGCTGATGGCGTTGTTGTGCGCGCCGCGATGGTGGTAGACCACGCCCTTGGGGTTCCCGGTGGTTCCGCTGGTGTAGTTCAGCGCAATCGCATCCCATTCGTCGCCGGGCAACTGCCAATCGAAACCGGCATCGCCCTGGGCCACGAAGCTCTCGTAGTCGATGGCACCGATCTGCTCGGCCGCCTCGCCGTAAACCGGGTCTTCGACCTCGATCACATAAATGGGCACAGTGCTCTGGCGCAGCTTGAGCGCCCTGGCCATTAGAGGCGCGAACTCGGGGTCCACGATCAAGGCCTTGGCTTCGCCATGATCCAGCATGAATGCCAGGGTCTCGGCATCGAGCCGGGTATTGAGCGTGTTGAGCACGGCACCGGCCATGGGCACGCCAAAGTGCGCCTCCACCATGGGCGGCGTATTGGGCAGCATCACGGCCACGGTGTCGTTCTTGCCAATGCCGATTTTCTGCAGGCTGCTGGCCAGCTGACGGCAACGCGCATAGGTTTGCGCCCAGCTCTGGCGCAGGTCGCCGTGAACAATGGCCAGGCGCTCGGGGTAGACCTCGGCCGTGCGGGCAATAAATCCCAGCGGCGTCAGCGCGGCATGGTTGGCAGTATTTGGGGCGAGGTTCAGATCGAAAGAACTTGTCATGTTTGTCTCCTGAGCGTTTTGTACTCCAGCATCCGTCACGCCAGGCTTACAAGCGAGCGCCATGCAGGCTTGTTGTGATCGGGATCAAGCAGTTGCGCCCGAAATGGCTGCACCGCGCCGGCAAACCGGCATGCGACATCCGCAGACAAACCAGAGCAATGCAAAAGGTCATTCAGCGAGACAGTACTTTCAACAGCTTCTGAAAATCGATAAATTCATTTGAAATCAACCACATGGAATCCTATTGAAAAATCCCCTCATTCCCCAGGCAGGGCCAACTCATGCAAGTCATCTATAAGACATCATTTATCTGACAGACCAATCACCAGGACTTCGAATCGCTTTTAGAATGCGCACATGTTTTGAGTACATGACTGCCTGCATCGGCAATGCAAGACCGGCATCTCTGCCCGCACGGAGCCGGTCGCAAGCCTCAAGACTGAGTGGCGGAGGAGACGTTTTAGAGGAGAGCCTGGCAATGACCCAGGCATCAGGAGACCTGAGCCTGCACCCATGGGTGCAGGCTTTTTTTTTGCCCGTCTGCCCCATTCCTGCCGCCCCCTCGGCCATTGCCGAAAAAGGCAGAATACGCGGGTGGCCATTCCCCAATCATTCATCCAAGAGTTGCTATCCCGCGTCGACGTGGTCGACATCGTGGGCCGCTATGTGCAGCTCAAAAAGGGCGGCGCCAACTTCATGGGCTTATGCCCGTTCCATAGCGAGAAGTCGCCCTCTTTCACCGTCAGCCCCAGCAAGCAGTTCTTTCACTGCTTTGGCTGTGGCAAGAATGGCAATGCCATCGGCTTTCTGATGGAGCATGCCGGCATGGGCTTTGTCGAAGCCGTGCAGGAGCTTGCCAACCAATGCGGCCTGCAAGTGCCGCAGGACGACATCAGTCCTGCCGAGCGCCAGCGCCAGGCTCAGCAAAAGCAAAAGGCGGAAACACTGAGTGATCTGCTGGAAAAAGCCGGCGAGTCCTATCGCAAGCAGCTCAAGGCAGCTCCGAAAGCCATCGAGTATCTGAAAAAGCGCGGCGTCTCCGGCGAAGTCTCCAAGCGCTTTGGCCTGGGCTATGCCCCTGCAGGCTGGCATGGTCTGGCCAGCGTATTTGCCGAGTACGACAACCCGCAGCTCGAAGAATGCGGGCTGGTCATCGTGGGCGAGGACGACAGTCGCCGCTATGACCGCTTCCGCGACCGGCTCATGTTCCCGATTCGCAATGTCAAAGGCGAGTGCATAGGCTTTGGCGGGCGGGTGTTCGGCGATGAAAAACCCAAATACCTGAACTCGCCCGAAACCCCGGTCTTCCACAAGGGCCGCGAACTCTACGGCCTTTACGAGGCCCGGCAGGCCCTGCGCGACATGGGCTACGCCCTGGTCACAGAAGGCTATATGGACGTGGTGGCACTGGCCCAACTGGGCTTTGCCAATGCCGTAGCAACGCTGGGGACGGCCTGCACGCCCGAGCATGTGCAAAAGCTGTTTCGATTCACCGATGCCGTGGTCTTCAGCTTCGACGGTGACGGTGCGGGGCGGCGCGCCGCCCGCAAGGCGCTGGATGCGGCCCTGCCACTGGCGACGGACACGCGCTCCATCAAATTCCTGTTCCTGCCTTCGGAACATGACCCTGACAGCTTCATCCGCGAATTCGGCCCCGAGGCCTTCTCGCGCTATGTGGGCGATGCCACGCCGCTGAGCCGCTTTCTCATCGAATCGGCCAGCGAAGGCTGCGACCTGGGACAGACAGAAGGCCGTGCCCATATGGCCAGCAACGCCCGGCCGCTGTGGTCGCTGCTGCCCGACGGCGCGCTCAAGCGCCAGTTGCTCTCCGAAATCGCAGCCCTGGCTCAGCTGGACTCGCGCGACCTCTCCGATATCTGGGCGCAGGAGGCGGCACGCACCGCCCCCATTGCCCGCCGCGCGCCTGCGCCCCCCGGCCCTCAGGCACCGGAATGGGATGCGCCTGCGGGCAACTGGGAAAGCGCTCCCGACTGGGCCGATGCCGCGGCACCGGCTCCCTCCTACCCGAGCCAGGGCAGCGGTGGCAACTGGTCGGGCCGCAAGGAATTCGGCCGCCAGCGCAAACCCTGGGGCAAGAAGGGTGAGGACTGGAACCCGCCGCAGCTGGGCCCGCGCCCCACGCCGGTCAGCCGCGAAGACCAGGCCGCACGCCTGCTGATGTGTCACATGGAGTTCATGGAAGAGATGACCCATGAGGACTTCGATGCCCTGGCTCGCTGCAACCAAAGCCATGCCCCCTTGTTCCGTTGGCTGGAAGCCCAGTTCACCGAATCCGGCCCGCGCTCCTGGGCAGTGCTGCGCGAGCAATTGCAAGGCTCTCCCTGCGAGCCGCTGGCCCAAAAGCTCATGAGCGGCGCCCATGCCAACCCCGAGGGCGAGGTGGACGAGTTGCGCAAGGAGTTGCGCGGCACTCTCAATCTGATCCTGGTGGATCATCTCAAGCGCGAAGAAGCCAAGGCCCTCAAGGAAATTGCTACGGACCCCACCGCGGCAAGACGTTACATTGAGTTTCAACAGCGGCGAAAAAATTTATCTGTAATTCTTAGCTCCACCTCTTGACATCTTTAAAAAAGGTATAATTTAGTGGATATAGGCAAGAGCGACAGCAACACCTCCGACCCGGGCACCGTGAAGAAATCACGTGATGGCAGCAACTGCATGGCCCATTTCTCGCAAGGATTGCATACCAAATGATCGCCCCAACATCTTGCCATGGAGTCTTTGTGCTCCACCGGACAGGCTAGGCCTGTTCTTGCGCCAGCTTTCATGGCGTTTGTTTGCATTTTCCGTTTTCCTTTGTGTGTTTGTGTGTGTTCGTACCGTGAGAGGTGTTCATGCCCGTTTCAAAGTCCGTGAAGTCCAAGCAGGCCCCAGAAGCTTCAGCAAAGCCCAAGACCTCTAAAACTTCCACTTCCGCAGCAGAGCCCGCGAAAAAGGCCAGTGCCGGCAAGCCTGCTGTGAAGAAGAGTGCTGCATCTGCAGCCGAAGCAAAGAAAGACACCACCGTGGTTACCAAGTCACAAGCCGAACTCAAAGCCATGGCCGATGCGCTGCTGGCGCAGGCAACTCCCAAGCGCGGCCGCAAGAAGGCCGAAGAAGACGACGACACAGCTGCCGCTCCTGCCGCCAAGAAGACTGTTGCCAAAAAGGCACCTGCTGCCAAGAAGGCCGCCGCCGTCAAGGCCCCTGCTGCCAGTGCCGATGCCGACAAGGCTCCCGCCAAGCGCGGCCGCAAGCCCAAGGCCAAGGAGGCCGACGAGGACATGGATGATGCAGACCTGTCGGATATCGACAGCGATCTGGAAGGCGAAGTCGAAGAGGAGGCATCGACCGAAGCGTCTGCTGCTCCTGCCGAAAAGGCCAAGCCTCTGCGCATGAAGATCAGCAAGGCGAAGGAACGCGCCTTGATGAAGGAATTCGGCCTGGACGAGACTGTTCTGACCGAAGAGGAAATGAACACCCGCCGTCAGCGTCTGAAGATGCTGATCAAGCTGGGCAAGACCCGCGGCTACCTGACCCACGCCGAAATCAACGACCACCTGCCCGACAAGCTGGTCGATGCCGAAACGCTGGAAGTCGTGATCTCCATGTTGAACGACATGGGTGTGGCCGTGTACGAGCAGACTCCCGATGCGGAAACCCTGCTGCTGAACAACACCGGCCAGTCGGCCACCACCGAAGAAGAAGCGGAAGAAGAGGCCGAAGCGGCTCTGTCCACCGTGGACTCCGAATTCGGTCGCACCACCGACCCCGTGCGCATGTACATGCGTGAAATGGGCACCGTCGAACTGCTGACACGCGAAGGCGAAATCGAAATCGCCAAGCGCATCGAAGGCGGTCTGATGGACATGATGGAAGCCATCTCGGCCTCCCCCGCGACCATCGCCGAAATCCTCAACATGGCCGAGGAAATCCGCGAAGGCAAGGTTGTCATCTCCACCGTGGTGGACGGCTTCGTCAATGCCAACGAGAACGACGACTATGTGGCCGAGGAAGACTTCGACGAATACGACGAAGAAGACGACGACGACGGCAAGGGCGGCTCCAAGGCCCTGACCAAGAAGCTCGAAGAGCTGAAGAACGAAGCCCTGGGTCGCTTTGACTCCATGCGCGAGCTCTTCGACAAGATGCACAAGGTGTATGACAAGGAAGGCTACGGCACCGAGGCATACATGAAGGTGCAGAAGGCCATCACCGAAGAGCTGATGACCATTCGCTTCACGGCCAAGACGATCGAGAAGCTCTGCGATCTGGTGCGCGCCCAGGTGGACGACGTGCGCAAGAAGGAACGCGAGCTGCGCAAGATCATCGTTGACAAGTGCGGCATGCCCCAGGAGCAGTTCATCAAGGACTTCCCGCCCAATCTGCTGAACCTGGACTGGGTCATCAAGCAAGTGGCGGCAGGCAAGAACTACAGCGCCGTGCTGGAGCGCAACATCCCGCCCGTGCAGGAGCTGCAGCAGAACCTGATCGACCTGCAGGCCCGCGTGGTCGTGCCTCTGGAAGAGCTCAAGCACATCAACAAGCGCATGAACAGCGGCGAGCGCGCCAGCCGCGATGCCAAGAAGGAAATGATCGAGGCCAATCTGCGTCTCGTGATCTCCATCGCCAAGAAGTACACCAACCGCGGTCTGCAATTCCTGGATCTGATCCAGGAAGGCAATATCGGCCTGATGAAGGCCGTGGACAAGTTCGAATATCGTCGCGGCTACAAGTTCTCGACCTATGCAACCTGGTGGATTCGTCAGGCCATCACGCGCTCCATCGCCGACCAGGCCCGCACGATCCGCATCCCCGTGCACATGATCGAGACCATCAACAAGATGAACCGCATCTCGCGCCAGCACTTGCAAGAGTTTGGTTTCGAGCCCGATGCGTCCATCCTGGCAGCCAAGATGGAGATCCCCGAGGACAAGATCCGCAAGATCATGAAGATCGCCAAGGAACCGATCTCGATGGAAACCCCCATCGGCGACGACGACGATTCCCACCTGGGCGACTTCATCGAGGACGGCAACAACACGGCGCCTATCGACGCCGCCATGCAGGCCGGTCTGCGCGATGTGGTCAAGGACATTCTCGACGGCCTGACGCCTCGCGAAGCCAAGGTACTGCGCATGCGCTTCGGTATCGAAATGTCCACCGACCATACGCTGGAAGAAGTCGGCAAGCAGTTTGACGTGACGCGCGAGCGCATCCGTCAGATCGAAGCCAAGGCGCTGCGCAAACTCAAGCACCCTTCGCGCTCCGACAAGCTGCGCAGCTTCATCGACTCGCTGTAAAGTCAGTCCGAGGAACCGGCTCGCCGGTTCCCTGCTACTCAAAGCCCCGACCTGCCCAGGTCGGGGCTTTTTCGCATGCAGCCCAGGTCAGCAAGCCTTCGCTTGCGGCCAAACACACCAAAAGACACATAACAACGGAGACAGACATGAATACCCCCCACTCGGACAATGCCCTGACACGCCGCCACTGGCTAAGCTATTCCGCTGCCTTGCTGTCTACACCTTTTGCAGCCATCGCCAATCCTCCCCAGCGCCTTGGCACGCAGCTGCGTATCGTGATCCCCGCCAACCCCGGCGGCGGCTGGGACCAGACTGGCCGCGCCCTGGGCGCAGTGCTGACCAGCAGCGGCACGGTGGACAAGGTCGTTTATGAAAACATCGGCGGCAAGGGCGGCACCATAGGCTTGGCCGAGTACACCAAACGCTATGGCAGCGACCCCAACAGCCTGCTGATCGGCGGCATGGTCATGGTCGGCGCCCTGGCATTGAACAAGAAGTCAGCAGAGCTGCAGCAGGTGCAGCCCCTGGCGCGCCTGACCAGCGACTATCTGGTGGTGGCCGTGCCCACCGACTCGCCGCTTGCCAACCCCAAGGCACTGGCCAAGGCCATGCGCGAGAACCTGCCGGCACTGACCATTGCCGGAGGCTCTGCAGGCGGTGTGGACCATATGTACGCAGGCATGCTGGCCCGCCTGGCCAAGGCCAATGCGGAGCAACTGCAATACAAACCCTTTGCCGGCGGTAACGATGTGCTCCAGGCCCTGCTGCAAAAGCAGGTGCAGGTGGGAATCTCTGGTTACAGCGAGTTCAGAGAAGCCTTGCAGGCGGGCAAACTGCGCGCCCTCGGTGTTTCGTCACGCCGTGCCATGTTCGGCATTGCCTCCATGCGCGACCAGGGTCTGGATGCTGAAATGTCGAACTGGCGTGCCGTCTTTACAGGCAAGAATCTGCCGGCAGAACGCGCCCAGCAACTGCTGGCTGCTATCGACCATGCAAGCAACCAGGACAGCTGGAAGCAAGCCCTGGTCAGCAATAATTGGAACTCTTCCTGGCAAACCGGCAAGGCACTACATGAATTTCTGGAGGTCGAAACCTCCACTGCCCAGCTGATGACCTATCTGCTCAAGCTCAAGAGCTGAGCCTCTTTGCGAGATAGCCTCATGAACATGGTCAACCACACCGCCGCCTCCGCCCGCCTGTCCATTGCCGTCATGGGTGCGGGCTCGGTGGGCTGCTACTTTGGTGCTCTGCTGGCACGCGCCGGCCACCCGGTCACGCTGATCGGTAGAACATCGCATATGCAGGCCATCAGCCAGCACGGGCTACGACTGCAGACGGCGACAGAAGATCTGAACATCCCAATCACCACCAGCACCGAAGCCAGTGCCGTGGCAGGCGCCGATGTGGTGCTGTTCTGCGTGAAATCCACCGACACCGAAGCAGCGGCTGCACAGATCAAACCCCACCTGGCAGCGCACACTCAGGTACTGAGCTTGCAGAACGGCGTGGACAACGACCGGCGCCTGCGCCTGGTACTGGGGCAGCAGCCGGTGGCTGCTGCCGTGGTTTATGTCGCCACCGCCATGGCCGGCCCAGGCCATGTGCGTCACTTCGGCCGGGGCGAGCTGCTCATCGCCCCCTGTCCGCAGGGGGACGAGATTGCACTCCAGTTCAGCGCAGCAAACATCCCCACCCAGACCTCGGACGGCGTGCTGACCGCACTCTGGCAAAAACTCATCATCAACTGCGTGTACAACGCACTCTCCGCCCTCACCCAGCAGCCCTATGGCTGGCTGATCGCGCAGCAGGGCGTACCCGCCGTCATGCAGGATATTGCCGCCGAATGCAAGGCCGTAGCTCTGGCCGACGGCGTGCTGCTGCCGGCCTCCGTGGACGAGGCTGTAGCGGCCATAGCGCGCACCATGCCCCGACAGTTCTCTTCCACGGCCCAGGATCTGGCGCGCGGCAAGACCACGGAAATCGACCATCTCAACGGCTATGTGGTGCGGCGCGGTCAGGCGCTGGGCATTGCCACGCCGATCAACCGTCTGCTGCAGGTGCTGGTGCAACTCAAGCAAATGCCGGCACAAAAGCAGGAACTATGATTTCCATAGCTGCTTGCTCTGACAAATCAATGGCTAGAGTCAATTTTTACACCCGGAAACACCTAAGCCAGTACTAACACTTCCGGCATGGCTCGCCACCCCGTCCCGAGGGCTGCTTCAGTTCTGCCCCTATTGCTACAAACCCTGAAGCAAGCGAGTCTTCTCCCTGATTCGTGGCTGACCCGCAACACTTGCGCGCTGTTTGTGGCCTTTATCACTTCAAGGCGTTGCAGTCGAAGATTTGAAGCTACTAAACTTGTAGCAAAATAAATTAACCGCTATAGTCCATTGGACATGGCACTGAAAGCGCCTAGTGCGCCCAGCTCGACAACATCATTGCGCAAGGAGAAGCGTCCATGAGCTCCAAGGAAAACGCCGCCATCAACCAGCTGTTCGAGAAGCTCGAATGCCGCTATGCGCTGCGCGTGCTGTGGGCTTTGCGGGATGGTCATCCCCAGACCTTCCGACTGCTGCAAGACAGTGTGGGCGGCATCACCCCCAACACCTTGAACACCCGTATCAAGGAGCTGCGCGAGTGCGGCCTGCTCGAGCATGGCAGCGACGGCTACACCGTCACCCTGACCGGGCAGGATCTGCTCAAGCGCCTGTCCGATGTACAAGCCTTTGCCAACCGCTGGGTTGCCGCGCGCGCCAAGAAGTAAACCTTGCCGCTGTTGCGGCCGGGGGACTGGCAGCAAGCGGGTGCACCACTATCATCCAAGGGCCCCAAGCGTGCTTGGCGGGCCCTTTTTTCCATCGCCTTTTTCTGCTTTGCGCTGAAAGGAAATCATCATGGCATTCAACACTACTGCCTCCGGCCTGCAATACGAAGACACCGTCGTGGGCGAAGGCGCCGAAGCCAAGGCCGGTCAGAACGTGACCGTGCACTACACCGGCTGGCTCTACAACAATGGCGTGCAAGGCGCCAAGTTCGACTCCAGCAAGGACCGCAACGATCCTTTCGTCTTTCCCCTGGGCGCCGGCATGGTCATCAAGGGTTGGGACGAGGGCGTGCAGGGCATGAAGGTGGGCGGCCAGCGCACGCTGCTGATCCCCGCCGCCCTGGGCTATGGCGCGCGCGGCGCCGGTGGCGTGATCCCGCCCAACGCCACGCTGAAGTTTGACGTGGAACTGCTGGCTGTCTAAAAACAGGCTGGTTCATCAAAAAAGCGGCTCTCCGAAGCCGCTTTTTTCTTTGCGAGAGGCTCGGCACAGATGGTGCTTATGTCTCATCCGCCTCAAACAGCGCCCTGTGCAACGACGTATAGGCCTTGTCACCCGCAGCATCTCGTATGCGTGGAGCCAGCGCTGCCAGTTGCTCATAACCCATGGCCGCCTCCACCGCCAGATTCAGCCGGAAGCCCTTGAGCCCAAGAGCCCCCGTGATGGACACCGCTATCGGATAGGCCCTCTGGTAGCGCCTCTGGGCGCTGCCAGGGTCGACGTCAGCAGTTGCCAACGATGCCGAACTGCTCTTTGAGAGCGAAGATGCATGGGCCTGTGCTGCAGCATCAGCCGCGACGGACGACTCTCTTGTGGCCAGCCAGCCCTTGCCGACCAGCGCCAGAATATCGTCCTTGTTCACCCCCAGCGCCGAGGTCGCCTCCAGCACCTGCATAAGACTGCGACGACCGTCAAACAGCAAAAAGGCCGAGCGCAGCCGCTGGCTCAGATCGGCATGGCGCTCCTTGAAGGCCAGCTGACCCTCGGGTGTTTTGACTAGATACATCGACCCCGCCCTCTGTGCATTGAATTGCGTCCCGCCCTGCAGAGTGGCAGTTATGGCTGGAGCTGAAAAGCGGGTTTTCCTGCAAGCCTGGTCCGCCCATGCTCCAGATCAGCTCACGGCGGATATTCAGCAGAAAACTGCCTCGAACCCGACCCAAAAGATCGCTGAAGGCCATCCAATCAAGAGTTTTTCAAACTCTCGCCCGCCGCTGCTCCCACCAGCTGACGAGCAATGTGGTGGCCAAGCCCACCGGCACGCCAAACACTCCGGCCGAGATGGGCTGAATACCCCACCAGAGTGCCTCGCCACGAAGGACCGATGGCAGCACCCCTTGCAGGCCCGGAACGTGCGAGGCCATGTAGTAAAGCGTCACGGCCAGGCCCAGCAGCATGCCGGCCACCGCACCACGACGCGTGGTGCCACGCCAGAAGATGCCCAGCACCATGGCCGGCACCAAAGCCGAGCCCGCCAGAGAGAAGGAGGCAGAGACCATGGGAAGAATGTCCGAAGAGCGTCGTGCCGCCACAAACGCCGCCGACAAGGCCACCAGCAGCAATGCGAATTTGGAAAGAATCACGCGCTGTTCAGGCGAGATGCGGCGCTTGCGCGTATCCAGGCGCTGGCGCTCCTGGAAATAGAGATCCCGCACCAGGGCATTGCTGATGGTCAGCAGCAGACCGTCGGCCGTGGACAGGGCCGCCGCCAATCCGCCCGCAGCCACCAGCCCGGAGAGCACATAAGGCATGCCGCCGAGTTCTGGAGTGGCCAGCATGATGAGGTCGGCCCCCATGCGGATTTCGGCGAACTGCAAAATGCCATCGCCGTTGATGTCCTCCACCGACAGCAGCGAGGCGTCCACCCTTGACCACTGCGCTATCCAGTTGGGCAAGGCATCGAAATGCGTGCCAACGAGATTGCTCATGACCTCGTACTTCACCAGTACGGCCAAGGCTGGCGCCCCCAGATACAGCAACCCGATGAAGAACAGCGACCAGGCCACGGAGGTACGTGCGGCAGACACCGAGGGAACCGTGAAATAGCGCGTGAGCAAGTGCGGCAGCCCGGCCGTGCCAACCATCAGGCAGAACATCAGCGCCAGGAAATTGCGCCGACTTTCCTCATAGGCCTGCCGCTCGGCCGGCGAGCCATCCGGATCCCCCGCGAAAGGCTGGCTTTGCAGCGGCATGCCGCCCAGCGGCTTGGCCCGCTCATAGGCCTCGTGCAACTCACGGCTCCAGAGCTCGCGCGCCGCCGCCTCGTCCTTGGGCATGGCGGCCAGCTCCCGGCTGGCCGCCATGATGGCGCCGATGTTGCCGCTGCTGGTGCGCAGCTCGCGGATATGCTCGCTCAGTGCCTGGCGTTCGGCCGCCAGCACATTGGGCACATCGCGCAGCTTGGCCTGCAGCACCTGAGCGCGGGTGCGATAGGCCTCCAGCACCGACTGCTCGGCCTCTGAGGAACGCAACTGCTGCTCCATGGCGCCGATCTTGCCCAATTGCTGGCTATAGGCCAGCTGCGCCCAGGGGTTGCCCAGCTGTTTGTAGGCCAGCCAGGAGACAGGCAGCATGAAGGCCAGCAGGATCACCACATATTGCGCCACCTGGGTCCAGGTGATCGCCCGCATGCCGCCGAGGAACGAGCACAGCAGCACGCCGCCCAGCCCCAGCATGATGCCGATCTCGAACTGCACGCCGGTCAGTCGCGCAGCAATCAGGCCCACGCCATAGATCTGCGCCACCACATAGGTGAAGGAACAGGTGATGGCCGCCAGCGCAGCAATAATGCGCGGCCAACGTCCGCCATAGCGCGCCTGAAAGAAATCCGGCACGGTATAGAGATTCATGGCCCGCAGATAGGGCGCAATCAGCATGCCGACCAGACAGAACCCGCCCGTCCATCCCAGGACATAGGCCAGTCCGCCGGGCTGCGTGCCGGTTCCAGAAAAGCCTTGCAGATAAAGCGCACCGGAGAGGCTGATGAAGGAGGCTGCGCTCATCCAGTCGGCAGCGGCCGCCATGCCGTTGTAGAAAGGTGGAATGCGCCGGCCGGCGACAAAATACTCCTCGGCATCGCTGGTGCGCGAATACACGCCTATGGCCGCATACACCATCACCGTGGAGAACAGGAAGATGGGCCCGATCCAGTGGCGAGAGAGCCCGCGCTCCTCGGCCCAGAGCATGGTCAGCAGAAAGCCTGCCGTTCCCAGCACATAGAGAAACAGGATGCGATGCAGCCGCCAGTGATAGGCACGGCTCAGAACTGGCCGCTCAGGCATGAAGATCGGAAGCGGCAGAGGAGGCGTCGTGAGCCTCAGCCGCTTTGCGCGCCTCGTCACGCGCCTGCTGGCGTTCAAAATAATCCATGGCCACACAATAGACCACGATGATGAGCAGGAACATCAGGACCGCCCCTTGGGCCGCCATCCAGTAGGCCACGGGCCAGTCGGGCACCAGCGCCTGGATATCGCGCGCAAAGTAGCAGATGCCAAATGAAAATACCACCCAGACCGTCAGCAGCAAGGCCTTGAGTCTCAGGTGGTAGGTATCGTGCAGATCCGGCGGGAAGGTGACTTCCACCGGATTGCCCAAAGCATCGAATGCCTGTCGCGGAGCATCCGACACAGCATCGTCATGCACGGGCGCGTGATGCGTCTGCATGCCGATGCGCAAGGCTTATTCAGCCAGCTTCTGCCAGGTGGAGACCACGCTGTCAGGGTTCAGAGAGATGGACGAGATGCCTTCGTCGGCCAGCCACTTGGCAAAGTCGGGGTGATCCGAAGGGCCTTGGCCGCAGATGCCCACATACTTGTTCTGGTCGCGGCAGGCCTTGATGGCATGAGCCAGCAGCTTTTTGACGGCGGGATCACGCTCGTCGAAGTCGGCGGCCAGCAGCTCCAGGCCCGAGTCGCGGTCCAGGCCCAGGGTCAGCTGGGTCAGGTCGTTGGAGCCCACGGAGAAGCCGTCGAAGTACTCGAGGAACTCTTCGGCAAGGACTGCGTTGGAGGGCACTTCGCACATCATGATCAGCTGCAGGCCGTTCTCGCCGCGCTTGAGGCCGTTCTCGGCCAGCAACTCGGTCACGCGCTTGGCCTGGCCCAGGGTACGCACGAAGGGGATCATGATCTTGACGTTGGTCAAGCCCATGTCCTCACGCACACGGAGCAGGGCTTCGCATTCCATCTTGAAGGCCTCGCCGAACTCGGCCGAGATGTAGCGCGCGGCACCACGGAAGCCCAGCATGGGGTTCTCTTCCTCGGGCTCGTAACGGCTGCCGCCGATCAGCTTGCGGTATTCGTTGGACTTGAAGTCCGACATGCGCACGATCACGGGTTTGGGCCAGAAGGCAGCGGCAATCGTGGCCACACCTTCGGTCACCTTGTCCACGTAGAAGGCACGGGGCGAAGCATGGCCACGCGCCACGGACTCGACCGCCTTCTTCAGGTCGGCGTCAACGGCGGGGTAGTCCAGGATGGCCTTGGGGTGCACGCCGATGTTGTTGTTGATGATGAATTCCAGACGGGCCAGACCCACGCCTTCATTGGGCAGCTGGGCAAAGTCGAAAGCCAGCTGGGGATTGCCCACGTTCATCATGATCTTGGTGGAGATGCTGGGCATCTCGCCGCGCTTGACCTCGGTCACTTCGGTTTCCAGCAGGCCATCATAGATCTTGCCGGTATCGCCTTCCGCGCAGGACACGGTGACCAGTGTTTCGGCCTTGAGCAGATCGGTCGCGTTGCCGCAGCCCACGACGGCAGGGATGCCCAGCTCGCGCGCAATGATGGCGGCGTGGCAGGTACGGCCACCGCGGTTGGTGACGATGGCCGAAGCCTTCTTCATGACGGGCTCCCAGTTGGGGTCGGTCATGTCGGTCACCAGCACGTCGCCGGCCTGCACCTGATCCATCTGCGAGATGTCGGACACCAGGCGCACGGGGCCGGTACCGATCTTCTGGCCGATGGCGCGGCCTTCGGCCAGCACGGTGCCCGTGCCCTTGAGCTTGTAGCGCAGCTCGGCCTGGCCCTTGGCCTGGCTCTTCACGGTTTCGGGGCGCGCCTGCAGGATGTAGAGCTGGCCGTCGGTGCCATCCTTGCCCCATTCGATATCCATGGGGCGGCCGTAATGCTGCTCGATCACCAGAGCGTAATGCGCCAGCTGCTGCACTTCCTCGTCGGTCAGCGAATAGCGGTTGCGCAGTTCGTGGGCCACATCGGTGGTCTTGACCAGCTTGCCGTCTGCAGCCTTTTCCTCGGGCGTGGCAAAAATCATCTGGATCAGCTTGGAGCCCAGATTGCGGCGGATCAGCGCCTTGTTGCCAGCCTTGAGCATGGGCTTGTGCACATAGAACTCGTCGGGGTTCACGGCGCCCTGCACCACGGTCTCGCCCAGGCCGTAGCTGGAGGTGATGAAGACCACTTCCTCGAAACCGGATTCGGTGTCGATGGTGAACATCACGCCGGCAGCGCCCTTGTCGGAGCGCACCATGCGCTGCACGCCGGCGGACAGTGCCACCACATCGTGCTCGAAGCCCTTGTGCACGCGGTAGGAGATGGCGCGGTCGTTGTACAGCGACGCGAACACTTCCTTCATCTTGTGCAGCACGTCTTCGATGCCCACCACGTTCAGGAAGGTTTCCTGCTGGCCGGCAAACGATGCATCAGGCAGGTCTTCTGCCGTGGCGGAAGAGCGCACGGCAAACGATGCCTCGGCATTGCCGCCTTGCAGGCGGACAAATTCCTCACGAATGGCCTGCTCCAGATCGGCAGGGAAAGGCTGGTTCTCCACCATGGCGCGGATTTCCGCGCCCACAGCGGCCAGAGCGCGGACATCGTCCACGTCCAGAGCGGCCAGCTTGGCCGAGATCTTGCCGGCCAGACCTTCAAATGCCAGGAACTCGCGGAATGCATGAGCCGTGGTGGCAAAGCCGGTAGGCACGCGTACGCCCTGGGGCAGTTGCGAGATCATTTCGCCGAGCGAGGCGTTCTTGCCGCCTACGGACTCGACATCAGACATTCTCAGTTTTTCAAACGGAACGACCAGAGCGGTCGCCTCGAACAGTTGAGACATGGGAAGCTCCAAAGTTAAAAACCGGTACGCAGGCGGCTCTGGGCTGAATGGCCAGGGCACGCGAACCCATGCTGCTTGAGTGCAGTGCTTTGCTGTTCTGGATGTTGACCGTCAACGAGCATGGGCTTGAATTTGGGAATAATGGGCGCCATTGTAGGCTGAGCCGGCGAGCGCCGCGTGGCTCAAACCAGATTCAGAGTCCGGGACATGGCATTGCTTGCACAGGTCCCACCTAATAACTGCGCGCACCATGCATACCCATACAATTTTTGTCATTTCTGACGGCACAGGCATCACGGCCGAGACCTTTGGCACGGCCATCATGGCCCAGTTCGAGAGCAAGCCGAGGCTGATTCGCATCCCCTTTGTGGACTCGATGGACAAGATTCATCAGGCCGTGCGCCAAATCAACCATGTGGCCGAGGTGGAGAAGAGAAAGCCCATCATCTTCACCACCCTGGTCAATCAGGAGATGCTGGAATTCCTTGAAGCCAACTGCAAGGGCAAGCTGTTCGACATGTTCGGCACCTTTGTGCGCCCGCTGGAGGTGGAACTAGGCCAGAAGTCGCTGCACCGCGTGGGCCGCTTTGCCGACATCAGCGAGAGCAAGGAATATCTGGAGCGCATGGAGGCCATCAATTACACGCTGGCCCATGACGACGGCCAGACCCATTCCGACCTGAGCGGCGCCGACGTGATTCTGGTGGGCGTGAGCCGCTCGGGCAAGACGCCAACCAGCCTGTACCTGGCCATGCAGTTTGGCCTCAAGGTGGCCAACTACCCGCTGATTCCCGAAGACTTCGAGCGTAAGCAGCTGCCGCCCGCGCTGGAGCCCTATCGCAAGAAGCTGTTCGGCCTGACGATTCAGCCCGAGCGCCTGTCCAGCATCCGCAACGAACGCCGCCCCGACTCCAAGTACGCCAGCCTGCCCAACTGCCGCTACGAGGTGGCCGAGGCCGAAGCCATGATGCGCAGAAGCGGCATCGAGTGGCTGTCCAGCACCACCAAGTCGATCGAAGAGATTGCCACCACCATCTTGCAGGAAGTGCTGCCGCAGCATCTGGGACATTAAGCCTCCCCCTGAGCGGCTTCGCCGCTTCCCCAAGGGGACGCAGCCCTCGCTGCGAGGCGGCTCTTGCTCGGCCGCCCTTACCTAGCCCGTGCCTTTAGCCCGCGCCGGCGTCAAGAACTACGGTTAATGCAGGCGCCACGCATTGTCCTCGCTCAACGCAGGACGGGCTGCTGCGGCAGCTCCTGCAGCAGATAGTCCACCAGGGCGCGAACCTTGGCCGGCACATATTTACGGTCCTTGAAGCAGGCGAAGAAGTCCAGCGGGGCATCCTCGAACTGCAACTGGCCCTTGCGCGCCGGCTTGAGTGCCAGAGGCACCAGCCGCCCCTTGCGCATCTCCTCATGGACGATGAAGCTGCCGGCCCAGGCGATGCCGCCACCGGCAGCGGCGAACTCCACCAGGGCATCGATATCGCTGCCTATGGCCGCAATTTTCTGCTGCGGATCGGTGCGCTGGCCATCGCGCATAAAGGGCCAGCGCATGAGCCTGCCGTCGCGCTCGCGCCGATACAGCAGACAGGGATGCTCGAGCAGATCCTGTGCCGACTGCGGTCGGCCATGCTGCTGCAGGTACTGGGGCGAGGCACACAGAATGCGCGGCACCGAGGCCAGCAGCCGCACCGACATGCCGGGCTCCAGCACATCGCGGTAGCGCACGCTGATGTCCACATCCTCCTTGAGCACATCCACATGCCGGTCCGTGATCAAGAGCTCCAGCTCCAGTCGCGGATGCAGCGCGGCAAACGCCGGCAGCAGCGGCGCCAGCACATGGCGGCCGAAGGCTGCCATGCAGGCAATGCGCAGGCGGCCTTGCAGCTCTCCATGAATCAGCGAGAGATCGGATTGGGCCTTTTCGAGCTCGTCGAGCACCGGAGCGACGCGCGCCAGATAGCTCTCGCCGGCCTCGGTCAAGGCCATGGACCGGGTGGTGCGGGTGATCAGGCGCGTGCCCAGCTCGCGCTCCAGCCGCGCGATGTTCTGGCTGGCAGCGGCGGGCGAAATGCCCAGCTGGCGCGCAGCCGAGGCGATGGAGCCGCCCTCCAGCGCTTTGACAAAGGTTTCTATGGCTCGCAGATTCGGCATGACTGCGAATGTATCTCCAATTGAATTCGAAAGTTCTGCTTATGAGTACAACAAGCCCCGGACCTCTACCGCCGGCCGCCGCTGATGCTTACAGTTCAACCCTGTTTCCCATCCATGCATTCGGCCTCAAGCCTTTGACACAGCAACGCAGGTCGCCATGACGCCGAATGCATTTTCAGCATCGTTCCCATGAATTCATACTCCAGCTCCTTCTCCTCCAGACTTTCCGCACTGAAGCTGCACAGGCGTTACACGCCGTTTGTTTTCGCGTTTTTCATGGCCGGCATCATGGCCTTCCTGATGTGCTGCACCATTGTGGCGGCCAATACCGGCTTTGATGCCGGCTACGTCCGTCGTGTGTTCAGCGCCTATGCGCTGGCCATGCCGGTGGCGTTTTTCTGCGTAATGATGGTCAGGCCGCTGGTGCTCAAGCTGGTTGCGCTGACCGTGCATACACATTGACAGCCAGTGACAGCCAAGTCGTGAGATATTGAATCTGAAGCAGCCTGCGCATGACTGGCTTCAGAATTCAATGCAGTCCACTGAAGTTTCAAGCTGACAAAGCGGTATCCGCTACAAAAATATATTGCAGCGCGCCGTCGCTGCTGTGCACCGGGTCGCACTGCATGCCCCAGACCTGGCGCACCAGCGCAGGCTGCAGCACATCCAGCACCGCACCGTGATGCACTCCGGCATCACCGCCCAGCACCAGCACATCGTCGGCATAGCGCAGCGCCAGGTTCAGGTCATGGATCACCGCCACCACGCCTGCGCCCTGCTGCCCGGCCCAATGGCGCAGCAGGCGCATGGCGTGGTGCTGATGGGCCAGATCGAGAGCGGCAGTGGGCTCGTCCAGCAGCAGCCAGCGCGCCGCGCCGTCGGCGGGCGGCTGCCAGATCTGCGCCAGAGCCCTGGCCAGATGGGTGCGAGCCCGCTCGCCGCCTGACAGCGTGTTGATGCTGCGCTGCGCCAGATGATCAACCCCGGTCAGCGCCATGGCCTGCACCGGAATCTGCGCCTCCCCGCTGCCTGGCTGGTGACGATGCGGATAGCGCCCCAGCTCCACCACCTCCTGGGCCGTGAAGTCAAAGGCCACGCTGCAATCCTGGGGCATGACGGAGCGCCGACGTGCCAGGCCCTCCACCGCATGCCCGGACAGCTCCAGCCCGTCAAGCAGAACCTGGCCCGACTGCGGCACGCGCTCGCCCACCAGCATGGACATCAGCGTGGACTTGCCGGCGCCGTTGGGGCCGAGGATGGCGGTAAAGCGCCCGGCCTGAATCCGCACATCCACCGTCGCCAGGCGCGGCCCCTTGGCTACGCCTACGCCCAGATTGCGGCATTCGAGGCTGGACAGCCTGTGGTGCGCACTCATACCTTGCTCCTGAACTGGCGCAGCATGGCCAGGAAAAGCGGCACGCCGATAAACGCGGTGAGCACGCCCAGCGGCAGCTCGGCCGGCTTGACGATGGTGCGCGCCACGGCATCGGCGCTGACCACCAGCGCCGCACCCAGCAGGGCCGATCCCGGCAGCACCACGCGATGATCGGGACCGGCAATCAGCCGCACCCAGTGCGGCGCGACCAGACCGATGAAGCCGATGATGCCCGTGGTCGCGGTCACCGCGCCCACAGCCAGCGCCGCCACCATCACGGCGCGGCGCTTGGTTTTCTCCACGGCCACGCCCAGCAGATTGGCCTGGGCCTCGCCAAGAGCGATCGCATTCAGCGGCCTGGCCAGCGCCAACGCCGCCGCCGCGCTGACGGCCACGGCCGCCGACACCAGGGCTACCGCGCTCCAGCGGGAGGCGCCCAGGCTGCCCAGCAGCCACATCTGCAGATTGCGCAGCTGCTCGTCCGTGGACACAAAGCTCAGAAAGCCCAGGCCGGCACCGGCCAGCGCATTGATGGCAATGCCGGCCAGCAGCATCAGGCCGATGCGGGTCGTGCCCTGAACCTGGCCCAGCACATAGACCACGGCAGTCACGGCCAGACCGCCGCCAAAAGCCATGGCCACCAGGGCCCAGCTGCCCAGATGACGCGGCAGCCAGGGCAGATACAGGCCGCCCAGCACGATGGTGATGCCCGCAGCCAGGGCCGCTCCGCTGCTCACGCCAATCAGCCCGGGGTCGGCCAGAGGATTGCGAAACAGCCCCTGCATCAATGCGCCGGCCAGCCCCAGTCCTGCACCCGCAGCCACGCCCATGAGCAGGCGCGGCAGGCGGATATTGAGAAAGACCAGATGCTCGGGGCCGCTGTCCACGGCAGCGCCAAAAAGACTGCGAAGCCCGTCCCAGGCAATCCCGGGCAGTTGCCCCGGTGCAATGGCATAGGCCCCGCTGGCCGCGCCCCACACCATGGCCAGCAAC
Organism: Comamonas sp. A23; assembly: GCF_004522605.1. Taxonomy (NCBI): domain Bacteria; kingdom Pseudomonadati; phylum Pseudomonadota; class Betaproteobacteria; order Burkholderiales; family Comamonadaceae; genus Comamonas; species Comamonas sp. A23. The sequence goes on from NZ_RSDT01000002.1 coordinate 29,851, forward strand.
ACCAGAGCCGCCCCCAGCAGCAGGGCTGCGCTGCGGCTGAGCCGCCCAGCAGGAGTGCGCCAACGTGATGCGACAGGCAGCTCGACTGCTGGCTTTGGCGCCACGCTCCCCATGCTTGCACTCATGTTCAGGCCACCCACTGCAAAGCGCGCATATGCAGCGCCTGCACGGCACTGGGCAGGCGCGGACCAAAGCCCAGCAAATGGCTGGCTTCCAGCGTCACCAGTGCCTTCTTGGCAAAGGCCGGCGTCAGTGCCAGCTCGGGCCGCTTCCAGAAGGCGGCCTCGCCGCCCAGAGCCTCGATACCCTGCGTGGTGTTGATGATGACCTCGGGCGCAGCGCTGGCCATGGCTTCGGCAGTCAAGGGCTTGTAGCCGTCGAACTGGTCGATGACATTGACACAGCCCGCGTACTGGATCAGCGCATTGGCTGCCGTGCCTTTGCCCGCCACCTGCGGACTGCCGCTGTGCGAGAGCACAAACAGCACGCGCGGCTTGCGCTGGGCCTTGGCCACCTGGGCCTGGACGCTGCTCCACTGCGCATCGAGCTGGGCCAGCAGCTTGTCGGCCTCGCTGGAACGACCTGTCTCGCGCCCCACAACCTTGACCTTTTCCTGGACCTCGGCCCAGTTGTGCCTGGCCGCAACCAGCGATACACGCACGCCAGCCTGACGGATCTGATCGAGTACCACGGGAGGCCCGGCCTCGCTGGTTGCGATCACCGCATCGGGCTTGAGCGAGAGCAGGCCTTCGGCCGAGAGCTGGCGCACATAGCCGACCTTGGCGGTTTTTTGCGCCGCCTCGGGGAACAGGCTGGTGGTGTCCGTGCCCACCAGCAGGTTCTGGGCATTGAGCAGGTAGACCACCTCGGTCAGTGCGCCGCTGAGCGACACCAGCCGCTTCGCTCCTGGCGCGGCAGCGGCGGTCTGTGCCAGGGCCGGCAGGGCCGTACCCGCCACGGCCGCGCCCAGCCAGTGCAGACCCTGGCGTCGAGAAATGCCTGGGGTGCTCATGCGGCCTCCGCCACTGCAGTCTTGCGCGGCAGGCCTGCCACCAGATCGCGCCAGCCTTGCAGCTCGGGCTGGCCGGGCTTGCGCTCGCCAAAGAACATGGCCATGTTGTTGCCTTCGGCATCAAAGGCCTCGACCGAGGTCACCACGCCATCGCTGGTGGGTTTCTGCACCACCCAGACATTGGCGATCAGGTCGGTGCGCAGATGTAGATTGAAGCCCTTGTCCAGCACATTGATCCAGCGCACGCCGTCCTTGCCGTCCATGGGCTGGATATTGCTCACGGGGCCGGTGTGGATCTGGATGCAGCCGCTGCTGCCCACAAACACCATGATGGAGACACCGTCCACCGCCGCATCGCCCAGCAGCTGCGCGACCGCGTCGGTGCTCAGGCGTTCGCAGTACTGGGGCACCAGACGGAAGGCCTGCTGGCGCTCGGCACCGAACCTGCGCAGCATCTCGAAGAACTCATGCGTGTCCTTCATATCGGTCCAGGCCTGGGTCAGCGCGGGTACGTCGATCTCGGCATCGGCCTTGACGGCAGGCTTGGCCGCAGGCTCGCGGAACACATAGCCTGCGGAGGGCTCGGCAAAGCGCTCCACCAGTGCATTCCAGGCTGCCATGTCCGTGGCCTCGCGCGCAAACACCTTGTGCACGGCACGGCCGGCTGCGTCATAGAACTGCAGGCTGCGCATGGCGGGGCGATTGCCGTTGGCGGACTCCTCGGTCACGGCAAAGCCGGCATGCCAGTGCATGAAGAACAGGCGCAGATCGATCTCGCGGCTCAGCGCCAGACCGACCGGTCCCTGGGCCGAGAGGTTCTGATAGATGCCGTCTTTTTCATGCACGGTGGATTCATTGCGCGTGAGCGCCATCACGGTGCCGCAGGCTTCCAGGCCTTTAAGAATGTCCAGCCATTCGGCGCGCAGCGGCACGGCCTTGAGCGTGCGCTCATGCTCGCCGCCATGGGCGGCGATGACCGCGCCTTCGCTCAGCTGCAGCGCCTCGGCCGCATCCTTGGCGCGCAGGCCTTGCTCGCGCTTTTGCGCGAATTGCTCACGGATCTGCACCGCGGTCATGGTCTGGATTTCGGGGGAGGTGATGGCGTTCATTGCAGGGTCTCCGGGCTGTGATGCCAATGTGGTTGTGGGTTGGAAAATTCGTCGTCAAAGCGGGGAGCCGAAGCCTGGGCTTCGGGCTCTTGTTCAGGCAGGGCCAGCACCCGGGCCACGGAGGCCCAGCGCTGCTCCAGCTTTTGCAGAAAGTGGCGCATGTCCTCGGAGCGCTCACAGCCGTCCAGGCCTTCGGCCATGCGCGCCAGTTGCGTCGATACCCTCTGAGCCATGGGCGCGCGGTGCGCCGCACAGCAGCCCTGGCTGAAACCGGTCATCAACGCCAGCACCGTAGCCAGCTGGGCTTCGCCCTCGGTGAGCAGATATTCCTCATCGCGACTGCCAGAAGCACTCTGGGCATTGGCGGCGTTCTCGAAAACAGACATGGCACACTCCCGCAGTTTTTGAGTCAAACAGATCTCAAGCGCTTATCAAACAAGCGCTTTCAGCTACAAAATCAGAAGTCCTGAACCAGGGACACGCGCACATTGCGGCCCGGCTGGGTATAGGCATCGGCAATCTGCGTCGTGCGGCTCAAGCCACGTACATCCGCCCAGCGCGAATACTTTTTGTCGGTCAGGTTGTAGATACCCACATTCAGACGCGTGCCCGGACGGATACGCCATTGCGCACTTAAATCCAGCACCGTCGCGGATGGGCTGAGCAAGGGGCGGCCAGTGGAAAGATCAGGCGCATCCTTGTCTTTTTTGCCTGCCCAGTGCGAGGCGCTGAGCTGCACGCCCACATTCGAGCGGTCGTAGCGCACGCCCAGCACCAGTTGCTGAGGCGAGATGGTGTCCACCGGCTTGTTGGTGCTCTTGTCCGTACCCTTGGTGTAGCCATAGGCGGCATTGGTGCGCCAGTTGCCGCCCGCAAACCGGCCCCAGTCATAGTCGGCCTTGAGCTCGAAGCCGCTGATATGCACGCGGTTCAGATTGACGGACTGGAACGTGGCCGGGTTGTTGCGATCACCGTATTCGCCCGCAACCTGCACCTGATCCTGAATGAAGTCCTTGTAGCGGCCCGTGAATACTGCGGCATCGAGGCGCAGCGCACTCATGCGGCCACGCAGGCCCAGCTCGAAGGTATTGCTTTTTTCCGCCTTGAGATCGGGGTTGGGAATGCTCTTGTAGAACATGAACGGGTTCTCGAAGAAGGCATTGATCTGCCCTGCGTTCGGCGCCCTGAAACCGGCGGCATAGTTGCCATAGACCGACCAGGCATCGTTCATCTGGAACATGGCGCCCAGCTTTGGGGAGACGGCGGAGTCCGAATTGCTGACCGCTGTGCCGCCAAACCCTTGCTGCTTGGGCTTGATGCTGTAGTGCTCGGCCCGCAATCCGGGCGTCAGGCTGAAAGCACCATAGTGCAACTCGGCCTGGGCAAACAGCGCGGTCGAGGTTTCCGTGGTGTCGGGGAAGCGCTTGAGCGGAAAGCTCTCGCCTGCCGGCGGCGTGATGCCGTTCTGCTCGTTGACCACCTTGCCGCGCAGATAGTCGACGCCATAGCTGAGCTTGCCGCTGAGGCCATTGCTCCAGCGCAGCGTCTTGCCGGCCTGGGCGTGCAGCTGCAGCGCATCCTCGTCATAGGTCACATCGCGCTCGCGATAGGCCAGCGGTGGGGTGCGGGTTTCGGTCACGAACTCGCGCGAGCTCGAGCTTTGATAGCTTGCCATCAGCTTGAGCTCGTCGGCCAGTGCCGTATCGAGCTGCTGCCACTGCCCCTGCCAGGTAGCGCGCCAGCGCTTCATGGTGGTCTCGGCACGCGAATCACTGACGGTGGCGCTGCGAGCGCTCAACAGGTCGTAGTCGGCGCGCTTGTCCACGTTTTCCAGCGTGAAGACATGTTTTTGCACGGCCGAAGGCGTGTAGACCAGGCGCCCCAGCAGCGAATGGCTCTTGTCCTTTTCGGGATTGGGCGTGGTGCGCAGAGCACCCACGGTGTTATTGCTGCCCATATTCTCCAGCGCGCTGGAGCGGCCCACACCGGCCGAAAGCAGCCAACTCCATTCATCGCTGGCCTTGCCCGCGAGGGTTGCGCCCAGGCGCTTGCCGTTGTCCGAGCCGTCATAGCTTGCCGAGACGCGGCCGCCGATGGTCTTGCCGTCCTTGAGCAGATCGCTGGGCTGCACGGTGATGAAGTTGACCAGACCGCCCATGCCGTCCGAGCCATAGAGCGCAGGCACGGCACCGCGCAGAATTTCCACACGCTGCACCAGACCCAGGTCCAGATAGTCACGGCCAAAGGCATTGGCACTGAAGGTATAGCTGCGTGGCAGACGCACGCCATCGACCAGCATCAGTACGCGGTTGCCTTCCAGGCCGCGGATATTGAAGCCGCTGTTCTGGTCGCGACCGGTAGGAGAGCCGGCCAACGTGAAACGCGCCGGACTGCGCGGCACGGTCACATTGGGCAGCTTGGCTGCAAGCTCGCGGATGTCGCCGATCTGCTCCTCCTCCATCTGCTTGGCATCGATGACGTCCACCGTCATGGGCAGGCTGTCGGCGTCCTGCTCGTCGCGCGAGGCACTGACCACCACATCGCGCAGCACGGGAGTGTTGCGGTCGGTGCGGGCCGCTGCAACTTGAATGGATTCGGAAGACTTTTGCTGCGCCTGAACCGAGATGGCAGCGCAGGCCAGTGCGCAGGCCAGAGCCAGCGGACGGAGATTGGAGCGTGGCGCCAGCATGGCGCGGGCGTGCAAAGCGGTGGCGGATGCCATACCAGAAACCCTCTTTATTCATAGAAATGGACAAGAGCTGGCTTCTGATAGGTACCTCAATGGCCACAGGTCGAAACGTCAGAGGCTTCGCGGCCTGTAGCTGGCACGGCATTGGCTGGCTGAATGGAGAAAGTATATGCGAATAATTCTCAACCGCAAATAAATTCGTTACAAAACCGGGAATTGGGCCTTGCCGCAAGGCTGCGGCTTGCTCCACCGCCTGTTTTCAGGCGGCTGTCCCGACCCAATGAACGCTGCAGCCCTGACGATCCCGGCGGCCATGCCCCCTCCTCGCGGCCGTCCATAAGAAAAAAGGACTGCCCAAGCAGTCCTTTTTTAATAGCTACCATCGCTTACCTTGCAAGCGATGCAGGCCGTTTAGTTGCGGATCAGATGGTCAAAGGCCGACAGCGCTGCAGTGGCACCGGCGCCGGCGGCGATCACGATCTGCTTGTAAGGCACCGTGGTGCAGTCACCGGCGGCGAACACCCCGGGCAGACTGGTCTGCCCCTTGGCATCCACCATGATTTCGCCGAACTTGCTCAGCTCCAGTGTGCCCTTGAGCCATTCGGTGTTCGGCACCAGGCCGATCTGCACAAACACACCTTCGAGCTCCACATGGTGCTCTGCGCCGCTTGTACGGTCCTTGTAGCTCAGGCCGTTGACCTTGCCGTTGGCACCCGTGATCTCGGTGGTCTGGGCATTGGTGATGACGGTCACATTGGGCAGGCTGTGCAGCTTCTTGACCAGCACGGCATCGGCCTTGAGCTGATCGGCAAATTCCACCACTGTCACATGGGCCACCAGACCCGCCAGGTCAATCGCAGCTTCGATGCCGGAGTTGCCGCCGCCGATCACCGACACGCGCTTGCCCTTGAACAGCGGACCATCGCAGTGCGGGCAGTAAGCCACGCCCTTGTTCTTGTACTCGGCCTCGCCGGGCACGTTCACATTGCGCCAGCGCGCACCGGTGGACAGGATCACGGTCTTGGCCTTGAGCGAGCCGCCATTGGCCATTTGCACTTCCACCAGGCCGCCGGGCTGCGCAGCGGGAATCAGCTTCTCGGCGCGCTGCAGGTTCATGATGTCCACGTCATAGGCACGGGTGTGGGCTTCCAGGGCTGCGGCGAACTTGGGTCCGTCGGTTTCCAGCACGGAGATGTAGTTCTCGATCGCCAGTGTGTCGTTGACCTGGCCGCCAAAGCGCTCGGCTGCCACGCCGGTGCGAATGCCCTTGCGAGCCGCGTACACGGCGGCTGCCGCGCCGGCAGGGCCACCGCCGATGATCAGCACGTCGAAAGCTTCCTTGGCCGACAGCTTGGCTGCGTCACGCGAGGCTGCACCGGTGTCCAGCTTGGCCACGATTTCTTCGATGGTCATGCGACCGGAGCCGAACACGCTGCCGTTCATGAACACCATGGGCACGGCCATGATTTCGCGCTCGGTCACTTCCTTCTGGAAGGCACCGCCTTCGATCACCGTGGTCTTGACCTTGGGGTTGAGAATCGCCATCAGCGACAGCGCCTGAACCACGTCGGGGCAGTTGTGGCAGCTCAGGCTCATATAGACCTCGAAGTTGAAGTCGCCGTCCAGAGCCTTGATCTGGTCGATCACATCCTGCTCCACCTTGGGAGGATGGCCGCCCGTCCACAGCAGGGCCAGCACCAGCGAGGTGAACTCATGACCCAGGGGCAGGCCGGCAAAACGCAGCTGGGTGGCCGTGCCCTGGCGCTGCAGCGTGAACGAGGGCTTGCGGGCATCGCTGCCGTCGGTGCGCAGCGAAATCTTGTCGCTGCGCAGGGACTGGATGGTCTTCAGCAGATCGTGCATCTGTGCACTGGTCTCGCTGTCATCCAGAGAAGCCACCAGCTCAAACGGCTGCTGCACGCGTTCCAGGTAGGCGGCGAGTTGGGCTTTGAGTTGATCGTCAAGCATGGTGGATTCCTTTGAATTTAGAGTTGTTGATGCAATGCAGCAAAGTGCTTTTGAGGCCTTTGCCCGCCCATGAGAGCAAAAACTGGGCGAAAAAAAGCCGGACGGACAGGCGGCACTCGCCTGAACGTCGTCCGGCTTTCAGAGCGCTTGCACGCTCAGCCGATAGGTATCAGGCTTAGATCTTGCCGACCAGATCCAGCGAAGGAGTGATCGTGCTGGCGCCTTCCTTCCACTTGGCGGGGCACACCTGGCCGGGGTTGGCGGCGGTGAACTGGGCAGCCTTGAGCTTGCGCAGGGTTTCGGACACGTCACGAGCGATTTCGTTGGAATGCACTTCCATGGTCTTGATCACGCCTTCGGGGTTGATCACGAAGGTGCCGCGCAGAGCCAGGCCTTCTTCAGGGATGTGCACGCCGAAAGCGTTGGTCAGCTGGTGTGTGGGGTCGCCAACCAGGGGGAACTTGGCCTTGCCCACTGCGTCGGAAGTTTCGTGCCACACCTTGTGCGAGAAGTGGGTGTCGGTGGTCACGATGTAGACCTCGGCACCGGCCTTCTGGAACTCGGCGTAGTTGTTAGCTGCGTCTTCGATTTCGGTGGGGCAGTTGAAGGTGAAGGCAGCGGGCATGAAGATCACCACAGACCACTTGCCCTTCAGGCTCTCTTCAGTCACGGTGATGAATTCACCCTTGCCGTTGCGGTTCACATAAGCTTCGGTCTTGAAAGGTTGAACTTGAGTGTTGATCAGAGACATTTGCTGTTTCCTTGTGGTTAGTGTTTGAAGACAGGATGAAGTTTAGAGCGGTCCACTTAATAAAACCAATCGATTGATTTCATCAAATTGATTTACAAAACCTATCAAACAAGATTCCCGGCTTCTGAAGTCAAGCCGCACCGCTGTGCAGCTCAGCTTTCTATTGTGGGCCGAAACCAGGTAGTTCAAGCCAATAGTCCTTCAATCACGCTCATAGCTTTTGTTGTCATCACTGAGTCAAACCTCGCGCGGGAAGTCCGTCCGGCAACAACGTAAGCTAAACGAGAACGCGCATCAGATGCAGCCAATTCGCGCGGGCATGGACTTTGTTTGATTTGCCTCATAAAGCATGGACAATCGACGCGAACAACAACTGCCCGAGAAGGAGTCGCCATGAAAGGTGATGCACAAGTCATTTCCTGGCTGCAAGCCCAGCTCAAGAACGAACTGACCGCCATCAACCAGTACTTTCTGCATTACCGCATGTACAAGCACTGGGGCTTCGACAAGCTGGCCAAGAAGGAATATGAGGAATCCATCGGCGAGATGAAGCATGCCGACGTGCTGATGGATCGTATCTTCATGCTTGACGGCCTGCCCAATCTTCAGGACCTGGGCAAGCTGCAGATCGGCGAGGACGTGCCGGAAGCCCTGGCCTGCGACCTGCGTCTGGAGCAAGCGGCGCAGCAGACCATCAAGGACGGCATCGCACACTGCGAATCCGTGCGCGACTATGTTTCGCGCGATCTGCTGCAGAAGATTCTGGACGACACCGAAGAGCACATCGATTTCCTCGAAACCCAGCTCGACCTGATCGACAAGGTCGGCACGCAGAACTATCTGCAGTCTCTGATGGGCGAGATCGAGTAAGTTCGGCTTCACGCTGAAAGACAAAAGCGGCCTCAGGGCCGCTTTTTGCTTTGGAGACGCCGGCCTCAGGTCGGCATCAGGAAGTCCCGGCTGATGCCGGACCCCAGATCGTTGACGCGATCGAGAAACTGCGTCAGATAGGCGTGCAGGCCGGTGGTCAGTATCTCGTCGATGCGACCGTATTGCAGATCGGCCAGCAGGCGCCCGGCCTTGCGCGTGGTTTCCTGCGAATGGTCGTTGGCCACCCGCTCCAGGTTCTTGACCACCTCATGCATGCTGGCCAGCAACGAGCGCGGCATATCGGCGCGCAGCATCAGCAGCTCGGCCACGCGTTCGGGCGTGATCACATCGCGGTAGACCTTGCGGTAGACCTCGAAGGCCGAGACGCTGCGCAGCAAGGCGCTCCAGTGATAGAAGTCGAAGTTCATCAGGGCGCGACCGCGCGGCATGCCGTGGTAGTCGCGCTCTATGGAATGGAACTTCACATCCAGCAAACGTGCCGTGTTGTCGGCCCGCTCGACAAAAGTGCCCAGGCGCACAAAGTGCAGCGCCTCGTCCTTGAGCATGGTGCCCAGCGACACACCGCGCCACAGGTGTGAGCGGTATTTGACCCATTCGAAGAACTGCGCCGGATCCTTTTTCCAGGCATCCTTGCCGAAGTGGCGCTGCAGCGCCAGCCAGGTCTGATTCTGCGTTTCCCAGGACTCCGTGGTCAGCGCACCGCGCACGGCACGCGCGTTCTCGCGTGCAGCCTTCAGACAGGCAAAGATGGAGGACGGATTGGCCTCGTCCGACACCATGAACTGCAGCACCGACTCACGATCCACCACGGGAAACTGAGCCTTGAAGGCCGGGATCAGCTCGCTGATGGACAGCACGCTCTGCCAGCCACGGTGCGCATCATGGATGGCCTGCGGCAGCATGGCGGTTTCATAGGCCACGCTGAGCATGCGCGCGGTGTTCTCCGCCCGCTCGGTGTAGCGAGACATCCAATACAAATGATCGGCAGTACGGCTCAGCATAGGCCCTCCTTGGGCAGAGAACCCCGCACGCGCTGAACGCGCGCGCCGTATTCTGGTGAAAAAATGCTTGCAGCATTTTTTTCCGCCCGCTCGGTGTAGAGGGACATCGAGTACAAATGATCTGCGGTACGTGACAGCATCAGCGAGCTCCCCCTTGATCTTCAAGCACCCAGGTATCCTTGGTTCCGCCGCCCTGAGACGAATTCACCACCAGTGATCCCTGCTTGAGCGCCACACGCGTGAGTCCACCGGCCACCATATTGACCTCGGTGCCCGTGAGCACAAAGGGCCGCAGGTCGATATGGCGCGGCGCTATGCCTTTTTCCACCATGGTCGGGCAGGTGGACAGGGAGAGCGTGGGCTGCGCGATATAACCCGAAGGATTGCCGACCAGCACGCGGCGGAAGGCCTCTATCTCGGCCTTGGTCGCCGCCGGCCCGATCAGCATGCCGTAACCGCCGGCACCGTGCACTTCCTTGACGACCAGCTCATGCAGGTGGTCGAGCACGTATTTGAGGTCGTCCTCCTTGCGGCACAGCCAGGTCGGCACGTTCTGCAGAATGGGCTCCTCACCCAGATAGAAGCGGATCATCTCCGGCACATAGGGATATACCGATTTGTCGTCGGCCAGGCCCGTGCCCACGGCATTGCAGATATTGACGTTGCCTGCGCGGTAGGCCCGCATCAGGCCCTTGCAGCCCAGCGTCGATGTGGGCCTGAAGACCTCGGGGTCGAGGAAATCATCGTCCACACGGCGGTAGATCACGTCCACACGCTGCAGCCCCTGGGTGGTGCGCATATAGACCACGTCTTTCTCGACCACCAGATCCTGGCCTTCGACCAGCTCCACCCCCATTTGCTGGGCCAGGAAGGCATGCTCGAAATAGGCGCTGTTGTACATGCCCGGCGTCAGCACCACCACCGTGGGCTCCAGCACGCCCGACGGTGCGCTGGCACGCAGGGTGTCGAGCAGCATGTCGGGATAGTGGGCCACGGGTGCCACGGCATGCTTGCCGAAAAGTTCGGGGAACAGGCGCATGGTCATGCGGCGGTTCTCCAGCATGTAGGAAACACCCGATGGCACGCGCAGATTGTCTTCGAGCACGTAATAGACGCCGTTGCCCTGCTCATCGGGCGCGCGCACGATGTCTATGCCGGCGATACTGGCGTAGACATCGTTGGGCACCTGAATGCCCTCCATCTCGGGCCTGTACTGGCTGTTGCCGCGCACCAGCTCCGTCGGAATCAGACCGGCGCGCACCATGTCCTGGCCATGGTAGGCATCACGGATAAAGCAGTTGAGCGCCTTCACGCGCTGAGCCAGACCGGCCTGCATGCTGGCCCACTCATGGGCCGGAATGATGCGGGGGATCAAATCGAACGGAATCAGGCGCTCCGTACCGGCGCCGCTCTCGTCCTTGTCGCCATAGACGGCAAAGGTGATACCCACGCGGCGAAAAACGATTTCCGCCTCGGCACTGCGCGCTCGCAGATATTCCTGCGATTGTTTGCCCAGCCACTGCGCATAGTCCCGATAGTGGTCTCGCACCGCACCACCTTCGGCGGGCAAGCTCAGATACATCTCATCGAATGTGCGCATCTTGTCCTCTCTATTTTTGCCGCTGCTCACGCAGGCAAGCCACGGATTTCAGTTTAGCGACGCCGCACCGGACAAGCTGCCAGGCAACGAGCGTGCAACCATGCATGTCTGCATCCGCCCGAAAGCGGTACAGCATCAATGCAAGCTCCATGCCAGTTTCTCAGGGCTGCTCCTTGGAAATGGCATGGACATCCCAATAATGCGCCCGAATCAAGCGCTCGCATTCCAATTTTTCAGGTTGAGCAGAGTTCCAGTAGGCTGCGCCGCAGCGATCCTGAGCCACCAGCTGGCTGCCCACCGCCTGATAGCGCTGCACCACAGCTGCCACCGGATGCCCGAAGCGATTCCGATAACCCGCCTGCACCACCGCCCAGCGCGGCCGCAGCGTGTTGACCCAGGACTCGGTCGATGAAGTCTTGCTGCCATGGTGAGGCACCAGCAGCCAGTCCACAGGCTCGTCCAGACTGGTTTGCAACAGTTGCTGCTCCTGCGCTGCCTCGATATCTCCGGCCAACAGGGCCACGCGCCCGCTGGCCGAACGCAGGCGCAACACGCAACTGCCAAAGTTCGGCTTGGCCTTGCGACCATTGAGCCAGGCCTCTCCTGCAGGCGGGTGCAGCACTTCAAACGTCACACCATCCCATTGCCAGTGCTGCCCCTGTGTACAGCGCTGAACCGGAGCCAGGCCCGCCAGTTGCGGGGCTTGAATCACCGAGTCCGAGCCCCAGACTTGCGCGCGAGGCTGAGCCGCCTTGACGGCCAGAGCTCCACCTGTGTGATCCTTGTCGCTGTGACTGAGCATCATGGCATCAATCTGCATGCCATTCGCGGCCATCAGCGGCAGGAGCACACGCTCGCCGGCATCGCTCTGGCGGCTGTACTGAGGCCCTGCGTCATAGAGCAGACGATGGCTGGCTGTGCTGATGATGACGGCATTGCCCTGGCCGATATCCGCCGCCAGCAGTTCAAACTCGCCCGCACGCGGCCATGATCGAGGCCAAAACAGGGCTGGCAAAACAAATATGGCCGCCACCAGCCGCAACCTGAGTGGCAAAGGCGCAATCACCAGCAGTCCGGCGACTATTGCCAGCACACTGGCCCACCAGGCAGGCTGCGGCAAGGCCCATACGGCTCCGGGCAGCGCAGCCAGCCACTGCAGCAGGCTCATCAAGGGCAGCATGGCGACGGCAGCAGCGCTTGCCGCCATGGGCAGCACGGCAGCCAGCAAGGCCAGCGGCGTGACCACCAATGTCACCCAGGGAATGGCCAGCAGATTGGCCAGCAGGCCCACGACGGACACCTGACCAAACAGCAACAGACCCAGTGGTGCCAAGGCAAGGGAGATCAGCCACTGCTCGCGCCACAATTCCTTCAATCGTGCGAGAAATCGTTTTTTTGCGCTTGCAGCTTCAGCGCTAACGGCCCCTGAATTGGAAGCAAGCAATACACCGACGGCGACAAAACTGAGCCAGAACCCAGCCTGCCACAACGCCCAGGGATCGGCCACAACAATCACCGCCAGTGCCAGCAGCCATACACAGGCCCAGGGCCAGCGCACGCCCAGCCATTGAAGCAGCGCCACTACGGCCAGCATGCAGATCGTGCGTTGCGCAGGCAGGCCCCAACCGCTGAACAAGGCATAGGCCGCCGCCAGTAACACGCCCATGACCAGGGCCGCGCGCGGGGCAGGCATCCAACGACAAGCGCGCGCACTCAGCCTCCATACACGGCCCACGATCAAGACTGCCAGCCAGGCAAACATGGTGATATGCAGGCCCGATATGCTCATCAGATGCGCCACACCTGTCTGACGGAACAGGGTCCAGTCCTTGCGGTCAATCGCCTGCTGATCGCCCACGGCCAGCGCAGCCACCACACCCAGAGCGGTCTGTGCATGCTCTGCACCGCCACCTGGCAACCAGCGCTGCAAGCGCAATGCCTCGCCCTGAATGCGATCGCGCAAGCCCTGTCGCCAGCGCTGCAGCGGATATTGGCTTGTCACGGCCAGCAGTTCGGGCGCGGGCTGCTTGCGCACATAGCCCGTGGCCTGCACTCCTTGCTCCCAGGCCAGCAGCTCATAGTCAAAGCCGTGCGGATTGCGCGAGCCATGCGGGCGCTTGATGCGCACCGTGAAGCGCCAACGCTGGCCGGGACTCAACGCCATGCCCTGGGCCCAGTCAGGGACGAGAGGCTGGCTGGCGTCCGGCACCTGCCCGAACGGGCCATACCAGGACAGCTCCAGCAGCCTTGGCACGCCGGCATCCGAACTATCGACCACAAAACGCCAGCGCTGGCCGTTGACCTGGTTCTGCAGCATGGAGGCAATCCGCCCTTCCACCTGCAAGTCCACCGCCTCCAGCGCCTGTGGCAGGGTCTGCGTCAGATAAGCATGTGCACGCCAACCCATCCCCCCCGCCACACAGCAGGCAGCACCCAACAGCATCAGCCACCAGCTCTGCCAGGGTCTGCCACGCCATCTGCATGCAAACAGCAGTGTCAGCAAACCCCAGGCCAGCAAGATCTGGTAGAGCGACAGATGCCACAGCCTGGCCTGGGTCACCTGCCATGCAGCGCCCAGCACACAACCCCAGAGCGGCGCCAGCCACGACAGGCGGTGATGCTGAGAGCTTGGAGTCTGATGGAGCGGCATGCTGTCATGCTAGGAGCGAGCGCCCGCGCCCAGCATTGCGACTATCCCTGTCCTGTCTCGCACACCAAAACGGCATCAAACACTTGCTCTCATTATGCGAGCAGCTATCAATTCAAAAGCTATGGCCGCTGTGCCAAGGCGATCCATGCCCGGGCCCGCTGCTGTGTCAAACTTGTCGATCCTTAGCCTCGCACTTTTTGGAGCCGTCATGAGCGTCTATGAAAAACTCAAAGCCCTGAACATCACCCTGCCCGAAGTGGCCATGCCTGCAGCCGCCTACCTGCCCTATATGCAGACCGGCAATCTGGTGTTCCTCAGCGGCCATATCGCCAAGCAGAACGGCCAGCCCTGGGTCGGCAAGCTGGGCGAGAACATGACGACCGAAGAAGGCAAGCAGGCAGCCCGCGCCGTGGCCGTGGATCTGATGGGCACGCTGCAGCATGCCTGCGGCGGCGATCTGAATCGCGTCAAGCGCATCGTCAAGGTCATGAGCCTGGTCAACTCCAGCACCAGCTACACCGAGCAGCATCTGGTCACCAACGGCTGCAGCGAACTGTTGGGCGAAGTCTTCGGCGAAGCCGGCAAGCACGCCCGCAGCGCCTTCGGCGTGGCCCAGATCCCCCTGGGCTGCTGCGTGGAAATCGAGCTGATGGCCGAGCTGGGCTGAGACTTCCGCTCACACACATAAAGTGAGCTAATACCACTTGCCATTCATAGAGTTCAGATACAAAACTATCTGAATTGATTGATTGGCAAACGCAAGCAGCTCACTTTATCTTTGCAGCGCGATGCTTGCCGCAAGCATCTCGATCACTCACGAAAGAGCCCTCATGCCCAGCACGCAGGCACCCCCGCTGGTTCTCAGCATTCAATCCCATGTCGCCTACGGCCATGTGGGCAACGACGCCGCCATGCTGCCGCTGCAGCTGCTGGGCATAGAACCCGTGGCCGTGCATACGGTGCAGTTCTCCAACCACACGGGCTACGGCGAATTCAAGGGCCAGGTCTTCACGCCGGCCCATGTACAGGATGTGCTGGACGGCCTGCGCGCCCGCGGCGTGCTGGCGCGCTGCACGGCCGTGCTCTCGGGCTATCTGGGCGATGCCGGTGTGGGCGAAGCCATTCTGGCCGCCGTGCAGGAGGTGCGCGCCGCCCAGCCCAAGGCACACTATCTGTGCGACCCGGTCATGGGCGATGTGGGGCGCGGCGTGTTTGTGCGCCCCGGCATCCCGGACTTTCTGCGCAAGCGCGCGCTGTCCCAGGCCAGCGTCATCACGCCCAACCATTACGAGTTCGAGCTGCTGTGCGGCGGCCAGCCGCTGAGCACCGTGGAAGCGGCCACCCAGGCGGCCCGAGCCATGCTGACGCAACTGCATCACAGCCCGTCGGCCCTGATCGTCATCACCAGCCTGCGCACCGACGATCTGCCTGCCGACCAACTGGCCACGCTGGCCGTGACTGCCGACAAGTCCTGGCTGGTACAGACGCCCTATATCGACCTGCACCCCCTGCCCAACGGCATGGGCGATGTGTTCTCGGCCGTGCTGCTGGGCCATCTGATTCAAGGGCGCGCCGTGCCCGATGCCGTGTCCAGGGCCGTGAGCACCTTGTATGCCCTGGTTTCTCGCACCGAATCGGGGCAGCGCGACCTGCCCCTGGTCGCCTGCCGCGACCAGATAATAGCTCCCGCGCAAACCTTCACGGCACTGCCTGTGCCAGCGCAGTGAATGGGCGCAAGAGCTTTGCCAAAGCTCTTTGCATCAACAGGCCTCCGGGGACTGGAGCGAGCTAGGCCTCAACCCAGGTCGAAATCGAATTTCCTGCTGTAAGCATTAATCCCCGGCGGCCGAAATTGAGTCAGCGAGGCGGGCTGCTTTGGAATAGATTTTGACTGTCGCCGTTCAGCGCCCCAAAGCCGCCGCACGCGTACTTTATGAAACGACAGCTTTGGACCAAAGCTGCGGCGCGCTGTTGCAAAAGCAGAGCAACCTCAAAATCCTGCCTCTTGCCTGGAGTCAGTTGCCCGTCTGCTGCTTGGGTAAATGACGAGCCAGCACCAAAACGACTAGCGCGAGAGAAAAAAGCAACGCGATGACAACACCGCTAACCGCGGCAAAAGACGCTTCAAACGCTTGCATTGCGCTTTGTAAAACGGCTGGAGATTGGATGCCTTGTTGGGTATTTCGATACGCTTCGTCCAGGCCGCTGCCAGCCATGGCCTCTATACCGCCGTGTCGTACATGCGCGACGTAGACCGCAGTCATCAGGGAGCCAAAAATAGTCACCCCCAACCCTCCTCCAAACTCATAGGCCACGCCTTCTACAGACCCCGCCATGCCTGCGCGGTCTTCTGACACATTCGTCATTACCAGCGCGCTGGAGGCGGTCAGGCTGAAGCCTATTCCCACACCGCACAAGGCCAGGACCCCCACTTGCCACAATGCGCCTGCCTCGTTCAAGCCAAGATATCCCCAGATGCCTGAGGCACACATGACCAGGCCGGCAGCAATGACACGCGGACCGCCAATGTGTCCAATCAATACCCCCGCCAACGGTCCTGCGAAGAAAGACCCCAAGGAGATAGGCAGAACAAATGCTCCTGCCTCAAGGGGACTTTTTCCCAGAACCAACTGCAGCCTCTGACTGAGCACCAACTCAAAGCCGATCAGCGTCATTGACGCCACGAGCGCGATAAAAATACCCATGGCTATGGGGGCGACTGAAAGCAAGCTGAAATCAATCAATGGTTGCGGCAGCCGGAGTTGACGTCGCACAAAGACTGTCAATGTCACGGCTCCCGCAAGCAAAGCCCCCCAGGCCAAGAGCACATGACTATCGAGCCTGGCCAATTCCTTGATGCCATAAGCCAGTGCGATGATGCCAAGCGTGCTTTGCCAGCAGCTATGCAAGTCGATGGTGACGTTCGCATTCCCCGCGCTCTTGGGAACCAGCCACCAGGCCAGCACTGCAGCCACAGCAATGATGGGGACGTTGATCAGAAAAACCGAACCCCACCAAAAATGCTCCAGCAAGACTCCACCCAAGACCGGGCCCACCGCAGCGCCACCAGAGGCCACAGACGCCCAGACACCAATGGCAAAAGCCAGTTCTTTGGAGTCATGGAAGGTGGTACGAACAATGGCAATCGTGGCCGGCATCATGGCTGCGCCGCCAATGGCAAGCAATGCACGAGCAGCGATCAGTACAGCGGCGCTGGGAGCAAATGCTGCAATCACGGAGGCCAGTCCAAACAGAGCCATGCCACTGATAAAGACCATCCGGTGACCCAGACGATCGCCTAAGGCACCCATGGCCGGCATCAATCCGGCCATCACCAAAGAGTAGACATTGAGAATCCACAGCTTCTCCGAAGCCGTGGTGTGCAGGGCCTGCGCCAGACTCGGCAACGCCGTGTAGAGCACCGTCATATCGATGACGATGAGCAGCAACGCCGTTGAAACCACGCCAAGCGTGAGCCAGCGGCTCTGGAATTTCATAGAGAACCTTCGAACATTGACTTCGGTGCCGTGCAGATGCAGGCCTTGTGGCATTCGATGGATAGCGCGACTGGCTAGCCTCCATGCCAAGCGACATGATGGGCGCTCCAATTCAGTCTTCAGTCCGACACTGGATTGCGCGGGGAATCCGTAACTGCAACTCAAACCTGCACTACGTCATGAAGCCAGCCCCTCCATGAGACTTGGCACCCAAGCCGGGCTGTGAACTATGAAGCCTCGCCCAAGTTGGAAACAACCTGAGGACGGCTATTTGCCCTGACCGGAAAAAAACGGTCATAGGCGACGTTGAACACAAAGTTGTAAACAAGATAGAACACGACGATAGCCAGATCGAGCACCAGCGTATCGAGTAGCGTCATATTCAGATACCAGGCTATCAACGGCAGCAGAATCAGCAACAGACCCGCCTCAAACAAGACAGTGTGCAGCAGGCGTGCTTTGAAGCTCTTGCGAATATGGCCGTACATCTCCCGCATGCAGCGATCAAATCCGATGTTGAACGTGAAATTCCAAACCGTCGCGATCGTGGCAGAGCCGATACCCACCACACCCATGTGCGTCATGGGCTTGTTGAACAAGGCTGCCGAGGCCGGGATGATGATCATCAACCCGATAGCCTCGAACATCAAAGCGTGCCGCACCCGATCAGAAAGACTGCGCGTTTTCATCATTTTTCTCCAATCACATTGATTGGTGTGCAATGTATCTTGATATCAAATAATGAAAAGTTATCTTCCATCTTAAAATCAGATAGATGAGCATATCCATGGATCAACTGGAAGCATTCGTCTCGGCGGCAGAAAAAGGATCGTTTTCTGCCGCCGGACGAGCTTTGCGCAAGGCGCAATCGGCCGTCAGCACCCAGGTTTCCAACCTGGAAACGGATCTTGGGGTGATGCTGTTCAACCGTGCCGGGCGCAACCCCTCGTTGACGGCCGCGGGCGAGCGCCTGCTGGCTGAGGCCAGGCTGATCCTCGATCGCCGCGAACACCTCATTGGGGTTGCGGCGAGCTTCGAGGCGCATGTTGAAAAGCGCCTTGTCGTAGCCATCGACGAGCTCTACCCGGAGCATGTGCAGGGAGAGCTATTCGCCGAGTTCGCGAGCCTCTTTCCCCATGTCGAACTGGAGTTGCTGTTCCCCATGATGGAGGATGTCAGCAATATGATTCTTGATGGAAAAGCGGATATCGGAGTGATGTGGCGCCAGGAATCGCTGCCCGCAGAACTTGGCTTTCACACTATTGGCTGGGTACCGCTCAAACTGGTTTGCGGAAGCAACCATCCGCTTGCGCACACCGTTGTCGACTGGGAGGAGCTCAAGCGTCACCGCCAAATCATGGTGACCCTGAGGTCCGAGGGAACCGAAAAGCATCGCCTTCGCGTCGCTGCCGAGGTCTGGTGGGTCGAAAGCCATTGGGTCATCCTGCAAATCCTCAAGCAAGGAATTGGCTGGGCACTGATCCCTGATCACATCATCGCGCGCTCGCCTATCGCCAAGGACCTCGTCATGCCAGCGCTACGATTCGACGAAGGGGCGCACCCAGTGGCCTTGGAGCTGGTTTGGCACAAGCAGCGGCCCAGCGGGCCCGCGGCCACATGGCTGCGCGAGAGATTTGCGGCAACGAAGATCTATACGTGACAATTTCCGAGAAAGATCGAAGCGATACCGTTGACGGCTTCGACACAAACGTCCGCCACGGATCGTTCTCTGCCATTCCTTCTTCAAGCCCGATCAAAAAAAACCGCTCCAGCAAAACTGACGCGGTTTTTTTCATGGGCGTATCGATCACCTATTCCACACGCGTCACCGCCTGGGGCTTGAAACCCAGGTCGGCGGCCTTGCCCTTGCGGCCGCGGTTGCCACGGGCGTTGTTGAGGCTGCGGATCTCCAGCGTCTCGGTACGCGCCTTGCCGCCACGCCCCACGCCATCCAGGCGGATGCTGCGCGTATAGGCGGCCGCGCCGGCCAGTTGATCCTTGTCTTCCAGGCTGATCAGCATCAGGCCGCGCCCGCCCTTGGGCATGGCCTTGAGCTCTGCGATCTCGAAGGTCAGAATGCGACCGCCCACCGAGGCGCAGATCACATGGCTGGCGGGGTTGAGCAGACCTGCTCCCTGCTCGCCGCCTTCCACATACTCGGCACGCGCATTCATCGGCACGCCATGCACCACCGAAGGTGCGCACAGGGTCTCGCCCTCGCCCAGCGTGACAAAGGCCTTGCCGGCCTTCTGGCGCGAGACCATATCGCCCACATTCGCCGTGAAGCCATAGGCGCCCGAGCCCGAGAGCAGCAGCTGCGTGCTTTCACTGCCGGCAAAGTAGTACAGCAGCTGGGTGCCGGCTTCGAGTTCGATCATCGTCGTCACAGGCTGGCCGTCGCCGCGTCCGCCCGGCAGGGCCGACACCGGCACCGAATAGACCCGGCCGTTGCTGCCAAAGGCCAGCAACTGATCGACGGTGCGGCACTCGAAGGTGCCGTAGAGGCTGTCGCCGGCCTTGAAGCTCAGCGTACCCGCATCCACGCCGTGGCCTTGACGCGTGCGCACCCAGCCCTTTTCGGAAATGATCACGGTCGTGGGTTCATCCACCACCTTGACCTCGGCCACCACCTTTTTCTCCTCGTGGATCAGCGTGCGACGGGCATCGCCGAAGGTCTTTGCATCGGCCTCGATTTCCTTGCAGATCAGGCGGCGCATGGTCGCCTCGCTGCCCAGGATGTCCTCTAGCTTGCCCTGCTCGCTGCGCAGCTCCTTGAGCTCCTGCTCGATCTTGATGGCCTCCAGGCGCGCCAATTGACGCAGACGGATTTCAAGAATGTCCTCGGCCTGACGCTCGGAGAGATTGAAGGCGTCGATCAGGGCCTGCTTGGGTTCATCACTGGCGCGGATGATGGCAATGACCTTGTCGATATTGAGCAGCACGGCCTGACGGCCTTCGAGGATGTGGATGCGATCGAGCACCTTCTCCAGCCGGTGCTGGCTGCGTCGCGTCACGGTCTGGAAGCGGAAGGCAATCCACTCCTCCAGCATCTGGCGCAGCGACTTCTGCACCGGGCGGCCATCGAGGCCGATGCTGGTCAGGTTGATCGAGCTCGAAGACTCCAGGCTGGTGTGGGCCAGCAGCGCCGTGATCAGCTCCGACTGCGGAATCTTGCCGGTTTTGGGCTCGAACACGATGCGCACCGGCGCATCCTTGCTCGACTCGTCGCGCACGCAGTCCAGCACGGCCAGCATGCTGGCCTTGAGCTGGGTCTGCTCCTGGCTCAGCGCCTTCTTGCCGGTCTTGACCTTGGGATTGGTGATGTCCTCGATCTCTTCGAGCACCTTCTGGGCCGACACGCCGGGCGGCAGCTCGGTCACCACCAGTTGCCACTGGCCGCGTGCCAGCTCTTCGATCTTCCAGCGCGCACGCACCTTGAGACTGCCACGGCCCGTGCGGTAGGCATCGGCAATATCGCTGCTCGATGAAATGATCTGGCCGCCGCCCGGATAGTCGGGGCCGGGAATCAGCGCCAGCAGCTCCTCCTCAGGCAGTTGCGGCTTCTTGATCAGGGCCACGCAGGCCGCTGCCACCTCGGGCAGATTGTGGCTCGGGATTTCCGTAGCCAGACCCACGGCGATGCCGCTGGCGCCATTGAGCAGCGAGAACGGCAGACGCGCCGGAAGCTGCTTGGGCTCCTGAGTGCTGCCGTCGTAGTTGGGCACAAAGTCCACGGTGCCCATATCGATTTCGTCGAGCAGCAGGCCGGTGATCTTGGACAGGCGCGCCTCGGTGTAACGCATGGCCGCTGCGCCGTCGCCGTCGCGGCTGCCGAAGTTGCCCTGGCCGTCGACCAGCGGATAGCGCTGATTGAAGTCCTGGGCCATGCGCACCAGTGCGTCGTAGGCCGACTGGTCGCCGTGCGGGTGAAAGCGGCCCAGCACGTCGCCGACGACACGGGCGCTCTTGACCGGCTTGGCCGCCGTATTGCCATTCGGGCCGCTATAGCCCAGACCCATGCGGTCCATGGCATAGAGGATGCGGCGCTGCACGGGCTTGAGGCCATCGCTGACGTCGGGCAGGGCACGGCCCTTGACCACCGACAAAGCGTATTCGAGATAGGCGCGCTGTGCGTATTGACCCAGGTCCAGTGCATCGCCAGCGGCTTGTTGAGACAAATCCAGTGTGGTTTGATCGCTCATGAATTCTTTGTGATTTTCCAAATTGCGCCGATCCGGCGACTCAAGGTATTTGCGCGTCCGCGGCCGCAGAGGCCGCGCCCGGCAGAGTCATGCGTATGCGGGAGCCGCCGCGGCCAGCCGAACCGGCCGCAGCCAGCCGGCCGCTCAGGGGCCGGGCTGCCTGCAACTGCTCGTAAATGCCCGTGACGGCCTTGACGTAATTCATTGTTTCTTTGTAGGGCGGAATCGCCTTGCCAAACTTCTGCACCGCACCTTCGCCTGCGTTATAGGCTGCCAGCACCAGATCGAGCCGGCCCGGGAACAAGTCCATCAGATAGCTCAGATAGCGCGCGCCGGCAGGCACGTTCACGGCCGGGTCGGTCAGTTGCTGCTGCATGCTGCGCTTTTTGCTGGCCGACACGCCAAAGCGCTCTGCCGTGGCCGGCATCAGCTGCATCAGACCGACGGCGCCCTTGGGCGAGACGGCCTGGGCATCAAAGCCGGACTCCACGGCGATCACGGCCTTGATCAGGTCGTAGTCCACGCCGGTTCTCTCGGCCGCTTTCTGCAGATGCGGCCTCACGCTCTTGTAGCGCGGCGAGACCTCGAAAAAGCTCTGCATGCGCGTGCGGGCGCTGAGCCCCTCGGCCGCCGAATCCGGCTTGAGCTGTAGACCCGGCTGGCTGCTGTCGTAGAGCTCGCCCTTGAAGAACAGCTTGTAGCGTTCGTCCAGCGCCTCGGCCGCAAAGTGCGTGACCCCAAATTCGTCGACATAGGCCCAGAGATCGGCATGCGCCGCCGGCGCCAGGGCCAGCCAGCCCAAGCCCGCCAGCAGGGCAGCCGCCACTGCACGTCGCAAACGCACAGACGCGAACCCGCCGCGCGCAGGCGGCTGGCTGGGTGAGGCATCGAACATGGGCTTGTGCATGGCTGGCTCCATCGACCGCTGGTGAGCGCTAGTGCAGACGTTGGCAACGCCCGCCTAGATATCGACCTCCACGGCATCGCCATGCAGCTCCATCAGCTCGCGGCGGGCGGCGGCTTCGCCCTTGCCCATGAGCTTGGTGACCACGGCCTCCGACTGTGCAAAGTCCAGATTCATGAACTGCACCGGCAGCAGACGACGCGTATCGGGGTTCAGCGTGGTTTCCCACAGCTGTTCGGCATTCATCTCGCCCAGGCCCTTGAAACGGCTGACCTGGCATTTCTCGCGCGGCACGCCGTCCTTGGCGCATTTTTCGATGATGGCATCGAGCTCGCCCGCATCGAGCGCATAGACCTTGATGGCGGGCTTTTTGCCGCGCGCCGGCACGTCCACCCGGAACAGCGGCGGCAGCGCCACATGGATGTGGCCGGCTTCGATGAGCTTGGGGAAATGCTTGAAGAACAGCGTCAGCAGCAGCACCTGGATGTGCGAGCCGTCCACGTCCGCATCCGAGAGAATGCAGATCTTGCCGTAGCGCAGGCCGGACAGGTCTGGCTCGTCATTGGGGCCATGCGGGTCCACGCCGATCGCCACCGAGATATCGTGGATTTCGTTGTTGGCGAACAGCCGGTCGCGGTCCACCTCCCAGGTGTTGAGCACCTTGCCGCGCAGCGGCAGGATGGCCTGGGTTTCCTTGTCGCGGCCCATCTTGGCGCTGCCGCCGGCAGAGTCGCCCTCGACCAGAAACACCTCGTTGACGGCTATATCCTTGCTCTCGCAATCGGTCAGCTTGCCGGGCAGCACGGCCACGCCGCTGCCCTTGCGCTTTTCCACCTTCTGGCCGGCCTTCTGGCGCGTCTGGGCGGCCTTGATGGCGATCTCGGCCAGCTTCTTGCCCCAGTCCACATGCTCGTTGAGCCACAGCTCCAGCGCCGGGCGCACAAAGCCCGAGACCAGACGCACGGCATCGCGCGAGTTCAGGCGCTCCTTGATCTGGCCCTGGAACTGCGGATCGAGCACCTTGGCATTGAGCACATAGCTGGCGCGCGCAAACACGTCGTCGGGCATGAGCTTGACGCCCTTGGGCAGCAGCGAGTGCATGTCGATGAAGGCCTTGACGGCCTGGAAAAGGCCGTCGCGCAGGCCGCTGTCATGCGTGCCGCCAGCGGTGGTGGGAATCAGGTTGACATAGCTTTCGCGCAGCGGCGCACCGTCTTCGGTGAAGGCCACGCACCAGGCCGCGCCCTCGCCTTCGGCAAAGCTGTCGTTGTTCTTGTCGGCAAAGCCCTCGCCTTCGAACAGGGGGATGACGGGCTCGCCATGCAGGCTCTGCGCCAGATAGTCGCGCAGACCGCCCTTGAACTGCCAGCTCTGGGTGTCACGCGATTTTTCGTTGATCAGCGAAACGGCCACGCCAGGCATGAGCACGGCCTTGCTGCGCAGCAGATGCACCAGCTCGCCCATGGGCAGGGCCGAGGATTCGAAGTATTTGGCATCGGGCCAGGCACGTACCGTCGTGCCCTGCTTGCGCTCGCCAGCCTGCAAAGGGCGCACCTTGAGCGGCTCGATCACATCGCCGCCCGAGAACACCAGCGTGGCCACCTGGCCGTCGCGGTGCACCTGCACCTCCAGACGTGTGGCCAGCGCATTCGTCACCGAGACGCCCACGCCGTGCAGACCGCCCGAGAAGCTGTAGGCGCCGCCATTGCCCTTGTCGAACTTGCCGCCCGCGTGCAAGCGCGTGAAGACCAGCTCCACCACGGGCGCCTTTTCCTCGGGGTGCAGACCGAAGGGAATGCCGCGCCCGTCGTCCTCCACGCTGTAGGAGCCGTCGGCGTGCATGGTGAATTTGATTTTCTTGCCGTAGCCGGCAAGCGCCTCGTCGGCCGCGTTGTCGATCACCTCCTGCAGGATGTGCAGGGGGTTGTCGGTGCGCGTATACATGCCAGGACGCTGTTTGACAGGCTCCAGACCCTTGAGAACGCGGATCGAGCCTTCGGAATATTCGTTGGACGGTTTGACTGCCATGGGGGCGGATTGTAGTAGCCTCTCCGAGTGAGAGCTGGATAAATTCACAGTTGTTTACTCCCAATACTCTTGCACAAAGCCCGAACATCTGTCTTGGCAACGTGTTTTTACCGGGTCTTCATCGCTGCGGACACTCTGAAAACAATAGCATTTACCGCTTGCCATTCATGCGTTATGGATAGTTTCAAATCGATATCCATTACGCAGATTGCGCAAAGCGCTCACTTTTTATTTTTTTCTGCCCGGCTGCGGCTCCCGCGCCGCAGCTTGCCGGTCACGCATTCTGGCAGGGCAGCCTGCCACGCATGTGACGGCCTGTGCAGGCGCAAAACAGCTTGTTTCGTTAAAGTGGCAAGTTGACCGCACCCCAAGCCTTTTTTCGCACACACGGCATGACTACAAAGACAACTCAAGCCCCCATGTCCATGGCGCAGATTCTTCTGTGCGGTGGCGCCATCGTCACGCTCTCCATGGGCATACGCCACGGCTTCGGCCTGTGGCTGCAACCCATTACCCAGGAGATGGGCTGGACGCGCGAGAACTTCTCCCTGGCCATTGCCGTGCAGAACCTGTCCTGGGGCATCTTGGGCATCTTCGTCGGCATGCTGGCCGACCGCATCGGCGCCTTCAAGGTGCTGATCGGCGGCTCCATCCTCTATGCCCTGGGCCTGGCCGGCATGGCGCTGTCTCCCGATGCCACCGTGTTTTTGCTGACCGCCGGCGTGCTGATCGGCGCGGCCCAGGCCGGCACCACCTATGCCGTGATCTACGGCGTGCTGGGCCGCCAGATTCCGGTGGCGCGGCGCAGCTGGGCCATGGGCGTGGCCGCGGCGGCAGGCTCGTTCGGCCAGTTCTTCATGGTGCCCGTGGAGGGCAAGCTGATCGCGCAGTTCGGCTGGTCCAATGCCTTGTTGATACTGGCGCTGTTCGCGCTGCTGATCGCCGCCCTGGCCTTTGGCCTGCGCGAGCCGGGCTTTGGCGGCAGCACGCCCATCAAGCGCGAGCAGACCGTGGGCCAGGCGCTCAGGGAAGCCTGGACCTACCCCAGCTTTCTGCTGCTGATGGCGGGCTACTTTGTCTGCGGCTTCCAGGTCATGTTCATCGGGGTGCACATGCCCAGCTATCTGAAGGACTTCGGCATGGCGCCCCATGTGGCCAGCTATTCGCTGGCACTGGTCGGCCTGTTCAATATCTTCGGCACCTATCTGGCCGGCAATCTGGGCCAGAAGCTGCCCAAGCGCTACCTGCTGTCGGGCATCTACGGTCTGCGCTCGGTGGCCACCGTGGCCTTTTTGCTGGCACCGCTGTCGCCCTGGTCGGTCTATGCCTTCTGCGCCGCCATGGGCTTTCTGTGGCTGTCCACCGTGCCGCTGACCAATGCCACCATCGCCCAGATCTTCGGCGTGCAGCATCTGTCCATGCTGGGCGGCTTTGTCTTTTTCAGCCACCAGATCGGCAGCTTCCTGGGCGTATGGCTGGGCGGCTATCTCTACGATATCAACGGCAACTACGATATGGTCTGGTACATCTCGATTGCCCTGGGCATTTTTGCCGCCATCGTCAACCTGCCCGTGCGCGAGGCCGCCATTGTGCGCAGCTCGCCCAGCGCAGCCTGATACCGGAGACACCACCATGCCGCTCAAACTCTGGCAACGCATCTCTATCTGGTGTGCCGTGCTCGTGCTGCTGCTGGCGGTGTTTGCCCTGTATCTGCAACCGGAATTCATGCTCACACTCGCAGACCAGGTCTGGGCCTGCTTCTGAGCTCTTGGGCAAGCTGCCCGGGCGGCATGGCCGGGAGAGAGCATGGCCCGCATCATCATCACCGGAGCCTCGGACGGCATAGGCGCCGAAATGGCCCGCCAGCTGGCGCAAACCCATCAAAGCCGGCTGCAGCTGACGCTGGCCGCACGCAATGCAGGCAACCTGCAGGCCGTGGCAGAACAATGCCGGGCCCTGGGGGCGCAGGTGCTGACAGTTCCCACCGATGTGAGCGAAGAGGCCCAGTGCCGCGCGCTGATCGACGCAGCCGTGCAGCAGTTTGGCGGGCTGGACGCCCTGATCAACAACGCCGGGGTCTCGGCCCATGCGCTCTTTGAACAGGTCAGCGCACAAGACCTGGGCTGGTATGAGAGGTTGATGCGCATCAACCTCTGGGGCAGCGTCTGGTGCACCCATGCGGCGCTGCCGCACCTCAAGGCCAGCCAGGGCTCCATCGTCGCCGTGTCTTCGCTGGCCGGTCTGATCGGCGTGCCGGGTCGCACGGCCTACAGCGCCAGCAAGTTCGCCATGGCCGGCTTCTTCGAAGCCCTGCGCATCGAGCTCAAACCCGCTGGCGTGAGCGTGACCACGGCCTACCCCGGCGTGGTGGATACGCGCATCCGCTACCACGGCTACAACGCCAGAGGCGAGGCCGCAGGCGTCAGCGGCCTCAAGGAAGACGGCGCGATGACGGTGGCCGAATGCGCGCGCCTCATACTCGACGGCATGAGGCGCCGCCAGCGCGAGGTGGTGATGACGGGCAAGGGCAAGCTGGGCCGCTTCATCAAGCTGATCGCCCCTGGCATGGTGGAAGACATGGCCCTGGCCGCGCTCAAGGACGATGTGACGCCGCACTGAGCCGGCGCGAGCTGCTGCCGATGCAGCGACGCACGGGCCATGCAAGGATTTGGCTACGGGCACTGCTATAGTTTTCGCAAGATGACCAGCAACACCCAGCCTCCCCCACCCGCCGCCATTCCTGCGATTGCCGCCAGCCACTGCGCGCCGGCGCCCTCCGCCTGGATTGCCCGCTTTGCCCATCTGCTACGCCCGCAGGGCTCTGTACTGGATCTGGCCTGCGGCATGGGTCGCCATACCCGTTTCCTCTCGGCCTTGAATCACGCGTTGACCAGCGTGGACAAGGCGCCGGAAGCGACCCGGTCCGTGGCGGATATCGCCGAGACGATTACCGCCGACATCGAGAACGACGCCTGGCCGCTGACGGGCCGCAGCTTTGATGGCGTGGTCGTCACCAACTATCTGTGGCGTCCGCTGTGGCCGCAGATTCTGAACAGCGTCAAGCCCGGCGGCGTGCTGCTCTACGAAACCTTCGCCCAGGGCAACGATGCCTATGGCAAGCCCTCGCGCCCGGACTTCCTGCTGGCGCCAGCCGAGTTGCTGCAGGTCTGCGCAGGCTGGAACATCGTCGCCTACGAGCACGGCCTGCTGCACCAGCCCGAGCGCGTGGTTCAGCGCATTGCCGCCATCAGGCCCGATGGCCCGGCCGCGCCTGCCGCATTGCTTCAAGCCTGACGCCCTTCTTCTGCATCTACATCTGCCCGACCGCCATGCCCGCCTACGCCCTGCTGCTTGCCCACGACGAACACCCCAGTGCCTCGACAGAGTGGCCCGCAGAGCCCGGCGGCAGTTGTGACGGCTGGGCCGAATGGTTCAGCAGCACACCGCTGCTGTTCAGCGTGCTGCTGGGCGATGCGCGGCATCTGCCCGAACTGGTTCCCTGCAGCGCCTACCAGGACAAGCAAAGCCTCTCGGCCCTGGCCGCACCCATGGAGCAGGTCCGGGCCCGCTGGCAATGGCTCAAGAGCGTGATTGAGCCACTGCCCGCAAAATGCCCTGCGCATTGGCCCGACTCCGTCAAGAAGCAATGGCAGCACATCGATCACACCATCAGCACCAGCACGCGCCAGTGGCTGCTGCTGGACTGCGCCACGTTATGTCCGCATGACTTTGACGAAGCGGAGTTCACGACCTTTTTGCAGGCCCAGCGCGAGCTATGCCGGCAATGGAGCTGCAGCGGCGGCGAGCTGCCCGAATCCCTGCAGGCCTTGAAGCGGGCACCGCAATCCCATCTGGGATGGTGGAGCGATTCGGTCATTGCACGCACCGAGGTGATCGAGCAGCAAAGCGAAGAAGACTGGCCCGCCTGGCTGGCCGATCACTACGAGCCGCGCCACCATGGCGCCTGGGACGAAGCGACCGAAAGCTATTACGTCATGCCCAAGCTGCACCCGCGCACGGGCCTGAAGCCACAGAACGAAGCCGAGCGCGACCACTGGCCTGTGGGCATGGTCACGCCCTATGGCCGCTGGCTTCAGCGCCCCCTGGAAGGCGCGAGCATGACTTTTGTCTCTGGCGAGCATCTGAGCGTGCACTATCCCGAGACCACGCCGGGCGAAGGCGCGAGGTCCGGCATCAAGGATTTGAACGGCATCTGGCTGGTATCGCCCTCCGAGGGCTATCGCGACGCCTATGCTGTCACTCCCCATGTGATGGCCTGCAGATCACCGAGGCAGGAAAACATGCAGGAGCTGCGCAACCTGCCCGGCCTCGCGTTGCTGCACGAAGGGCTCAGCAGCATCGACTACAACGAGGAGCAGGACGAATTCATCCGTGCCGAACAAGGCTCTTATGGCGACTCGCGCCAGCTGCTGCTCAAGCCCGACGGCCACCCTGTGTTTGATGCGGGCCGCTATGAGCACATCAACGACTTCAGCGCCAAGACAGAACTGGCCGTCGCCTGCGTCCGGGAACCCTTTGTCAACGAGCAGGGCGAACAGGAGCACCGCATCCTCGAAGGCGTGATTGACATCCGCGGCCAGGAAATCATCCCCTGTCAGTTCAAGACCATAGAGCGCGGCTTCAGCAGCTCGCCCCCCAAGGTATTTCCCGGTCGCAAGCTTCTGGCCATCACCGAAAAAGGCGAGCCGCGCATCTTCAACACCAAAGGCAAGCTGCTGGCCGCCCCTGATATCTGGTGCCCGCCGCTGAACTGCAGTCCGAAGAAAAATGAACTGCTCACCTTTGTGGGCGAAGGGCCGGAGGCCGAACTGGTCATGTTCTCTATCCAGGATTTCAGCATCACCCGCACCGGAGAAACCTGGGAGGACTACCGTAACGCACTGCGCGGCATGTTCAAGGGCCTGGGTGGCGACACCCCCGAAACCACGACCATGACCCGCGCGGAACTGATAGAGGCAGAGGATGGGGCCTGGATGCAGGATATATCGCGCATCCTCTGCCTGAATGACGAAAGCCGGACCGCAGAACTGCTGCAGCAATGGCGCGACTGCGTGGCGGCACCTGATCCTGACGACATGGGCTGGGACGAAGATGACGAGATCGACCCCGATGTCATGCATCTGCCCGCTGGTGAAAACGCGCTGACCCTGTACTGGGTGCATCTGCTTGCCGTTGCCGGTCAGTTCGCCCGCTTTGACTGGAAGGATGCCGACGGCATTGCGAACACGCGCTGGCTTCCCGGCACCGATGACTGGCAGTGGGACACGCCCGCTGACGGTGTTGAATCGGGCCTGGAGCATATGGCCGAACATCTGGCTGACCGCCAGCTGGCCCTGATCAAGCTGGCCACCGATGACGACAGCCTGCGCGTGACCGTGGTGCGCTCGGCAGATGCCGAGGACTTCATGGAGCGACTGGCGCAGGCCCATATCAGCGCCTGGAACTACAGCGCGAACTGAAGCGATGCCGGCGGGGCAGGAACCACGGTCGCCGGGCCTGCCTGCAGGCTTTGAGGAAAACGGCCGGGCCGCATTGAGCAAGACTTGCAAAGCCGCCAGATTGCAGCCATGCCGTCCGAAACAAAGCCACGATCAACGAACAATATGACGCACAGAAATTAAATATTTCGTCATTTCGTCATTTATCAACAACACTTCGACAAAAACAGAGTTTTGCTAGGCACTGTTGATCGCAAACCACTGCCTGCACCCTGTCCCTGTTTGTAGAATTCATTTTTACCGTTTTCTGATTGCGGATATGACATCACCCTCCGTTGCTCTCACTGGCAGCATTGTTGCCCTCATTACGCCCATGCTCGAAGACGGTAGCGTCGACTACCCGTCGCTGCGCAAACTCATCGACTGGCATGTGGCCGAAGGCACCAACTGCATCGGTGTGGTCGGCACCACCGGTGAATCGCCCACCGTGAATGTCGAAGAGCATTGCGAAATCATTCGTGTCGCCGTGGAACAGGCCGCCGGTCGCGTCTCCATCATGGCCGGCTGCGGTGCCAACAGCACGCACGAAGCCATCGAGCTGGCCAAATACGCCAAGAAGGTGGGCGCTGACAGCCAGCTGCAGGTCGTTCCCTACTACAACAAGCCCACACAGGAAGGCCAGTACCAGCACTTCAAGGCCATCGCCGAAGCCACTGGCGACCTGCCCGTGGTCCTGTACAACGTGCCCGGCCGCTCGGTTGCGGACATGCAGCATGACACCGTGCTGCGCCTGGCCCAGATCCCCGGCATCATCGGCATCAAGGAAGCCACCGGCAACATCGAGCGTGCCCAATGGCTGATCCGCGACGTGCCTGCCGGCTTCGGCGTCTACTCCGGTGACGACCCCACCGCCGTGGCACTGATGCTGTGCGGCGGCCACGGCAATATCAGCGTGACGGCCAACGTCGCGCCCCGCCTGATGAGCGAGCTGTGCAAGGCCGCCATGGCCGGCGATACCAAGCGCGCCATGGAAATCCAGTTCAAGCTCATGCCCCTGCACAAGAGCCTGTTTGTGGAAGCCAATCCCATTCCCGTGAAATGGGCAGCAGCCCGCATGGGTTTGTGCGGCCCCGCCATGCGCTTGCCCATGACGCCGCTGAGCGAGCAATGCGAAGCAGTTGTTGAGGATGCTCTGCGTAAAGTTGGCGTACTCTGATCGAGTTGCGCTAAGCTAGCGGTTTTTCGCACATAGCTTGAACGCTACCCAAGGACAATCCGCGTGAAACAACAAACAGCACGTTTGAGCCTGCTCAGCATCGCGCTGGGCCTGTCTGCCTGCACGACCACGTTCCAAGAGACCAAGATCGACTACAAGAGCGCGGGCAAGAATCAAGCTCCCTCTCTTGAAGTCCCTCCGGATCTGACGCAGCTGTCGCAAGACTCGCGCTATACCGTCCCTGGTGGCGTGGTATCCGCTGCTGCCATGCAGGCCAATGCCAAGGCCGCCAAGCCTGCCGACAACAACACCGCGGCCAACAAGATTGGCGACGTCCGCATCGAGCGCGACGGTGCCGAGCATTGGCTCGTGGTTGATCGTGCAGCCGACAAGCTCTGGGAGCCCACTCGCGACTTCTGGCTGGAAAACGGCTTCATCTACTCGATGGAAGACCGTCAACTGGGCATTCTCGAGACCGACTGGGCCGAAAACCGCGCCAAGCTGCCTCAGGACATCATCCGCAAAAGCCTGGGCAAGGTGTTCGATTCGCTCTATTCCACCAGCGAGCGAGATAAATTCCGC
Source organism: Comamonas sp. A23 (assembly GCF_004522605.1). NCBI lineage: Bacteria > Pseudomonadati > Pseudomonadota > Betaproteobacteria > Burkholderiales > Comamonadaceae > Comamonas > Comamonas sp. A23. The sequence goes on from NZ_RSDT01000002.1 coordinate 61,410, forward strand.
ACCCGCCTGGAGCGCGAACCCGATGGCAAGACCCGCATCTATGTCACCCACCGTGGCATGCAGGAGGTCTACACCAGCGAGCGCAAGGACAACACCATCTGGCAACCACGTCCTCGCGACCCCGAACTGGAAACCGAATTCCTGCGCCGCATCATGGTCAAGCTGGGCGTGAGCGAAGAGCAGGCATCTGCCGTCGCCAAGGCGGACAAGTCTGCAGCTACCACCTCGACCGGCGCACGCATGGACACCATCAACGGCGTGCCCACGCTGCAGCTGGAAGAAGGCTTTGAGCGCGCATGGCGCCGCGTTGGCGTGGCGCTGGACCGCACCGGCTTCACCGTGGAAGACCGCGACCGCAGCCGCGGCCTCTACTACGTGCGCTACGTGGACCCGAACGCCAAGCCTGAGTCCAAGGGCTTCTTCAGCAAGATCTTCAGCCAGGGCAAGGAAGCTGCCGCGCCTCAGAAGTATCAGATCCAGGTCAAGGGTGATGGCAACAAGTCCCAGGTCAGCGTGCTCAATGAGCAAGGCCAGCCGGACAGCTCCACCAACGGCCAACGCATCGTGCGCATCATCACCGATGATCTGAAGTAAAGAGCGCTGCACCCCATACAAAAGCCACCGGGCTCCGCTCTGGTGGCTTTTTTCATGTCCGAACAAGCCGACCTTCGGCTTGGGCTGCAATGCTCATGGCGCGCGCTTGCCCGCCAGAATCCGCCCAAGTGCAGAGACAGGTGCAGATACAGGTGCAGACCTTGCATACCAGCCCACATCCGCAGCGCGAAAATCCTCTGCAAAATCCAGACGTAAAAAAACCGCACCTGAGTGCGGTTTTTTCATGCTCGAGACCTGGGCCTCAAGCTGGCTGATGCAGCGAATTACTTGGCAGCAGGAGCTTCAGCGGCGGGAGCAGCAGGAGCGTCAGCGGCGGGAGCAGCAGGAGCGTCAGCGGCGGGAGCAGCAGGAGCGTCAGCGGCAGGAGCAGCAGGAGCGTCAGCGGCGGGAGCAGCAGCGTCAGCGGCAGGAGCAGCAGGAGCTTCGGCAGCAGGAGCGGGAGCAGCAGGAGCTTCCACAGCAGGTGCGGGAGCAGCAGGAGCTTCTTCCTTCTTGCCGCAAGCAGCCAGAGCAGCAGCAGCGATCACGGTAGCCAGAATCAGAGAGTTCTTCATGACAGTTTCCTAAATGGTAGGTTCAGCAGACGGTATGCAGATTGCCATTACGGTCAGCCTTTTGCAGCTATTGATCGCTCTGGCAGATCAGGTCAAACGATAAATTCGACTCAGCCCGCATTATAGGTAGTTTTGCCCATTGCTGACTAACACTGACAGCAACCAAACAATTCTGCACAAATCGGTGCGTTCTCATTTACCGGGCAAGCCCATGCTTGCCTTGAGCCACACTGTGGAGCATAAATTTATTCCTGTCAAATCCCTGACAAAGCTTTGATAAAGATTTACATAACCTACACAAAGCCTGCGAAATCTGCAGGAGCCACAGAGGACAAACACGTAAGTTAGCACGATCGCTGTTACAAGTCCACCCTGTTTCAGTCGCCCGAGCGAACCCAGCCAGCATCAAACCACGACGACAGCAACTCCAGCGCGTCATCGCTGGCAGTTGCCAGATCCTTGCGCGACAGCGCCCGGGTGTCAGCCAGCTTGCGCATCAGCGTGGCATCGCGGCCGCCCGCCAGATAGCTTTCGCCATTGATGAAGATGTGCTTGGCGTCATACATCATGCGCGTGCGGCGATCCAGCACCACGCTTTCGAACATGCCGTTTTCATCGCCGTGCTCGAACCAGACATTGGGCTTGGGGTCGCTCAGATACTCGCCCAGCGCGCGCTCCAGCGCCAGCGGCTCGGCCATGGCCTTCTTCAGTGCCTCGCGGGCAAAGTCATACATGCCTTCAGGAATCAGCGCCGGGCTGCTCACGGCCTCCTGCTTGGGGTCGCGATAAATGACCGGAGTTTCGGGCTCGTCGGGCTCGTCCGACATGCGCAGCAGCAATTCGCGGCCCAGCTCGCTGCGATCGGGCGAGCGAAAGCCTATCGAATACGTCATGCATTCGCCTTCGGCCACTCCGTCATGCGCCCATTTGGGCGGCAGATACAGCATGTCGCCGGGCTCCAGAACGAACTCTTCCTCGGGCTCGAAGTTGGAGAGAATCTTCAGTGGTTTGCCCTGCTGCAGAGACAGGTCTTTCTGACGACCGATGCGCCAGCGGCGCTTGCCGTGGGCCTGCAGCAGGAACACGTCATAGCTGTCGAAGTGGGGCCCCACGCCGCCTTGATCGGTGGCAAAGCTAATCATCAGATCATCGAGGCGCGCCTCGGGCACAAAACGGAATTGCTGCAGCAGCTCGTGCGCCTTGGCGTCATGCATGTCCACGCCCTGCACCAGCACGGTCCAGCCCGGCTTGGTCAATGCCGGCAGGCTGCGACGAGACAGCGGACCGTGACTGAGCTTCCAGCTATCACCTTCCAGCTGTTGAATCAGGCGCGACTCCACGCCCTCTTCGCCCGCCATGGCCAACAGGCGAGCACGCGGAATCGGGGCCTTGAAGCCGGGAATGGCCTGGCGCACCAGCAAAGGCTTTTTATGCCAGTGCTTGCGCATGAATTGAGAAGCGGTAAGTCCACCCAGCAGGGTGAGCGGCGTATTGATGTCCATGAATACAGTCCTGCTTTCTAAGCAACGGACTGCATTGTCCTATAGGCCTAGAAAACGCTGGTCAGCACAGATCAATGACCAAGCGCTCTGAATTCGGACGGCGACATGCCGGCATAGGCCTTGAAGGCACGACTGAAGTGCGCGCTGTTGCCAAAACCACAGCCCATGGAAATCTCTGTAATGGTGCGGTGCGCGAGCGCCGGGGAATGCAGCTCCCGCATGCAAAGCTCCAGTCGGCTCTGCTGGATGAAGCCGCCCAGCGACTGGTCTCGCCCCGCAAAGGCGTTGTGCAGATGCCGACGGCTGCAATTGAGCGCTTCGGCCACCTGATCGACCGACAACCCCGGGTCGCGCACATGGCTGGCCACATGCTCGCAGATGCGGTCGTACAGGGCCTGCTTCTGCGTCACCGCCGTGGCCTGCCCGCCAAGTGCCTGCAGGGACAGATGCACCATGTCCACCAGCAACTCCCCGGCGCGGCGCGCCAGCGGTGCCGTCATATTGTCCAGTTCCTGGTAAGTGCTGCGCATGGTCTGCAGAGCGATGCGCGCAATGCCGGCGCTGCCCCCCACGGATCGACCCATGAGGTTTTCCAGACGCAGACCTCGCTCGGCAATGCTTTGTTTGGGCACCATCATGATCAGGTGCTCCGTGTGCCGGGGATTGGCCACCACATAGGGCTGCGAGGTGTCATAGATGGCCCAGCTGCCATTGCTCACGCAGGCCTTGCTGCCGTACTGTTCCACCTCGGCATGGCCGCTCCAGGGCGCCACGATCTTGAGATAGGCCGCTTCGCTGTCGCGCAGACGGTGGCTGTCGCGTATGACGCGATGGCGCCCGGCATCCAGCTTGGTGAGCATCACATCGCCGGCGTATGCCACGCTCAGATGCCCGTCAAAACAGGTGTCGCCATACAGATCCGTCTCCAGACCCGAGAACAGCTGCGCCATCCAGCCCTGCCAGGCTGGTGCAGTTTCCTTCTCGGGAAGACCATCGGTACTCAGTACCACGGGCGCGGTCATGGGCCTTGACTCCTCGTTGTATCTATCTCTGCCTGTACCGACAAAGTACAGCAATTATCGGTAAGTGAGCACTTTCGTGCTCAGGCCGGAAAGAATCTCCCACACTGCATTCAAACTAGTGCAAACCCTAGGTTGCGTGCACGATTCGTCAAACGGTTTGTGCACATTGCGCACAGCATCTTGCCAAGGCTTTTCCTACGATCACTCACACGCCAGTGTCAGGCGAAACACCACAAAAAGGGGGAGACAAGCCCGGTGACACAAGCCTTGTGCAACGGCACCAGCTCCCACTTTTTTCAACTTGCAGCAACAAGCAGTGACCGCGGTCACGCGACCTTGGTAGCGAAGGAAGCGAAGATGATTGAACAAAGCATGCTCATCGGCGGTCAGACCGCACAGGCCAGCAATGGCGCCACTTTCGAGCGCAGAAACCCTCTGGACGGATCGGTCGCCACGCGTGCCCCGGCCGCCACAACAGCCGACGCCGTGCGTGCCGTGGAAGCCGCTCAGGCGGCCTTCCCTGCCTGGGCGGCCCTGGGCCCCACAGAACGCAGGCTGATGCTGATGAAGGCCTCGCAGGCCCTGGAGGCCAAGGCCGAAGCCTTTGCCGCAGCCATGGCGGCAGAAACCGGCGCCTCCGGCATCTGGGCCGGCTTCAATGTGCATCTGGCCGCCAATATGTTTCTCGAAGCCGCGTCGCTGACCACCCAGATCAACGGCCAGCTGATTCCTTCGGATATCCCCGGCAGCATGGCCATGGCCGTGCGCCAGCCCGCTGGCGTGGTGCTGGGCATCGCCCCCTGGAATGCCCCCATCATCTTGGCCGTACGCGCCATTGCCACGCCCCTGGCCTGCGGCAACACCGTGATCCTCAAGGGCTCGGAGCTGTGCCCTGCCACGCACGGCCTGATCATCGAAGCGCTGCAGGAAGGCGGCTTGCCGCCCGGCGTGGTGAACTTCGTGACCAATGCACCCGAAGACGCCGGCGCCGTGGTCGAGGCCATGGTGGCTCACCCCGCCGTGCGCCGCGTGAACTTCACGGGCTCGACGCGCGTGGGCCGCATCATCGGCCAGACCTGCGCCAAATACCTCAAGCCCGTCATTCTGGAGCTGGGCGGCAAGGCACCGTTTCTGGTGCTGGACGATGCCGACATCGACTCCGCGGTGGCCGGCTGCACCTTTGGCGCCTTCGCCAACTCGGGCCAGATATGCATGTCCACCGAGCGCATCATCGTGGACGAGGCCGTGGCCGAGGAATTCATCGCCAAGCTGGTGAGCCGCGCCCAGACCCTGCCTCTGGGCGACCCTCGCCAGGGACCGGTGGTGCTGGGCTCAGTCGTGGACATGAACACCGTGAACCGCGTCAACGAGCTCATCGACGATGCCGTGAGCAAGGGTGCCAGAATTCTTTGCGGCGGCAAGGCCAACGACACCTTGATGGCAGCCACGCTGATAGACGGCGTGACTCCCGAGATGCGAATCTTCCGTGAAGAGACCTTTGCCCCGGTAAAAGCCATCGTGCGCGTGCGTGGCGAAGAGCAGGCCATCGCCATGGCCAACGACAACGAGTTCGGCCTGTCTTCCGCCGTCTACACCAGGGACACAGCGCGCGGCTGGCGCGTGGCCGGCCGCATCGAAGCGGGCATCTGTCATGTCAACGGCCCCACCGTGCACGACGAGGCACAGATGCCTTTCGGCGGCGTGAAGAACTCGGGCTACGGCCACTTTGGCGGCCAGGCCGGTATCGATGCCTTTACCGACACCCGCTGGATCACCATGCAGACCACCGCACGTCACTACCCCTTCTAAAGCGTCCAGGACAGCAGTCGTAGCCGGCAGGCATGACTCCTGTCTTCGCTTGAAACCTCCATCGCGGGCACTGGGCCATGAGGCAAAGACCTCAGGTGCAGCGCCCGCATGGGCAAGGCGCGAGCCCTAGCCCGCGCCTTGTGTCTGCCGACCCACAGAACCACCGGAGACCCACGTTGAAACATGCCTCCCAACTGGCCATGGCAGCCCTGCTGTCTGGCCTCAGCCTCGCCGCCTCGGCTGCGGACTCTCACAACATTGGCCCCGGCCAGCGCTTCTACGAAAAGACCTGCGCCAAATGCCATGAAGCCGGCATAGGCCCCGTCATCAAGGGGCGAGGCTTTCCGCCCGCGACCTACGTGATCATTGCGCGCAACGGCATGAACGCCATGCCGTCTTTTCGCGTGACCGATATCGACGACGCCACGCTGGAAGACTTGGCAAACTACCTGTCCAAGACAGAGGCCCCCAAGGCAGCCGAGCCAGCCAGGAAATAAGGAGGACGATGCAATGCAAACCGATCGTCGCTCCCTTCTCAAAGGTCTGACCGCTGCAGGTCTGGCTGTCTCCGGCATAGGCTGGGCACAGGCTGCCACCTCCGCTGCAGGCCGCACCGCCAGCGCAGCCACACGCTCTGCCGAGGTGCTGGCCGTGACCTCCTCCATGCACGCCAGCGCGCTGGACAAGGCCTTTGCGGCCGGTGTTCAGAGCACCTCCCGCAACGTGGTGCACACCGGCCTTCAAGGTCTGGACAGCGCCGCATTCAACCAATTGGGCGAGCTGCTGACCGACAGCCATGAAACCCTGCTGGTGGGTCTGCTTGATGACGCCTCGGCCACGTTGGTGCTGGACCTGGTTCGCTCCAGCGGTGGCCGCGTGCTGGCCGTGGAACACCATCGCGTAGACGGCGCCGCCGCTGACTGGGCCCAGGCGCTGGGTCGGTCGCTGGCGTCCGGTCAAGTCATGAACACCACCACGGCGGCAGCAGGCAAGGAAGCCCGCGTGTCCTTTAGCTGCGTAATCTAAGAAACAAGGAAAGCAGAGCATGACAAGCAAATACATGGCCCTGCCCAAGGGCATGAGCGAGAGCAGCTTCGATGCGGCCATCGCCCAATTCAAGAAGGCCCTGGGCGAAGACAATGTGATGATCAAGGACGAGCTGGTTCGTCCCTACACCAAGGTGATGATGGCTGTGCCTACCGAAGAGCACACACCTTCCGCCGTTGTGACTGCCACCACCGTGGAGCAGGTGCAAGAGGTCGTCAAGATCTGCAACGCGCACAAGGTGCCCGTGTGGACCATCTCCACCGGCCGCAACTTCGGCTACGGCTCGGCCGCACCGGGCCAGCGCGGCCAGGTGGTGCTGGATCTGCGCAAGATGAACAAGATCATCCACGTGGACCCCGAACTGTGCACGGCCCTGGTCGAGCCTGGCGTGACCTACCAGATGCTCTACGACTACCTCGAAGAGAACAAGATTCCCTTGATGCTGTCGTTCTCGGCACCTTCGGCCATTGCCGGCCCTCTGGGCAACACCATGGACCGCGGCGTGGGCTACACACCTTATGGCGAACACTTCATGATGCAGTGCGGCATGGAAGTGGTGATGGCCAACGGCGATGTGCTGCGCACCGGCATGGGAGGCGTCAAGGGCGACAAGGCCTGGCAGGTGTTCAAATGGGGCTACGGCCCGACGCTGGACGGCATGTTCACCCAGTCCAACTACGGCATCTGCACCAAGATGGGTTTCTGGTTGATGCCCAAGCCCCCGGTCTTCAAGCCGCTGGAAATCCAGTTCGACGAAGACAGCGATATCTCCGAGATCGTGGAATTCATCCGCCCCCTGCGCATCGCCCAGGTCATCCCCAATTCGGTGGTGATCGCGGGCGTGCTGTGGGAGGCATCCACCTGCAACACCCGCCGCTCGGACTACACCACCGAGCCCGGCCATACGCCCGACGCCATCCTCAAGCAGATCCAGAAGGACAAGCATCTGGGCGCCTGGAATGTCTACGCGGCGCTGTACGGCACCAGGGAGCAGGTCGACGTCAACTTCAAGATCGTGCAGGACGCGCTCAAGAAGCTGGGCAAGGGCCGTCTGATCACCGAAGAAATGGCTGGCGACACCCAGCCCTTCAAGTACCGTGCCCAGCTCATGTCGGGCGTGCCCAACCTGCAGGAATTCGGCCTCTACAACTGGCGCGGGGGTGGCGGCTCGATGTGGTTTGCTCCTGTGTCGCAGGCGCGCGGCAGCGAGTGCGACAAGCAGAAGTCGCTGGCCAAGAAGATCCTCAACAAGCATGGTCTGGACTATGTGGGCGAGTTCATCGTCGGCTGGCGCGATATGCACCATGTCATCGATGTGCTCTACGACCGCAGCAACGAAGAGGAAACCAAGCGTGCCAACGCCTGCTTTGCCGAGCTGCTGGACGAGTTCGAAAAGGAAGGCTATGCCGTGTACCGCGTGAACACGGCCTTCCAGGAGCGCGTGGCGCAGAGCTACGGTCCGGTCAAGCGCGATATCGAGCGCAAGATCAAGCGGGCTCTGGACCCCAACGGGATTCTGGCTCCGGGCAAGTGCGGAATAGATATCTGAGGCTCCCCCTGAGCGGCTTTGCCGCTTCCCCCTCTCTCGCTGCGCGGGAGGGGGACAATACCTTCGCTGCGGGGCGGCCCTTGCTCGGTATTACTGAATCAGAGCATGCTCAATCCAACGCTCTTGGTCGCAGCCAAGCACGCAAAAAAGCCACCCGATTTGAAAACGCCGGGTGGCTTTTTTGTTTTTGGATTGCTACCTTATTGATAGCTTACAGCGTATTTAGCATCTGAACCTGAGGCTTGTTTAACTCTTAATTGAGCAATTTGGAGCCAAACATGCCTGCCCTGAACTGCGCCGGCGTCTGCCCCGTGTGCTGCTTGAACAGGCGGCTCAGATGCGCGCCGCTGGCAAAGCCGCTAGCCAGCGCCAGCTCGGTCAGGGTGCAGTGGCGATTGGCAGGACTGAGCAGTTCGCGCTGGAACAGGGCCACGCGCTCGGCCCAGATATGCTGGCTGATGGACAGGCTCTCATCGGCAAAGGCGTTGTAGAGATGACGCTTGCTGCAGTTGAGCGCTGCGGCCACGGCATCGACGCTCAGGGCCGGATCGCGCAGGTGCTGGCGCACATAGGCCTTGATGCGGCCCAGCAGCAGCTCGCTGGCGCTCAGGGAGGCCGCACGGCCGCAGGCATCGAGCAGGGACAGCTGGATCAGCTGCAGCAGCGAATCCGTCACATGCTGGGCCAGACCCTGGCCCATGGCCCGACATTCGGCAAAAGTGCCGCGCATCATGTCCAGCGCAATGCGGGACACGCCTTCGCTGCCGCCCACATAGCGCCCCATGAGCGCGTCGATGGCGCGACCATGGTCTTCGAAGCGGCTTTTGGGCAGGGTGATGATCAGATGCTCGCACCACTCGGGGTTGAGCACCTCGTACTCCTGCGTGGTGTCATAGATCAGCCACTGGCCGCTGCGCGCCACGGCTTCGCGCCCGTTCTGGCAGACGCGGGCCTCGCCATGCCAAGGAGCCACGATCTTGAGAAAGTCCGTGCTGTGCCGCGCCATGCTGGCCGATGTGCGCCGCACGCGATGGCGGCTGGCCTCGATCCGGGTCATGCCCACCGGCCCCAGCTCCAAGGTTCCCAGCCGCGCCGAGAAATGCTGATCGCCATAGACATCGCTCTCCAGTCCATAGAGCGTTGACATCCAGTGCTGCCAGGCGCCCACGGCTTGGGCACCTTGCATCTCGGTCATCTTCTCGGTCACTTGGTAGGCAGGAATGTCTGGCCGCATCTGGGCTCCTGAAGAAGTAACAGGATGCTTCATTATCCATAGCGACCCGGACCCGGGTCCGGGCAAAACCGGCGCCTCGCAGGGAAATCAGTGTTTACCCACAGACACTTGCATGCACAGACAAGACGCAGTGCACGCACAGACAAGCCCCTTGCGCCGCGATTTCCTACGATGGCCGAAAACCCGGACACCCGTCCATAAAAAGGAGACAAGCATGACATTCGCCGACAAGCGTTTTGTTCTCAAAAGCCTGGTCGCAGCCACGGCCCTGGCGGGTCTGTGCGGCCAGGCCCTGGCCCAGGAAGCGCCCAAGTCCATCCGTATCGGCTGGGCAATTGCCAAGACCGGCGTCAACGCGGGCGGAACCTCCGTGACCACGGCGCCCAACTACAAGCTCTGGGTCAAGGAGATCAACGACGCCGGCGGCATCATGCTCAAGGCCTACAACAAGCGCGTGCCCATCGAGGTCATCGAATACGACGATCGCTCCAGCACCGAGGAGGCCGTGCGCGCCACCGAGCGCCTGATCACCCAGGACAAGGTGGACTTCGTGCTGCCGCCCTGGGGCACGGGCTCCAACCTGGCCGTGGGGCCGACCTACGAAAAGCACAAATACCCGCTGCTGGCCGCCACCTCGGTGACCGACAAGGCCCCCGATCTGGCCAAGCGCTGGAAGCATGCCTTCTTCTTCCTGGGCACGGGCGGCGAATATGCCGAGGGTCTGGTCGCCATGCTGGAAAAGGCCAAGAAGGACGGCAAGATCAACAACAAGATCGCCATGATCAACATCGCCGACGGCTTTGGCGTGGAGCTGGCCAATGCCACGCGCAAGGCCGCCAAGCAGCATGGCTTCGAGCTGGTCTACGACAAGAGCTATCCGATCGGCACCCAGGACATGACGCCCATCATCAACGAGGCCAAGGGCAAGGGTGCCGACACCTTCGTGGCCTACTCCTACCCACCCGACACCATGCTGATCAACGAGCAGGCCAGGACGCTGGGCCTGGCTCCCAAGGTGCTGTTCACCGGCGTGGGCACGCAATTCCCCATGTTCAAGGGCAAGTTCGGCGCAGCGGCCGAAGGCGTGATGGCGCCGGGTGGCATCGATGCCGGCAACCCGCAGATGCAGGCTTACCTCAAGCGCTTCAAGGAGGTGACCGGCCAGGAATCGGACCGCTTTGCCAGCCCCATCGTCTACACCTCGCTGCAGATGCTGCAGCAGGCCATCGAGCGCGTGGGCAAGATCGATCGCGCCGCCGTAACGCAGGAACTCAAGAGCGGCAGCTTCGAGACCGTGCTCGGCCCCGTCAAGCTTGAAGGCCAGATGCTGACCAAGCTCTGGCATGTGGGCCAGTGGCAGAACGGCGAGTTCAATGCGATTGCGCCGACCAACCGGGCGGGGGTCAAGCCTGCGGTGATACCGCGGGTCACCCCCTGAGGCGCTGCGCGCCTTCCCCCTCTCTCTACGCGCTTCGCGCTATGGGAGGGGGACGACAGCCTCGGTGCGGGGCTGCCCTTCCTCGCTGTCCCGTTGCTGGGGCATGCCTATTCCAGCATTCGCCCAGCTCCGCAAGAACTATCAAAACAAGAGCTGGTTGCGCATGTTTCGCTTTCACTTTGCATTGATTTCATAACAAGAACAATGAATCACCAGCGGTATACGCTATGAATTTAATAGACATCCTTCTCGCTGGCGCCATGCTGGGCGGGCTCTACGGCCTGGTGGCCATGGGGCTGACGCTGCAGTATGGCGTGGCGCGCATCATGAATCTCTCGTATGGGGAGTTTCTGATTGCGCCGGCCTTTCTGGCCTTTTTTGCGGTGAGCAGCTGGGGTATTTCACCGCTGCTTCTGGTGCTGCTGGTGGTGCCGCTGGGCTTTGTCATCCAGTGGCTGATCTATCAGCTGCTGCTGACGCCGCTGGTGCGCCGCGCCAAGGGCGGACCGGCGCTGGAGGTGGATTCGATTCTGGCCACCTTCGGCATGCTGTTCGTCGTGCAGGGCGTCATGCTGGTGATGTTCGGCGGCGACTATCACAGCTACAGCTATCTGGCCGATCCCGTGGAGATCCTGGGCAGCAAGGTCGCGGCCAACCGTCTGCTGGTGCTGGGCTTTGCCATCGTGCTGGGCGGCGGCCTGTACCTGCTGCTGACACGCACGCGTACCGGCGCCGTGGTGCGCGCCGTGTCCGTGGCACCTCAGTTCGCACATCTGGTCGGCATCAATGTGCGCAGCACGGCGGCCCTGGCCTATGGTCTGGGCGGCGCGCTGGTGGCGGTCTGCGGCGTGCTGGTCAGCATGTTTCTGCCCTTCTCGGCCGGCATGGGCACCATGTTTGCCATGAAGGCGCTGATCGTCGTCATCATGGGTGGCGTGGGCAATCTCATGGGTTGCCTGGTGGCCGGCATGCTGCTGGGCTTTGCCGAAACGCTGGTGGCCTCCTTTGTCGACCCCGGCCTGACGCTGGCCGTCAATTACGCGGTGTTCCTGCTGGTGCTGCTGTTCAAGCCCACCGGTTTGTTCGGGAGGACTGCACGATGAGCCGCAAAGAAATTCTGATCTGGGCCATCTGCGCCATCGCCACCGCCGGTCTGGCACTGCTGCCGCGCTGGCTGACGGATGAGTACTACCTCTCGCTCATGATCAGCATTCTGATGTACTGCGTGCTGGCCACGGCCTGGGCGCTGTTCTCGGGGCCGACGCGCTATATCTCGCTGGCCACCGTCGCCTTCTTCGGCATGGGCGCCTATGTCACCGCCGTGTTCGGCGAGTCCCTGCCCTGGGCCGCCGTGCTGGGCATTGCGGCCGGCGTGGGCCTGGTCATGGCCTTGATCGTGGGCCTGTCCACGCTGCGGCTGTCGGGCGTGTACTTCGTGATCTTCAGCTTCGGCCTGGCCGAGCTGGTCAAGCAGCTCGTCACCTGGTGGGAAGTCAACATCACCAAGGACCTGGGCCGCTATGTATTCGTGGAGATCACCCAGCTCGATATCTACTGGCAGTTGCTGGCCATGCTGGCCCTGGTGCTGGCGCTGCGCGCCCTCATCAACCGCTCGCGCCTGGGCCTGGCGCTGCGCGTGATCGGGGAGGACGAGACCGTTGCCACCCATGTGGGCATCAACACCACCACGGCCAAGCTGCTGCTGTTCGCCCTCAGCGCCGTGTTCATCACCGTCACGGGCGCCATCATGGCTCCGCGCTGGACCTATATCGACCCCAGCATTGCCTTTGCTCCTGCCGTCTCGTTCCAGACCCTGATCATGGCCTTGCTCGGCGGTGCCGGCGCGCTATTCGGCCCGATTCTGGGGGCCGTGCCGCTGGTGCTGCTGTTCGAGTACCTGGCCGCCAACTTCCCCAACCATTTCTCGATTCTGCTGGGCCTGGTATTCATCGTGATCGTGTACTTCATTCCCCAGGGCCTGTCTGGCGTGCTGGCCAGACTGCTGGGCAGGAATGCGGCCAGCAAGGGAGAGCAGCCATGAAGACCGCCACCCTGCTTTCCGTGCGCGGTGCCACCAAACGCTTCGGCGGCCTGGTGGCCGTCAACGCACTGAGCTTTGACGTCTATCCGGGCGAGGTCGTGGGCCTGCTCGGCCCCAATGGCTCGGGCAAGACCACGGCCATGAATCTGATCTCGGGCGCCCTGCCCGTCAACGGCGGCGAGATCGTATTCAACGGCAAGCCCATCCACCCGCTCAAAAGCCACCAGATCGCCCGCCTGGGCGTGGCGCGCACCTTCCAGCTGGTCAAGGTGCTGGGCTCCATGAGCTGCAGCGACAACGTCATTGCCGGCATGGCCTTCAAGCCCCGGCCGCTGTTTGGCAAACCTGCCGCTGCGCGTGCCCTGCAACTGCTGAATCAGGTGGGTCTGGCCGAATTGGCGAATACTCCCGCGGGCGAGCTCACCTATATCAACCAGAAGCGCCTGGAGCTGGCCCGCGCGCTGGCGCTGGAGCCGCAGATCCTGCTGCTCGACGAATGGCTGGCAGGCCTGAACCCCACGGAGCTGCAGCAGGGCATTGCACTGATCCGGCAGCTGCAGGCCACGGGGCTGACGATTCTCATGGTCGAACATGTGATGGACGCCGTACACGCGCTGTGCAGCCGCTGCGTGGTGATGAACGCGGGCACGAAAATAGCCGACGGCCCCACGGCCCAGGTGCTCCAAGAGCCCGAGGTGGTGCGTGCCTATCTGGGGGAAGACGTGACTGCAGATGAAGACCGGTCAGCGGAGGCCAGCCATGCTTGAAGTGCGCAATATCTCGGTGAGCTACGGCAAGCACGAGGCGCTGCACCAGGTCAGCCTCCAGGTTCAGCCCGGCGAGCTGGTCGTCATGCTGGGCGCCAACGGAGCGGGCAAGTCCAGCCTGCTCAAGGCGCTGGGCGGCATGGTCACGCCGCAGGCCGGCGCCAGCGCCCAACTGGCGGGCCAGGAGCTGATGCAGCTGCCCCAGCATGCCATCGTGCAAGCCGGCCTGGCCCTGGTGCCCGAAGGGCGCGGCGTATTCGGCGATCTCAGCGTCAAGGAAAACCTGCTGCTGGGAGCCCAGCCCCAGCGCGCACGCGCCAACGAGGCCAGCAATCTGGAGCAGGTCTTCGCCCTCTTTCCCAAGCTGGGCGATCGCCTGCCGCAAGTCGTTCGCACCATGAGCGGCGGCGAGCAGCAGATGGTGGCCGTGGGCCGCGCTCTCATGAGCCAGCCCGATATCCTGCTGCTGGACGAGCCTTCGCTGGGCCTGTCGCCGCTGATGTGCAAAGAGCTTTTCGCCGCCCTGGCGCGCATCAAGACACTGGGCATGGGCGTGCTGCTGGTGGAACAGAACGCGCGCCAGAGCCTGGCCATCGCCGACCGTGGCTATCTGCTGGAGACGGGCCGCATTGTGGGCGAAGGCTCGGCCACAGAACTCAGCAACAGCCCCGCCGTGCGTCGCGCTTATTTGGGCGGAGAGCACTGAGATGAATCCTCCTGAGCGGCTTCGCCGCTTCCCCCGGAGGGGGACGATGCCATCGCTGGGGCAGCCCATGCTGGGGCAGTCCATGCTGGGGCAGCCCACGCTGCGGGGCTGCTGGGCCGCCTAGGCCCTTGCTCGACACCTCTGTGCTGGGCCGCGTCTAATTTCAACGGTATGAACAACAGGCAGCTTTGATGACTGCTTTCACGTCAAAAGGAGATGAAAAATGATCGAACAAAAAATGCTGATAGCCGGCCAGGAATGCGCAGCCGGCAATGGCGCGACCTTTGAACGCAGGAACCCGCTGGATGGCAGCGTGGCCACACGCGCGCCGGCAGCCACGACCGAGGACGCGATTCGCGCCTGCGATGCAGCGGCAGCAGCCTTCCCCGCCTGGTCGCAACTGGGGCCGAATGCCCGCCGCGCCATGCTGATGAAGGCCTCGCAGGCGCTGGAAGCCAAGGGCGAAGCGATTGCCGCGGCCATGGCTGCCGAGACCGGCGCATCGGGCATCTGGGCCGGCTTCAACGTGCATCTGGCCGCCAGCATGCTGCTGGAAGCGGCTTCGCTGACCACGCAGATCAATGGCGAGATCATTCCCTCCGACGTGCCCGGCAGCGTGGCCATGGCCGTGCGCCAGCCCGCCGGCGTGGTGCTCGGTATCGCGCCCTGGAATGCCCCCGTGATTCTGGCCGTGCGCAGCATCTCCACGGCCCTGGCCTGCGGCAATACCGTGATTCTCAAGGGCTCGGAACTCTGCCCCGCCACCCACGGCCTGATCATCGAAGCGCTGCAGGACGCAGGCCTGCCCGCCGGCGTGGTGAACTTTGTGACCAATGCGCCCGCCGATGCGGGCAGCGTGATCGAGGCCATCGTGGCCCATCCGGCCGTGCGCCGCGTGAGCTTTACCGGCTCCACACGTGTGGGCCGCATCATCGGCCAGACCTGCGCCAAGCATCTCAAGCCCGCACTGCTGGAGCTCGGCGGCAAAGCCCCGTTTCTGGTGCTGGACGATGCCGATATCGATGCGGCCGTGAACGCCGCCACCTTTGGCGCGTTTGCCAACTCGGGCCAGATCTGCATGTCCACCGAGCGCTTTGTGGTGGATAACAAGGTGGCCGACGAGTTCATCGCCAAGTTTGCCGCCAAGGCCCGCAGCCTGCCGCTGGGTGACCCGCGCAAGGGACCCGTGGTGCTGGGCTCGGTGGTCGATCTGGCCACGGTGGAGCGCTGCAATGCCATGATCGACGACGCGCTGGCCAAGGGCGCAAAAATCGTATGCGGCGGCAAGGCCGAGAACACGCTGATGCCCGCCACGCTGATCGACCATGTGACGCCGGCGATGCGCATCTTCCACGAGGAGACCTTCGGCCCGGTCAAGGGCATCGTGCGCGTGAACGGCGAGGAAGAAGCCATTGCCACGGCCAATGACAACGAGTTCGGTCTGTCCTCCGCAGTCTTCACCCGGGACACGGCCCGTGGCTGGCGTGTGGCAGCGCGCATCGAGACCGGCATCTGCCATATCAACGGCCCCACGGTGCATGACGAAGCTCAGATGCCGTTTGGCGGCGTCAAGGCCTCGGGCTACGGCCATTTCGGCGGCCAGCAGGGCATCAATGCCTTTACCGAAACCCGCTGGGTGACCATGCAGACCACAGAACGCCACTATCCGTTCTAAAGACCCCCTGAGCGGCTTTGCCTAGGCGGCCCCGCCGCTTCCCCCTCTCTGCTTCGCGGGGGGACGACAGCTTTGCTGCGCGGCGGCGCTTGCTTGCTGTCCCACACTTAGGTCGCGCCCTAGTTAAAGCTCACGCCCATCGCTACTGAAATTAAAAAAGCCACCTGATTTGAAAACGCCAGGTGGCTTTCTTTTTTCCTTCTCACTATCTAATCCATAGCTGCTAGCGTTTGATGGAAAAGGGCTTGAGCCTCAAAAATCTCAAAGCATGTAATCAGGCAAAGTCATCGTCAAAGAAGCCGCCGCCATCGTCCCAACTGCCGCTGTCAAAGCTGGCTGAGTTGTCTATGCTGCCAAGGCCCGCATCGTTGGCCAGGCTCGAGGTATTGCCGCTATCGCCATGCAAGCCCTGGTTGCTGCTGTCCTGCGCCAGCGACTTGCTTTCGCCGCCACTCTGACTGCCCGAGCCGGCGTGATGGCCGCCCATCAGATTCTCCAGCCCGTTGAACAGAAACATGCCGCCAGCCACGCCGGCTGCGGCCGCTGCGGCATTGCCCAGGAAGCTGCTGCCGGCAGAGGTTGCAGGCTGGCCGTAGGCCTGCGGCGCTGCAGCACGGGGCGCCGAGCCGCCGCCAAAGAAACGGTCGCGCCAGCTGGAAGGTTGAGGCGCCACTTGCGGCTGGTTCTGCGGCTGGTACTGGGGTTGATAGGGAGGCTGGGCATTGGCAGCGTAGCCACCATCCTCGACATGGCGCTCGGGAGCGCGGCCGAAGTGCGTGCCCAGGCCGCCCGAGAGAAAGCTGCCGGCGCCCTGGCTCTGGCTTTGCTGGGCCAGCTTCACCTGCTGCTGCAACTCGCCGATCTGCTGCAGGGCCTGCTGAATGGCTTGCTCCAGCATCAAGGTGCGCTGGGCCAGCCAGTAGACCGCATCGGGCGCGTTGCTCAATCCACGGCGCAGCTCGGCATCGGCCTGCGCGTCCTTGGGCTGACCCTGGGTCAGCGTCAGCCTGGCGCACAGGTCTTGCAGCAGTTGTTGTTCCTGAGAGGTCATGGTGCCTTCCTTAAAGCCCGCAAATTACTTGCAGCAGAGATGGGGTCAGTATGCAGGCCTGCAAGAGCGCCAATGTGAAGGCTGTGCAAGTGCTTTTTGCAGGGTGTAACAAAAGGCCTGTGCTGCAGTTGCGGGCAGCGCATGGGACAATGCCTGCCATTGCGCCACGGCCGTGGCGGCGTTTCAATTTCGGCTGCGGGACTGGCCCGCGGCCCACCAACTGCATACACACACCATGGAAGTTACCCAACAATGCGTGGTCGCCCTGACCTGGACACTGAAAGACACCCTGGGCGAGGAGCTGGATGTGCTGGACGAGCCCGTGGAGTTCCTTGTCGGCGGCGATGACCTGTTCAAGCGCATCGAAGAGGCTCTGCAAGGCCACGGCGTAGGCACCACACTGGACCTGCACCTGGAGCCCGAAGAGGCATTCGGCGACTATGACGAGAGCCTGATCTTCCTGGAAAAGCGCGAGCTGTTCCCCGAGGAGATCGAGGAAGGCATGAGTTTCGAGAGCACGGCCATGCCCAAGGGCACCAACCCCGTGCCTCCCGATCTGCTCTACACGGTCACCGAAATCTATCCCGAGCATGTGGTGCTGGACGGCAACCACCCACTGGCCGGAATCGCCATCCGCCTGCACCTCAAGATCGAAGCCGTGCGCGAGGCCACCGAGGAAGAGATCGGTCGCGGCACGGCCGGTACGGGATTTTTCCGTATCGAGCCCATGGCTCCGGGCAACGAAACACTTCACTAACCCCCTGAGGCGCTTTGCGCCTTCCCCCTCAGGGAGACGACGGCTTCGCTGCGGGGCGGCGGGGCCGCCTAGGCTCTTGCTTGCTATCTCTGGCTTGAGAACACGCCAGTTTTTAAGGCTGTACTGCTCTTGACTGGTGAAGTAAAAAGGGACTCCTCAGAGTCCCTTTTGTTATGTGCGCCTGTCTGCTCAGCGGCGGAAGATCTGGTTGCCTTCCACGCGCACATATTCGCCGATGCTCAGCTGCGGAGGCTGCTGGTAGTCCAGAGCGCGCACGCTGCCGTCCTGCAGTTGCACGGTGACGCGGTAAATATCGCGCACGCTGCCGCCGCCCATGTTGTTTTGCACGGCGTTGCCGGCGAAAGCGCCTGCAGCCACACCGGCGATGGTCGCCAGTGTACGGCCCGAGCCCTTGCCCACCTGGTTGCCCAACACACCGCCGATCACGCCACCGGCAATCGCGCCGCCGGCGCCAATGCCGCTGCCGTCTTGTACGCGCACGGTCTCGATATTCATCACACGGCCCTGCTGGGCGTATTGCTGAGGCTGCTGCGAGTAACAGTTGGGGTTGTTGTAGCCGCAGTTATTGGCGGGATAGGTCTGGACCTGGTTGTTGCCCACGGGGTAGGCCTGTGTGCTGCCTGGGTAGCCTGTACCCGAATATGCACCCTGGGAGTAACCTCCCTGGTAGCCGCCGCTCTGGTAGCCCCCCTGGGGATAGGCCGCGCAGGCCGACAGAGCCGCAACGATTGCGCTCACCATGGCCAAGCGGCCCCAGCGTTGATTGATTTGCATGGAAATCTCCTGATTGGCGCATGCACATTCCATGCGCCGCAGTCCCTGTTATGAGTTGCTCTGCAAACCTTGCACGGTCTGCCTTTCCATTGCAACGCGGCACAGGCTCGCCAGGACGACAGCTTTCACATTTGCTCACAATACTTCGAGTAAAGCGCAGCCGTTTACAACTCTTCAAACCATAGCGCCTTGCCCAATACCTGGCTTCTTTGCTCTGCAAACCGTCATGGAATCCACAACGGCAGGGCGCTGATAGCTATCGAATCCGGAGCCAATCCTAGCCCTTGGTGCGTACGCGCAGCACTTCGCCGCTACGGCCGTCGACATAGAGCTTCACAAAGCGTCCATCGCTGGCCGTGGCCTTGACCTTGTAGAGGCCGTCGTCCCATTCCACTTCCTGGAATTCGCGATAGCCGGCCTTCTCCAGCCGGTCGCAGACATCGCGGATGGACAGGGCCGGCCCGAGCGCCATGCCGCGCACGGCGGCCACCGAGGCCGAGGCACGATCCGCCAGGGAGTTTTCTGCGGCCAGGCAAGTGCCGGCCGACAGCAGCGCCGCGCCTGCGAGCAAGACCGTGCCGCTGCGACGCCGCAGGGAGCGGAATACGGACAGGGGGCCTGAGGACATGGAAAAAGCCGGGCTGGGAAGATGGGACATGAAAACTCCTGCAGTCGCTGGGTCGAAGAAAGGGACAAAACACGGCCCGCCAGTGCACAAGCACTGCGCAGCGGGTTGGTGCCGATTGTTCGCAAGTCAGGCTGAACCGTTTCTGAAGCCGCCATTCAGCTTCCGTTCATCGATGCAGGCCTATAACCTTGGCTGCAGACCGCTACCAGACCTCATCACCTCCAACTCCAGCCCTCTCGCCATGTCTTTTCTCAACGCCTCGAATGACCCGCAATCTGCGCACCGCCCACGCCGGCGCGCCCTTCATGCCGTGCTGGCCATGCTGCTGGCAACGGCAGGCTTTGCCGCGCTGAGCCTGTGGCCCGCCACCTCGGATGCCGGCGACAACGACCACGAGCTTGCCCGTCAGGCCCTGCGCCAGGGCCAGGTGCTGCCGCTGCGCACCGTTCTGGATCAGGTCGAGCAGCAATACCAGGGCCAGGTCATCAAGGTGGAGTTCGACCGCGAGGACGGCCGCTTTGTCTACGAGATCCGGCTGCTGCAAAACGACGGCAAGGTGGTCAAGCTGGAGATCGATGCCAGCAACGGCAAGCTGATCAGCATGAAGCGCAAGAAGTGAACCCCGGCACTCAGGAAGGCTGCAGAGCATGCGAATTTTGCTGATTGAAGACGAACCCACGCTGCGCGAGCAGCTGCATCAGGCCCTGCTGCAGGCCGGCCACACCGTGGAGACGGCCGCCGATGGCGAGACGGCGCAATACCTGGGCGAGGTCGAGAGCTTTGACGCTGCGGTGCTGGACCTGGGCCTGCCCGTGCGCGACGGGCTCAGCGTGCTGCGCGCCTGGCGTACGCAGGGCCGCTCCATGCCGGTGCTGATCCTCACCGCCAGAGCCGCCTGGCATGAAAAAGTCGCGGGCATGGATGCCGGAGCCGACGACTATCTGGCCAAACCCTTCCACATGGAAGAGCTGCTGGCGCGCCTGCGCGCCCTGCTGCGGCGCCTGAGCCCGCATGCCAGCGCACTGTGGCAATGCGGCTCCATCACCCTGGATTCGCGCCAGGCGCGCGTCACCGTCGAAGGTCAGGCGCTGACGCTGACCAGCCATGAATTCAAGGTGCTGGCCCTGCTGATGCAGCGCATGGGCGCCGTGGTCTCACGCACCGAGCTGTCCGAGCATATCTATCCGCAGGACAGCGACCGCGACTCCAACACTATCGAGGTATTTGTCGGGCGCCTGCGGAAAAAACTACCCGCCGGCTCGATCGAAACCGTGCGCGGCCTGGGCTATCGCCTGGCCGCGCCATCCAACCAAGAATAAAGCCTATGTCCGAGCACACTCTGACCTCCCCCATGGCCCAACAGCAGCCACCGCTGAGTGCGGGCTCCTGGAAGAACTCGCTGCGCCTGCGACTGCTGGCGGGTGCCCTGATCTGGGTGCTGGCAGCACTGCTGCTCACCGGCTGGGGCCTGCGCACGCTGTTTGCCGAGCACCTGACCCAGCAGCTGCGCAGCCAGTTGGTGGCCAAGCTCGACCGGCTCAGCGGCGCCGTCAACTACCAGCCGGAGCAGACCGTCCCGGTCACGGTCTCGCCCTTCTCCGGCGACCCCTTGCTGCAGCAGCCGCTGTCGGGCATGTACTGGCAGGTGGACCAGCTCGATGCGGCCGGCAAACAGACGGTTCAGGCCGGCATCCAGCGTTCCCGTTCGCTCTGGGACCAAACCCTGGACTGGCCTTTCTTCAAGGCCGACAAGGTCTGGGAGCCCACCCTGCCCCTGCACGCTCCCGCCAGCTATGGCCATATGTCGGACGGCAATGGCAACACCCTGGTGATCGTGACGCGTACCGTACAGCTACCCGAGGCCGATGCCCCGCCGCTGCGCCTGATGATTGCCGCCGACGCGGCCATGCTGGCCACGCCGCTGCAGCGCTTTACCAAGATGCTGGTGGCCGCGCTGTGCATGCTGGCTGCGGGGCTGATCGCCGCCGTGGTCGTGCAGCTGCAGCTGGCACTGGCTCCGCTGGCCGCCCTGCGCCGTCAGCTGGCCGCCGTGAGCCAGGGCGAAGCTTCTGAAATCAGGGGCGAGCACCCGGCCGAAATCATGCCCCTGGTTCAGGAGTTCAACCATGTGCTGCGCATGAATGCCGAGATGGTGGAGCGAGCCCGCACCCAGGCTGGCAATCTGGCTCACGCAGTCAACACTCCGCTGAGCATCATGGGCAACGCGGCCGCGCAGCAGGACAGCCCGCTCGCGACCCTGGTGCGCGAGCAGGTCGCCAGTGCCAGCCGCCAGGTCGAATATCACCTGGCCCGCGCCCGCGCCGCCGCAGCAGCGGCGCAGCAAGGCCATGGCCTGCGCACCGCGCTGGCCGGACCGCTGCACTCCCTGGTCCACACCATGGACAAGCTGCATGCGGCGCGCTGCATACGCTTCGAGCTGCAGGGGGATGCCACCCAATGGGACTTCAAGGGCGACTCCCAGGACCTGATGGAGATGCTGGGCAATCTGCTGGACAACGCCGGCAAATGGGCCAGGTCGAAGGTCGTGCTGAAGGTGCAGCCTATAGCCGATGACAGCCAGCAACTGACGCTGTGCATAGACGACGACGGCCCGGGCATTGCACCCGAGTTGCGCGAGCGCATCTTTGCGCGCGGCGAGCGGCTGGACGAACAGCGTCCCGGCGCCGGCCTGGGCCTGGATATCGTGCGTGATCTGGTTCAGACCTATGGCGGCAGCATCCAGGCTCTGCCGTCGCCGCTGGGCGGGCTGCGCATGCAGCTGCAACTGCCCGGCGCCAGGCACCAGGACTGAGGACGATCAAAGACTGCGCAGCACCTGTGCGAGGGTATCGGCCTGGGGAAACAGCCAGTCGGCGAGCAGCCCCAGCACCACGGCCGCGACCAGGGCGCCCAGCACGGGCTTCCAGCTGATGCGCAGCGCCGCCAGCAACCAGCCTTCGCGCTCCACCACATACAGGGTTCGGGTCATCAGCAGCGCAAACGCCACCTCTACCGCCACGGTCAGGAACAGATCGGCACCAAACACCAGCCACACCAGCGAGCCCATGCCCGTGACCGCGATCAGCAGGGCCGCAAAAACCAGCAGCACCGGCACGAGCACCACGGCGCCTTCATCGAGTCCGTCCAGCCCCGACACATCGACATCGGGCAGCTCCAGGCCGGATGACGCAGGCACGATATCAGGCACGACTGCGCCATCGTCCCAGTGGCCGCCGGCACCGCCGCCGCCGTAGGAGCCTCCCTGCCCGCTTTCAAAGCCCGCAGCGTCGGCACTGCCCGACTTGCCGCCCAAGCCGGGACCATCGGAGGGCAGCTCGCCCCCGTCCCAGTCGCGGCGCAGCATGCAGCCCGCCCACAGACGCACCAGCAGCAGATAAAGCAGATAGCCGCAGGCCAGCGCCAGCCCATAGCGCAGCCCCATGCTATGCACACCGGCATGCAGCAGACACAGACTGATCAGGGACATGGCAGCCAGACTCAGGCCGCCGGTCAGAGCGGCATGCAGACGCAGCCAGTGGCGTTTTTGCAGCCGTCGCCGCATGTGCTGGTCGCGCCCCAGCTGCACCTTGGTCCAGGAGGCAGAGCGGCTGCGGGTCTGGCGGCTCATGTTGCGCGAGATGCGGGCGAGTCCAGAGACTCAGTGCTTGCCGGTGGAGCCGTAGCCGCCTTCGCCGCGCTCGCTGGCGTCGGCAAAGTCATCCACCAGATTGAACTGTGCCTGCACCACGGGCACGATGACCAGTTGGGCCAGACGGTCCATGGGCTGCAGCGTGAAGGCGGTCTGCGAACGGTTCCAGGCGCTGACCATGAGCTGGCCCTGGTAGTCGGAGTCGATCAGGCCGACCAGGTTGCCCAGCACGATGCCGTGCTTGTGGCCCATGCCCGAGCGCGGCAGGATGAGCGCCGCGTAATGGGGATCCTTGAGGTGCATGGCCATGCCGGTGGGAATCAGCTGCCACTGGCCGGGCTCCAGGGTCACGGGCGCGTCGATGCAGGCGCGCAGGTCCAGTCCGGCGCTGCCGGGGGTGGCATAGGCGGGCAGGTTGTCGCGCAGGCGCGCATCGAGAATCTTTACATCAACATTCATAAGGATCTGGCTAGTCTTGTCTGTCTTGAAACAAGGCCCGTGAACCGGGCCTTGCATCCATTGCGGCAGCTGCATGGCAGCGGCCAGCAGCTTTCCTGAAGGGCGCCATTGTGCCCGCTGCCGGGCAGGCGTCGGCGCTTGACGCCTGTCAGCGGCCTTGCAGGCGCTTGAGCACGCCGCCCACCAGCGACATCAGGCCCATGAGTGCGAGCAGCACGCCAAAGCCCTGGATGAACTGGGAGAGGATCACCCCGCCCACGATCAGCGCCAGCGAGCCCGGAGACACCCAGGGCTTGCGACCGTTCTGAGCCTTCTGCCCCTCGATCTCGCGCTCCATGGCCCTGAAGCGCTGCTGCGCCTCCTGCTTGGTCACGGCCGTATTGGGGCGCCGTGCAGCAGCCGTGCGCGGGGCCGGTTGAGCAGCCGCCGTGGTTCGCGCTCCCGGCACCTGCTGCGCCTGCTCGGCCATGTCGCGCGCCTTCTGCAAGGTGTTGCGCAGTTGGGACATGGGCGAGGCGGCCTGGGAGCCGGGCGTGACGACCGCGGTCTGAATTGCTCCGTCGATGCTGCGCAGCGTGCGGCGGTACTCGGGACTGGCTCGCATCAGCTGATCCACATAAGCCACATAGTCGCCATTGCGCGGGCCTTCATAGCTGGAGGGATTCATGTTCGGGCTCCTGGGATCACGGGTCAGGGATGCTTGGCGCTCAGGCGCTGCGCAATTTCATCGACCAGCTGGCGCGCCAGCACGTCCTTGCTGGCATGGGGCAGCTCCTTGGAGCCCTGATCGTCGATCAGCAGCAGTGCATTGTCGTCCTTGCCAAAGGTTGCGGGACCGATATTGCCGACCAGCAACGGCACGCTCTTGCGCAGCCGCTTGGCGCTGGCGTGCTTGAGCAGATCATGGCTTTCAGCCGCAAAACCCACGCAATACAGCTTGCCGGACCGGGCCTGATCGGACTGGGCCACGCCGGCGAGAATGTCGGGGTTCTCGACAAAGTCCATGGCCGGCACATCGCCCGAGCCATCCTTCTTGATCTTCTGATCAGAAAACTCGGCCGGACGCCAGTCGGCAACGGCGGCCGTGGCAATGAAGATCGAGGCCCCCGCCACCAGGGACTGCACGGCAGTCTGCATCTGGCGCGCCGACTGCACGTCGACGCGGGTCACTCCGCGCGGCGTTGGCAGATGCACGGGCCCTGCCACCAGCGTGACCTGGGCGCCGGCCTCGCGCGCCGCACGGGCAATCGCGAAGCCCATCTTGCCGCTCGAAAGATTGGTGATGCCGCGTACCGGATCGATCGCCTCGAAGGTCGGGCCGGCCGTCACCAGCAGATGCTGGCCCTGCAGGCTCTTGGCCGTGAAGTGCGCCGCCAGCTCCTCCATGATTTCCTCGGGCTCGAGCATGCGGCCGTCGCCGGTCTCGCCGCAGGCCTGACTGCCGTTGCCCACGCCCAGCACCTGGGCACCGTCGGCTTGCACCTGGGCCAGATTGCGCTGGGTCGCGGGGTGGGCCCACATCTCGCGGTTCATGGCCGGGGCCAGCAGCAGGGGCACGCTCTCCATGGGGCGGGCCAGGCACATCAGGCTGAGCAGCTCGTCCGAGCGGCCCTGCACCAGGCGCGCGATGAAGTCCGCGCTGCAGGGTGCGATGAGGATGGCATCGGCCTCACGGCTCAGATTGATGTGGGGCATGTTGTTGGGTTCGCGCACATCCCACTGGGAGGTGTAGACTGCGCGCCCAGAAAGCGCCTGCATGGTGACGGCCGTCATGAACTGCTCGGCCGCCGCCGTCATGACCACTTGCACCGTGGCACCGGCCTGGACCAGCAAGCGGCACAGCATGGCCGATTTGTAACAAGCCACGCCTCCGGAGAGACCCAGCACCAGATGTTTGCCTGCGAACACGTCATTCATGCTGCGCAATTTATCAGACCTGAGCGGCTTTGCTGCCGCACAAGCATCCCTGTACGCCACGCCGAAATTCGTGGCGAACCTATAATCCTGTTTTACCACCACCAAAAAAAGACATGACCAAGTTCGTCTTCGTCACCGGCGGTGTGGTGTCTTCCCTAGGTAAGGGAATCGCCTCAGCCTCCCTTGCTGCGATTTTGGAATCGCGCGGTCTCAAAGTCACCCTCATCAAGCTCGATCCCTATATCAACGTGGACCCGGGCACCATGTCGCCCTTCCAGCACGGCGAAGTGTTCGTGACCGATGACGGAGCCGAGACCGATCTGGACCTGGGACACTATGAGCGTTTCATCGAAACGCGCATGCGTCAGAGCAACAACTTCACCACGGGCCGCATCTATCAGTCCGTGCTGGAAAAGGAACGCCGTGGCGACTATCTGGGCAAGACCGTGCAGGTCATCCCCCATGTCACCAACGAGATCCAGGAATACATCAAGCGCGGCGCGGGCCTTGGCACCGACCACGAAGTGGATGTGGCCATCTGCGAGGTCGGCGGCACCGTGGGCGACATCGAGTCCCTGCCCTTCCTGGAAGCTGCGCGTCAGCTGGCGCTCAAGCTCGGCCCCAACAACTCCGCCTTTGTGCACCTGACCTACCTGCCATTCATCGAGACGGCCGGCGAGCTCAAGACCAAGCCCACCCAGCACACCGTGCAGAAGCTGCGCGAAATCGGCATCCAGCCCGATGCGCTGCTGTGCCGCGCCAAGCACCAGGTGCCCGAAGAGGAAAAGAGCAAGATTTCCCTCTTCACCAATGTGCCCGAGTGGGGTGTGATCTCCATGTGGGACGTGGACACCATCTACAAGGTGCCGCGCATGCTGCACGAGCAGGGTCTGGACGGCCTGATCTGCGACAAGCTGCGCCTGAACACGCCTCCCACCAATCTCAAGCGCTGGGACGATCTGGTCTATGAGACCGAGCATCCCCAGGGCGAAGTCAAGATTGCCATGGTGGGCAAGTACGTGGAGCTGTCCGACGCCTACAAGTCGGTCAACGAAGCGCTCAAGCACGCCGGCATGCGCAACCATGTGCGCGTGAAGATCACCCATGTGGACTCGGAAACCATCCACGACGCGGATGCCACCAAGCTGCTCAAGGATTACGACGGCATTCTGGTGCCCGGCGGCTTCGGCTCGCGCGGTGTGGAAGGCAAGATCTCCACGGCCCGTTTCGCCCGCGAAAACAAGGTGCCCTACCTGGGCATCTGCCTGGGCATGCAAGTCGCCACCATCGAGTACGCCCGTCATGTGGCCGGCCTGGCAGGCGCCAACTCCACCGAGTTCGACCCCGCCACCCCCAACCCCGTGATCGCCCTGATCACCGAGTGGAAGGATGCGGACGGCACGATCAAGACCCGTGACGAGAACTCCGACCTGGGCGGCACCATGCGTCTGGGCGCACAGTCTTCCGATGTGCAAAAGGGCACGCTGGCGCACAGCATTTACGGCGACGTGGTGACCGAGCGTCACCGCCACCGCTATGAAGCCAACACCCAGTATCTGGACCAGCTGCGCGAAGCCGGTCTGGTGATCTCGGCCCTGACCCAGCGCGAACAGCTGACCGAAATCGTCGAGCTGCCCGCCAAGGTTCACCCCTGGTACATCGGTGTGCAATTCCACCCCGAGTTCAAGTCCACCCCCTGGGATGGTCACCCGCTGTTCAACGCCTTCATCAAGGCGGCCATGGACAACAAGGCCCAGCCGGGCAAGAAGGCCTGATTCCCTTCCTTCGGAATCAATCCTCAAATAGGAGCTGCCAGCGCTTGAAATGCAATGACCTCAGCATCAAATGATGTTGAAACCATTCAATGTAGAGCGCTGGCCGCTTCAGTTTTTGAAGCATGCGCGGCGTGCAAAAAGGAACCCACCATGAAACTCTGCGGCTTTGATATTGGTCTGGACAAGCGCTTCTTTCTGATCGCCGGCCCTTGCGTGGTCGAATCCGAACAGCTGCAGATGGACGTGGCCGGGCAACTCAAGGAAATCACTTCCTCGCTGGGCATTCACTTCATCTTCAAGAGCAGCTTCGACAAGGCCAACCGCTCCTCGGGCACCAGCTTTCGCGGCCCCGGCATGGAAAAAGGCCTGGAGATCCTTGCCAAGGTGAAGAAGGAATTGAACGTGCCCATCCTCACCGATGTGCACACCGAGGCCGAAGTGCCTTACGTGGCGTCTGTCGTCGACATGCTGCAGACCCCCGCCTTCCTGTGCCGCCAGACGGACTTCATCCGCGCCGTGGCCCAGTCGGGCAAGCCCGTGAACATCAAAAAGGGCCAGTTCCTGGCCCCGCATGACATGAAGAATGTCATCGACAAGGCCCGTGCTGCGGCTGTGGAAGCGGGCCTGCCCGCGGACAGCTTCACGGCCTGCGAACGCGGCGCCAGCTTTGGCTACAACAACCTGGTCAGCGACATGCGCTCGCTGGCCATCATGCGCGAGACCGGCGCCCCTGTCGTGTTCGACGCCACCCACAGCGTGCAGTTGCCCGGCGGCAACGGCACATCCAGCGGCGGCATGCGCGAGATGGTGCCCGTGCTCTCGCGTGCGGCCGTGGCCGTGGGCGTGGCAGGTCTGTTCATGGAAACCCATCCCGATCCCTGCAACGCCCTGTCGGACGGCCCCAATGCCGTGCCGCTCAAGCACATGAAGGCACTGCTGGAGACACTGGTGGCGCTGGACGATGTGACCAAGCGCAACGGCTTCCTGGAAGACCATTTCCAGGCCTGAGCATGCATACACAGCGCATCAGCAGCGACATGACGGCCTTGCTGCAGGCCTGCATGTCCATACGCCCCGGCCGCCCCAAGGCGGGCACCGGCGTCTGAACCGATGATGCACCCCGGCATGACCGACACGATGAAGCGTGGCGTCATGCCTTTTTTGTATCCGCTTTTGTGTCCGAATGCTTGCACAGAAACGTCTTGCGCAAGAAATTCGACGGCTGCAACACGTCAAGGCAAAAGCGGCCCACCAAATTTGTGCACAATAGCCGCCTCAGCCTCTTCCATACTCGTCGCGTGCATGGCGCGCGCGCAGCATGTGGAGAAGAGTCGGCTTCACAATTTTGATAGCAGCTTGCGCTTTATGCACAAGCGCTTGGGCGTGATTTCATGAAAGAAGTCAGCCTGCACGTACCGATTTCAGAAACCCAAAGGAAATGCAATGAGTGCCATTGTTGACATCGTAGGCCGCGAAGTGCTGGACAGCCGCGGCAATCCCACCGTTGAGTGCGACGTGCTGCTGGAATCCGGCGTGATGGGCCGTGCCGCCGTGCCCTCGGGCGCATCCACCGGCTCGCGCGAAGCCATTGAACTGCGTGATGGCGACAAGAGCCGTTACCTGGGCAAGGGTGTCCTGAAGGCTGTTGAGCACATCAACACCGAAATCTCCGAAGCCGTGCTGGGCCTGGACGCTTCCGAGCAGGCTTTCCTGGACAAGACCCTGATCGACCTGGACGGCACCGACAACAAGAGCCGCCTGGGCGCCAACGCCATGCTGGCCGTCTCCATGGCCGTGGCCCGCGCAGCAGCCGAAGAAGCCGGCCTGCCCCTGTACCGCTACTTCGGCGGCATGGGCGGCGTGCAGCTGCCTGTCCCCATGATGAACGTGATCAACGGCGGCGCCCACGCGAACAACTCGCTGGACCTGCAGGAGTTCATGATCATCCCCGTGGGTGCCCCCACCTTCCGTGAAGCCGTGCGCTGGGGCGCCGAAGTCTTCCACGCACTGAAGGCCATCATCCACCACAATGGCATGTCCACCGCCGTGGGCGACGAAGGCGGTTTCGCACCTTCCGTGGAAAACCACGAAGCCGCGATCCAGCTGATCATCGAAGCCATCGAAAAGGCCGGCTACAAGCCCGGCGAGCAGATCGCCCTGGGCCTGGACTGCGCAGCTTCCGAGTTCTACAAGGACGGCATGTACGTGCTGGCCGGCGAAGGCAATATGACACTGACTTCGACGCAGTGGACCGACATGCTGGCCGGCTGGTGCGACAAGTACCCCATCATCTCCATCGAAGACGGCATGCACGAAGGCGACTGGGATGGCTGGAAGATCCTGACCGAGCGCCTGGGCGCCAAGGTTCAGCTGGTGGGTGACGACCTGTTCGTGACCAACACCAAGATCCTCAAGGAAGGCATCGAAAAGCGCATCGCCAACTCGATCCTGATCAAGATCAACCAGATCGGCACCCTGACCGAGACCTTCGCCGCCATCGAAATGGCCAAGCGCGCCGGCTACACCGCCGTGATCTCGCACCGTTCGGGCGAAACCGAAGACAGCACCATTGCCGACATCGCCGTGGGCCTGAATGCTGGTCAAATCAAGACCGGCTCCATGAGCCGCTCCGACCGTATCGCCAAGTACAACCAGCTGCTGCGCATCGAGGAAGACCTGGGCGATGTGGCCGAGTACCCCGGCCGTGCTGCCTTCTACAACCTGCGCTAAAGTGCGCAGCTGAAGTAAGTGCCCGGCAACCGCTTTGCGGCTGGGGCGCTTACCCTTGATTCCACCAGGTTTTTTTATGGTCAACCGCGTCGTCTGCGTCACTTTGCTGGTCTTGCTGACCGCCATTCATGCCCAGCTCTGGCTGGGCAATGGCAGCATGGCCTATGTGCACGAGCTGCAGCAGCAAATCAAGGATCAATACGCGGCCAACGCCCTAGAAAAATCGGAAAACGACAGGCTGCAATCCGAGGTCAATGACCTCAAGGACGGCCTGTCCACCGTGGAAGAAAAGGCCCGTTACGAGCTGGGCATGGTCAAACCCAATGAAATCTATATTCAGGTTTCCAAGCGCTGACCCGGCACCCGCTCTGCAGCAAAGCCAGCCTCGCGCTGGCTTTGCTGTTCCTGCGCCCACGCTGGTGCTGCTGGGTGCGCCTCATGCACTGGCGCGCGGCATGGCACATGGCTTGCTGCAGGCCCGTCTGGATGCGGGCCATGCCACGCCCTGGCAATGCCTGGCCCCCGCGAGCGGCGATGAATGGCCGGCCGATGCCCTGGTCTATGTGCTGGGCCAGGACTGGCGCGATGCCGACCCGGATCCCGCCATCGCGCAGCAGATCGGCCAATGGCGCGCACTGCTGGAAGCACGCTCGCAGAGCTATGTGATGCTGTACGGCAGACCGTCTGCCCAATGGCAGCAACTGGCTGCCTCTCTGAAATTCATGGAACCGGCCGCAGACTGGGATTGGATTTCAAGCAAAAATCCATGGAGTTCCAGTCAGAAAATACGCCGCAAAGCCTGCGAGCAATGCGGCGATCCCGAGTGCGAGCTGGCACTGTTCGAGGCCTTGAAAAACGCCCCCTGAGGCGCCTCGTGCCTTCTCCCCCTGTCTTTTCCGAGCTGGAAGACACCCGCGCTGCCCGGCCTGGGCTCTTGCAGGGTGTCTCCACCGCCATCAGAGCTCCATAGCCGCGAGCAGACTGTTCAGTTACTGCACCGAGCTGGAGCTGGGCGGCTGCTTTTGCACTTCGGTGAACAGACGCGCCGCATCGATGGCGTCGAACTGGTATTGCTGGCCGCAGAAGTCGCAGCCCACCTCGATCTTGCCACGCTCGGCCACGATGGAATCCACCTCTTCCTCGCCCAGCGAGGTCAGCATGGCGGCCACACGGTCACGGCTGCAGGTGCAGGCGAAACGCGGGGCCTGCTCGTCGGCCTGAGGAGCGAAGCGCAGCAGCTTCTCTTCCCAGAACAGGCGCCGCAAAATGGTCTCCACATCCAGCGTCAACAGCTCTTGCTGCGTCAGGCTGGAGGCCAGCGTGGCAATGCGGTTGTACTCCTCGTTCAGGCCCTGGGCGTCATGCTCGGCCTCCCCGCTTTCGGTGGCCGCGGCCAGATTCGCCTCGCCCTTCACAGGCATGCGCTGCAGCATCAGACCGGCAGCGATCTGGTCATTGGCAGCCAGCACCATCACGGTGTCGAGTTGCTCGGACTGCATCATGTAGAACTGCAGCGCATCCGACAGACGCTCGAAGCGACCGCCAGCGCCATCGTTGAGCGGCACCACGCCCTGATAGGGGTTCTGGCCGGGCTGGCGGTCCTTGGGGTCCAGCGTGACGGCGCAGCGGCCCGCGCCATGGGCATTGACCAATTCTGCCAGCGGGGCCAACTGGCCGCGCAGGGGCAGACTGGCCTCTCCCACCAACGATGCCGTGGCACGCAGGCTCAGGTCCGACTGCACTTCGGCCACAGCCAGTTTGACGGGGCCATCGCCCATGACCTGGAATACCAGCGCGCCATTGAACTTGATATTGGACTGCATCAGCACGCCAGCCGCCGTCATCTCGCCGAGCAAGGTGCTGACGGCCTCGGGATAGGCGCCGGTATCCTTGTTGCCGGCACGGCGCTGCAGGATTTCCTGCCAGGAGTCAGTCAGGCGAACAATGGCACCACGCACGGGCAGGCCGTCAAAAATGAATTTATGCAGTTCAGACACGCTAATCGATTCCGGTAAAAAGCAGGGCCCTCAGCCCAGCTTGCGCAAGCCGCGCTTGAAGCGGCGAGCATTTTCAACATAGTTCCTGGCGCTCTGGCGCAGACCTTCGATCTGCTCGGGCGATAGCTCGCGCACGACCTTGGCGGGGCTGCCGAGGATCATGGAGCCGTCGGGAAATTCCTTGCCCTCGGTCACCAGCGAACCTGCGCCCACAAGGCAGTTCCTGCCTATCCTGGCGCCGTTGAGCACCACTGCACCGATGCCGATGAGCGAGCCATCGCCAATCGTGCAGCCATGCAGCATTACTTGGTGGCCAACCGTCACATTGCAACCCACCGTCAGCGGTTTGCCGAAATCGGCATGCAGCACGCTGGCATCCTGAATGTTGGAGCCCGCACCGATGCTGATGTTTTCGGTATCCCCGCGGATGACCGTTCCAAACCAGACGCTGGCGTCCTTGTCCAGCTTGACGCGGCCCATGACCTCGGCGCTGTCGGCCACCCAGGCGCTTTCGTCGATCTGCGGCGCAACGCCGTCGAGTTCGTAAATTGCCATCTGCTTGTCTCCCTGTGGGTTGCTTCTTTATAGAACCTAGAATTGTAGGGATGGAGTTACGTCATCGCGCGCTAGAGGTCTTGTGTCTTGCAGACCCTGAGAAAAAAGCTGCTGCAGCCCTTGATCTGCATGCACAAAAAGCTCTCTATTCGATAGCAGAAACAGCACCGACACTGCGCATCCCCGAATCCGAGCTTCCCGGTCGCCCGGCCCGGCCCGAGCTCAAGCACCACACCGCCGTGGCGCGCCGCTCGCCGGCCACCCTGGAAGGCCGGGCCGTGCTCATCCATGCCATTGCACATATAGAGTTCAATGCCATCAACCTCGCACTGGACGCCATCTGGCGCTTTGACGGCATGCCCGGGCAGTACTACCACGATTGGCTTCAGGTGGCTGCAGAGGAAGCCAAGCATTTCCGCCTGCTACGCGATCATCTGCGCCAGCATCATGGTCAGGACTATGGCGACCATCCGGCCCACCAGGGCCTGTGGACCATGTGCGAGAAAACGGCAGGCGACATCGTGGCCCGCATGGCCCTGGTACCCAGAACGCTGGAGGCGCGCGGCCTGGACGCCACGCCGCAGATCCAGAACAAGCTGCGCAACACCCACGCGACCGATGCGCTGGCGGCCTGTGACATTCTGGACATCATCTTGCGCGAGGAAGTGGGCCATGTGGCCATAGGCAACCACTGGTATCGCTGGCTGTGCGAGAAAAACGGCCTGGACCCCGAGTCGTTGTACCTGGAGCTGACACAGCGCCATGAAGCGCCGCGCCTGCGCCCGCCCTTCAATGAGAAGGCACGCCGCGCCGCAGGCTTCACCGCGACCGAGATCGCCTGGCTGCAACAGATTTAGGTATTTTTTCTTGACTCGAATCAAGAACCACCGGCAAGCAAGGCCCGCGAGCCGAAGTTGTTGGCACAAACGGCCTGAACGCACGAAGCTGACACTATGATCGGCTCGTTCTTACAATAACCGGCCCAGCCAACCATTTCCCACACAGACGTCATGCAGCAATGAGTGAACAAACCATAGAGGACCAGGCATTCGCCTCGCCGCGCAACCTGTCCAAAGGCATGATTGCACGCCAGCCCATCGTCAACGGGTTGCAGCAAATCATTGGTTACGAGCTGTTCAACCGCTCGCGCTCGCCTTATGGCCACACCATGGCCTCAGACGCGACGCTGATCTTTGCGGCCCTCACGCATGCTGGAGAGGAAGATCTGGTCGGCACCAAGCTCATGTTCGTGAACTGCACTCACGAAGGCCTGACCGGCGAGCACCTGGAGCTGCTGCCGGCCGACAAGGTGGTACTGGAGATCCCTCCTCTGGGCCATGCCGCCGTGCATGAGGTGGCAGCCCGCCTGCCCACCTTGCTGGCACTCAAGGACCAGGGCTTTCATCTGGCCTTCAACCACACGGTACTGGAGTCTGTGTATTCGGCCTGGTTGCCGCTGGCCGACTACATCAAGCTAGACCTCTCCACGCTGGCACCGGACCAGCTTACGGTGCTGGTCAAGTTCGCCAACCGCCACACCCGCGCCGAGTTGATCGCCGAAAAAGTCGAAAGTGCCCACCAGCATGAGTTGGGCCAGCGCCTGGGCATAGAGCTTTTCCAGGGCTTCTGGTTTGCCCGTCCCACGGTGATGCAGACCCGCCTTCTGACCCCGACGCAGCAAAGCATCATCCAGTTGCTGACGCTGGTACGCGAGCAGGCCAGCACCGATGCGATCGAGGAAGTTCTCAAAAAGGACGCCGCCCTGGCCTTCAACCTGCTGCGCCTCATCAACTCGGCCAGCTTTGGCGCCCATCGCAAGATCACCTCTTTCAAGCAGGCCGTGATGCTGCTCGGCCTGAACAAGCTGTTTCGCTGGGCTGCCATGCTGCTGACGGCTGCCCGCGAAGGCGGCCCCCCACCGGCCGTAGGCCAGACCGCCGTGATTCGCGGCCGTCTGATGGAGCTGCTGGCCAAGCACTCGCTGACGGACACCGACGCAGATCTGGCCTTTATCTGCGGCATGTTCTCCATGCTGGACCGCATGCTGGGCATGCCTTTGCCTGCAGCGCTGGCACTGATTCCGGTGTCCGAATCGGTCTCTGCCGCGCTGCTGCATCATGAAGGCATTCTGGGCGAGCTGCTGATGCTCACCAAGGCCTGCGAGAGTCATGACCAGGAGCAATTCGACCGCAGCGCCTGCAGCCTGGAGCTGGAGCACGGGGACATCAATCACGCTCATCTGCAGGCTCTGAGATGGACGGAGTGTCTGTCCGACTGACAGCGCTTCTGCCCCACACCCAAGCGATAACCGACATGGATACCTCTGACACCAACTCCTCTTCACCGACCGCCAGCCCCGTTGCAGACAGGGACGAGGCCAATATGGCCAGCATTGCGCGTCAGGCAATCGTCGATGAAAAACGGGATGTGTATGGCTACGAGCTGTTTGACCGCTCGGTTGCACATAACGCACACACTGCTGCATCCGATGCGGCGCTGCTGTTCAATGCACTGTCCTACGCCGGTGCCGAGGCCCTGGTGGGCAAAAAGACGGTTTTCATCAACTGCACCCATGACAGCCTGAGCGGCGGCCACCTGGAGCTGATTCACCCCGACCGTGTGGTACTGGAAGTGCCGGCCCTGCCTGCCGATGCCACGCAGGAAAACATCGAAGCCTGCCTGCCCACATTTGCGGCCCTGCGCCAGCGTGGCTTTCGCCTGGCTTTCGACCAGAACCTGCTGCGCCGCAACTATGCGTCATGGCTGCCCATGGCCTCCTTCGTCAAGCTGGACATGCAGAGCTTCGGAATCGAGCATGCCGAAAAGCTGGTGAAGTTTGCCCAGACCTACACACGCGCCCAGATCGTTGCCGAGAAGGTCGAAACGGCCGAGCAGTTCGAGCATATGCGAAGCCTTGGCGTGAAGCTGTTCCAGGGCTACTGGTTCGCCCAGCCCCAGCTTGTGCAGGCGCGTACCATCCGCCCCACGCAGACCACCATCATCCAGCTCATCAACCTGGTGCGCCAGCAGGCCAGCACGGAGGAGATCGAAGAGCTGCTCAAGAAGGACCCCACGCTGTCCTTCAACCTGTTGCGCTTCATCAACAGCTCGGGCTTCGGCCTGTCCTGCGAGATCACCTCCTTCCGCCATGCGGTGATGATTCTGGGCCTCAAGAAGCTGTTCCGCTGGGCGGCCCTGCTGCTGACCACCTCACGCGCCGGCGGCACACCGCCGGCTGTGGGCCAGACGGCCGTGGTGCGCGGCCGCCTGATGGAGCTGCTGACCGCCGAGCTGCTGCCGCCCGAGGAATGCGACCACGCCTTCGTCGTGGGCGTTTTCTCGCTGCTCGATGTGATGCTGAGCCAGCCCATGGCCAAGGCCCTTGAATCCGTGGCCCTGCCCCAGTCCGTGGTTGACGCACTGGTACACAACCAAGGCGTTTTTGCGCCCTTCCTGGATCTGACGCGCGCCTGCGAGTCGGGCGACGAAGCGGCTTTTGCCCGCGCCGCCAATGCGCTGCAGCTGTCCAACCACCAGGTCAACTGGGCCCATCTGCAGGCGCTGAGCTGGGCCGACAACCTGGCCAGTGAAGTGATCTGAGCCAATCCGCTTCGCGACCAGTCAGTGCGCTTGCTGCGCACAACGAAAAAGGGCTTGCGGCCGATGTGACCGCAAGCCCTTTTTCATTCAAGAAAGTCCCGATCAATTGGTCTGGATACCTGCAGCCTTGATGATCTGGGCGTTGGACCTGGACTCGGCTTCGATCTGCTTGGCAAAGTCCGCTGCCTTGCCTCCGGTAGGAACATTGTCCGTGGCCTCCAGGCGCTGACGGATCTCGGGCAGCGCCAGCGCCTTGTTCACCTCGGCATTCAGGCGAGCCAGCACGGGGGCAGGCACACCGGCGGGAGCGAAGATGCCGAAGACCGATGTGGTGTTGGCGTTCTTGTAACCCAGCTCGGCCAGCGTGGGCACCTGGGGCAGCGAGTCCAGACGCGCCGGAGCACCCACGGCCAGGGCCTTGAACTTGCCGGCCTTGATGTGCTGCATCACTGCCGGGCCGGCATTCGTGGACAATACCTCGAACTGTGCACTCAGGCCGTCATTGAGCTGCTGGCCACCGCCCTTGTAAGGCACATGGGTGATCTGAACCTTGCCCTGATCGGCAATCTGCTCGAGCATGATGTGGCCCAGCGAGGCCAGACCGGCCGTGGCCCAGCGCACATCGCCAGGGTGGGCCTTGGCCTGGGTCATCAGCTCGGGAAAGCTCTTGGCAGTCAAGCGAGTCGTTCCCAGCAGCAGCACGGGCGAGTACATCACGCTGACCACGGGAACAATATCCTTGTGCGGATCGAACAGCGGCTTGCCCAGATGGGGGCTCAGCGTCAGCGGGCTGATGGACGAAAAGCCCAGCGTATAGCCATCGGGGTTGGACTTGGCGACCTGATCCAGGCCAATCGCGCCACCCGCACCGGCCTTGTTGTCGATCACCACCGACTGACCCAGCGACTGCGACAGCTTTTCACCCAGTGCACGGGCCACCACATCGCTGACACCACCGGCAGGGTAGGACACCACCAGACGAATGGGACGGCTGGGCCAGCCAGCCGCGTCGGCTTTGTCGGCCGCCTGGACATTCAGGGACAAGGTGGCAGGCAGCACGGCTGCCAGGGCACAGGTCAGCATGCTGCGACGCAGAAAGTTAGTCATCACTCGAAATCCAAAAATCAAGACCTGCATTTTTGACCAAAGTGAATTCCCCGGTTGATTTGGACGACGATTCGTCAATTCATTGGACAGAAAACATCAAAATAAAACTTCAAACATTCAAATAGACCAAAACTCCAACCGACCAACATCTTCATCGACGTGTCGCAATGACGCCCGCAAGGCTTGCCGCTAGACTGCAGCAATCTCCACAAAGAAAGCGCCCCATGGCAGAAAAACAACCTCTATCACGTCGCTCCATCTTGCTGCGAAGCGGTGCTGCGGGCGCTGCACTGGGCGCCATGGCTCTGCCCGCCGCGGCCACACGCAAGGCCTCCCGCACCTGTGTGCTCGATGGCCTGCAACCCGCAGTGCTCACCATCAGCGGCCCCGGCGTGCAGGCCAATCGCGGCAAGCCGCAGGCCGTGGCGGACCGCATGCTGATCATCCATGGCTATCTGTTCGATGCAGCTTGGTCCTGCGGCATGGATGCGCTCAACAGCCTGGAGCAGCAGACGCTCAGGACCACGCTTGAATACGACGAAGCCGAACACAACCTGCAAGGCCCGCTGCTGGAGCAGGTGCTGCAAGCCGCCGGCGTGGATGTAGGCCAGGCCATGGCGCGCGGCCTGCAACTGACTTTGCAGGGCATAGACGGCTATCGCAGCCAGATGCCGCTGGCCCAGGCCGTGCGCTGGCGCATGCTGATCGCCACCCAGCTGGACGGCGTGCCGTTGGCCATGGGCGGCGTGGGCCCGCTCTGGGCCATTTTTGCAGCCCATCAGATTCCGGAGCTCGGCCAGTTGCCCGTCAAGCAGCGCTTTCCTGCCGCCGTCTGGGGGCTGTACCACCTGCAGCTTGGCAGCGCGACAGCCTAGGCAGCGGCTCAGCCGCGCGGGTGATGCTCGGCGTGCAGGGCCTTGAGCCGCTCACGCGCCACATGGGTGTAGATAGTGGTGGTGGAGATATCGGCATGCCCCAGCAGCATCTGCACCACGCGAAGGTCAGCGCCATGGTTGAGCAAATGGGTGGCAAACGCATGGCGCAGCGTATGCGGCGAGAGGGGCGAGTTGATCCCCGCGATCTGCGCGCATTTCTTGACGATGACCCAGAACATCACGCGGCTCATGCCCGCACCGCGCTGGGTCACAAACACCTCCTCGGTCTGCTGCCCTCCCAGAATCGCCGCTCGCGCCTGCTGCAGATAGCGCTCCAGCCAGTGCTGCGCCTCCTGGCCGAACGGCACCAGCCGCTCCTTGCGCCCCTTGCCCGTCACGCGCAGCACGCCCGAGCGCAGGTCCAGTTCATGCATGCGCACGCCCACCAGTTCGCTGACGCGCAGACCGCTGGCATACATGAGCTCCAGCATGGCGCGATCGCGCAAGCCCAGCGGGCTGTCCACATCGGGCGCATCGAGCAGGGCCTCCACCTGCTCCTGGGTCAGGGTCTTGGGCATGCGCGGCGGCTGTTTGGCCGCCAGCATGCGCACCGTGGGGTCGGCAGCGATGCGCTTTTCACGCAGCGCCCAGTGAAAATAGCGACGCAACACCGTCAGCCTACGGTTCGAGGAGGTTGCCTTGGTGCCCTCCACACGGGCCGTGAAATAGCCCTGCAGATCGCCTTCCAGCGCAGCATCCAGCGCCTTGGGCGGCTGCAGCCGCGCCAGCCAGCGCGCAGTCGCCGTCAGGTCACGCCGGTAAGCGGACAGGGTATTGCGCGAAAGCCCGTCCTCCAGCAAGAGGGCATCGATGAACTGATCGAGCGCATGCTGGCTCTGCGGCAAGGGCTGCGGCCAGTCATCGGGAATCTGCGGTTTGCGGGCTTTTTTGGGGGCATCGGACATGGGGCTAGCGTACACGCTGGTGAAGGCAGTGCGTGTTTGACGGCGGACCCATGCGATATGGCGCTACTGGTCAGATCGCGGGCCAGAGGCAATCCATGCTCGAAGTTGGCCGTGGAGTAAGCTCAGGGCGGACAAAATCAGACTGAAG
Source organism: Comamonas sp. A23 (assembly GCF_004522605.1). Taxonomy (NCBI): domain Bacteria; kingdom Pseudomonadati; phylum Pseudomonadota; class Betaproteobacteria; order Burkholderiales; family Comamonadaceae; genus Comamonas; species Comamonas sp. A23. The sequence continues at coordinate 100,377 of NZ_RSDT01000002.1, forward strand.
ACGGATTCGGAGACATGGGACGAGAGTACAAAATCAAATGTGTCGTACCAGGCAATTACGACCCCACTGCGCTGCTTGGAAGGTTGCCCAACCCGAACAATCCAGAAGTGATGGGCGAGGCTTACAGCTACGCGATAGAGCCGGACGGTTTCTATTTCATCGACCACCTAGCGGATCGTACTGTCGCGGCCTTAGCGTTGCAAAGCCTCCTCGATGAGGCGCTTGGGCTCAACGACACTGTCGAGCTCACCCAGCTTTAGCCCATCCACTTCGCCTGCCGTGGCGCAAACGGCCATGAGCCGCCGCTTGGGCCGACCAGAAACGGGCACTCAATGTTGAAGCCGAGCCACAAGCGACAGCTTGCCGATGTGAGCCGGCTTGAGAGACTGCCTGGATCTCGACCGGCTCTCCAGCTCGCGCCGATATGCACGCAGCATCTGGCGCGGGTAGTGACTGCCGCTGGCGAACAGGCTCTCCTGGTACTTCTGGCGCAGATACCTCATATCGAGATCCGATTTTGTAATCCCGCCTTGGCCCGCTTTGACGCTCGTGACCGCATCTTTGTGCAAGGCACAGAAGCCCCCAGACCATCAGCTGATGCGCCTCGCTCCACGCCTTGGCATGAGCTTGTGCAAACTCCAGCAGCCCGGACAGCTGCGGAAACAGACCGCCACCGCCAGCCACGAGCTTCCCATCTGAAATCGCCATCCGCGATGGCCAGAACCTTAACGCTTCACGCAGCACCCTCTTGAATTTCATGGCTCGGATGGATATGGAAACCTCATGCCATATAGGCGGCAGCGGTACTCAGTCCGCATCAGGCGCTTGCAGTCCATATTGGATTGGCACTCAACGGAACGGTAGACAGGGATGGAAGCCCGGTTTTTCGGCATATACACTGCATGGCCATACGACACGCAAGTGAAGCGGCATCGGCCTGAATCATCTAACAAGCGCCGGGCTGTTCCCTATGGTATGCAACAAGCGCGTTCGCATGTCCATGACCGATGCCGTGCTCGAGCTTGAGATGTGCAACCTGCTCCATATGTTTTTTATCGCGCAGCTCATCGAGAATCTTGAGCCAGTGCGTGACCGGCTTTCCATAGCTCTTCTCGATGGAAGGAAAGTAGGACGCGGGTCCTTTGATCTTTTGTTCACTTGCCATGCACACCTCCGATGACTGGATAAAGGATCTGACGCAAAGCACCCGACAAATCGAGCTCAACGCCTTGGACAATGAGCACATGGATGCTTCTTTGGCTTATTCACCCTCACCTGGCCTTGTTTTTGTGTATCGATTGGCTGCTCAGGGCCGAAATCAGCCCACCTCATCGCCCTGTCCCGGCCCCGGCATATAAAAACAAAGCCCGAATGGCCTCAAAGGCAATTCGGGCTTGCGGTATCCGCTACTGCATCGGCAGCAGATCAACTGCTTAGTCCAGTGTCAGCTTCTGCTTGGCCACGACCTGCTTGTAGGTTTCGAACTCTTCCTTCAGTTCCTTGGCGAATTCCTGAGGAGAGTTGCCCACCACCAGCGAACCGGTGTCTTCGATGCGCTTCTTGACCGCGGGATCCTGCAACACCTTCTTCACGGCGGCATTGATCTTGTCGACCATGGCCTTGTCCATGCCCTTGGGGCCCAGAATGCCGTAGGAAGCCATGCGATTGACCTGGGGCAGACCCACTTCCTTGAAGGTGGGCACATCAGGCAGCACGGCCAGACGCTGGGGAGCTGCCACGGCGATGGCCTTGAGGCGGTTGTCCTTGATGAAGGGCAGCGCCGAAGGCAGGTTGTCCAGAATCATCGGGATCTGGCCGGCAACCGCGTCGTTCAGGGCCGGGCCCGCGCCGCGGTAAGGCACATGGGTCATCTGGATGCCGGTCAGCGACTTGTACAGCTCCATCAGCATGTGCTGGATACCGCCCGTACCGGACGAGCCATAGGAGTACTTGCCGGGATTGGCCTTGAGCTCGGCCTCGAAAGCCTTGTAGTTAGCCGCACCGGGAAACTTGGGGTTCACGGCGATCACATTGGGCGTGGCCGCAATATTGATGATGGGCGTGAAGTCCGTCAGCGGGTTGTAGGGAGTCTTGGGGTTGATGGCCGGATTGGTGGCCATGGTCGACAGGGTGGAAATACCCAGGTTGTAACCGTCGGGCTTCTGGCGCGCGGTTTCCTGCGCACCGATGACGCCGCCGCCACCGCCCTTGTTGTCCACCACCACGGACTGACCCAGTTCCTTGCTCAGCGGCTCGGCGATCACACGCGCAATGATGTCGGTCGTGCCGCCTGCGGCAAAGGGCACCAGCAGCTTGATGGGCTTGGTGGGGTAGTTGGCCTCTGCCAACACACCGGTCGAGAAACCTACAGTTGCCAGAGCCATTGTCAGGCCCACGCACATACGACGATTCATGAAGGGGTCTCCTTATGAGTTCTGAAATTAACGGCTGATGGTACGTGCCGCAAAAAACCCGACACATTCTTGTTTGCCCTGATTTCTCAGTAATTACCCTAGATTCATGCCGTTTCCTTGAACTGCATCAAGCTTGAATACAAGGGTGCAGGTGGCGGCAATAAGTACTACTACATAGAAACTTGGCGACAGCTTTCTCTCAGCAAAGCTATGACCGGCCCTATGCTTACAGGCCGTGAACTATCTAGAACTGCTTTTTCCCGATTTCGCGCTCATCGTGCTGGGCTATGTGCTGTGCCGTTTCACGCCCATCAACCGCAGCATCTGGCAAGCCGTGGAGCAGCTCGTCTACTACCTGCTGTTTCCGGTGCTGCTGTTTCACTCCATCACGCGCAACCCGATCCAGTGGGGCGACGCCAGTCAGTTGCTGGCCGCCGGTGTGTTGGGAGGTCTGCTGGGCATTGCGCTGACCTACAGCCTTCCGCACCTGCCTCTTCTGGGCAGGCGCATCGATGCACGCAGCTATGCGGGAGCCGCGCAAGTGGCGTTTCGCTTCAACTCCTTTATCGCGCTGGCACTGGTTTCGCGCTTGGCGGGTCCTGACGGACTGCTCTATGTCTCGGTGCTGATCGGCGTATCCGTGCCGCTGTTCAATGTGGCCGCCGTCTGGCCCATGACGCGTGGCAGCGACCAGCATTTTGTCGGTCATCTGCTGCGCAATCCGCTGATCATCGCCACCGTCAGCGCCCTGCTGTTCAATGCCGCCGGACTGAAAATTCCGGCCTTGCTGGAAGCCCCCGTGGCACGCATCGGTGCGGCCTCGATCGCACTGGGCCTGATGGCCGCCGGCGCCGGCCTCAAGCTCAGTGCACTGGCCAGCAACAAGCTGCTGGCCAGCGAGTTGCTGCTGATACGCCATGCCATACAGCCGCTGATCGCCTTTGCCATGGTTCAGCTGTTCCACCTCAACCAGCCGCAGGCGATTGCGTTGATGGCGTTCTCCAGCCTACCTACTGCCTCGTCCTGCTATGTGCTGGCTGTGCGCATGGGCTATGAGGGCTCGTTTGTGGCCAGTCTGGTGTCGCTGTCCACGATGCTGGGCGTGCTCAGCCTGCCCTTCGGGCTCTGGCTGATCGGCATTTGAATTTGATAGCTTCTTGCGCTTACGTGATAGCGATAGAGGCCAATTTCACTAAAAATCAGGCGCGCTGCGCCAGCGCCCAGGCCACATGCTCGGCCACCACGGGGTCGGGATGATTGGCCCGGCTCTGCAGCGCGGCCCTGAGTTCGGGCCTGCCGGTTTCGCGCCAGGCATTGCCCAGGGCCACGGCCACATTGCGCAGCCAGCGCGCATGTCCGATGCGGCGAATGGGGCTGCCCTCGGTCACGCGCAAAAACGTGGCTTCATCCCAGGCCAGGAAATGCACCAGCTGAATGCCCGCCAATCCGGCGCGGGCGTCGAAGTCCGGCAAGACGCTGGGATGGGCAAACTTGTTCCAGGGGCAGGCCAGCTGGCAGTCATCGCAGCCATAGATGCGGTTGGCCATCAAGGGCCGCAGTTCCTCGGGAATGCTGCCCGCATGTTCGATGGTCAGATAGGAGATGCAGCGCCGCGCATCGACCTTGTGCGGTGAGATGATGGCGCCCGTGGGGCAGGCATCAATGCAGGACGAGCAGCTGCCGCAGTGCGCCGTGACTGCTGCTGTGGGCTCGAGTGCAAAGTCCACATAGATTTCACCCAGAAAGAACATCGATCCGGCCTCGCGGCTCAGCACCAGGGTGTGCTTGCCGCGCCAGCCTTGGCCGCTGCGGCTGGCCAGCTCGGCCTCCAGCACCGGCGCGGAGTCGGTAAAGGCACGGTGGCCGAACGGGCCTATTTCCTGTGCAATGCGCTCGGCCAGTTTCTGCAGGCGGTTGCGCAGCACCTTGTGATAGTCACGGCCTCTGGCGTAGATGGAGACAACGCCCTCCTCCGGACGCTTGAGCCGATCCCATTCCACGGCCTGCCAGCCGCCCTCGGTCTCGCGCGGCAGATAATCCATGCGCGCGGTGATCACGCTCACCGTGCCGGGAACTAATTCCGCTGGCCGGGCTCGTTTCAAACCATGGGCCTGCATGTAATGCATCTCGCCATGAAACCCTTGCGCCAACCATTGCAGCAAACCGGGTTCTGCCGAGGACAAATCCACGCCCGCCACGCCGATTTGGGAAAATCCCAGCTCGCGAGCCCAGGCTTGCATCAAAGGAACCAATTGACTGCTGCTCAACATACACCCCGAATTGTAGGAAGCGAGCCCACGCCGGCGCTGGCGCAGCGCCAGATACTCTGGCAAAGCGAACAGGAAACCGAGCGCTTCGCCCGGCAACTGGCCGCCCTGCCTCAGCTGCGCAACGCCTATGTGACCCTGCATGGCGACCTGGGTGCGGGCAAGACCACGCTGGTGCGCCACTGGTTGCGCGCCCTGGGCGTGCAGGGCCGTATCAAGAGCCCGACCTATGCCGTGGTGGAGCCGCATGAGGCCGGCGATCTCTCGATCTGGCACTTTGACTTCTACCGCTTCGACGATCCGCGCGAATGGGAAGATGCAGGTTTTCGTGACATTTTTGCCAGCGCCGGACTCAAGCTGGCAGAATGGCCTGAAAAGGCTGCAGCGGTTACACCTGTTGCGGATATAGCTATCCATATCGAAGCAATTGACGATGTGCAGCGACAGGTGACGCTCAAGGCCGGCACCCCCGCAGGCTGCACCGTGCTTGAAGCATTGACGGCATGAGCAAAACAACTTCCTCCACGGCTTTTCTCGATCAGCCCCGACTGGATCTCTCCCCGCCGGGCCCTTCCCGACCGGGCCTCTCCCGCCGCAATCTGCTGCAGGCAGGCTGCGTGGTTCTGCTGCTGGGTCGCCAGCATATTGCGCAGGGCGCGAGCATCGTGGCCGTGCGCGTCTGGCCCGCACCCGACTACTCGCGCGTCACGCTGGAATCCGATATTCCGCTGACGGCCAAGCCGGTCTTCGTGCCCAGCCCGCCGCGCCTGGCCGTCGATATCGAGGGCCTGGATCTGAACCCGGCGCTCAAGGAACTGGTGGCCAAGGTCCGCTCCGACGACCCCAATATCGCCAGCATCCGCGTCGGCCAGTTTGCACCCGGCGTGGTGCGTCTGGTGATCGACCTCAAGCAGGAAGCCAGGCCCCAGGTCTTCACGCTGGCCCCGATTGCTCCCTACAAGCACCGGCTGGTACTGGACCTCTATCCCGCCAAGGCCGTGGATCCGTTGGAAGCCCTGATCAGCGAGCGCCTGCGCGATGCTGGCAGCACGGCCGCCGCGCCGGCACCGCACAACCCTACCATCACGACACCGCCCCCTGTAGCGATTGCGACAGCCCCTCCGGCCGACCCTCTAGGCGATCTGATTGCCCAGCGCAACCAGCGCCCCAGCACTCCAGCACCGGCTCCCGCGGTAATTGCACAGGCTCCGGCACCGGCTCCCGTGCCGCCACCACCGGCTCCCGCGCCACGCCCGACACCGGCCCCAAGGCCTGCACCCAATATTGCCACCTCGCAAAGCACGGACCGCATCATCATCGTGGCACTGGACCCCGGCCATGGCGGCGAAGACCCCGGCGCCACCGGTCCCAGCGGCCTGCGTGAAAAAGACGTGGTGCTCAAGGTCGCCCATCTGCTGCGCGAGCGCATCAACAACTCGCGCATCGGCGGCAGCCCCATGCGCGCCTTCATGACGCGCGATGCCGACTTCTTCGTGCCCCTGGCCACACGCGTGGAAAAAGCCCGCCGTGTCCAGGCCGATCTGTTCATCAGCATACATGCCGATGCCTTCACTACCCCGGCAGCGCGCGGTGCCAGCGTGTTTGCGCTCAGCGAACGCGGCGCCTCGAGCACGGCCGCCCGCTGGCTGGCCAACAAGGAAAATCAGGCCGACCTCGTGGGCGGCCTGAACGTCGGCGGACTGCAGGACCAGCATGTGCAGCGCATGCTGCTGGACATGAGCACCACGGCTCAGATCAAGGACAGCCTCAAACTGGGCACTTCGCTGCTGGGCGAGATCGGCAGCATGGCCAAGCTGCACAAGGCCCGCGTGGAGCAGGCCGGCTTTGCCGTGCTGAAGGCCCCCGACATTCCCAGCGTGCTGGTGGAAACGGCCTTCATCAGCAACCCCGAGGAGGAAGCCAAGCTGGCCTCTGCTGCCTACCGCGAGCAACTGGCCGATGCACTGATGACGGGCATACGCAAGTACTTCGCCCACAATCCGCCCCTGGCGCGCAGCCGATCGGTTTAAGTGCGTGCTTACACAAAACCACCGTGCTGGCTGTCAGCCGACAAGCCGGCTTGATGACAGTCGCCAAGCCTGAATGACACAGGCTTGGCCCTCTCTCCTACCTGAAAGCAAGGGCAAAAGGTTCAAGATCAGGGCATGTTCTTATGAAAGCTGGCCTCTAGGGCAGCTGTACAGGAGAGACCTCATGAAACTGCGAACTCTTGCCATCACCGTGTCTGCAGCCTTCACGCTTGCCATGGCAGGCTGCTCCACTTCGCCCACCAATGCCCAGATCGGCACCGGTGTCGGCGCCGTCGCTGGCGGCGTGGTCGGTGATGCACTGTTTGGTTCCACTTTGGGCACCGTAGGCGGTGCCGCGGCAGGCGCACTGATCGGCAACGAGGTAGGCAAGCGCAAATAAACGCCTCGATGCGATCTGAATGCCAAAAAAGAAGCCCCGGCATGCCGGGGCTTTTTCATGGGTCAGCACTTTTCCGGTCGGGGCAAAGCGCTGGCAAGAGCGCGGATCAGGCGGTCCTGGCCTTTTCGGCCTTGCCGGCGCGCCAGGCACCGAAGATGGCGATCAGACCCGGCACCAGGATCAGACCCCAGATGATTTTTTCAAGATTGTTCTTCACCCATTCCATATTGCCGAAGAAGTAGCCTGCGGCGCTGATGCCCACCACCCAGAGCACTGCCCCCACGACATTGAACAGGCTGAACTTGGCGCGGCTCATATGAGCCACACCGGCCACGAAAGGTGCAAAGGTGCGGATGAAAGGCATGAAGCGCGCAAGAATGATGGTCACGCCGCCATAGCGCTCATAGAAGTTGTGGGCCTGGTCAAAAGCCTTGCGGTTGAACCAGCGCGAGTCCTCCCACTGAAACACCTTGGGGCCCAGGTAGCGGCCTATCGTGTAATTGCTCTGGTCACCCAGGATGGCTGCTGCCAGCAGCACCACCACCGCCAACGGGTAGCTCATGTAGCCGGCTCCGCACAGCGCGCCGACGATGAACATCAGCGAGTCACCGGGCAGGAAAGGCATGACCACCACACCGGTTTCGACAAACACGATGATGAACAGCAGGGCATACACCCAGGGCCCATAGGCCACGACAAAGGCTTCCAGATGCTTGTCGATATGCAGGATGAAGTCGATCAGAAACTGAATGATTTCCAAAACACGGTCCTCAAAAATGGATTGGCATACCGGCGTATGCCGGCCAGTAATGTACTGCGCCCCCAAAGCCCGCAGACGCTCCACCCTTTGCTGTAGTGCCATGTTTTTGAGAGCAAACTCACAGCTGCTTGCAGACTGCAACAAGGCCGGCCTTTTAATGCTGGTTTGTTACAAGTTTTGATAAAACTAAACGTCAACAATACGTCAGCTTGCCATTTCTGCTGGCACAGTAGAGATGTGTCGCCGCAAGCCGTGCATTGCAAATCACGACATCGGCCCCCTGGCCAACAAAGTCCGGCATCTCCAGCCTCCCGCATGTGCAGGAGTGGGTACAGAGACCAGACCGCTTTCCATAACTAGCACGACGAGAGGAATACGAACATGAAGACATTCACAATGCGCTATGGCAAGGCCCTGACTCTGGCAGCCGCACTGACCGGCGCCCTGGCACTGGGCGGCTGCGCCCATGGCCCCAGCCGTCAGCAAGTCGGTATCGGCGCAGGTGCCGTGGCCGGCGGTGCAGTGGGCAACGTGCTGTTTGGCGGCCCCGTGGGCACCATCGGCGGTGCTGCCGCCGGTGCGCTGATCGGTAACGAACTGACCAAGGGCGGCTACCGCCACCGCCACTAAGCCCTGCGCCCACGGACTGAACAAAGAGCTGCCAGAAATATTCCGGCGGCTCTTTGTGTTTTCGCCCTTCAAAAAACTCACTTCCCGGCCGGTTTGTACAGCCGCCTAGAATGGTTGCCGTGAACGCAACCAGCCCCGAACTCTCCCCCTCCCCTACCGAAACCGCCGACCAGGCTGCCCCCGTGCGCCGGCCGATTCGCGACCTGCCCGACGAGCTGATCAGCCAGATCGCTGCCGGCGAGGTGGTCGAGCGCCCCGCCTCCGTAGTGCGCGAACTGGTGGACAACGCACTGGACTCGGGCGCAGCCCAGATCACCGTGCGCCTGCTGGCCGGCGGCGTGCGCCTGATCGCGGTGGAAGACGACGGCTGCGGCATCCCGCGCGACGAGCTGCCCGTGGCCCTGCGCCGCCATGCCACCAGCAAGATCAGCGATCTGCATGATCTGGAAACCGTGGCCACCATGGGCTTTCGCGGCGAGGCACTGGCCGCCATTGCCTCGGTATCGGAAACCTCCATCTTCTCGCGCCCCGCAGGTCAGGACTCGGCCTATCTGCTGGATGCACGCAGCGGCGAGCTGCGCCCCGCCGCACGCAACCAGGGCACGACCGTAGAGGTCAAGGAGTTGTTCTTCTCCACGCCCGCGCGTCGCAAATTCCTCAAGACCGATGCCACCGAGCTCGCGCATTGCATAGAGTCCGTGCGTCGCCATGCGCTGGCTCGCCCCGATGTGGGCTTTGCCATCTGGCATGAAGGCAAGCTCGTCGAGCAATGGCGCGCTGCCGGCAGCACGCCCGACGAAGCCTTGTCGCGCCGCCTGGCCGATGTGCTGAACGACAAATTTGTCGACAACTCGGTCGCCGTCGATCACTGGGCCGGCCCCGTCCATGTCACGGGCCGCGCCGGCATCCCGGACGCGGCGCGCTCGCGTCCCGACCAGCAGTTCTGCTATGTCAATGGCCGCTTTGTGCGCGACAAGGTATTGACACATGCGGCCCGTGCAGCCTACGAGGACGTGCTGCACGGCAACAAGCAGCCGGTCTACGCGCTCTACATAGAGATCGACCCCGCGCGTGTGGATGTGAACGTGCACCCCACCAAGATCGAGGTACGTTTTCGCGACAGCCGCGAAGTCCACCAGGCGGTGCGCCACGCGATAGAGAACGCGCTGGCCACGCCGCGCGCCGCGGCCGTGGTCGAGGCGGCGGCCCAGGAAGCCGCACGCCAGCCCGGCCTGATCGACGACAGCACTGCCACGCCTGTCGCGGCCAAGGCCGCGACCAAGCCCGCCGCAGCCCCGGCCTGGCCGCAAACCCGCATGAGCTTTGGCGAACCCGCCATCGGCAACCCCGTGCGCGATATGGCCAAGCTCTGGGAGCCCATGCGTGAAGCCACTGCGGAAGCCGCACCCGCGCCCCAGATGGCGACTGCGGCACCAGCCCCAGCGAACGCCACGCCCGCGACGCCTGAATCGGCCACCGGCGCGACCACGATCACCAACACCACGGCCATGCCAAGCCCCGTGCCTCAGCCCGAGGACGAAGGCATCAGGCTGCGCCCTTCGGGCCAGTCCAGCTACTTTCAGCGAAAAGCGCCTGCACCCCAGATGCAGGAAGCACCAGCCGCTACGGAGATCGTTGCCAATGCTGCAGCTGCAGCCCCGGTCGAACCTACTGCTGCCACGCACACTGCCGAACATGCCGCAGCGCCAGCAGCGCAACCACCCGTAACGGCTGCGGCAGACAACACCCCCGTCTGGCCGCTGGGCCGGGCCGTGGCCCAGCTGCATGGCGTCTATATCCTGGCCGAGAACAGCCAGGGCATGGTCATCGTGGACATGCATGCCGCCCATGAGCGCATCGTCTACGAGCAGCTCAAGAATGCCGTGAATACGGAAAATGGCGACCAGCAGATTCCCAGCCAGCCGCTGCTGATTCCCGCCACCTTTGCCGCCACGCCCGAGGAAGTCGCCACGGCCGAGGCCCATGCAGAGACCTTGCTGACCCTGGGCATGGAAGTCTCGCCCTTCTCGCCCAAGACCCTGGCCGTGCGCGCCGTGCCGGCCACGCTGGCCCAGGGCGATGCCGTGGAGCTGGCGCGCAGCGTGCTGGCCGAACTGGCCCAGCATGACGCAAGCACCGTGGTGCAGCGCGCGCGCAACGAGATTCTGGCCACCATGGCCTGCCACGGCGCGGTGCGCGCCAACCGCAAGCTCACGCTGGACGAGATGAATGCGCTGCTGCGCCAGATGGAGGTGACCGAGCGCTCCGACCAGTGCAACCATGGCCGCCCCACCTGGCGCCAGCTCAGCATGAAGGAGCTGGATGCGCTGTTTCTACGCGGGCGCTGACGGCAGCTCGGCAATGGCCGCCAAATAGCCGCTACATTGCCAATATCGACAAAAAACAGCGGGCCGGCAGATCAGCGGGCCCGCCTGCCATCCGCCGTCATGAACCCCAGTCCCTCCACCCCGGAACCCGCCGAAGCCCACTCCTTCATCGCCCGCGTGCGTGCGGCCCTGCCGCAGCTGCCGCCCTCGGAGCGGCGGCTGGCTGAATTCCTGCTGGATTTTCCCGGCAATCTCTCGAGCTATGCGGCGGCCGAGATGGCCAAGCTCACGGGGGTCTCGAATGCCACGGTCACACGCTTCATACAGCGGCTGGGCTATGAGGGCTACGAGGATGCACGCCGCCATGCCCGCGCCCAGGGCGATAACGGCTCACCACTGTTTCTGGCTGCCGCATCGGCCCAGGGCCGGCCCACGGCAGATGTGATTGCCACCCATCTGCGCCAGGCCTCAGAGAATCTGGCTGTCACCATAGGACAGATCTCGGCACAGCAGCTGGAGGACATCGCCCTGGCCCTGATCGGCGCGCGCCAGCTGTTCTTTGTCGGCTATCGCCAGAACCGCAACTTTGCCGCCTATCTGCGCTGGCAGCTGCTGCAGGCACTGGAGATGCCCAGCCAGGTCATCCCCGGCGCCGGCGAGACCCTGGGCGAATACGCGGCCCAGATCGGCGAAAACGATGTTGTGGTGATCTTTGCCCTGCGCCGCAGCGTGCGCGTGGTCAGCGAGTTCGCGCGCCAGGCCAGGCTGCTGGGTGCCCGCCTGATCTGCATCACCGACCATGCCAGCCCGGCCCCCGAGGCGGACTGGCTGCTGCGCGTGCAGACCTCGGCCCCGGGACCGCTGGACAATCACACGGCGCTTTTCATGCTCTGCCACCTGATTGCCACGGCTACCTTGCAGCAAAGCGGCCAGCCGGGTCGCAGACATATGGCGGCCATCGAGACCAGCCACGATGCGCTGGACGAGATGCTATGAAATCAAAAGCTTGTTGCGCTTGTTATTCATAGACTTCAGATATTTTTCAATCTGAAAAACATGAATGACTGGCGGTATAAGCTCTTGAATCAATAGCAATCAGCTAGCGACGGCGAACGACAGGCCGGCCAGCGCCGCCTGCATCGCGGCCACCACGGGCGACAGCACCGGCACCTCAAAGCGCGGCGCCAGCCACAGCGCGGCTTCGGACAACGGGCCGCCGCCGATCACCACGGCCTGCGCGCCATCGCGCTGCACGCATTGGGCCACGGCATCGCCCAGGCGCTCGCACTGCAAGGCCGGATCTGCAGCCAGCACCAGCGGTTCGCCCTGGGCAATGCGGGTGCCGCAGAACCAGGGCGTCAGGCCCAGCGCCTCGACCGAGGCGGCAATCGAAGCCTCCAGCCCCGGCGTGGTCGTCGCAATGCCAAAGCAGCGCGGGCGGCCCTGCTCATCTCTAGCGGCCTGCAGCATGGCGGCTTCGCCTATGCCGAAGGCGGCAACCCGCTCCGGCAGGGCCGCACGCAGCAGCTCCAGCCCCGGATTGCCGAAGGCGGCCACGATGATGGCCCGGCCAGCCTGGCTGTCATCGCCCTGGGCAAAGCCCAGGCCCAGCCGCAGCACCTCCTGCTCGGCAATCTTCAGTCCCGCCTCGTCGGTAATCATGGCCGCTCCCCGCTCGGCCGTCGCGCCGTGCAGCAGCACGCCGGGCGGCAGACAGGCCCGCGCCTGTCTGAGCATCAGCGCCGTGGTCTGCTGCGAGGTATTGGGGTTGACCAGCAGAATATGCATGCCAGCCTTCATACCGTGCGCTCCTGGCCAGCAGCGACCACGCCTGCAGCGGCAGACTCCTGCTTGACATGGGATTCGCCGCCCGCGCCTTCCTCGATGGAGCGGCCAAAGGTCTCGGGGGCAAACTGAACGGCAATCGCAAAGATGAAATACATGGCCGCGATCATGCCGAACATTCCGGAGACGCCGTGCAGGTCGAACATCTTGCCCGCCAGCACCTGGGACATGGCGCCGCCAATCGTGCCCAGCGCCAGCAGGAAGGAGGTTCCCAGCGCCCGGATGCGCGTGGGGTAGAGCTCGGGCGCAAAGATCCAGATGGAGGTGTTGAGCGTCAGCACGCAGAACTGGAACAACGCACCGCAGACCAGGATCATGGCCACGCTATCGGTGAAGTTGCCGAACGCCAGCCCCGCCAGACAGGCGGCAATCGACCCTACCGTCAGCACCCGCTTGCGCGGAAAGTAATAGCCCATGGTCGATGCCGCGATCGCCCCAAGCAGACTGCCCATCTGCATGACGATGGTGAAGCTGAAGCTCTTGGTGATGGAATAGCCCTGGGCTACCAGAATCGTCGGCATCAGCGTGAGCACCGAGAGCTGCGCGCCAAACGTCATCCACGAAGCCACGCCCACGGCAATCGTGCGCCGCCCATAGCCGCCCCTGAAGATGTCGGTGAAGGAGCTGCGCTGCACGGTCTGAGCGGCAGCCGTCTGCGCCTGGGTGCTGCCTGGGGTGATGAACTCGCGCAGCTCGTACTGCGCATTGGCCAGCTTGCCGGCCGCCAGCATGCTCAGCACCTGATTGGCTTCCTCGACCCGTCCCTTGGAGAGCAGAAAGCGCGGCGTCTCCGGCACGAAGCGGCGGTAGAACACGATGAAGATGGCCGGCATGACCAGGCAACCGAACAGCCAGCGCCAGGAATCATCACCCGGGAACAGCGTGAACACGCCCAGCGCAAATGCCGGCGCCAGCATATTGCCCAGACCGCCGCCGCCCACATTGATGAGACCGACTGCCGTGCCGCGAAAGCGGGCCGAGCAGAACTCCGCCAGCATGGTCACGGCCGTGGTGATTTCTCCACCCAGACCAAAGCCCACGATGGCACGCGCCACGGCCAGGAAAGCGTAATCGGGTGCCAGTGCGCAGCCGACGGCCCCCAGCGTGAACAGCGCCAGGTTCACATTGAGCATGAAGCGCCGTCCCATGCGATCGGCCAGGTAGCCCGAAAGCAGGCGCCCCATGGCCGCAGCAAAGAAAGTGATGGTGTTGAGAAAGGCAATGTCCGTCGCATCCAGCCCCCATTGCTGGCGCAGCAGGGGGCCGACCAGGCCGACCGCGTTCTGTTCGAACACATCGAAGAGCACGCCGCAGACCACCAGAAAGATGATGCTTTTGTGCGAGCGCGTCACGCCGATCTGGTTGAGCGCATTTTCCAGTTGCTGCATCTGCGCCGCACTGGCTTTGCCTGACGCCGAGGGCGTCACGGGGATCTCACCTGCCATATCCACCTCCTGTGTGCTGATGACCGCCCAGGCGCTGGGCCGGTAATCCGAGTTTGAAATTAATTTTTCATATTTAAATTTATGAAAACATTTTTTCAAATCCATGTTTACCCAGCCCCGATGCTTGGTGAAAGAGGCCATCCCCAGGCTCATGTGACTGCCGTGATGAAAAAACAATTTCACAACTGCAGATTCCGTGCCTGAAATCACATGCACCACAGTGGTGCTAACACAGATAAGACAGGGCGAACGCATGAGGCCGGCCGTCACGCAACGAAAACACTTGTGCGACAGGCCGCAAAAATGTTTTTACGACACCGGAATGAAAAATCCTTTACTTCAAATGCACCATCCAAGTGCCTGAAAACTAAGAATAAATACAACAGCAATGTTCCAAATTCGGGCATGAGCGCACCAGAATTGCGCTCTCATGCACCGAATCCATGCATGACGGCATAACTTTTTGGCATAATTTTGGTTTCGCGAGTTTCAGCGCATTCCTCTGTCCCTGTCAGAAAGTTCTCTATGAAGTACGAGTCCGTAGGCCAATTCCTGGAAGAAGTGGCACAACGCAACCCCGGTCAGCCCGAATTCCTGCAAGCCGTCACCGAAGTGATGGAAAGCCTGTGGCCCTTCATCGAGAAGAATCCCAAGTACGCCGAGCACGCCCTGCTGGAGCGCCTGGTCGAGCCCGAGCGCATCATCCAGTTCCGCGTGAGCTGGACTGACGACAAGGGCCAGGTGCAGGTGAACCGCGGCTTCCGCATCCAGCACAGCATGGCCATCGGCCCCTTCAAGGGCGGTCTGCGCTTCCACCCCTCGGTCAACCAGTCCGTGCTGAAGTTCCTGGCTTTCGAGCAGACCTTCAAGAACGCACTGACCACGCTGCCCATGGGCGGCGGCAAGGGCGGCTCCGACTTCGACCCCAAGGGCAAGAGCCCTGCCGAAGTCATGCGCTTCTGCCAGGCTTTCGTGTCCGAGCTGTTCCGCCACGTGGGTCCCGACACCGATGTGCCCGCAGGCGACATCGGCGTGGGCGGCCGTGAAGTGGGCTACATGGCCGGCATGTACAAGAAGCTGTCGAACACTGCGGCTTCCGTGTTCACCGGCAAGGGCCTGTCCTTCGGCGGCTCGCTGATCCGCCCCGAAGCCACCGGCTACGGCACCGTCTACTTCGCCCGTGAAATGCTGGCCACTCGCGGCCAGTCCTTTGAAGGCAAGACCGTGTCCGTGTCCGGTTCGGGCAACGTGGCTCAGTACGCCGTGGAAAAGGCCATGGAACTGGGCGCCAAGGTCGTGACCGTGTCCGACTCCTCGGGCACCGTGTACGACGCTGCAGGTTTCACCACCGAAAAGCTGGCCATCCTGATGGACGTGAAGAACCACAAGTACGGCCGCGTCAGCGACTACGCCAAGCTGGTTTCCGGCGTGGAATTCCTGGCCGGCAAGAGCCCCTGGTCCATCAAGGTGGACGTGGCCCTGCCTTGCGCCACTCAGAATGAACTGAACGAAGCCGATGCCAAGACCCTGATCGCCAACGGCGTGCTGTGCGTGGCTGAAGGCGCCAACATGCCCTCCACCAACGAAGCCGCCCGCGCCTTCGAAGCTGCCGGCGTGCTGTACGCCCCCGGCAAGGCATCCAACGCCGGTGGCGTGGCCACTTCGGGTCTGGAAATGTCGCAAAACTCGGCCCGCCTGTCCTGGCCCGCTGAGGAAGTGGACGCCCGTCTGCTGCAAATCATGCAAAGCATCCACGCTGCTTGCGTGAAGCACGGCAAGCGCGAAGACGGCACCATCAGCTACATCGACGGCGCCAACATCGCCGGCTTTGTGAAGGTGGCCGACGCCATGCTGGCACAAGGCGTGATCTGAGCATCAGGCGCTCGTCACTCGCAAGAAAGGCCCTTCGGGGCCTTTTTTCATGCCCTCGGCCAGGTGATGAAACGGCTGCTTGAATGCCTTGCGTGCACAGCGCTCTAGGCCCGCACGCCCAGCCTCATCCAGCGTATCAAGAGCTTCTCGACCTCCAGCAACAGCAGCAGGGCAACACCCAGCCCTATCGCCAGCAATCCGGCCGCCAGGTCGACAGGACGGCTGTCGAACAGCGCCTGCATGGGCGGGGTGTAGGTGAACAGCAGTTGCACCAGGGTGACGCCGGCCACGCCCAGCAGCACTGCCGGGGTGCCCAGGACGCCGCGCAGGCTCAGCGAGGTTCCCTGCGTGTAGCGCACGCTGAACAGATAGAAGATCTCCATGATCACCAGCGCATTGACCACGATGGTGCGAGCCAGTTCGACCGAGTCACCGCGGCGTAGCGACCACTCGAACATGCCGAAGCAACCCAGCGCGAACAGCACCGAGACCAGGGCGACGCGCCACAGCAGATAGGGCTGCAGCAGTTGCTCGTCCGGCGAGCGCGGCTTGCGCTGCATCAGCGTGGGCTCGGGCGGCTCGAAGGCCAGCGTCAGGCCCAGGGCCACGGCGGTGACCAGATTGACCCAGAGAATCTGCACCGGAGTGACGGGCAGGGACAGGCCCAGCAGAATCGCCGCGACGATGACAATCGCCTGACCGCCGTTGGTCGGCAAGGTCCAGGCAATGACCTTGCGCAGGTTTTCGTAGACGGTGCGCCCTTCCTTGACGGCGGCGACGATGGTGGCGAAGTTGTCGTCGGCCAGCACCATGCCCGCGGCCTCCTTGGCGGCAGCCGTGCCGGTGATGCCCATGGCCACACCGATGTCGGCACGCTTGAGTGCCGGTGCGTCGTTGACGCCGTCACCGGTCATGGCGATGACGCTGCGATCTGCCTGCAGGGCCTGCACCAGGCGCAGCTTGTGTTCCGGACTGGTACGGGCAAATACCGTGGAGGCTCTGGCCACGTCGATCAGCTGGGCATCGTTGAGCCCGTCCAGCTCATGGCCTGAAGTGACTCGGATGGTGTCGGCCAGCGCCAGTTCCCTAGCGATGGCGGCTGCGGTGGCAGCATGGTCGCCGGTGATCATCTTCACGGCAATGCCGGCGCTGCGGCATTCGCGCACGGCCTCCTTTGCCGATTCTCGCGGCGGATCTATCATGCCCAGCACGCCAAGCAGGGTCAGGTCCCTGACGTCGGCCATGTCCACCCTGTCCTTGGCATCCTCGGGTGCGAAGCTGGCCAGACCCAGCACGCGATAGCCTTTGGCCGCCAGGGCATCGACCTGCTCCAGCCAATAGGCTGCATCCAGCGCCTGCACGCCTTCAGCGCCCTGCTGGTCGCGGCACATGGCAAGAACCTGCTCCGGAGCCCCTTTGACGAAAACCACGGCTGGAGCATCAACTGGGCAGTGCAGTGTGGCCATGTAGCGGTGGACGGCATCAAAGGGAACTTCGTCGAGTCGGCGCCAGTCCTGACGCAGGCGCTCCACATCCAGACCGGCGCGTGTGGCCAGGGTCACCAGCGCGCCTTCCATGGGATCGCCTTCGACTGTCCAGGCCGTACCTTCGGCATGTCTTACATGGGCGTCGTTGCAAAGTGCCGCGCCCGTGGCGAAGTGCAGCAGCTGCGGATGCAGCGCAGGCTCGATCTCCTCGCCCGCCAGGGTGAAACGCCCCTGGGGCGCATAGCCCTCGCCTTCTATGTCGAAGCGGGAACCGGGCAGCACCACGGCGCGCACGCTCATTTCGTTGCGTGTCAATGTGCCGGTCTTGTCGGAGCAGATGACCGAGACGGCGCCCAGTGTTTCAACCGCCGGCAGACTGCGCACGATGGCATAGCGTGCGGCCATGCGCTGCACGCCAATGGCCAGCGCTATGGTCATGACCACGGGCAGGCCTTCGGGGATGGCCGATACGGCAATGCCCACCACAGCGATAAAGGCGTCGGCTATGTCGTAGTCGCGCACCCACAGCGCAAAGCAGAACATCAGCGCGGACAGGCTCAGTATGGTGATGGTGAGCTGGCGCGCGAAACGGTCCATCAGCCGCGTCAGCGGGGTGGCCAGTGTCTGCACCGAGCCCAGCATGGTGCTGATCAGGCCCAGCTCGGTACGCGGGCCCGTGGCCACCACCACGCCCAGGCCTTGCCCCGCGGCAACCAGGGTGCCGGAGTAGGCCATGGAAAAGCGGTCGCCGAGAGCGGCATCGACAGCCACCGGATCGGCCGACTTGTCGACGGCCACCGATTCCCCGGTCAGCATGGCCTCGTCCAGCTTCAGGCTGCTGGCGCGCAGCAGGCGCAGATCGGCCGGGACGCGATCGCCAGCCTCAAGCAGCACGCAGTCGCCGGCGACAAGTTCCTCGGCCGGCACCGCCATGCGCAAGCCATCGCGCAGCACATTGGCGCGACTGGAAACCATGGCCTTCACAGCGTCCAGTGCCTTCTCGGCACGGCCTTCCTGCACGAATCCGAAGACCGCATTGATCAGCACCACCGCGAGGATGACCCCCGTATCAACCCAATGCTGCAGCAAGGCGGTGACCACGGCCGAGCCCAGCAGCACATAGATCAGCAAATTGTTGAACTGCGACAGAAAGCGCGCCAGCATGCTGCGCGAAGCGGCAGCAGGCAGGGCATTGGGCCCTTGCTGCTGCAAGCGCTCGCGGGCCTCTCCAGAGCTCAGCCCGGCGGCAGTCGATTGCAATTGAGCGAGTACGGTATCGGTAGCCAACGCGTGCCAGGCGGCAACGCGGTTCTGTTCCTGCATCTGAGACTCCCTGACGATTCAACTGAAACGCTTGTGAGCCGGATCTGTGCCCGGTTGGCTGGCTGCCGCGGAGAACGCGCCGTTGCATGGTATGCGCTGGGCAGGCCTTGCCACTGACTATAAGCAGGAATATCGATCATTGATTGACTGCAACGGGCTGATTGCCCCCGCCAGCCAACACTGCAGCGAAATCGGACTTTCAAGCTCGGCAGTGCGCCCTGCAGCTGGTTCAGCCAGCCGTACCGGCGCGAGGCACCGGCTAAAAATCATATGAAGCACTGGTTTTCATGGATTCCTATTCACATTAAATCTCATGACAATCAATTAAATTTTGTTGAGCAATTCAACACAAATCACTGAATCAACCTTCACCACAAATAATTGTGGAACTTATGAATCCAGACCGCGCCACTCTTTCCCGCCGACTTTGCATTGCCTGTGCCATGACCAGCCTGTTCGCAGGCGCGGTGCAGGCACAGGATGTCTATCCCAGCAAGCCCATCCGCATCGTGATTGGCTATGCCCCGGGCGGCTCTGTCGACATGGTCGGCCGCGTGGTCGGGGACATACTGGCCAGGCAGTTGAACGCTACCGTCGTGGTGGAGAACGTGCCGGGTGCCGCAGGCGTGGTGGGTGCGCAGCGCGTGGTCTCGGCCAAGCCCGACGGCTACACCTTGCTGGCCAGCTCCAGCAACGAAATGGCGGGCACCAAGTTTGTGAATGCCGCGCAGAAGTACGATCCGGCTGTGGATCTGACCCCGGTGAGCCTGACCGCCCAGGCCCCCAATCTGTGGGTGGCCGGTGCGCATGTTCCTGTCAAAACCGTGGATGACTTCGTCAAACTGGCCAAGGCCAACCCTGGCAAATACAGCTACGGCAGCCCCGGCATTGGCTCGACGCCGCATTTTTCGGGAGAGCTGATCAAGAAGACTGCGGGTGTCTACCTGGTTCACATCCCCTACAAGGGCTCTCCCGCCATGACCAGCGATCTGGGCGGCGGCAACCTGGACTTCGCCATCCTCTCGCCAACCGCTGCCGCCCCGCTGGCGCAGTCCGGAAAGATCCGGATTCTGGGCGCCACCACGGCCACCCGCATCGCCACGCTCAAGGAGGTGCCGGCGCTGGCAGAACACCCCGCGCTCAAGGGCTATGCCCTGAGCGGCTGGTTTGCTTTGGCTGCCCCCAAGGGCCTGCCTCCGGAAGTGCTGGCCAAGCTGCAAAAAGCGATACAGACAGGTCTCGCCGATCCGGCCATCCGCCAGAAGCTGGAAGCAGCGGGAACCCCGCCCGCCAAGGGCAATGAAAGCCTTGCTCAGGTGATGCGCACCGACATGGACAAATACGCCGAGCTGGTGAAGTTCGCCCGGATCACGGCCGACAACTAAGGCAGCGGCCTGCAGCGCCATATCTCTCCTGCCCGCAGGGCCGCCCGGTGGTGTTCTCCGCGCCCCTGTGACTAGGGCTGCCCCCATGGCATGCCCGCGCTCCTTCCCGGTACAAGTGACAGGTTTCACACATCCGGAGGGATATCTGATGATCTTGATTCGCCGCGCCAGCTTTTCGACCCTGCTTTGCGGCAGCGCCTTCATGCTGTTCAGCCAGAATGCCCTGGCTCAGGCCGCATCACCCCAGCCGGGTGCGGCCCAAACCGGAGGCCTGTCCCGGACCATGGTCGGCAAGGCCGATGTTTCGGTACCAGGTCGCGAAGCCGTGGTGGCCAAGGTGGAGGTCGCCCCAGGCTCGCGCGCGGGCCGCCACACCCACCCTGGCGACGAGATCAGCTATATCAGCGAGGGCGAGGTCGATCTGCTGATCGACGGCCAGCCGCCGCGCACGCTCAAGGCCGGCGAAACCTTTGTCGTTCCCGCAGGTGTGATTCATGATGCACACAATGCCAGCAGTGGCACGGTCAAGCTGATTGGCGTGTATGTCGTGGAGAAGGGCAAGCCTCTGGCCACGCCAGCCCCTTGAGCAGCACACGGCTTCGACCGACCAAGACAAGGCCGCAGTCCATCGCTGCGGCCTTTGTTCCTTGCTCGGCTCTTCTTCTGTAGGATCAACCCACATGAAGCACACCGTTACCGCCTTGCTGCTAGGTGCAGCCTGCAGCTTGAGCCTTGCCGCATCGCCCACGCCGGCAGCGACTCAGGAGATCGAGTACCTGATCGGCCACCTCAAAGCCTCGGGTTGCGAGTTCCAGCGCAATGGCAGCTGGCATGACAGCGCCAAGGCCGCCGAACATCTGCGCGGCAAATACGACTATCTGCTCAAAAAGGGCTGGGTGGCGACGGCCGAGGACTTCATTGCCCGCGCAGGCACGGAGAGCAGCATCAGCCACAAGCCCTACCAGGTGCGCTGCAGCGGCAAGGAGGCCGAAGCCAGCGCCAGTTGGCTGCAGGCCGAGCTCAAGCGCTACCGCAACCACCAGTAGCGCTCAGCACCCCGCCTCAGTCTGCGCGCTTGACGGCCGCATCGCACCAGCGCTGCGCCACCTGGGGCGAGGTGCTGCAGACCGCATCGTGCGTGACCGTGGTCACGGCGCGCTCCAGCAACTGAATATCGGCTTCGTGCTGGCGTGCCACATGGGGGTCTTCGAAGAAGATGGCGCGGTGGCAGCGCTTTTCCAGAACCAGATCGGCAATCTGCGCATCACCACCCAGTGGACCACTGTTGTAGCGGTCCACCCAGGGCTTGTCAGCTGGCCAGCCCTTGCTCCAGGCCATTTCGTTGAGTTTCTGACCCGTGGTGCCCGTACCCACGCGGCGGCGGTAGCGGCTGAGCAACTCGAAGTTGTGTGCTGCAAAGTCCAGCATGGTGGGCTTCATGGCATCGTGGGCGATCAGCGCCAGCGTCTGGTTCTCATAGTCGTGAAAGCGGTCGGCATTGCGGTCGCGCGCCAGGCCGGCGTGAATGCGCTCCATCTCGATCCAGTCGCGCGTGGAGGCAACCGTGGAAAGAAAAGGCTTGCCGTGGATCACGCACTGGCGCTTCAAGGCCAGGGCTTCGGGGAAGATGGACGACGGATCCACCGGGTCCATCAGATAGATGGCGCCGTCGAGAGTGCGCTCGTCACCCTCCATGCCCACCACCTCGGCCACCAGCCTCATGAGCCCGCCCTCGCGGCCATAGGGATAGCGCACCAGGCCTTTGTAGCCCTGAAGCATGCTGGCCGCCGTGATGGCGTCATAGGTGCGGCCCACGGTATGAAAGCCCAGCTTGAGCTCGCGAATTCCGGCCTCGCAGGCGCGCAGCAGGGCAAACAGCGCGGCATCCTCGGTTTGGTGGTGGAGTTTGTTGGCGGCAAGGCCCAGGCAGATCGACATAGTGAACTAATCCTTCAAACAGGCTTCAAACGCTCGCAAACTCTGCGTAACCAGCTATGCATTTGCGGCTTGAAACACCCGCAAGAATATCGCCAATTCATGCACTCCAGATGACTGGGGCCAGGTCAGACAGCCATACTTGCACAGCACTTGACAGCCGCCCTCTTCCGTCGCTCTTCTTCTCATGCCCAAGACCTCACGCTTCTGGAGCCCCCGCCGCATCGCGGCAGCACTCGGTCTGGCCTTGCTGCTGGTGCTCGCGAGCTGGGGCATGCGCGAGCTCGATGCCAGGCAGCGAGTCTGGATTTTTCAGCCCAGCGACCGCAGCTGGCCCGGAGCCAACACGGCCGGCATGCAGGAGCGATGGATAGACTTTCGCAGCCGCGACGGCAGCGCCGCCAGGCTGCATTCCCTCTGGATGCCATCCAGCGATGCACGCGCTCCCCTGCTGCTGTTTCTGCATGGAGCGCGCTGGAATGTGACGGGCTCCTCGCCACGCATACGGCGCCTGCAGGCCATGGGCTTTTCGGTGCTGGCCGTGGACTACCGCGGCTTTGGCAAGAGCAGCCCGGCCCTGCCCTCGCAGGCCTCGGCCGCCGAGGATGCCCGTGCCGCCTGGGACTGGCTGGGCCGACAGGCCGCAGGCAGGCCGCGCTATATCTTCGGCCACTCGCTGGGCGGCGCCGTTGCTATCGATCTGGCCAGCTCCGTCAAGGATGAAAGCGGGGTGCTGGTCGAGTCCACCTTCACCAGCATTCCCGATGTGTTCGACTCCATGCGCTGGGGCTGGCTGCCCGTGAACTGGTTGATCACGCAGCGTTTCAACTCGGTCGACACCGTGGCGGACATCGGCTCGCCGCTGCTGGTCGTGCATGGCACGGCCGACCCGCTGATTCCGGCCCGGCTGGGCCAGCAGCTGTTCGATGCGGCGCGCGAGCCCAAACGCCTGATCCTGGTCGAGGGTGCCAGCCACCACAACACCCAGTCTAAGGCGCTGGCGCAATACCGCCAGGCGCTGCATGAGCTGTTCGGCCTGAATCCGCGCTGAGCGACATCGCCACATACTGTCTCGTCAGCATACGTACCAATGGACAGGTTCTGATAGTCTGTCTGGCTATGTCTGCGCCGCCTGCTCTGAAATCAAAGCCAAATCCCGCTCAATCTCTTGATGAGCAAGCGAAGAGTGCTCCTGAATCTGCAGTCCTTGTGATTCTCACACTGGGGCTGCTGCTGGGTCTGCAGCCGCTGGCAACCGATCTCTATCTGCCCGCCCTGCCTCAGCTGCAGCAAGGTTTCGGCGCCCATGTCTCGCAGGCCCAACTGACACTGACCGGCTTTTTGCTGGCCTTTGGCTGCTCGCAGATTTTCTGGGGCCCTCTGTCGGACCGGCTGGGCCGCCGCCCGGTCTTGCTGCTGGGCATCAGCGGCTATGTGATCGCCGCTCTGGGCTGCGCCAGCGCCCAGAGCATGGAGGCCTTGATTGCCTGGCGCAGCCTGCAAGGCGCAGCCCTGGGCGCCGGTGTGATGTGCGCGCGTGCCGTGGTCCGCGATCTCTACGCACCGCATATGGGCGCGCAAGTCATGCCCAAGGCGCTGACAGGCCTGGGCGTGCTGGCTTTTCTGGCCCCCATCAGCGGCAGCTTGCTCGTGGGCTGGCTGGGCTGGCGCTCCACCATGCTGGCCCAGGCCTTCATGGGCTGCCTGGTCTGGCTACTGGTGGTGCTGCGCTTCAGGGAGTCGATTCCCCAGCGCAACCCGCAGGCGCTGCAAGCGGGCAATCTGCTGCGCACCTGGTCGCGCATTGTGCGCAACCCCATGTTCCAGGCCTACAACCTGCTGACCTGCTTCAGCTATGCAGGCCTGTTCACCAATCTGGCGGCCTCTTCGTTCACCTACATCAACGTGCTGCATATGGAGCGCACGCAATACGGGCTGATGCTGGGCGGCAACGCGCTGTGCTATATCGCAGGCACCTTTGCCTGCCGCCGTCTGCTGCGCAGCATGAGCGTGCAGCGCACCGTGGCCGTGGCAGGGGTGTTGTCGCTGACGGCAGGCTCCCTCATGGGCCTGGCGGCCCTGGGCGATCTGCGCAGCATCTGGGCCTATGCCCTGCCCTTCTGTCTCTACCAGATCGCCCACGGCATTCACATGCCCTGCGGACAAAGCAATGCCATCGCGCCCTTCCCCCAGGCAGCGGGCACGGCCTCGGCCATCAACGGCCTGGTGATGATGCTGATGGCTTTTGCCATGGGACATTGGCTGGGACTGAATCTGGATGCGGATTCCACCATGCCGCTGGCTTTCGGCATCTGGTTCTGGTCGGCTTGCACGGCGGTCACGGCATGGACGCTGGTACAGCGTTTCGGCATCAGCAAATCATGATTTGAAATAAGATGTATTGGTTATTTAAAAACCAATTTTTATTATTTTTCTTTTTATAGAGATTTTTTGAGAATGCCTGGACTGGCCAACGCGCCGCACTTTTGTGATCTCCAGCCATGCATTCTCGCCGCTCCTTTCTGCAGCAATCGCTGCTTGCCGCCAGCTCCGCTGGTTTCTCCCTCAGCTCTCTGGCCAAGGCCGCCGAGATCTCCGCCGTTCCTCAGTCCAGTCGCATTCTGGTGGGCTTTGGCGCAGGCGGCGGCATCGATCTGCTGGCACGCGTGCTGGCCGAAAACATCGCCGCACAGCTGGGCAGGAGCCACTATGTGGTGGTGGACAACAAGCCCGGCGCCAACGGCCAGATTGCCGCACAGACTCTGCTCAACGCCCCCAGCGACGGCAGCACCTATCTGATCGCACCGCTGATCACCCCGGTGCTCTCGCAGATCGTCTACAAAAAGCCCGGCTACGACCCTGCACGCGACTTCTCTCCGGTGGGTCTGCTCGCGCATTTCCAGTTCGGCCTGGCCGTCCCCGCCAGGCACCCGGCGCGCAATATTCAGGAATATGTGGCTTGGCTCAAGGCCAACCCCGAGAAGGCCAACTTCGGCAGTCCCGCTGTGGGCAGCCTGCCGCATTTCTTCGGCCTGCTGCTGGGCGAAGCTGCCGGCGTCAACATCGTGCATGTGCCCTACAAGGGCGGTCCGGCCATGATGACGGATCTGATCAGCGGCCAGTTGGCCTCCGCCATCCAGACCACCAGCGAGCTTGCTCCGCTGCACAAGGAAGGCAAGGTGCGCATTCTGGGCACTTTCGGCAGCCAGCGCGGTCGCGAGCTGCCCGATGTACCGACCTTTGCCGAAGCCGGCTACCCCAAGGCCACAGGCAGCGGCTGGTACAGCCTGTGGGCACGCAAAGGAACTTCGCCCGAAGCCATTGCCGCCGTCAACCGCGCCGTCAACCACGCGTTGCTGGACCCCAAGCTGCAGCCCAGATGGGCCGAGCTGTCCCTGCAGCCGGACCCGCGCACGCCGCAGGCGCTGGAGCAGTTGCGCGTGGCCGAAGTCGCCAAATGGCGTCCCGTGATTGCCAACTCCGGCTTTGCCATCGAATAAGCAGAACGACCTACTCATGACCGCACCGAACATCGTTTTCATCCTGGCCGACGATCTGGGCTGGGCCGACCTGGGCGTCTATGGCGCCACCGATTTCAAGACCCCGCATCTGGACCG
This sequence comes from Comamonas sp. A23, assembly GCF_004522605.1. Lineage (NCBI taxonomy): Bacteria > Pseudomonadati > Pseudomonadota > Betaproteobacteria > Burkholderiales > Comamonadaceae > Comamonas > Comamonas sp. A23. Next base: position 126,114 of record NZ_RSDT01000002.1, read on the forward strand.
CCTCGCCGCCCAGGGCGTGCGCTTCAATCAGGCCTATGCCAACTCGGCCGTCTGCTCGGCCACCCGCATTGCGCTGATCACCGGGCGCTATCAGTACCGGCTGCAGGCCGGGCTTGAAGAGCCGCTGGCACGCCATGGTGCGCAACTCGGCCTGCCTGCCGATCACCCCACGCTGCCATCGCTGCTCAAGCAAGCCGGCTACGACACGGCACTGATAGGCAAATGGCATCTGGGCAAGCCGCCCGCCTACGGCCCACAGCTCAGCGGCTACGACTACTTCTTCGGCAACCACAGCGGTGCCATCGACTACTTCACGCACAAGCCCGGCGTGGGTGAACAGTTCAGCTCCGACCTCTGGCAAGGCAACGAGCCCGTGGAGCGCACGGGCTACTACACCTACATCCTGGGGGATGAGGCCACGCGCTATGTGCATGAGCGCAAGGGCCAGGACAAGCCTTTTTTCCTGTCGCTGCACTTCACTGCGCCGCACTGGCCCTGGGAAGGGCCCGACGACGAGCATGTCGCGCACAGCATCAAGGATCTGTTCCACTACGACGGCGGCAGTCTGAAGAAATACGGCGAAATCGTCGAGGCCCTGGACAAGGCCGTGGGCCAGGTACTGCAGGCGCTCGATGACAGCGGCCAGGCTGACAACACCATTGTCATCTTCACCAGCGACAACGGCGGCGAGCGCTTTTCCAAGACCTGGCCCTTCACGGGCCAGAAGACCGAGCTGCTCGAAGGCGGCATCCGCGTGCCCACGCTGCTGCGCTGGAGCGCCCGCATCCAACCCCAGGTCCAGGAGCAGATCACGGCCAGCTTTGACTGGCTGCCCACGCTGCTGGCTGCTGCCGGAGCCAGGCAACACCCGGATTTCCCGAGTGACGGCCAGAACATCCTGCCCATACTGGAAGGCCACGCGGCCCAAACCGAGCGCAGCCTGTTCTGGCGCTACAAATCCCAGGCCCAGCGTGCCGTGCGCCAAGGTCCCTGGAAATACCTCAAGATCAACGACAACGAGTTTTTGTTCAATGTGGAGGAGGACGCCCGCGAGCGCGCCAATCTCAAGGAGCATCAGCCAGAAATCTTTGCCGGACTGCGCAGGCAATGGGAGGAATGGAACGAACAACTTCTGCCGATCAGCGCCGAAAGCTACAGCCACGGCCTCTCGCCCGATATTCAGGCCGACCGCTATGTGCCGGCACGGCTGAGCCAGGGCTAGGCTAGGCAGGTCACTAAGTCCCGCCGCTGCCGCAAGGCGGCAGGCTGCGTTATCCTTCACAACCAGCAAGAACCAATGACCGTCGGTCATTGGTTCTTGTGCTTTGACCTGTACGGATTTCGCCCCATGACTGCTGCCCACGCCCTGCCCTGTATCGCCATTGCCGGCCCCACTGCCTCGGGCAAGACTGCGGCAGCGCTGGCATTGGCCGAGCGGCTGGCGCAACGCGGTCAGAAGGCCGAGATCATCAGCGTGGATTCGGCACTGGTCTACAAAGGCATGGACATCGGCACGGCCAAGCCCACGGCGGCAGAGCTGGCTGCCGTGCCGCATCACCTCATCGACATCATCGATCCGTTGCAGGCCTATAGCGCGGCCGAGTTCGTGCGCGACACGCAGAAGCTGGTCGATGAAATCCGCGCCCGCGAGGCCATACCTCTGCTGGTGGGCGGCACCATGCTGTATTTCAAGGCGCTGATGGACGGGCTGGACGATATGCCCGCAGCCAACCCCGACGTGCGCGCCATGCTGGACGCGCAGGCCGCCGAGCTGGGCTGGCCCGCCATGCATGCAAGACTGGCCCAGGTGGACCCCGTCACCGCCGCACGCCTGGCCCCCGGCGACAGCCAGCGCATCCAGCGCGCACTCGAGGTCTGGCAGGTCTCGGGCCAACCGCTTTCGAGCTTTCACACGACCAGGAACAAAACGGGCCCAGCAGAACAGATGGGACTTGCAATGCTTTTCTCGCTGGAGCCTGCAGAGCGAGCCTGGCTGCACCAGCGCATTGCGCTGCGCTTTGACCTGATGCTGGAGCAAGGCTTCCTCGACGAAGTGCGCAGCCTGCGCGCGCGCGGCGATCTGCATCTGAACCTGCCCTCGATACGCTGCGTGGGCTATCGTCAGGCCTGGGAAGTGCTGGACGCGCTGGAGGCCGATCCCGGCAAACCGCTGGACATGGCAGGCCTGCGCGAGCGCGGCATCGCCTCCACGCGCCAGTTGGCCAAGCGCCAGATCACCTGGCTGCGCTCCATGCCCCAGCGCCATGCCATTGCCTGCGATGCGCCGGGCGCCCAGCAGCAACTGCTGGATGCGGCCATGGCGGCCATTGACGCAGCACAGCAGGCCGCAAGCTAAGGACCTTTCGCAGCAGCGTCCCTCGTTAAGATCGCTGCATGGCTGCCACCGACTCACCCCACGCCCATCCGCTGCTGCAGGTCAGCGACCTTGCCAAACGCTATGGCGAGGGCGAAGCCCAGACCACGGTCTTCGCGCAGGTGAGCTGCGAGATCGCCGCCGGCGAGTTTGTCGCCATCGTCGGCAACTCCGGCGTGGGCAAATCCACCTTTCTCAACTGCCTGGCCGGGCTGGACAGCTGGCAGCAAGGCCGGGTTCTGCACAACGGCACGGATCTTTCCACGCTCGATGAAGCCCGGCGTGCCATCTGGCGGCGCGCGCATCTGGGCTTTGTGTTCCAGGCCTTTCATGTCCTGCCCCATCTCGATGTGGCGCAGAACGTTGCCCTGCCGCTGATGCTGCTCGGGCGCATGGACGTGCAGGGTCAGCAGCGCGTGCAGCAAGTGCTGCAAGCCGTGGGACTCGCGGGTCTGGGCCAGCGCCTGCCCCAGCAGCTCAGCGGCGGCCAGCTGCAGCGCGTGGCCATAGCGCGAGCCCTGGTGCATTCACCGCCTCTGCTGCTGGCCGATGAGCCCACGGGCAATCTGGACCCATCCACAGCCCAGCAGATCATGGATTTGCTGCTGCAGCAAACCCGCGACAACGGCACGGCGCTGGTACTGGTCACCCATTCCGCAGAAGCGGCCAGACGCGCCGACCGCGTGCTGCGGCTGACGGCCTATGGCATGCAGGCCGAGCTCTCGGTGTCGCAGCAAACATCGCTAGGCCTGTGACTTCACGCCCTCCGCTTCTTATGCTGCTGAGCAGCTTCTCCTGGCAGGAGCTGCGCCAGCATCCCTGGCGCACGGCCACGGCGCTGATTGCCATCATGCTTGGCGTGGCGCTGGGCTTTGCCGTCCATGTGATCAACCAGTCGGCACTGGACGAATTTTCCAGGGCTGTGCGCAGCGTCAACGGCCAGCCCGATCTGCAACTGCACGCCATGCAGGGTGGCCTGCCGCTGGCACTCTATCCGCAGGTGGCGCAGACCCGGGGCGTCGCCACCGCCGTTCCCTGGGTCGAGACCACGGTGCTGCTGCCGGGCAGCACTGCAGATTTGCAGACGCGCAGCACGCCAGGAGCAGCGCAAGGCGTGAGCTTGCGCGTGCTCGGCAGCGATGCCCTCAAACTGGCACCTGTCGCCCCGGCACTGATGCCGCGTTTGTTTGAGGGCGGCGAGCGTCTCGATCTATTTGCTCCCGACGCCGTGTTTCTCAATGCCGCCGCCTTGCAGGCCCTGCGACTGAGTCCTGAACAGGCCGTCAACGCCCCCATGCAATGGCTGCTCAACGGCCAGGCCCAGCAACTTCGCATTGCGGGCACGGTCGCCGCCAGCGGCGCACCGGTCGCAGTCATGGACATTGCCGCACTACAGCAGAAGCTCGGCCTGTTTGACCGTATCGACAGGCTGGACCTTTTGCTGACCGACAGCGCCAGCCGCAGCCAGGTGGTCACCGCCCTGCACGCCCTGCCGGCCTGGCAAGACCAAGTATTGATCCAGCAGCCCAGCGACGATCAGCAGCGCGTGGGCGAGATGTCGCGCGCCTACCGCGTCAACCTCACGGTGCTGGCGCTTGTGGCCTTGTTCACGGGAGCGTTTCTGGTGTTCTCGGTGCTGGCGCTCAGCGTGGCACAGCGCGCGCCGCAGTTTGCGCTGCTGGCCGTGCTCGGCGCCACGCCGCGCCAGCGCATGGCACTGGTGTTGATGGAAGCGCTGGCGCTGGGGCTTATAGGCAGCCTGGCCGGTATTGCACTGGGTACGGCACTGGCCTGGCTGGCGCTGCAGGTGCTGGGCGGCGATCTGGGCGGCGGCTTCTTTGCCGGCGTGCAGCCCGCCCTGCACTGGAGCCCTGTGGCAGCGCTGGTCTTCGGTCTGCTGGGCATTGCCGCCACGCTGGCCGGAGCCTGGTGGCCCGCACGCGCCGCCATGGATCTGCCGCCAGCGGCCACGCTCAAGGGACTGGGCAGCACGCATGAGAGAGCCCCGCGCCTGTGGCCCGCAGTGACGCTTCTTGCAGCCAGCCTGGTGCTGGCCTTTATGCCACCGGTGGCAGGTATCCCGCTGGCGGCCTATATGGCAGTGGGCCTGCTGTTGCTGGGCGGCATGTCAGCTCTGCCCTGGCTGCTGGGTTCGGTGCTGGGACTGGTACCCAAGGCCTTCTCGCGCCAGCCGCTGGCCATGCTGGCGCTGGAGCGCGCGCGGCGCATGCGCCACGCCACCACCGTGGCCGTGGGCGGTGTGGTGGCCAGCCTGAGCCTGGCCGTGGCCCTGACGGTGATGGTCACCAGCTTTCGCGGCAGCATGATGGAGTGGCTGGACGCCGTATTGCCCGCCCCCATGTATGTGCGCGCCGCCGGCGGCTCCAGCCGTGTCGATGCAGCCCTGCTGCCGGCCGATGCGGCGCAGCGCCTGGAGCAGTTGCTCGGCATAGAACGAGCCCAGGCCATGCGCAGCAGCCAGTTGGTACTGAGCCCCGAACGCCCGGCCATCAGTCTGCTGATTCGACCTCTTCAAGGGCAGCAGGCCATGCAGCTTCCCTGGGTGGAGGGTCCAATTCATAAGACACGCCCAGGCATTGCCGTGCACATCAGCGAAGCCGTGGCCCAGCTCTATGGCCTGAAGCCCGGTGATGCGTGGCCGCTGCTTTCCAAGGCTTTCAGCCTTCAAACCAAGGACCACCAAGCGCCGGAAGCTTCTTTTTACATAGCATCCGTGTGGCGCGACTATGTGCGTCAGTTCGGTGCCGTGGCCCTGGATTGGAAGGACTACCTGACACTGGTGGGTCATGCAGGCAATGCCGCGCAGATCAGCGAGATCGCCGTCTGGCCGGAGTCCCAAAGCCAGCTGTCTGGCACTGATCTGCAAGCAGCGATAGAGCAGGCCCTCGGCACGCCGGGGCAGCCGCCCCCAGCGCTGGAATTTGTCAGCAGCCAGGCGCTGCGCGAGCGCTCCCTGCGCATTTTCGATCGAAGCTTTGCCGTCACCTACTGGCTGCAGGCCGTGGCCATAGGCATAGGCCTGTTCGGCATTGCGGCCAGCTTCAGCGCCCAGGTGCTGGCCAGGCGCAAGGAGTTCGGGCTGCTGGCCCATCTGGGCCTGACGCGCCGCAATGTGCTGAGCGTGGTCGCCGCCGAGGGTCTGGCCTGGACCCTGCTGGGCACCATCGCGGGCACGCTGCTGGGCCTGGGCGTGGCCGTGATCCTCGTGCATGTGGTCAACCCGCAGAGCTTTCACTGGACCATGGAGCTGCGCCTGCCCCTGCTGCGCCTGCTGGCGCTGGGTGCTGCCGTGGTGCTGGCAGGCGTCATCACCGCGTGGCTGGCCGGGCGCCGGGCCGCCAGTGCCGACGCGGTGCTGGCCGTCAAGGAGGACTGGTAGCTATACCTGCACCCCTGTCAGCGTTTTTCACATGATTGCGCCATTGCGCAGCGCACAATGAAATCTTCACCGCTGCGAGGAGTTCGTATGCAAGTCCAGCCCTATCTCTTTTTCGATGGCCGCTGCGAAGAGGCCCTGGATTTCTACCAGGCCGCACTTGGGGCCGAGATCACCATGCTGATGCGCTACAAGGATGCTCCGCCGCAGCCCGAGTCATCGACCCAGCAAGGCTGCGGCCCGGGCCAGATGGATCCCGAAAAAATCATGCACGCCAATGTCCAGATTGGCGAGGCGCAGATCATGGCATCTGACGGCATGAACGGCGGCAAGCCGGATTTCAAAGGCTTTTCTCTGTCCATCACCGCGCCCAGCGAGAATGAGGCCGACCGCATATTTGCCGCCATCGGCCAGGGCGGCAAGGTACAGATGGCGCTGGACACCACGTTTTTTGCGCGACGTTTTGGCGTGGTGACCGACCGCTTCGGAGTCAGCTGGATGGTGATCGTTCCCCTGATCGATATCGGCTGAGGCAGCTCAAAGCAGCACCTCGAAGCTCATGGCATTGCGCTGATCGGCTGGGCGACAATGGGCCATGCCTTATCAGCCCATGCCCTCCCAGCCTCAACAACCGGCACTGCTGGCCCTGTCACGCAGGCAGTCCCTGCAGAGGCTGGCTGCTGCCGGTCTGGGCTGGGCGACTCTGGGCCTGCCTCTGCCAGGCATGGCTTTGCCGTCCAGAACCTTGCAGTTTCCGCGCGACTTCGGCAGCCACCCGGATCTGCAGACCGAGTGGTGGTACATAACCGGGCAGTTGCAGGCCGGCGGCAAGCCCTGGGGCTTTCAGCTGACTTTCTTTCGCTCGCGCATCGAAGCCACGCAAAGCCTGCAATCGGCGCTCGCGGCCAAGCAGTTGATCTTCGCCCATGCGGCCCTGTGCGATGTCGAGGGCCAAAAGCTGCGCCACGACCAGCGCATGGCGCGCGCGGGACTGGGCCTGGCCGGAGCCAGCGAAAACGATACCGATGTGCATATCAACGACTGGTATCTCCAGCGTCGACCCGTACCAGGGCGAAGCGCCAGCGAAGCCAGCCGCTACAGAGCTCTGCTGAGCAGCCAGGACTTCATACTGGATCTTGAATTTGACAGCACTCAGCCACTGCTGCTGCAGGGCTTGAATGGTCTTTCACGCAAAGGCCCGCGTGAGGAACAGGCCAGCTACTACTACAGTCAGCCTCAGCTCAAGGTCGGCGGCTCCATCACCGTGGGCGGGCAGCAACTGCCTGTGCAAGCCAGCGCACACAACCGCGCCTGGCTGGACCATGAATGCAGCGCGGCCATCATGGACCCTGAGGCTCAGGGCTGGGACTGGATAGGCATGAATCTCGATGACGGTAGCGCCCTCACGGCCTTTCATCTGCGCCGCCGCAATGGATCGGCGCTCTGGGCCGGTGGTTCATTCCGCGGGCCGAACCAGAGCGCGCACATCTTTGCCGCCGATCAGGTACGGTTCAAACCGCTGCGCCACTGGAGCAGCCCGCACAGCAAAGCAAGCTACCCTGTGGCCTGGAGCGTGCAGACACCGGCGGGCCGTTTCGAGGTTCACGCCCTGGTGGACGACCAGGAACTCGACAGTCGCGCCAGCACCGGCGCCATTTACTGGGAGGGTCTGTGCGAGCTGCGCAGCATCGGCGCCGATGGCAAAAGCGTCCGCGTAGGCAGCGGTTACCTGGAAATGACCGGCTATGCGAATGCACTAAGGCTTTAGGGCCTGGGGCTTGCACACCAAAGCGCGGAGCTGATCGAGCAGAAGCTGCAGATGGCGCTCGCGCAAGTTGTCGCCCAAGAGATCGACCTGCAGCAGGCTCTGCCAGGTCGCGGCATGATCCACGCGGAAGCCGGACAGGGCCGAAATCAGATAGTGGACATCGACCGCGCTCAGTTGATCCTTGAACAGGCCCTGCGCCACGCCGCGCTGCAGAATGCGCTCGATCGGCTCCAGCGCCGCCTTGCGCAACAGCTCGGTCTTGGAGATCTGGCCCAGCATCTCGCCGCCCTGGAAATTCTCCTGCAGCACCAGACGCGTGAACTCCTGGTTCTGCTCGTGATACTCGAAGCTCCTTTGCGCCAGCGCATGCAACGCCTGCAAGGGCTCCAGCGCATCGAGATTGAGCTGCTCCTCCGACTCGCGAATATCCGAGTAGCTCTGCTCGATGACCGCGAGGTACACGTCTTTCTTGTTGCCGAAGTAGTAGTAGAGCATGCGCTTGGCGCAGCCCGCCTTGGCGGCAATGCGTTCCAGCCGCGCTCCGTCATAGCCGTAATTGGCAAACTCGGTCTTGCCCGCGTCCAGCAGGGCTCGGCGCATATCGGCCGATGCCTCGTCTGCCGAAGGCTGCTGGCTCAGTGAATTTTCAGGACCTTGCTGCTCGCTCACGACCACATCTCCATTGACTCAAGCGCGCGAGCGTAACACGCAGCTCAGGCATGAAAAAAGGCCCCCACGCTTCCCACTGCGTGTGGTCGCTGCCCCTCCGGGAGGGGCGCTGCCCGGCGATGAAAAAAGCCATGGCTCTGACGAGCCATGGCTGTTCGGTTCAATGCCTGCGTCGCTTATTTGCCGCTATCGGGCAATGCGTAGGCAATCACATAGTCACCTCGGTCGGGCGACTGGCGGGCGCCGCCGGCCGAGATGACCACATATTGCTTGCCGGTTCTGGGCGACTTGTAGGTCATGGGGCCGCCCTGGCTGCCAACTGGCAGTCGGCCCTTCCAGATTTCCTTGCCGGTGGCGCTATCCCAGGCGCGCAGGTAGTAATCCTGCGTGCCGGCAAAGAACACCAGACCGCCCTGGGTCGCCAGCGTGCCGCCCAGTGTGGGCAGGCCCACAGGCATGGGCATGCGCATCTTGATGCCCATGGGACCCTGATCCTGCACCGTGCCCACGGGCACCTGCCAGACCACTTGCTGGGTCTTCATGTCGATGGCGGTCAGCGTGCCGAACGGAGGCTTCTGGCAAGGAATGCCCAGAGGCGACATGAAGCGGTCCTTGATCACCGCATAGGGAGTGCCTCCCAGCGGCACCTGACCCATGCCGGTGTTGGGCGCCTCGCCGCCGTCGGACAGCTTGTCCTTTTTCTGCTGGGGCATCATCTGCACCCACAGGCCCAGACGCATGTCGTTCACAAAGATCAGATTATTGCCGGGATCCGCAGACAGACCGCCCCAGTTCATGCCGCCCAGCGAACCCGGGAAGCTCAGCGACACATCGGTGCCAGGCGTGGTGAACAGGCCTTCATAGCGCATGGACTTGAACTTGATCCGGCAGATCAGCTGATCCACCGGCGTCGCGCCCCACATATCGGCTTCGGTCAGGGTCTTGGTGCCGATCTGCGGCATGCCCACGGACAGAGGCTGGGTCGGGGCATACTTTTCGCCGGGAATATGGCCGGGCTTGACGGCAATGTCTTCCACCTTGGTCAGCGGCTTGCCGCTGTGGCGGTCCAGCACAAAGATCTGACCGGCCTTGGTACCGACCACCAGCGCTGGCGTCGTCTTGCCGTCCTGCTGAGGGAAATCGATCAGTGTGGGAGCCATGGGAAGGTCGAAGTCCCACAAGTCGTTGTGCACGGTCTGGTACACCCATTTTTCCTTGCCCGTGGCAGCATCCAGCGCGAGGATGGACGCACCGTACTTCAGGTCCGCTGCAGAGCGCGTGACGCCATACAGGTCCACCGAAGCCGATCCCATGGGCAGGTACACGGTATTGGAGCTCGGGTCGTAGGTCGTTCCCGCCCAGACATTGGCCGATGAGCGGGTGTAGGTCTCGCCGGGCTTGAGCACTTCATTGGGTGTGGCCGAGCCGGAGTCGAACGCCCAGCGCTGTGCGCCGGTCATTACATCGAAGCCGCGAATCACGCCACCAGGCATGTCCACCTGTACGTTGTCGGCCACGCGGCCGCCGATCACCACCGTGGTGCCGGCCACCGTGGGCGCCGATGTCAGGGTGTAGAACGCGGGATTTGAAATAGTGCCGACGCCCTGCTTGAGGTCGACCACGCCGTGATCGCCGAACTCGCCGCACAACTCGCCGTTGTCTGCGTTGATGGCAAACAGACGTGCATCGATGGTGTTCATCAGAATGCGGCGCTTGCAGGCGGCGCCAGCAGGCAGGCTCACAGCCTGCACGGGAGTCGATCCCGGCACGCTGGGCTGAGCCAGTGCGGCATCCGCATCGAAGTAGGCCAGTCCGCGGCAGCGCTCCCACACACCGCCCACATGGGAGTTGGTGTCATGACGCCACAGCTGCTTGCCGGTGTCGGCGTCGAGCGCAATCACGTTGTTGCTGGGCGTGCAGACAAACACCTTGTCGCCCACCTGCAGCGGTGTGGTCTGGTCTTCAGCGCCGGCGCCTGTGGACTTGGGTATGTCGCCGGTGCGAAAAGTCCAGGCCACCTGCAACTGGCTCACGTTGTCCACGTTGATCTGATCCAGCGCGGCAAAGCGGTCGTTGTTGCTGCTGTTGCCGTAGTGGCTCCAGTCCTTCTGCTCGCCGGCAGCATCCACGGGCTTGCGTGCCACGGTAGACTGGGTCTGCACCTCGGGGTGAATCTGGAACATGGACACAAAGGCCGCCATGCCAGCCACCAGCATGACCGCCGCTGCAGCAAATGGCAGCTTGCTGGACGACGCCTTGCCCGGCTCACCAGCCTTACGCAGCAGGGGCATGCTGGCCAGCACCACCACGGCAGCAAAGGTCAAGGCCAGCAGGCGCGAAATCAGGCTCCAGTAATCCAGACCCACTTCGGCCAGCGCCCATAACACGGTCGCGCCGAAAGTGCCCAGGTAGAACCATGCACCGCTCACGCGGCGACGAACCAATTGCACGCCGGACAGCAGCAGCCCCAGGCCAGCGAGCAAAAAGTACCAGCTGCCGCCCAGGCTGATGAGCTTGCCACCGCCTATCAAGAAGAACAGGCCGGCAAGCGCCAGCGCCGCCCCCAGAACCCAGAGCCAGATGCGCGCGGCCAAGGGCTGCGCCTGCTCCCGATGTGTCATATCGAACCTCGAACTGTATGCGCCTGCACGCGCACCGGCATCCGGCTGCACTCAGGCATTTTTGAAATGAGAAAAAAAGTCCATTGTTGTGAGAAATAAAGTCCATCGCTTGCAAACGTGTACCAGCAATTTCAGAAATCTCTGAAAATCACCCTCTCCTGATCTGAGTCATGGCAATAAAAAAGGCCGCAGATGCGGCCTTGGTAGCGAGAGTGAAGCGCCCTATTTGCGACGTTGCAGCCAGGCGATCAGCTCGCCCATGATGCCCTTGCGGAACAGCAGCACACAGAGCACAAAGATCAGGCCGGTGACGATGGTGACCGACTCGCCCAGCGTGCTGAACCATTCCACGCCGGTTGCATGGGCCAGGAAGCTGCCGAACTCACCAATCTTGTTTTCCAGCGCCACGACGACCGCCGAACCCAGCAGCGGACCCGACAGCGTGCCCAGCCCCCCCATCAGCGTCATCAGAATCACATGACCGGAGGTGGTCCAGTGCACATCGGACAAGGTGGCGAAGCCCAGCACCAGGGTCTTGAGGGAACCGGCCAGACCCGTCAGGGCCGCAGAGATGACAAAGGCCAGCAGCTTGAAGCGGTTGACGTCATAGCCCAGCGAGATGGCACGCGGCTCGTTCTCCTTGATGGCCTTGAGCACCTGCCCGAACGGCGAGTGGATGGTGCGCACGATGAGTAGAAAAGCCGCTGCCACAATGATCAGCGCCACGTAGTACATGACCATATCGCTGCTCAGATCGATCACGCCGAACAGCTTGCCACGCGGCACGCCCTGCAGGCCGTCTTCGCCGCCTGTGAACTTGGCCTGCAGCGCGACAAAGAACAGCATCTGCGCCAGCGCCAGCGTGATCATGGAGAAATAAATGCCCTGGCGACGGATGGCCAGCCAGCCAAAGATCAGGCCCAGCAGACCGCCGACCACCGTACCCAGCAACATGCCGACTTCGGGCGTAAAGCCCCAGGCCTTGATGGTGTAGCCCGCCACATAGGCCGCACCGCCCAGAAACGCGGCGTGGCCGAAGGACAGCAGACCCGTATAGCCCAGCAAGAGATTGAAGGCCGAAGCAAACAGTGCAAAGCACATCAGCTTCATGACAAAAACCGGATAGGCACCGAGGAAGGGCGCGACGATCAGGCCCAGCAGCAGCAGGCCATAGCCCACGGGGGCAATGCGTTGAACAAGCGTCTTGGATTTCATGTCGTGCCCCTCTTATTTTTCTTTACCGAACAAGCCAGCGGGGCGAATCAGCAAAACAATGACCATGATGAAAAACACGACGGTGGACGATGCTTCAGGCCAGAAAACCTTGGTCAGCCCTTCGATGACACCCAGCGCCAGACCGGTGAGGATGGAGCCCATGATGGAGCCCATGCCGCCGATCACCACCACGGCAAACACCACGATGATCAGGTTCTGCCCCATCAGCGGCGTGACCTGGTAGACGGGAGCGGCCAGCACGCCGGCAAAAGCCGCCAGCGCGGCACCGAAGGCATAGGTCAGCGTGATCATCACGGGCACGTTGACGCCGAAAGCCTCGACCAGGCGCGGATTTTCGGTACCGGCACGCAGATAGGCGCCGATGCGCGTCTTCTCGATCACAAACCAGGTGGCTACACACACCACGATGGAAGCCACGACCACCCAGGCACGGTAATTGGGCAGGATCATGAAGCCCAGATTGGTCGCGCCTTCGAGCAGCTCGGGCGTGTCATAGCCCAGGCCCGAGACGCCATAGACGGAGCGGAACACCCCCTCGATCAGCAGCGACAACCCCAGCGTCAGCAGCAGGCCGTAGAGATGATCGAGCTTGTAGATCCAGCGCAGCAAGAAGCGCTCGATCAACACCCCCAGAATCCCCACCAGCACCGGCGACAGGATCAGCATCACCCAGTAGTTGATGCCGAAATAGCTCATGGCCATCCAGGTGCACATGGCCCCCAGCATGAACAGGGCGCCATGCGCAAAGTTGATGACATTGAGCAGGCCGAAGATCACGGCCAGGCCCAGACTCAGAATTGCGTAGAACGAACCGTTGACCAGCCCCAGAAGGAGCTGGCTCATCAGGCCGGGCAATGAAACGCCGAAGATTTCCATGAGAGATACGCTGGTGAGGGTGAGGTCTGCATCAAACCGGTAGTGCCATTACTTCCAGAGCGCGCACTTGGTTTCGGCCTTGGTCGTCCAGACCGTCTCGGCAGGCAACTTGGTCAGCACCTTGAGGTAGTCCCAGGGCTTGGTGGATTCGCTGGGCTTCTTGGCTTCGACCAGATACATATCGTGGGCAAACGTACCGTCGGGACGGATCACGCCCTTGCCGTAGAAGTCGTTGATGGGCGTGCTCTTGAGGTGGGCCATCACCTTGTCGGCATTGGTGGTCTTCACCGCTTCGACGGCCTTCAGATAGTTCATCACGGCCGAGTAGTCGGCGGCCTGCACATCGGTAGGCATGCGCTTGGTCTTGGCAAAGAACTTGTTGGCGAACTTGCGCGATTCGTCGTTCATGTCCCAGTACCAGCTGGTGGTGTGCAGCAGGCCTTCGGTGTTCTTCAGACCCAGGCTGTGGATGTCGGTCAGAAAGACCAGCAGACCGGCGGTCTTCATGGTCTTGTTGATGCCGAACTCCTTGGCGGCCTTGATGGCATTGATGGTGTCGCCGCCCGCATTGGCCAGACCCAGGATATGGGCCTTGGAGCTTTGCGCCTGCAGCAGGAAGGACGAGAAGTCCGAGGCATTGAGCGGGTGCTTGACCGAGCCCAGCACCTTGCCGCCCTTGGCGTTGATGACCTTGGTGGTGTCGGCCTCCAGTGCCTGGCCGAATGCATAGTCGGCCGTCAGGAAGAACCAGTCCTTGCCGCCGCGATCCACCACCGCACCGCCCGTGCCCTTGGCCAGGGCCACGGTGTCGTAGGCATAGTGCACGGTATAGGGGTTGCACTGCTCGTTGGTCAGCGCGGAGGAACCCGCGCCGCTGTTGAAGTGAACGCGCTTTTTCTCGTTGGCGATCTGGGAAACCGCCAGAGCCGTGCCGGAGTTGGTGCCGCTGAAGACCATGGAGATACCCTGCGTATCAATCCATTCGCGCACCTTGGAGGCAGCAATGTCGGCCTTGTTCTGATGGTCTGCGCTGACCAGCTCGATGGGCTGGCCCAGGGCCTTGCCGCCGAAGTCGTCGATCGCCATCTGCATGGCGACCGCACCGTTCTTGCCCTCCACGTCGGCGTACAGGCTGGACATATCGGTGACGAAACCGATCTTCACCTTCTCCTGGGCCTGGGCCAGGGGGCTGGACAGACCGGCCACGGCCAGCATGCACGAGAGAACGCTCAGTTTTGCTTTCATCTTTATCTCCACGGGTTGGTTCTTTGTTATGAACGAATGGGAATTGCTTGCAGGCTCAGACACCCAGCAGCTCGTTGAGTACGGACATCTTCTCGTCCAGTTCGCTGGCTCCGAAGCGCAAGGCGACATGACCGTGCTCGACCACATAGAAGCGGTCGGCCAGCGGCGCGGCAAAGCGGAAGTTCTGCTCCACCATCACCACGGTGTAGCCCTTTTCGCGCAGCGTGGTGATCATGCGAGCCAGGGTCTGGACGATGACGGGGGCCAGGCCTTCGGAAATTTCATCGAGCAGCAGCAGGCGCGCGCCCGTGCGCAGAATCCGCGCCACGGCCAGCATCTGCTGCTCGCCGCCCGACAGGCGCGTGCCCTGGCTGTTCCTGCGCTCATAGAGATTGGGGAACATCTGGTAGATCTCGTCGATGCTCATCCCCGGCTCGCCGGTCTTGAGCGGCGGCGGCAGCATCAGATTCTCTTCACAGGACAGGCTGGAGAAAATGCCGCGCTCCTCGGGGCAGTAGCCCACGCCCAGGTGGGCGATCTTGTGCGTGGGCATGTGAATGGTTTCCACGCCGTTGATCCTGATCGAGCCCTTGCGCGAGCCGGTCAGCCCCATGATGGCGCGCAGCGTGGAAGTGCGCCCTGCGCCATTGCGGCCGAGCAAGGTCACCACCTCGCCGGGATTGACCACCAGATCCATGCCATGCAGCACATGGGATTCGCCATACCAGGCATTGAGTCCCGAAATTTCCAGCGCCGGAGTACTTGTCTTATTCATTCGTCTCACTCAAATCACGCACGAAACCATCAAAGAGGCAGCGAGGAAGGGCCGCCCCGCACCGAGGTTGCCGTCCCCCTCCGGGGGAAGCCGCAAAGCGGCACAGGGGGAACGATCAATGCGCCCCCTGAAGCTGTCCGTCCGTGGTCCCCATATAGGCTTCCATCACCTGCGGATTGCGCGAAACCTCTTCGTAGCGCCCTTCGGCCAGAACGGCGCCGCGCTGCAGCACGGTGATGCGATCGGCGATGGTGGCAATCACCTTCATGTTGTGCTCCACCATCAGGATGGTGCGGCCGGCAGAGACCTTCTTGATGAGCTGGGTCACGCGGTCCACGTCCTCATGGCCCATGCCCTGTGTGGGTTCGTCCAGCAGCATCAGCTCGGGCTCCATGGCCAGCGTGGTCGCAATTTCCAGGGCGCGCTTGCGCCCATAGGGCAGGTTCACGGTCACTTCATCGGCCAGGTCCTGCAGCCCGACTTCGGTCAGCAGCTCCATGGCGCGGTCATTGAGCTGATTGAGCGTCTTCTCGCTGGTCCAGAACTGATAGGCCGTGCCCAGCTTGCGCTGCAGGCCGATGCGCACGTTCTCCAGCAAGGTGCAGTGAGGAAACACGGCGGAAATCTGAAACGAGCGAATCACGCCACGTCGCGCAATCTGTGCCGGCGCCTCGCGGGTAATGTCCAGCCCGTTGAACTGGATGCTCCCGGAAGTGGGCTCCAGAAACTTGGTCAGCAGATTGAAGCAAGTAGTCTTGCCCGCTCCATTGGGCCCGATCAGCGCGTGAATGGAGCCACGCTGCACGGCCAGATCCACCTTGCTGACGGCGGTAAAGCCTTTGAACTCTTTGGTGAGTTGCCTAGTTTCGAGAATAAGGTCGCTCATGCGCTGGCCGTCAGTCCTGAATGCTGCAAAACAAAGAGGGGAGCAACTTGATGTACTTCCTCTGCCTGAGCGGCATCTTGGTCTTTCATGCTGCAGTGCCGCAGCGGGAAACTCCTAGGAATGAAGAGCCATCGGGCTTATGCTTTCCCTAATCTTCCATAAAACAAACAGCAACAACAGAAGTAAATGCAAACTTCAAACTCATCGCAACTGCAAGTCATGCCAGAGACAGCGGCATCCCCAGGAATATCAGCATCCACTTCGGAATCTCTAAAAAAGCTTATGCCTTATACATATTGCGCTATCAATATTAATAAGACTGGGAGAAATGTGCCCTCATAGCACAGCACTCCCCAGATTGGCCCTGATGCCGTAAACCCTGAGTCGCTCAATTCCCACTGGAGTAACCAGGTTACTAGCCCAATGCTCGCAAATATGCTTGCCATTTGTCGCCCTCAAAAACCAAGGGCGACAAAGAACAGCCATATCGCTATAAATTTAAAAGCTGCTTCCGATTGCCTCATATGAATTTCATGTTCTTTTATCCATGAAATAAATACTCAATAGGCGATAGCAGCTATCAAATTATTCAGCAATCGATGCCTGAGGCCATGCCTGCAAGACCTGTCGCGCTGCTCTTGAGTTCCTGCGTGAAAACGCATGGAATAAAACCCCTTGCAGAACTGTTTACTGAAGGTCAACCACAAGGAGAGACCTCATGTTTCGCATCGCTTCTCTGACGCTAGCTTCCGCCGCCCTGTTGGCGGCCTGCTCGACCGGCTCGGTCACTTCGGCAAAATCCCCTGCCACCACCCTCAACGGCGTGCTGGTCGGACCGACCCAGATGACGCTCTACGTCTTTGACAAGGATGCCGCAGGCTCCGGCAAAAGCGTCTGCAACGGCGGCTGCGCCACCAACTGGCCGCCTTTGATGGCCCCCGCGAATGCGGCGCCAATCGGCGACTGGAGCGTGGTGATGCGCGACGACGGCAGCAAGCAATGGGCTTACAAGGGCCGCCCCCTCTATCACTGGGTCAAGGATGCCAAGCCCGGCGACATGACGGGTGACGGCTTCCTCAATAATAGCTGGCATGTCGCCAAGCCCTGAGTGAAGGTCGACGCCGCCCTGGTCCATATTCCCCGCCTGCGCCGCTATGCGCGTGCGCTAGCGGGCGATGCCGCGCTGGCAGACGATCTGGTGCAGGACACCCTGGAGCGCGCCTGCCAGAAGTGGGCCTTGTGGCAGCCGCCGGCAGCCGCCTCGGCCGAGCAGGTGCAAAAAGCCTTGCTCAGCTGGCTGCTGACCTTGATGCACAACCTCTATGCCAATCAGTGGCAGCAGTCGTCGCGGCATCGCATGGTGGCGCTTGACGAGGCGCAGGACACGCCTCACGACCCCATGCCCAGACTGACGCTGCAGCTGGATCTGGAGCGGGCCCTGTCCCATCTCACGCCGCAGGCACGCGAGGTGCTGCTGCTGATCGGCATGGAGCAGTTCAGCTATGGCGAAGCCGCGCAGATGCTGGGCGTTCCCGTGGGAACGGTGATGTCGCGCCTCTCGCGCGCCCGCGAGCAGCTCAGGCGCCTCATGGAAGGAGAAAGACCCGCGACGACCGTGTTGAGGGCTGTCAAATGAAGGAAAGTGCAATGACACCCCAGCGCCCCGATGAAACCACGCTGCATGCCTGGGTGGATGGAGAGTTACAGCCCGATGCCGCTGCGACCGTGGCGCAATGGCTGGCCGAACACCCCGAAGAAGCAGCGCGCATGGCCGCCATTCAGGCCCAGAACGCGGGCCTTCAGGCTCTGCATGCGCAATTGCTCGAAGAGCCGGTCCCGCCCCGGCTCATACTATCCCTGCAAAAGCCGGCGCTGCAGTGGCGCTGGCAACATGCGCTGGCCGCAGGCATCATGCTCAGCGTGGGCCTGGGACTTGGCTATGGTGCAGGCCAGCAAAAATCCGGCTCGCCGCCGGCCGACACGGCCGTGCAGTTGCCAGGCTTTGTCCGCGAGGCGGCTGCGGCCCATGCCGTCTATGTGCCCGAGCAGCGCCACCCCGTCGAGGTCGCGGCACAGCAGCAGGCGCATCTGGTGCAGTGGCTGTCCAAGCGGCTGGGAGTTGCGCTCAAGCCGCCGGTGCTGGAAGCCCAGGGCTTTCATCTCATGGGCGGGCGGCTGCTGCCCGGGGAGACCGGCCAGGCCCGCGCCCAGTTCATGTACGAGGATCAGGCCGGCCAGCGCGTCACCCTGTATGTCTCGGTGCTCAAGCCCGGGACGGCAGCCACCTCCGCCCCTGCGTCCTTTCAATGGAGCAGCGACGGTGCAAGCCATGGCTTTTACTGGATCGATGGCCGGCAAGGCTATGCCTTGAGTGCCTCCCTGCCGCGCGAGCGCCTGCAGACTCTGGCCAACGCGATCTATCAGCAACTGAGCTGAAGCCGCAGGGCGCTGACCGGAAGCGGGGTTGTCTTATTGCAGGCTGCCGTTGCCGCCTTCGCCACTGGCCGACTCGGGCAAGGCCAGGGGCAGAACGCCAATGCCCTCTTCCAGCAGCTCCATGGCCTCCTGGGCGCTGGTCTGGCCGCGAATGGCGCGCTCCTCGGTTTCACCGTAGTGAATGCGGCGCGCCTCTTCGGCGAATTTTTTGCCGACGTCCTCGGTATTTTGCGCAACCTGGCGCGACCACTGCATCCAGGCGGCATGCATGGACTGCAGATGTGCCCGCGCCTCGGCGCTGATCTCGGGTACGGCGACGGAAAGCTCCGGCGCTGCGGCAGGAGCCGGTTTTGCAGTCGGGGCAGTTTTTGGCGGCTGTGCGCCCAGATTGAGACGGGGAGCACTCAAGCGCTTGGTCACATCACTGTCGCCGCAAACAGGACATTCCACCAGCTTGCGCTGCAGCTGATTCTGAAAATCATCTTCCGAAGCAAACCAGCCTTCAAAGACATGGCCTGCAGGGCAGTGAAGATCAAGCACTTTCATGGCGCCACTCAACCCTTGCGGTGAACCAGATAGCGATAAACGAAGCCGGGAAATGCCAGCGTCAAAAACAGCGTAGCAGTAATGGCATAGAACTCCCAGCCTTGGGGAGATATCTGGCCGGCGCGGCGCTCCAGCAGCAAGCCCAGGCCGCCCACCAGCAGATACAGGGCAATCATTTCCAGCAGGCGCACCCACAGCGGCTTGCGACCGGCCATGACGGGGCCGACAATGCCCAGACGCTGGTTGATAAAAGGCAAATTGGCTGCCACAAGGGCAGCCAAGATGATGAGCCAGATAGAGGCGGTTATAGACACAAAGCCATTCCTAGAAAAAGCGATGAGGGCATCAAGCCCTCATCACGTTCGTCTTATCAGGAAGCCAGGGCACGCACAACGGCGTCAGCGCACAAGGCCATCAGACCGCCAGGCAGTATGCCCAGCAGCAGAACCAGCGCACCGTTGATCGTCAGCACAACGCGCACATCCAGAGGAGCAGACACGCTGGTAGCAGTGATTGGAGCATCAAAGTACATGACCTTGACCACGCGCAGGTAATAGAAGGCACCGATCAGCGACATGATCACGGCAAACACGGCCAGACCGATGTACAGGCTGCTGCCCGAAGCGACCAGGGCCTGCAGCACGGACAGCTTGGCGTAGAAGCCGACCAGCGGAGGAATACCGGCCATGGAGAACAGGCAGATGGCCATCACACCGGCGTACAGCGGGCTGCGCTGGTTCAGACCGGCCAGATCGGCGATCTCTTCGCTTTCAAAGCCTTCGCGGGCCAGCAGCAGGATCACGCCGAAGGAAGCCAGAGCGGTCAGCACATAGGTCACGATGTAGAACATCGCCGAGCTGTAGGCGTTTTCGACGGTGGCAGGATCGACCTTGCCGTCCACCACACCCGACATCAGACCCAGCAGCACAAAGCCCATCTGGGAAATCGTCGAGTAAGCCAGCATGCGCTTGAGGCTGGTCTGCTGCAGACCGGCCAGGTTGCCGATGAGCAGCGAGCAGACGGCCAGCACCATCAGCATCTGCTGCCAATCGATGGCCAGCGGCAGCAGGCCGTCCACCAGCAGGCGGATGGTCATGGCAAAGGCAGCCAGCTTGGGCGCGCCGCCGATCAGGGCGGTGATGGCGGTAGGTGCACCCTGGTAGACGTCGGGCACCCACATGTGGAAGGGAACCACACCCAGCTTGAAGGCCAGACCGGCGACCACGAAGACCAGACCGAAGACCAGCACCTGGTGCTTGATTTCACCGGAATTGATGGCCTTGAAGACCTGTCCGATATCCAGCGAACCGGTGGCACCGTAGAGCATGGACATGCCGTACAGCAGGAAGCCGGAAGCCATGGCACCCAGGACGAAGTACTTCATGGCGGCTTCGACGGACACGGTGTGGTCACGGCGCAGAGCCACCAGCGCATAGCTGGACAGTGTCAGCAGCTCCAGGCCCAGATACAGGACCAGGAAGTTGTTGCCGCTGATCATGATGAACATGCCCAGCAGGGCCAGCATGGACAGTGTGAAGAACTCACCGCCGCGCAGCATGTCGCGCTCGGCCGCATAAGGGCGGCCGTAGACCATGGTGATCATCACGGCGATAGTGGCAAAGCACTTGAGCCAGTTGCCCATGGCGTCCGAGACAACCATGTTGCCCCAGCCGTAGAAGGTATTGCCGCT
The DNA here is from genome assembly GCF_004522605.1 of Comamonas sp. A23. Classification (NCBI taxonomy): domain Bacteria; kingdom Pseudomonadati; phylum Pseudomonadota; class Betaproteobacteria; order Burkholderiales; family Comamonadaceae; genus Comamonas; species Comamonas sp. A23. The sequence continues at coordinate 146,633 of NZ_RSDT01000002.1, forward strand.
CGCGGCGTACATGCCTTGCATCACCGCCACGACAAGCAGGGTGAGCATGGTCAGAACATAGGTGCCGGTGCGACGGGCGCTCTTGACGCCCAGGTCCACCAAGGCAATGACGCAGGCCATGACCAGGAGAGTGATCTCCGGGTAGATCGCCAGCCAGCTGATGTTGTCAATCATCTCGTGTCTCTCGTTTCAGTCTGGTCAGTTGAGCTTGCTCACAGCCACATGCTTGATGAGCTCTGCCACAGACACATCCATCACATCGGTGAAGGGCTTGGGATACAGACCCATGACCAGCACGGCCGCGGCCAGCAGGCCCAGCACCAGGAATTCGCGGCAGTTGATGTCCTTGAGTTCAGCCACATGGTCGTTGGCCACGGCACCCAGGTACACGCGCTTGTACATCCACAGGGTGTAGGCAGCGCCGAAGATCAGAGCGGTTGCAGCGCCCAGACCAATCCAGAAGTTGTATTGCACGGCACCCAGGATCACCATCCACTCGCCGACAAAACCGGCGGTTGCAGGCAGACCACAGTTGGCCATGGCAAACAGCAGGGCAAAGGCAGCGAACTTGGGCATGGTGTTGACCACACCGCCGTAAGCGGCGATTTCACGCGAGTGAACGCGGTCGTACAACACGCCGATGCACAGGAACATGGCGCCGGACACGAAACCGTGGGCAATCATCTGCACCAGGCCACCGGAGATGCCCAGGTTGTTGAACATGAAGAAGCCAAGGGTCACAAAGCCCATGTGAGCCACGGACGAATAAGCCACCAGCTTCTTCATGTCCTTTTGCACCAGAGCCACCACACCCACATAGATCACGGCAATCAGCGACAGCGTGATCATCAGGCCCGACCACTCATGCGCCGCATCGGGAGCAATGGGCAGAGAGAAGCGCAGGAAACCATAGGCACCCAGCTTCAGCATGATGGCGGCCAGCACGGCGGAGCCGCCGGTAGGGGCTTCAACGTGAACGTCGGGCAGCCAGGTGTGGACCGGGAACATGGGCACCTTCACCGCAAAAGCGGCGAAGAAGGCGAAGAAGATCAGCGTCTGTGCGGTACCGGACAGGGGCAGCTTGTGCCAGTCCAGGATCTCGAAGCTGCCGCCCGACTGGGTGTACAGATAGATCAGAGCGACCAGCGTGAGCAGCGAGCCCATCAAGGTGTACAGGAAGAACTTGAAGGCTGCGTAGATCTTGTTAGGACCACCCCAGATACCGATGATCAGATACATCGGGATCAGAGTCGCTTCGAAGAACACATAGAACAGCATGCCGTCCAGAGACGCGAACACACCAATCATCAGACCCGACAGGATCAGGAAAGCGGCCATGTACTGGTTGACGCGCTCGGTGATATTGGTCCAGGAGGCGATCACCACGATGACGGTGATGAAGGCCGTCAGCGGCACAAACCACATGGAGATGCCATCCACTCCCAGGTGGTAGTGGATGTTGAAGCGCTCAATCCAGAGCGCGTTCTCCACAAACTGCATATTGGCAGTCGTGGTGTCGAAGCCGGTGACCAGAGGAATGGTCACCGCAAAACCGATCAGCGCACCGATCAGTGCCAGCCAGCGCACCGCGTTGGCCTGCCCTTCTTTGCTGAAGGCCAGCAGGAGGGCGCCAAAAGCAATCGGCACCCAGATAGAAAGACTCAACAAACCCATTTTTGTTCTTCCCCTACTACTTGTTGAGCCACACGAAGTACGTCATGAGGGCAACGATACCCAGCAGCATGACCAACGCGTAGTGATAGAGATAGCCTGTTTGCAGGCCGCGCACCCACTGACCGAACTTGGCCATGAGCTTCCAGGAGCCGTTCACGATGGCGCCATCGATGATGGCCTGATCGCCGGCCTTCCAGAAGAAGGTACCGAAGGCACGGGAGCCGCGGGCGAAGATGTTCTCGTACACCCAGTCCACGCCGTACTTGCCTTCCAGAACCTGGTAGAGACCAATCTTCTTGGAGAAAGCCATGATGGCGGCAGGAATCTCGGGCTTGACCATGTAGAACACATAGGACACCACCACACCGGCCAGAGCCAGCCAGAACGGTGCAGCCGTGAAGCCGTGCAGAGCCATGGGCACCCAGCCGTGGATCTGCTCGGCCAGTTCGGCCATGGCGCCATGCTTGGAGCCATCGACGTGGATCACGCCCTTGAAGAAGTCGCCAAACAGCATGGGCATCAATGCAATCGCACCAATTACCACCGAAGGAATGGCCAGCAGCACCAGAGGACCGGTCACCACCAGAGGCGACTCGTGGGGCTTGGCATCATGGCCATGGCCGTGGTCGTCATGACCGTGGTGGTCATCATGGTGGGCATCGGGGTTCTGGTCGTAGCGCTCCTTGCCGTGGAAGACGATGAAGTACAGACGGAAGGAGTAGAAAGCCGTGATGAACACACCGGCCAGCACTGCAAAATTGGCAAAGCCGGCAGCAGGCAGGTTGGAAGCGTGAACCGCCTCGATGATGGCATCCTTGGAGTAGAAGCCCGAGAAGAACGGCGTGCCGATCAGCGCGAGGTTACCCAGCAGGAAGGTGATCCAGGTGATGGGCATGTACTTGCGCACGCCGCCCATCCAGCGGATGTCCTGATTGTGGTGCATGCCCATGATGACGGAGCCGGCACCGAGGAACAGCAGCGCCTTGAAGAAGGCGTGGGTCATCAGGTGGAACACGGACACCGAGTAGGCCGACACACCCAGAGCGATGGTCATATAGCCCAGCTGGGACAGCGTGGAGTACGCAATCACGCGCTTGATGTCGTTCTGGATGATGCCCAGAATACCCATGAACAGCGCTGTGATGGAGCCGATCACCAGGATGAAGTTCAGCGCAACATCCGACAGCTCATACAGAGGAGACATGCGCGACACCATGAAGATGCCGGCCGTCACCATGGTCGCCGCGTGAATCAGCGCGGAGATAGGCGTGGGACCTTCCATGGAGTCCGGCAGCCAGGCGTGCAGCGGGAACTGAGCCGACTTGCCCATCGCGCCGATGAACAGGCAGATGGCAGTCACGGTCACCAGCAGCCAGCCCGTACCGGGCAGCTGGGTGTTCTGGATCTCTGGCAGCTTGGCAAAGATTTCAGAATAGTTCAGCGTGCCGGTGTAGGCAGCAATCAGGCCGATACCCAGAATGAAGCCGAAGTCACCCACGCGGTTGACCAGGAAGGCCTTCAGGTTCGCGAAGATGGCCGTAGGCTTCTTGTAGTAGAAGCCGATCAGCAGATAGGACACTAGGCCCACGGCTTCCCAGCCAAAGAACAGCTGCAGCAGGTTGTTGCTCATCACGAGCATCAACATGGAGAAGGTGAACAGCGAGATATAGGAGAAGAAACGGTTGTAGCCGTCATCCTCTTCCATGTAGCCCATGGTGTAGATGTGAACCATCAGCGACACAAAGGTCACCACGCACATCATCATGGCCGTGATGGAGTCGATCAGGAAACCGACTTCCATCTTCAGGCCACCGACAACCATCCAGGTGTAGATGGTTTCGTTGAACTTTGCGCCGTCGAACACGACAGCCTTGAACGTGAGGGCCGACAGAACGAAGGCCAGGAGCACGCTCAGAATCGTCAGGGAACTGCTGCCGGTGCGACCAATCTTGTTGCCGCCAAAGGCCGTGCCCCAGATACCCGCGAGTGCGGAGCCGACCAGCGGTGCCAACGGCACCGCAAGCAGCATGGATGCAGAAAGGGTTTGACTCATTTCTTGAGAACCTTGCAAGTTACGGCGGACTCAACCCTTGAGGGCGTTGAGATCTTCCGCATCGATGCTTGTCTTGTTACGGAACAGCAGCACCAAGATCGCCAGACCGATGGCCGATTCAGCAGCAGCCACTGTCAGGATGAAAAACACGAACACCTGGCCGTGCATGTCGCCCAGATAGCTGGAAAACGCGACAAAGTTCATGTTCACGGCCAGCAGCATCAGCTCGATGGCCATGAGCAAGACGATCAGGTTCTTGCGGTTCAGAAAGATGCCAACCACGGAGAGTGCAAACAGCATGGCACCCAGCGTCAGGAAGTGGCCCAAAGTCAGCGTCATGCTTTTGTCTCCACAGCAGACGCTGCAGCCGCGGCTTCAGCGTCAGGTTTTTGTGCAGGCTTGGTGCTGTCGACCTTGACCAGCTTGATGCGGTCAGAGGCGCGTACACGAATTTGATCTGCAGGGTTCATGGCCTTGCTGTCCTTGCGCTTGCGCAGCGTCAGGGCAATTGCGGCAATCATGGCCACCAGCAGGATCACGGCCGCAATTTCCACGGGATACAGGTATTCCGTGTACAGCAGCTTGCCCAGAGCCTGTGTGTTCGAGTAAGGAACGGTCTGGCCGGCTGCATTGACCATGGTCGCACCAACAGCCTTGGCGTCTTCGACGTCGCCGAAACCGCCCATCAGCACCATGCCCATTTCAAAGGCGATCAGCACACCGATCAGGGCGGCGAACGGGAAATGCTTCCAGAAGCCGCGGCGCATGGAGTCGATACGGATATCGAGCATCATCACCACGAACAGGAACAGCACCATCACAGCGCCCAGATAGACCAGCACCAGAGCGATGCCGAGGAATTCAGCCTTGAGCAGCAGCCAGATGGCGGCAGCTTGCGAGAAGGCCAGAATCAGATTGAGCACGGCGTGCACAGGGTTGCGAGCCGTGACAACCCGGAAGGCTGCAAACAGCAGCACGACCGAGAACAGATAGAAAAAACCAGTTTTGGCGTCCATGGATCGAATCTTTTCAAGTGATCAAGGAGCCGCTTCAGCGGTACTTGGCATCTGCCGCCTTGTTGGCAGCGATCTCGGCTTCATAACGGTCACCCACTGCCAGGAGCATGTCCTTGGTGAAGTAGAGATCACCGCGCTTTTCGCCGTGGTATTCGAAGATGTGCGTCTCCACGATGGAGTCCACCGGGCAGCTTTCTTCGCAGAAGCCACAGAAGATGCACTTGGTCAGATCGATGTCGTAACGCGTGGTACGGCGCGAGCCGTCGTCACGCACATCGGACTCGATGGTGATGGCCATGGCAGGGCACACGGCTTCGCAAAGCTTGCAGGCAATGCAGCGCTCTTCGCCATTTTCGTAACGGCGCAGGGCGTGCAGACCACGGAAGCGTGGCGACTGAGGTGTTTTTTCCTCAGGGAACTGCACCGTGATCTTGCGACGGAAGGTGTAGCGGCCAGTCAGGGCCATGCCCTTGGCCAGTTCCCAGAGCATGAAGCTCTTGAGGAAATCCTTGAAGGAGAAAGGTGTTGCAGCTACTGCAGACATACGTACTCCGCTTATTTCCAGATGTTCCAGGGCGAGTACAGCCAAGCACCCACAACCACCAGCCACACCAGGGTGACGGGAATGAAGATCTTCCAACCCAGACGCATGATCTGGTCATAACGGAAGCGCGGGAAGGTAGCGCGAATCCAGATGAAGCACGACACCACCAGGAAGGTCTTGATCGCCAGCCAGATCCAACCGGGGATGAAACCCAGGAAGTCGAACGGAGGCAGCCAGCCGCCCAGGAACATGATCACGGCCAGGATGGAGACCAGCCACATGCTCGCGTATTCGGCCAGGAAGAAGACCGCAAAGCCCATGCCCGAGTACTCGACCATGTGACCAGCCACGATTTCGGCTTCGCCTTCGACCACGTCAAACGGGTGACGGTTGGTTTCGGCAACGACCGAGATCAGGTAGACGATGAAGATGGGCAGCAGCGGCAGCCAGTTCCAGGACAGGATGCTCATGCCCATGGATGCGAACTGACCTTGACCCTGGCTCATCACGATGGCCGAGAGGTTCATGCTGCCCGTGACCATGATGACCACCAGGAAACAGAAGCCCAGCGCGATTTCGTAGCTCACCATCTGGGCCGAGGCACGCAGCGCGCCCAGGAAGGCGTACTTGGAGTTGGAAGCCCAGCCCGCAATGATCACGCCATAGACTTCGATGGAAGTGATGGCCATCAGCAGCAGCAGACCTGCGTTCACGTTGGCCAGGGCCACATCGGGGGCAAAGGGAATCACCACCCAGGCCGCCAGGGCCGGCATGATGGCCATGACGGGGCCCACATAGAACAGGCCCTTGGCAGCTGCCGTGGGCTGAATCAGTTCCTTGGTCAGCAGCTTCAGGCCGTCAGCCAGAGGCTGCAGCAGACCCGAAGGACCCACGCGGTTGGGGCCCAGACGGATTTGCATGAAACCCAGCAGCTTGCGTTCCCACAGCGTGAGGTAGGCCACGGCACCCATCAGGGGAGCCACGATGGCCACGATGCCGAGCAGAATCCAGATGACGGGCCAGGCCACATCGGTCCAGAAAGGAGCGGCGGACAGGCCCGCGCCCCAAGCTTTCAATGCGTCGATCATGCGGCGCCTCCCTCACGAACCTGACGAGCGTCAGCCGTCAATTGCAGCGACGTAGCGCGGCGCACGATGCTGTCGAGCTGGTAAATGCTGGCGACTGCAGGCGCAGTCACATTGCCGGCGGGCACTGCGCTCACGGCCTGGGCCGCGTTGCTCAGCACATTGGCTGGCACTTGGGCAGCGCCGCCGGTAGCCTCAGCCAGCACGTCCTGCGATGTCTCATAGTCCACGCCCGGCACACCCATCAGGTTGGCCAGCACGCGCAGCACCTTCCATGCGGGACGCGTGTCGGCCAGAGGCTTGACCACGGCGTGGAAGCTCTGCAGACGGCCTTCGGCGTTGACAAAGCTGCCCGAGGTTTCCGTGAACGGAGCAATGGGCAGCAGCACATCGCTGAATTCCAGATTGGCCTTGAAGGGGCTCAGAGTCACCACCATCTCGGCCTTGTTCAGACCAGCGATGGCGGCCTTGCCGGCAGCGCTGTCGAACTCGGGCTCGTTGTTCAGCAAGATGGCAGCCTTCAGGCCACCGCCAATCATCTGAGCCGCATTCAGACCGTTGCCAGCAGGCATGGCCTTGACCCATTGCGCGCCCACAGTGTTGGCGGCTTCGGTCAGATAGCCTACGGCAGCGCCGGTCTGTTCGGCAACCCAGCTGGCCAGAGCCAGCAGTGCAGAAGCCTGAGCATGGTGCGCTGCGGCATTGCCCAGCAGCACGGCCTTTTGCTCGCCAGCCAGCAATGCAGCGGCAATCGCCTTGGCTTCGTCATGGGCCTGACCGGCCACGGGTGCCGAGACACCCTTGGCTTCGGCCACGGCAGCAGCCACATCGGCCAGAGCCTGAGCCCAGTCGCCGGCAGCGACCACCGATGCGTTGACGGGCAAGGCCCAGTCATGGATGCGATCGTTGATGGCGAAGACCTTGCAGCCCTTCTTGGCAGCCTGGCGAATGCGCTGTGCGAACAGCGGATGGTCCTTGCGCAGGTTGGAGCCCACGATCAGAGCCGACTGCAGATTGCTCAATGCAGCGATGGGCAGACCCAGCCACTGCACGCCTTGCGTGGCAGCGAACTCGGCATTGCGCAGACGGTAGTCGATGTTCTCGCTACCGATGCCGCGCACCAGCTTGCCGGCCAGGAACAGCTCTTCCACTGTGCTGTGAGGGCTGACCAGAGCGCCGATGGCGCTGGCGCCATGGTTGCTCTTGATCTGCTGCAGGCCGTTGGCCACATATTCGAGGGCGGTCTGCCAGTCGACTTCCTTCCACTCGCCGCCCTGCTTGAGCATGGGCTTGGTGAGGCGTTCGTCGCTGTTCAGCGCCTCATAGGAGAAGCGGTCGCGGTCGGCAATCCAGCATTCGTTGACTTCTTCGTTCTCGAAGGGCACAACGCGCATGACCTTGTGGTTCTTGACCTGAACGATCAGGTTGGAGCCTGTGGAGTCGTGCGGAGCCACCGACTTGCGGCGCGACAGTTCCCAGGTACGGGCGCTGTAGCGGAAGGGCTTGCTGGTCAACGCGCCCACGGGGCAGATGTCGATCATATTGCCCGACAGTTCGGAGTCCACGCTATCGCCCACCACGGTGGTGATCTCGGAGTGCTCGCCGCGGTGAATCATGCCCAGTTCCATGACGCCGGCCACTTCCTGGCCAAAGCGCACGCAACGTGTGCAGTGAATGCAGCGGCTCATTTCCTCCATGGAAATCAGCGGCCCCACGTTCTTGTGGAACACCACGCGCTTTTCTTCTTCGTAGCGCGAAGAGCTGCTGCCATAACCCACTGCCAGATCCTGGAGCTGGCATTCGCCGCCCTGGTCGCAGATGGGGCAGTCCAGCGGGTGATTGATGAGCAGGAACTCCATCACCGACTGTTGTGCCTTGATGGCCTTCTCGCTCTTGGTGCGCACGATCATGCCTTGCGTCACTGGCGTGGCGCAGGCGGGCATGGGCTTGGGAGCCTTTTCCACATCCACAAGGCACATGCGGCAGTTGGCCGCAATGGATAGCTTCTTGTGGTAGCAGAAGTGAGGAATGTAGGTGCCGGCCTTCTCGGCTGCATGCATGACCATGCTGCCTTCCGTCACCTCGACCTTTTTTCCGTCCAGTTCAATTTCAACCATATGCTTGTCTCGCGATCAGGCGCTCATGCAGCCTGTTTGGAAGCGTTCTGGATCTTCGCTTCGAACTCGTGGCGGAAGTGCTTGATCATGGCGCGAACCGGCATGGCTGCCGCGTCGCCGAGCGCACAGATCGTGCGGCCCATGATGTTCACGGATACCGAGTCCAACAGCTCGATATCTTCCGGACGGCCTTCGCCGTGCTGAATACGGTTCACCACGCGCCACAGCCAGCCCGTGCCTTCACGGCAGGGCGTGCACTGGCCGCAGGACTCGTGCGAATAGAAGTACGACAAACGCAGCAGGCACTCGACCATGTCGCGCGAATCATCCATCACGATCACGGCGCCCGAACCCAGCATGGAGCCAGCCTTGGAGATGGAGTCATAGTCCATCGTGCAGTCCATGATGATGTCGGCAGGCAGCACGGGCGACGAAGAGCCGCCGGGGATCACGGCCTTGAGCTTGCGTCCGGTGCGCACACCGCCTGCCAGCTCCAGCAGCTTGCTGAAAGGCGTGCCCATGGGAACTTCGTAGTTGCCGGGCAGGTTCACGTCGCCGCTGACCGAGAAGATCTTGGTGCCGCCGTTGTTGGGCTTGCCGCATTCCAGATAGGCCTGGCCACCGTTGCGGATGATCCAGGGAACGGCCGCAAAAGTCTCGGTGTTGTTGATGGTCGTGGGCTTGCCGTAGAGACCGAAGCTGGCGGGGAATGGCGGCTTGAAGCGGGGCTGACCCTTCTTGCCTTCCAGCGATTCCAACAGCGCGGTTTCTTCGCCGCAGATGTAGGCGCCAAAGCCATGGTGGGCATGCAGCTGGAAGCTGAAGCTGCTGCCCAGGATGTTGTCACCCAGGTAGCCGGCAGCGCGTGCTTCTTCCAGGGCCGCCTCGAAGCGCTCATAGACTTCGAAGATCTCGCCGTGGATGTAGTTGTAGCCGATGCTGATGCCCATCGCGAAAGCGGCAATGATCATGCCTTCGATTACGATGTGCGGGTTGAACATCAGAATGTCGCGGTCCTTGCAGGTACCGGGCTCGCCCTCATCCGAGTTGCAGACCAGGTGCTTCTGACCGGGGAACTGGCGGGGCATGAAGCTCCACTTCAGACCCGTGGGGAAGCCCGCACCGCCACGGCCGCGCAGACCGGATTCTTTGAGCGTCGCGATGACCTGATCTTGCGTCAGGCCTTCGCCGCCATCCTTGCCCAACAGCTTGCGCAGGGCCTGATAGCCGCCGCGTGCTTCATAGTCCTTGATGGACCAGTTGCTGCCGTTCAGATCCGCATAGATCTGGGGATTGATGTGACGATCGTGGAAGCAGGTTTCATTGCCAGTCGATGCGAACTTGGCCAGCACGGCATTGGCGGCAGGATTGTTCAGAATCGTGCTCATGCCTTGCCCTCCGCAGCGCGCAGGCCGTCGACCAGCTCGTCGAGCTTTTCATTGCTCATGAAGCTGCACATGCAACGGTCGTTGACCAGCATCACGGGCGAATCGGCGCAGGCGCCCAGGCACTCGGACTGCTGCAGCGTGAACAGGCCGTCCTTGGTGGTCTCGCCCATCTTGATGCCCAGCTTGTGCTCCAGGTGGTGCAAGGCCTTGTAGCCGTCGCGCAGCTGGCATGGCAGATTGGTGCAGACATTGAGCTTGTACTTGCCAACAGGTTGCTGGTTGTACATATTGTAGAAAGTGGTGACTTCGTGCACCGCAATCTCGGCCATGCCCAGGACTTCGGCAATCACTGCCTCGCTTTCCTGGCTGACCCAGCCCTGCTCCTGCTGCACGATAGACAGGCAAGCCATGACGGCAGACTGTTTCTGGTCAGCCGGATACTTTGCCACCTCACGCGCAAAGCGTTCTCTGGTCGCTTCGGTAATCATCGGTCAACGTCTCCAAACACGATGTCCAGGGTACTGAGCACCATCACGGCGTCAGCCAGCATATGGCCACGGCTCAGTTCATCGAGAGCAGCCATGTGCGCAAATCCTGGTGGACGAATCTTCAGTCGATAGGGCTTGTTGGCACCATCGCTGATCAAATAAATGCCGAACTCACCCTTGGGATGCTCGACGGAAGCGTAAGCCTCGCCTTCGGGAACCTTGAAGCCTTCGGTAAAGAGCTTGAAGTGGTGAATCAGCTCTTCCATGCTGGACTTCATGGCTTCACGGCTTGCGGGCGCAACCTTGTGATTGTCCGTGATCACCGGGCCGGGATTGACACGCAGCCAGTCCACGCATTGCTTGATGATCTTGTTGGACTCGCGCATCTCGGCCATGCGAACCAGATAGCGGTCATAGCAGTCGCCCGTGGCACCCACCGGAATATCGAAGTCCAGCTTGTCGTAGACCTCGTAGGGCTGGGTCTTGCGCATGTCCCAGGGCATGCCCGAGGCGCGCAGCATGGGACCGGTCAGGCCCAGATTGATGGCACGTTCCGCAGACACCACACCGATGCCGACGTTACGCTGCTTCCAGATACGGTTGTCGGTCAGCAGGGTTTCGTACTCGTCCGCGCACTTGGGGAAGCGCTGCGTGAAAGCATCGATAAAGTCCAGCAGCGAGCCCTTGCGGTCTTCGTTCATGGCCTCCATGGAGCGCACATTGCGCACCTTGCTGGCCTTGTACTGTGGCATGCTGTCCGGCAGGTCGCGATACACGCCACCGGGACGGAAGTAAGCCGCGTGCATGCGCGCACCCGACACTGCTTCGTACATGTCCATCAGCGCTTCGCGTTCGCGGAAGCTGTAGATCAGGATGGTCGAGCTGCCGGCATCGTTGCCCGAGGAACCCAGCCACATCAGGTGATTCATGATGCGGGTGATTTCCGAGAACATCACACGGATGTACTGGGCACGGATAGGCACTTCGATGCCCATCAGTTTTTCAATGGCCAGGCAGTAAGCGTGCTCGTTGCTCATCATCGAGCAGTAATCCAGGCGGTCCATATAGGGCAGCGACTGGATATAGGTCTTGCTTTCGGCCAGCTTTTCGGTCGCGCGGTGCAGCAGACCGATGTGCGGGTCGGCGCGCTGCACCACTTCGCCATCGAGCTCCAACACCAGACGCAGCACACCGTGCGCTGCCGGGTGCTGCGGACCAAAGTTCAGGGAATAGTTCTTGATTTCAGCCATGGTCTTCCGTCAAAAGGCGACGTGCGCCTTTAGTGCAGGCCTCCGCCGTAGTTTTCTTCACGAATGATGCGCGGCGTGATTTCGCGAGGCTCGATCGTGACGGGCTGGTACACCACACGTTGCTGTTCGGCGTCGTAGCGCATTTCCACGTGACCGGACAGGGGGAAATCCTTGCGGAATGGATGGCCGATGAAGCCATAGTCGGTCAGGATACGACGCAGGTCTTCGTGACCCTCGAACACGATGCCGAACAGATCGAAGGCTTCGCGCTCGAACCAGTTGGCCGAGTTCCAGATGGGGTTGATCGAGGCCACCACGGGGAAGTCATCGTCGGCGCAGTACACACGCACACGCAGGCGCTGGTTCAACGTCAGAGACATCAGGTGGGATACAACGGCAAAACGCGGACCGTCCTTGCCGACTTCCGCATAAGTGGAATAGTCCACGCCGCACAGATCCAGCAGCATCTCGAACTGGCAGTCCGGAGCATTGCGCAGAATCTGCATCACGTCCAGATACTTGTCAGCGGATACTTCCACCGTCACTTCACCATAGGCCAGAGTGACGGAGCGCACCCTGTCACCCAAGGCAGCAGTAACCACATCCCGAAGCTTCTCGGGGTGAATTGCAATTGCAGTCATCTCAGCCCTTTAAACGCGAGCGATGGTGTGGGTACGACGAATCTTCTGCTGCAGCTGGATGATGCCGTAGATCAGCGCTTCCGCTGTCGGGGGGCAACCAGGCACATAGACGTCGACGGGAACAATGCGGTCGCAACCACGCACCACCGAGTAGCTGTAGTGGTAGTAACCGCCACCATTGGCGCAGGAGCCCATGGAAATTACCCAGCGCGGCTCGGACATCTGGTCGTACACCTTGCGCATCGCGGGAGCCATCTTGTTGCACAGCGTACCGGCAACAATCATCAGGTCAGAGTGGCGGGGGCTGGCACGGAACACTTCGGAGCCGAAGCGACCGATGTCATAGCGAGCAGCTGCTGCGTGCATCATCTCCACCGCACAGCAGGCCAGGCCAAATGTCATGGGCCAGATCGACCCTGTCTTGGCCCAGTTCACCACCGTGTCATAACTGGTGGTGACGAAGCCTTCCTTCATCACGCCTTCGATCATCGTGTTTCCTCAGAAAAGCTGCTTATTCCCAATCCAGGGCGCCTTTTTTCCACTCGTAGGCAAAGCCCACGACCAGAATGGCCAGGAAAATCAGGACAGCAACAAAACCCACGCCGCCGACATCTTTGAGTGCGACAGCCCAGGGCAGCAGAAATGCGATTTCCAAGTCGAACAGAATGAACAGGATGGCGACCAGGTAGTAGCGCACATCAAACTTCATTCGAGCGTCTTCAAACGCCTCGAAACCGCATTCGTAGGGGGAGTTCTTGGCAGCATCAGGGCGGTTTGGACCCAGCACGTAGCCGAGCACCAGGGGTACAACACCCACAGCCATGCCAATAAGAATGAACAGAAGAACGGGAAGGTACTGATCGATGTTCATCGAGTGGGCCTTGTTATGAAAACATGCCTCACCGATCACTGCCTGATCAGCAGGGCAGGTTTTTAGTTATGTGTTGGTGCCGTCGGCGAGACTCGAACTCGCACAGCTTTCGCCACTACCCCCTCAAGATAGCGTGTCTACCAATTCCACCACGACGGCTTCGTCTCAAAGTCCGGCAATCTCTGGAACCTTCGTTGCAAAGATTCTGATCCCCAGACAATCCCTAGATTCTAGCCTGAAAAACCCCACTCTTTGGGGTTCTTCAGGATTTTCTCCAAATTATTTCGTTGGGATCTGGGCTGCGCCCTCAGCACCAGCCGCCGGAGCTGCAGGAGGCACGGCTGCATCGCCGGCAGTTGCGGGCGACACATTGGCAGCAGGCGCAGGAGCCGAAACAGGAGCAGCGCCTTCCAACACACTACCCGAGCTCACTGGGCGAGCGTTGCCCAGATAAGCCAGAGCCAATGTAGCCACGAAGAACACGGTGGCCAGAGCCGCCGTGGAGCGCGACAGGAAGTTGGCACTGCCCGAGGCGCCAAACAGGCTGCCCGACGAACCGCTGCCAAAGGAAGCCCCCATATCGGCACCCTTGCCGTGCTGCATGAGGATGAGGCCGATCATGCCCAGAGCGGCCAGCATCTGGACCGCGAGAATGACGCTGGAAAAGACGTTCATATCAAAACCTAAAAGTCTGAATCATTGCGCACCACACCGGAGTGCGGCGCAGACGAATTATTGCGCTGCCGCAATAATGGTGAGGAAATCCGGAGCCTTGAGAGCCGCACCACCGATCAGGCCACCGTCAATATCGGCCTGAGCCAGCAGCTGCGCCGCATTGCCTGCATTCATGCTGCCGCCATAAAGCAGAGGCACGCGATCAGCCTTGTCGCTGGCCGCCGCCAGCTGCGCCCGCAGCACGGCATGCACCTGCTGGGCCTGCTCGGGAGTGGCAGTCTTGCCGGTGCCTATGGCCCAGACAGGCTCATAGGCCACAACCAGCTCGCTCACGCAGTGGCCGACCTGATGAATCACGGCTGCCAGCTGACGCTTGACCACGGCCTCGGTCTGACCCGCTTCACGCTCCGCCAGGGTCTCGCCCACGCAGACGATGGGCGTGATGCCCTTGGACAGCGCAGCCTGGGCCTTGGCAGCAACCACGGCATCGGTCTCGCCATGATACTGACGACGCTCGGAGTGACCGACCAGCGCATAGCGCACGCCGAACTCCTTGAGCATGACAGCAGAAGTTTCGCCCGTGAATGCGCCCTGCTCGTGCTGGGACACATCCTGTGCGCCCACCCCAATGGAAGTACCCGCAAGTTCCGCCTGGACTTGAGCCAGATAGGGCGCAGGAGCAGCCACGGCCACGCCCGCCTTGTTGCCAGCAGGCAAGCCCTGCTTGATGGCCTGCAGCAAAGCAGCATTGGCAGCCAGGCTGCCGTTCATCTTCCAGTTGCCAACAATGAGTTTTTGCTTCATGTTTCCCAAGTCAAAACGATTTTTCCGGTGTGCTGGCTGGATTCCATCAGCGCATGAGCCTGCGCCGCATCAGCAGCATCGAATTCACGATAGATGGCTGGGCGCACCTTGCCGGACTCCAGCAGGGGCCAGACATTGCGCTTGAGCGCCTCGGCGATCGCCGCCTTGAAGGCCACGGAGCGCGGGCGCAACGTGGAGCCAGTCACGGTCAACCGCTTGCGCAGCACCAGGCCGGCATCGAACTCGGCCTTGACGCCACCCTGCACCGCAATGATTACCAGGCGACCATCAGGAGCCAGGCATTGGACTTCGCGCGCCACATAGCTGCCGGCGACCATGTCGAGAATGACGTTGACGCCCTCGCCTGCCGTGATGCGCTGCACTTCTGCCGCAAAGTCCTGGGTCTTGTAGTTGATGGCGTGGTCGGCACCGAGCTTGAGACAGTCATCGCACTTGGCATCACTGCCCGCCGTGACAATGACCGTCGCGCCCCAGGCCTTGGCCAGCTGAATCGCCGTCACGCCAATGCCGCTGCTGCCGCCCTGCACCAGCAAGGTTTCACCGGGCTGCAGAGCCCCCCGGTCAAACACATTGCTCCAGACCGTGAAAAAGGTCTCGGGCAAGGCCGCCGCCTGCACGTCGCTGAAGCCCGCCGGCACCGGCAGGCACTGGTCCACGGGCGCAGCGCAGAAACTCGCATAGCCGCCACCGGCCACCAGTGCGCAGACGCGGTCGCCAAGCTTGAAGCCCGCCTTGGCCATGGCCGCCTCGTCGCCCGCCACGATCACACCCGCCACCTCCAGCCCCGGAAGATCGGAGGCTCCGGCAGGCGGTGCGTAATGACCTTTGCGCTGCAGCACATCAGGGCGATTGATGCCGCTCGCGGCAACGCGAATCAGCACCTCACCCTCAGCCGCCACCGGCATGAGACGTACACCCATGCGCAGCACGTCTGGCGCACCATAGCTGGTGATCTCCACCGCTCGCATTGTGTTGGCTTCCATAGTCAGGCTTTGCTCTATCAAAGAAATCAGGCTCAAACGCTTATGCAGAAAGTGCCGACAGCTACAAAATCAGGATCAGCCAGCAAACGACAAAACAGGAGACCGCCTCGCGGCGGACTCCTGCTCAGCCATTACTGCTGCTGTTGCTGCTGCTCGTCAGCGGCTGCGCGGTTTTCACGTGGCTCGCGATTCTCGCGGGGTTCGCGATTCTGGCGAGGAGCACGTTCGCGGTACTCGCGATCGCCACGGGGTTCGCGCGGCTCACGCTCGGGCATGCCGGCAGGACGCTCGGTCAGCGCCTTCATGGACAGCTTGACACGACCCTTGTCGTCGGTTTCCAGAACCTTGACCTTGACCACTTGACCTTCTTGCAGGTAGTCGGTGACCTTTTCCACGCGCTCGTGAGCAATCTGGCTGATGTGCAGCAGGCCGTCCTTGCCGGGCAGCAGGTTGACCAGGGCACCGAATTCCAGGATCTTGACGATGGGGCCTTCGTAGATCTTGCCGATCTCGACTTCGGCCGTGATCTGCTCGATGCGCAGCTTGGCGGCTTCGGCCTTGGCGCCGTCGGTGGCGGCAATGGTGATGGTGCCGTCTTCCTCGATGTTGATCTGGGTGCCGGTCTCTTCGGTCAGCGCACGGATAGTGGCGCCGCCCTTGCCGATCACGTCACGGATCTTCTCGGGGTTGATCTTCATGGTGTAGAGCTTGGGCGCGAAGCTGGAGACTTCGGTCTTGGCTTCACCCATGGCTTCCTGCATCTTGCCCAGGATGTGCATGCGCGCTTCCTTGGCCTGAGCCAGGGCGACCTGCATGATTTCCTTGGTGATGCCCTGGATCTTGATGTCCATCTGCAGGGCAGTGATGCCGTTGGTGGTACCGGCCACCTTGAAGTCCATGTCACCCAGGTGATCTTCGTCACCCAGAATGTCGGTCAGCACGGCAAACTTGTTGTCTTCCTTGATCAGACCCATGGCGATACCGGCCACATGCGCCTTCATGGGCACGCCGGCGTCCATCATGGACAGGCAGCCGCCGCAGACCGAAGCCATGGACGAGGAACCGTTGGACTCGGTGATTTCCGACACCACGCGGATGGTGTAGGGGAAC
The DNA here is from genome assembly GCF_004522605.1 of Comamonas sp. A23. Classification (NCBI taxonomy): domain Bacteria; kingdom Pseudomonadati; phylum Pseudomonadota; class Betaproteobacteria; order Burkholderiales; family Comamonadaceae; genus Comamonas; species Comamonas sp. A23. The sequence goes on from NZ_RSDT01000002.1 coordinate 163,353, forward strand.
TCTTCCTTGGTCGGCAGGCAAGCGGCCAGAGCGCGCTTGGCCAGACGGCCGTGGCCGATTTCACGGCGCTTGGTCGAGCCCATGCGGCCCACTTCGCCGGTGGCAAAGGGAGGCATGTTGTAGTGGAACAGGAAGCGGTCTTCGAACTCGCCAGCCAGCGCGTCGATCTTCTGAGCATCGCGCTCGGTACCCAGCGTGGAGATCACCAAGGCCTGGGTCTCACCACGCGTGAACAGCGCGGAGCCGTGGGTGCGGGGCAGCACGGAGGAACGGATCTCGATGGGGCGCACGGTACGGGTGTCGCGGCCGTCGATACGGGGCTCGCCCGCCAGGATCTGCGAACGCACGATGCCAGCTTCGATGTCGAACAGCATGCCTTCGACCTTGACGCCGTCGAACGCCACGCCTTGCTCGGTCAAGGCGGCCTTGACATCGGCGTATGCAGTGCGGCAAGCCAGGGTACGCACCTGCTTGTTGCGCTCCTGGTAAGCGGCGCGCAGCTTGGCTTCGCCCAGCTCGGCCACCTTGGCGATCAGCGCCTCGTCCTTGGCGGGAGCAGTCCAGTCCCATGCGGGCTTGCCGCCTTCACGCACCAGGTCATGGATGGCGTCGATGGCGATCTTGCCTTGCTCGTGACCGAACACCACGGCGCCCAGCATCACTTCCTCAGGCAGTTGCAGGGCTTCGGATTCCACCATCAGCACGGCGGATTCGGTGCCGGCAACGACCAGATCCATCTGAGAATCCTTGCGCTGGGTCTGACCGGGGTTCAGCACATATTCGCCGTTGATGTAGCCCACGCGAGCAGCACCGATGGGGCCGCTGAAGGGAATGCCGGACACAGCCAGGGCCGCCGAAGTGGCAATCATGGCAGCGATGTCGGCGTCGACTTCGGGATTCAGCGAAATGGTGTGGATGACCACATGCACGTCGTTGTAGAAGCCTTCGGGGAACAGGGGACGGATGGGACGGTCGATCAGACGCGAGGTCAGAGTCTCCAGCTCGGAAGGCTTGGCTTCGCGCTTGAAGAAGCTGCCGGGGATCTTGCCGGCGGCATAAGTCTTCTCGATGTAATCAACGGTCAGGGGGAAGAAGTCCTGGCCGGCCTTGGCGATCTTGGAACCCACGACAGTGGCCAGCACCACGGTGTCGTCGATGTTGACCAGCACGGCGCCGGAGGCCTGGCGGGCGATTTCGCCAGTTTCCATGGTGACCGTATGCTGGCCCCACTGGAAGGTCTTGGTAACTTTGTTGAACATGGTCATATGACTCCCTTATGAATAGCTGGATACACTCATCCAGTCTTGATTTGGAGTGCAAACAGAACACGATGCCATTCCAGTGCTGCGCTGAGCGCTATCAATAGTGCAGCACTGGAATGACACAGCTTCGCTCTGTTTTGCGAACTCCGAAGTAAAAAACGCCTGAGCTAGGCAATCTAACTCAGGCGTTTCGATCTTTCACCGTGCTTACTTGCGCAGGCCCAGCTTGGCGATCAGTGCTGTGTAGCGGTCAGCGTCCTTGGACTTCAGGTAGTCCAGCAGCTTGCGGCGACGGCTCACCATGCGCAGCAGACCGCGACGACCGTGGTGGTCCTTGGCGTTAGCCTTGAAGTGGGGAGTCAGTTCGTTGATGCGAGCAGTCAGCAGAGCCACTTGCACTTCGGGGCTACCAGTGTCGTTTTCGGAACGAGCATTGGCCTTGACAACTTCAGCCTTCTTATCGGCAGCGATCATTTTGTTTTCCTTAGGATTTGGCACTCGACGAGGAGCACCTTGGTTACTTGCGCCAAGGCTGGAAAGGCCTCAGCGTGCGTCTTGCACCATGCAAAACTTGGCGATTATATCAAGAGGCGATTTATTCCCTATGCAATAGCACGACTAGGCACCAGACCAAGGCAGACAAACCCGCTTGCCCGCTCCTAAGCAAGACTCGGACAATGCGCCCATCACCTCCAGCCGGAGATCTGCAATGACCAGCTTTTCTAGACGCTATTCGTTTGCCAGCCTCTGCACTGCGGTCCTTATGGTCTTCGCTCTCGCAGATCAGCCAGCACTCGCAGCCAACGCAGGCCAGCGCAAGCACAAAGCAGCCAAGAAGCAAAGCGGCAAGGTCAAGATCCAGAACACCCGGAGCAGCTCGGAAGAGACAACCGCCGAACGCGATAAACGGCTCTATCGGGAATGCCAGGGAAGACCCAACTCCGGGGCGTGCGCGGGGTATGCCTACCCAGCTTCCGGCCGCCGCCGCTGAAAGCGACCACCGATCTCTCCATCAAGACCACTCATCCAGTCACAAAGCATTCGGCATGCAACGAAACGTAATATGCCGGCATGCCCAATTTGCCCCTCATTCGTCGCCATTTTTCCAGAGGCTTCACAGCCATTGAACTCATGGTCACGGTTGCCATTCTGGCCGTTTTGGCCGGCCTTGCCGCGCCCAGCTTCAATCCAATCATTGAACGCTGGCGAGTGCGCCAGGTTTCGGAAGAGTTGCAGTCCACGTTTTACTTTGCGCGCTCCGAAGCCATCAAGCGCGGCGGCAATGTGACTATTTTGCGCAGCGGTGATGGCGGAGGCTGCACAGCAGTGGGCACAGACACCAGCCTCTGGAGCTGCGGCTGGATTGTGTTTGCCGACTTGGACAACGACGGCGCGCAGGATAGCGGCGAAGACACATTGCAGACTGCCCCCGCCCCCAACAAGGTAAGCGTGCAGTTCACCAATACCAGCGATGCCAAGCTGACCGACCCGATCAAGGTTGACCGCTGGGGAAGGTTCTCAAGCACGAATGCCGCCATCGATTTTGCATTTCGATTGACCCCAAAAAGTGGCAGCGCCGCCAGCGCATCCTCCATCTGCGTCAGCAGCAGCGGACGCATCAAGCGACTCGACTCTGCAACCGGCTCATGCAGTTAACCAAACGAACAGGATCATTGGGCAGCGGCACAGGCCCGCCCTCAACGAGGAATATGTATGTACCCCGGCTTAAACAACGCTCCGCACCTCGCAGCCCCCGGTTTCAGCAGTTACGGATTCACTTCCATTGAGCTGATAGTGACCGTTGCCATAGCCGCAGTCCTCAGCGCCATTGCAGTGCCCAGCTTCAATTTTATTTTTGAGCGCTGGCGCGTCATCGAGGCCGTGGAGATCATGAAATCCAGTCTGATGTTCGCCCGCTCAGAAGCTATCAAGCGCGGTGGCAACGTATATCTGGAAAAGCTTCCCCGAACCACTGTTGGCTGCGTCACCGACGGGACCAACCAGGACTGGGATTGCGGCTGGGTCGTCTTCGTGGACAGCAATGGCAACAGGCGCTGGAACAGCGGAGAGGAAATCCAGCGCTATGAACCACCAACCAAAGTAAGCGTCACCAGAACCAAATCAGGCGCCACCATCCGTGTCGACCGCTGGGGAATGATGGATGGCGCCAATTTGATCGGCTTCACGATAGCACCTCAGCCTACTGGAATAGCCTCTGCCGCCACCAAGGGCATTTGCATGTCTTCGGGCGGACGAATTCGAGTCATTGAACAAAAAGACGTGCCATGCACCAACTGAATCACACTCGCCAAATCGGCAAACAGCGAGGCATCACTTTGCTGGAATCGTTGATTGCCATCGTCGTTGCCGCACTGGGCATCCTCGGCATCCTCGGCGTACAAATGCGCACGCTGACCGACACCCAGACCAGCATGCGCCGCGCTCAGGCCATCCGTTTGATTGAAGACCTCAGCGAGCGCATGAAGGTAAATCCCAATGCACTGAGCGGTATCAACACCTACGTCACGGGCTGGACCGCAACACCGCCAACCACTGCGGCGACCAAAAAATGCGTTGACCGCACTACCTGCACCCAGGCCGAATTGGCCGAGTACGACCTCAAGGAATGGAAACGCCTGGTGGAGCGCTCTCTCCCGCTTGGCAATGCCGCCACCTTCCTGGCCCTTGCCGACGGCGATTCCAGCAGCATCACCAACCGCCGGCAACTGGGCGTGCTCATACGCTGGCGGGAAAACGAGCGCGAAGACTTTGCAAGCGATGCCACCGGCACTGCTGCCAAAAAAGCCTACAAGGACGCCATCAACACCGGAGCCAGCATCAAGAGCGACGGCAGTATCAGCACCAAAGACCCCACCTCCTGCCCCGCCAACTTCACTTGCCATCTTCAATACATACCAGTCAGTGCACGCTGCGCACCTGACTTTCGTGCAGGCAATAGTGCACCTTTGTTTTTCTGCCCCGGAACCTGACGCATCCCTATGAAAGCCTCCAGCATCGCGAGAAGCCAGCCTCAGCGCGGCGTGACTCTGATTGAACTACTCGTCGGCATCGTCATCGGACTTCTGACGATAGCCGTTGCCATGGGTGCACTGATGGTCTCAAGAGGCGTTACCGGCACGGTCAGCGATAGCAGCATGCTGCAGCAACAAGCGGCATACGCTTTTCGCGTCATCGGGCAACAGATCCGCCAGGCTGGCTCCTTGAGACTGAATCTGGCCTCACAGAAGTCAGAAGGAGCCGATATCGATATGTCGGACCCGGTAGCCTTTGAGACCAAAGCCACAGATTTCGATCCTGCGGTCAATACCATCAGCGGTATGGACAGCCCCGGAACCAATGAATACAAGCTCACCTTGGGTTATCGCAACTATAAAGAGCCGGTATATACATCTACAAATGCGGCATCCATGCTGCGCGATTGTCTCGGTCAATCACCCAATGACAATTTGATTCAAAGCCGGTTCTCGCTCAATTCCACAAATAATGAATTGCGCTGCGTGGGCGCATCTGGAAACCCGCAGCCCATCATTCAGAATGTCGCTAATTTTCAAGTGCGATATTTGCTGCAGACATCGGCATCCAGTGGTTCCCCACAGATCAGCTATGTCGATGCAGCTACTGTGGCAAGCGCCTGGCCGCAGGTTGTCGGCGTTGAAATATGTCTGGTGCTTTATGGCAATGAAGCCATTGATATGCCGGACAACACCACCTACCTGGACTGCGACAACACTACATCCGTCACCATGAATACATTGGCTGCCCCACGTACGCGGCGAGCGCACATGGTTTTCCGCAACATCTACCAGCTGCGCAGCCAGGGACTGACTACCGTCAGCTGAATATCATGAATACATTCAAAATTCCCCGGCAAAGAAAACAACGAGGTATATCACTATTCGTTGTAATCATCTTTGTCATGCTCTCCATGCTGCTCGCCCTGTGGGCATCCCGCACATCGCTTTTCAATGAGTTGATCGTCGGCAATGATGCTGATTACCAGCGAGCCTTCGAGGCAGCCCAGGCCATCTTGCAAGATGCCGAACTCGATATTCGCGGAGAAAACTCTGATGGCAGCTTTTGCACACCCAATGACAGCGACGGAAACATATGCCGACGCACGACTGCAGAGAAAATCCCGCTAGAAGCACAGGAGGTGGGCACTCTTCTGGCGGACCTGGCAGACCCCACCAAGATTGCCAGCACAGCGCCGAAATGCAAAAACGGCATTTGCATCAAGCGCGCTGATCGCCCTGGCATCAAAGACAAACAGGACTTCTGGAACAACACAGATTCGACCAAGGGCATTACGCTGACACAAATGACCGGTGTTCATACAGGCACCACTACGCCCGTCGGCGCGCGCTATGGTCAATTCACAGGCGCAGCAATCGGAGATGATGATAGTCCGGCAAGTGCCATATTGCGAGACCGAAGTGCCGCCAACCAAGGGGCCTGGTACTGGATCGAGATTCTCCCCTATGACGATAGCAGCAAAAATTCCGGTGTTCTTGTCAACAGCACTGGAACAGGTGCAATAAACCCACAAAGCATTTTGGCACTCAACCTGACACCTAATATCGTCTATCGAATTACAGCTCTGGCGTATGGCCGCAAGCCCAACACAATGGTTGTGCTTCAGCAGACGTATGCAAGACAAAAACTCAAAGACTAGATACCTATATTTTCTACTGATCAGATCAGGTGATCGCCATGCAAAAAAAAATGCCCACTCACTTCAAAAAGAAGTCACTCGCCATAGCAGTAGGTGCAGTTCTAATACCCTCGATCGCAACATCCATCGAGTTGCTTCAGGCCCCTCCGGGCACAGTGCAGCCCTACGTCACACCTAATGTAATTATCTCCGTCGACGATTCTGGAAGCATGGACTTTTGCTCAAATGCCGAAAGCAGCTCCCAATGCATTTACGAGAATCGTCAATGGAAAGGCGCAACTAATGAAAAAAAACCCAATGCGGATGGAACTTGGCCAGTAACAAGCCGTCGAATTAATGTTTTAAAGTATGCTTTAATTGGTGCACAAAAAACTGATGGCACCTGGGAAGGAGGCGTCTTTCGGGATAAAAACTTACTCCCCGATAGAAAAATTCGTCTTTCTTGGCAAGCAATGTGGAACAACGGCAAGGCACCCGATGCAAAGAATGTCGACTCCGATAAAATGAATCAAAATTCTATGCGTTTCTTAGGAGAAACGCATAGAAATAACTTCATTAGCTTCATTAATGGATTAGATGCAAATAGTGGAACACCTTCCCATTTAATGTTCAAACAAGCCGACGCCTACATGCGTCGCGACTTATCAATAAATAGTCCCTGGGCATCAGACCCGGGGAGTCAAGCTACACCTTACCTCGGTTGTCGTCGAAACTACCATATCATGATGACGGATGGCCGCTGGAACAATACATCATATGACATCGGCAACACAAATCGTCGAGATAATGCAACCAATATTACCCTACCAGATGGAACTGTGTATGGTGGAACACAAACCCAACAAAAACAGACATCTTTATATAGAGACTCCCACACAGAAACCCTAGCTGATTGGGCGTTCTATAGTTGGGGAACAGCCTTGCAAACAGCCAAAGATGACTCCGGAATCACAGGCTTAAAGGGCTCCATACAGCCAACGCCAGAATATGACAAAGCACCTCAAACCGAGAACTTCGGGAAAGACTCCAGCGGCAAAGAGGCAATACTAGAGAGGTATTGGAATCCAAAGTACAACCCGGCCAATTGGCCTCATATGGTTACTTACACCATCGGCTTCAGTAATATGGCCGTCACCTGGCCTGGCGCATCTGACATTATTGCACCGACTAATAAAGTTCCATTTGGATACAACGGAAGCTTTCTTGATTTCGTTACAGGAAACAAATCCTGGCCTGCGATGGACAATGAAAACAAGAGATCTCTTGATCTTTGGCATGCTGCCTTAAATGGTCGTGGGCGCTTTTATGCTGTTGAGAAAGGTGAAGATCTAGAAAAAGCATTCCGTGAAATTTTTGGGCAAATCAACACCCAAACTGATCCAGATATGACATCCACTGCTACAAGTGGATCCAATAATACGCGCTATGACGTTGGAAAGTTCACAGGAAATTATGAACCCAAAAATGGCTGGAAAGGCTTCATCAAGGCTGAAACTGTCAGAACAGATGGATCGATAATATCTACTCCTGGATGGGGTGGTCAGAATACGGCAGAAAAACTTGACGCCTTAAATGTAACAGGTGCCACAAAAAACACAACCAGCAGAACCATCCTCAGCTGGAGTGACAAATGGGGCAGCGAGGACAAGTATCAAGGTGGCGTTCCATTCCTGTGGGCAAATGATGAATCCACACTAAGCACAGCCCAAAAGCTATGGTTACAGAAGAAGCCTGATGGATCTGGAACCGACGAAGGTGCAGCAGCTGGGCAAAACCGCCTGAACTTTATACGAGGCATACGAGCCCTTGAAGGCTCTGAAAGCACCGGCTACACAGCAGCCAAGCCGTTTCGTGAGCGCAAGAGTATCCAAGGAGACATCATCAACTCCATTATCTGGTTTACTGGAGCTCCTTCGAGCAACTACGCTTTAAAGGGCTATGCAGACTTCACCCGATCCAAGGGTACAAGAACGCCGATGATTTATGCAGGTGGCAATGACGGAATGCTGCATGGATTCTCTGCTGCTGATGGCACAGAGAAAATTGCATACATTCCGCGGGGAATCATCCCTAGCTTAGGTCGTCTTACAGACCCCACATACAACCAAAAGCATCGCAATTTTGTTGACGGCTCCCCAATGACAGGGGATATCTATATCGGCTCAAACATCGACACAGACACCAACCCTGGCAACAACTGGAAAACAATTCTGGTTGGTTCACTGGGCGCTGGCGGAAAAGGTTATTTTGTTTTGGATGTCACCAACCCAGATAGCTTTTCCACGACAGCGGCTTCGAGCCTCGTCAAATTAGACCGAACTCGCAGTACTGATGCTGCGATGAATGCCGCAGCAGCACCCAACTGCGCATTGACTGGCATGAGTACTCCCGAAAAGACGGCCTGTGCCAAAGCCGTATCGGAGGATCGTGACATTGGTAACATCACAGCAACACCCGTCGCTGATGAGAACAACCCTATGCGCACCACACAGATCACGCGCATGAATAACAACCGCTGGGCAGTTGTTATGGGTAACGGCTACAACAGCAGCAACCAGCGCCCCGTATTGCTGATTCAGTATCTGGACAACGATATGGAACTCAAGCGTATTCCTGTCGTAGGCGCCGTTGATGCGAGTACTACAGACATTGGTACAGGTAGTGGCATTGCCAACGACAATGGCCTGGCTGCCCCCCGCTTAGTTGACCTCAATGGTGATGGATTGCCTGATATTGCATACGCTGGTGATAACTTGGGAAATATGTGGAAGTTTGATCTCACCAGTGCTGATGCAAGCAACTGGGAAGTCGCTTTCAGCGGAAGGCCATTATTCACTGCACAAGGCCCCGCATCCTTGAACAGCGCCAGAACTCTTGTCCAGTCCATTACGGCCCCACCAACTGTACGTGCCAACGACCGGAAAATGACCATTGGAACGGGCAACGACAAGAAAACCATTGCTGTAGGCGGCATGATGGTTGCTTTTGGCACAGGCCGCAACGCTACCAAAGCTGACGAAAACAACCGGAATGTGCAAACCATTTACTCCGTCCTGGACAACACACGCTACAACTTGATTACCACAAGCCTTGGCCCACGCGTGCAAGTCAATAGTGGCAATACATCCTGCACAACCCCCAACGGAACCTGCATTCCAGTCCCCACTGCCTTGGGCACCGGCGTAACCGCAGCCAAACTTGCTCAGCAAAGCATTACGGAACTGAGCAACGGTGACTTTGGCACCATTGGAGCAAGTAATGACGACAACAAGCTCACCACCAGCACCTGGGCCAACTACAACGGCTGGTATCTGGACTTGCCGGCCGTAGGAGAGCGTCAGCTCAAACCCATGGAGTTCTATGACGGCAGCAATATCCTGGCCATTTACTCTCAGGTTCCGGCCAAGGGCACCGATGTAGACCCCAATGTGGAAAGCTGTGAGTCCACGACGGTTGATGAAGAGCGCCAGTACCGCACCTTTATCAACATCATGGATGGGCTTCGTCCATCGGTTCAGATCGTGGACAAAAACAACGACGGTCTCTACAACTCGCTGGATCTGAATGTGTCTCGCGTCAAGGTAAGCAAAGGCTCCCACACGCTAATCGCCCAGAAAAACAAGATCGCAGATATCGACACCAAGAACGATAAAGAGATGCTGGCACGCATGCCCGAGCAATCTCTGCGCCCCAGCTGGCGTCAGCTGCGTTGAGCGCTGCCTGCTTCATGAGGAAAAATGAAAATGCAAAAAAAACAGCAAAAAGGCTTCACCTTGATCGAATTGATGATCGTCGTGGCCGTCGTCGGCATCCTGAGTGCCATCGCCTACCCCAGCTATACCGAGTATGTGCGCCGCGGCCATAGAGCAGATGCACGCGCCGGCCTGCTGCAAGCCCAGCTCTGGATGGAGCGTGCAGCCACGGCAACCGGGGTATATCCAACCAATGCAGACCTCACCAAGGTGCTACCCGCCAACCTGTCCTGGTCCACCGACGCCAGCAAGCGCTACCAGATCGAAATGAAAGCCAGCTCCACCGCCGCCTACACTTTGATCGCCAAACGCAAAAACCCGGGAGCGCAGGCAACTGACAAGTGCGGAGACTTCACCCTCAGCAACACAGGGGTCAAGAGTGCTGACAATCTGGCAAGCGGTACCACGGCCTCGGACTGCTGGACCAAGTAACGCAGAGCCCTCTGCATTACCATCCTGGGCATGACACCCTCTGCCCACTTCATGAACAAAGCGCTTGAGCAGGCTGCCCAGGCGCTTTTTCTTTCTTCACCCAACCCGCGCGTCGGCTGCGTGATCGTCGATGCCTCGGACCGCATCATCGGCCAGGGCTTTACCCAGCAGGCCGGTGGTCCGCACGCCGAGGTGATGGCATTGCGTGATGCTTCTGCAAAAGGCAACGATGTGCGTGGAGCCACGGCCTATGTGACGCTGGAGCCCTGCTCGCACCATGGCCGCACCGGCCCCTGCTGCGACGCCTTGATCGCAGCCGGCATCGGCAAGGTGGTGGGAGCCCTGACGGATCCCAATCCGCAAGTGGCCGGCCAGGGTTTCGAGCGGCTGCGCGCTGCGGGTGTTGATGTGGAGATCGGCCCCGGCGGAGCTGAATCACGCGAGCTCAATATCGGCTTTTTCAGCCGCATGATTCGCGGCACACCCTGGGTGCGCATGAAGGCAGCCAGCTCGCTGGACGGCGTCACGGCCTTGCACAATGGCCAAAGCCAGTGGATCACCTCGGCGGCCGCCCGAGCCGACGGACATGCCTGGCGTGCCCGTGCCTGCACGATTCTGACCGGCATAGGCACGGTGCTTGAAGACAATCCGCGCATGAATGTGCGTGATGTAGACACGCCACGCCAGCCACGCATTGCCGTGGTGGACAGCAAGCTGGACATCCCGCTGGACGCTCATGTTTTGAAAGCACCTAGCGGTTGCCTCATCTATACCTGCAGCACAAAGCAATCCAGAATTGAAGAACTGCAAGCGCTAGGTGCTACGGTTATTGCTATGCCCAATGCTGCAGGCAAGGTCGATCTTGCGGCCATGCTGCGAGATCTGGCCGCGCGCGGCACGAATGAGCTGCATGTGGAAGCTGGCTTCAAGCTCAACGGCTCCCTGATTCGCGAAGGTCTGGTCGATGAGCTTCTCTTCTATCAAGCCCCGAAACTGCTGGGCACGGGTGCCATGGGTATTGCCAACTTCGGCCCGCTCGACAGCCTGGACCAAGGTCTGCCACTGGTGTTCCATGATGTCGCCCGCCTCGGACCGGACCTGCGCATTGTTGCCAGAGTCCAGGGCCGAGAGCAGTTCTAGCGCAGTCTGTGTCCGACATGTGAACCCGGTCATCATGGGTTACAAAGCAGCAATGACGGCTTCTATCTCCACATCGTCACGGCTGCAACCATCAGGGCCGCAAACGCATCTGGCGCTGCTTGCCGGCGTCATTGCCGCGATGCTGCTCACAGGCTGCGCGGCATCGCTGCCCAAGAATGTGGAGCGCCCCGTCAGCACCGCATTGAGCCAGCCCCAAAGCACCGAGCTGGGCCTGTTCATCTCTCAGGCTCGCCCTGCCAAGGCAAAGCCAGACGCCTCGGCTTTTGCCTTGCTCTCCGGCCCCAAGCATGCCCTCAGCAGCCGCATGGCGCTGGTGGAAAACGCACAGAAAACGCTGGATCTGCAGTACTACGCCATCCATGCAGACCAAAGTACCGGGCGACTGCTGCGCGCCGTCTTGCAGGCTGCCAGGCGCGGCGTGCGCGTACGCGTGCTACTGGACGACTTCCACAGCACGGGGCCGGACGCGCAGGTCATGCGCCTGGCTTTTGTGCCCAATGTGGAGATGCGCATGTTCAACCCGCTGGCCGGCTCGCGCGCCTCCACCATCGGCCGAGCCTGGACCCTGCTGACCGACTTTCAGCGCGCGCAGCAGCGCATGCACAACAAGCTGTTTGTGGCCGACAACACCCTGGCCGTGATTGGCGGGCGCAATCTGGGCGATGCCTACTTTGACGCCTCCAATGAAGGTAATTTTGTCGATCTCGATGTCTTGACCGGCGGCCCGGTCGTCAAGGATTTGTCGCGCAGCTTCGACCGCTACTGGAACAATGTGCGCGCCTACCCCGTGCAGTCGCTAATCAGCGAGCCTGACTTGCTCAAACTCAAAAAGCAGTTTGACCAGGAAGACGCAAGGAGCGAAGCCGAGCATGCCCGTAACACCACCGTCCCCAAACCGGAACCCGAAGACAGCCCTTTGAATCTGAACCAGATCCCGTGGATCTGGGCTCAGGCCATGGTATTGGCCGACAGCCCGACCAAGATTCCTGCTGAAGGTGCGGAGCGGACTGCCGCCGATGAGTCATTCGAAGCAGCGGTGCTCAAGGCCGACGACGCCAACAGCCTCCCCCCCTTGGCCGCACCGGCGCTGAATGCCGAGTCGGTGGTCGATGGTCTGCTGGCTCTGATTCGCTCTGCCAGGCGGGACTTGCTGGTCGTTTCGCCCTACTTTGTACCGGGGCCGGAGATCATGGATGCCTTTCGCACCGCACGCAGCAAAGGCGTACGCATCCGGGTACTGACCAATTCGCTGGCCTCCAACGATGCTCCACTGGCACATGCCGGCTATGCCCGCCACCGCAAGGCATTACTGGAGATGGGCATCGAATTGCACGAAATGCGCAGCGAAGCGGCCAATGTCAGCTCCGCCCTGCGCGCAGGTGGCACGGGCTCCAGCGGGGGCAGTTCCGGTGCTTCGCGGGCCATGCTGCACACCAAGCTGCTGGTCATAGACGGGCGGCTGGTCGCAGTGGGCTCCATGAATCTGGACATGCGCTCACGCCTGCAGAACACCGAGATCGCCGTACTGATCGCCAGCCGCCGCTTCAGCCAGCTGGCCAGCGACAGCATCGATGAAAGTCTGCCCGAAAACAGCTGGCGTGTGGATCTGAACACCAAGGGGCAACTGGTCTGGCGTGCGCCGCAGGACAGCGGGCTCAGTGATTCGTATTCCGAACCCGATGCCAGCCTGGGTCTGCGCCTTATGCTGCAGCTGCTCGGGCCTCTGGCTCCAGACAGTCTGCTTTAGGCATGGTTTGCGGCCAGGCCCATTCCTGCTGCAGATCACGCTGCGGCAGCGCCTGCACCCAGTCGCTGATGGCGCGTTGATCGGTCTGGGTGCGCACTTCCTGATAAGCCAGCTCGGCCTCGGGAAAACGTCTGCGCATGAGGTTGAGCCACTGTTTGAGGCGACCCGCACGCTGGCGCGGCTCCAGATCCTCGCAGACCATATGCCAAAAACGCTGCACCTGGGGCACCAGCGCCAGCCAGTCAATGCCAGCGACCGCACTGACGCTGCCGTGCTCCACGGCTCGGCGCACGGCCAGGGCCAGACCCGGATCGGCCACAATGCCGCGCCCGAGCATCAGATCGTCGCAACCCGAAACTTCGCGGCAGCGCAAGGCCTCTTCCACAGTCCAGATCTCGCCATTGGCCACCACATTCACGCCCACCGCCTCGCGGATGCGTGGAATCTCTTCCCAATAGGCCGGCGGACGATAGCCGTCCAGCTTGGTACGCGCATGGACGACGATTTCACAGGCACCGCCCTGCTCCATGGCCTGGGCACATTCGGTCATCAGCGCACGGTCGTTGAAACCCAGCCGCATCTTGGCCGACACCGGCAGCTGCGCGGGCACGGCACGGCGCACGGCGTCCACCACGCGCACGATCTGCTCGGGATCCTGCAGCAGCGATGCACCGCCGCCATGGCGGTTGACCACCTTGGCCGGGCAGCCGAAATTCAGATCGATGCCCTCTGGCCCCAGGCGCGCCAGATTGGCAGCGTTCTCGGCCATGCTGACGGGGTCCGAGCCCAGCAGTTGCGCCCGCACCGGCACGCCGGCCAGCGTCCTGCTGCCGTTGCGCAGCTCGGGCATGGTACGCAGATAGACCTTGTCCGGCAGCAGCGAGCCGCTGATGCGAATGAATTCGGACACGCAGCGATCCGCGCCGCCCACCCGGGTCAGCACATCGCGCAGCACAAAATCCAGCAGCCCTTCCATGGGCGCGAGCAGCAGTCTCATTTCAGATTCAAATCAGATTGACCTGTGGCGCTTATTCAGAAAACGCCAGCAGCTATTAATTCAGAAGCAATTGGCAAGCTTGGGCAGTAATGACTGGCCGATCCACTGCGAATTGGCGCAGATTCACACCAGTGTCATCGTCAGCCCATGCAATAGCGCATCCGCACTTGTAATGCGCCAGACAGAAGCAGCCATGATTTTGCAGAAAACCGCCAAGGCCCAGGAGGAACTTCAGCCCGGATCGCGCCAGCTGCCGCAGCGCGCGCGCTCCCTGCTGTTGCTGGCCGGCGGCAAGAGCATGGAAGAACTTGCCGCCATGCTGGGCAGCGATCATGCCGCACTGGCCCAGCAATTGGTGGAACAGGGATATCTTCAACTGATGCCAACCAGCGCCTCCAAAGAGCGCAGCCTGGCCACTCATCGAGCACCGCCTCTCGCCAAAGTTGGAGACAGCCCGGCCACACCAGCCCTGGCGCCAGCCGAAGAAGCCACTGATTCGACACCAGCCATCAATATGGCGGGCACGCGCATGTATTTATTCGATATGTGCGAGCGCCTGTTTGCCAACCGCCATGAGGCCCTGGCCCAGACATTGCGCACCCAGCTGCGCGAGGCCAGAGATCTGACCAGCTTGCGCAGCGCCGGTATCAGCCTGCTGACTGCGGTAGAGGAATATGCAGGCGAAGAGCGCGCACATTCGCTGCGCGAGAGGCTGGCGGCCCTGCTGGCGCACGGGGAAGCCGCTGATCCACCCTGCCAGGAACTGCAAGGCGCAGCGGCCTAGCAGCCTGGCTGTCAGCCCGCCTTGGCCAGACGCCAGAGCGAGGTCACTTCGGCAGAGCGCGCAATGTGCAGAGGGTCCTCTCGGTCCTGTACCTTGCCATGATGCGGGCGAACATCCTCACGCCCCAGCACCTTGAGTCCGGCGGCTTCAATCCAGCCCAGCAGCTCGTCACGCGTGCGCAGCTTCAGATGCTCGGCCAGGTCGGAGATGATGAGCCAGCCTTCGCCACCTGGCAGCAGGTGTGCCGCCAGCCCTTGCAGAAAGCCACGCAGCATGCGGCTGTCTTCGTCATAAATCGCCTGATCAAGCACCGATGCTGCCTTTCCCGGCAGCCAGGGCGGGTTGCAGACGATCAGACCGGCCTGCCCTTGCGCAAACAGATCGGCATGCTGCAGCTCCACCCGGGAAGCATGACCCAGGCGCTGCAGATTCTCGCAGGCACAGGCCAGCGCACGCTCGCTGGTATCGGTGGCGACCACCGACTTCACGCCGCGCTTGAGCAGCAATGCCGAGAGCACGCCCGTACCAACACCAATATCCCAGGCCTGCTCCAGACCGGCTGCGGGAATGCTCGCACGCGCCACCAGATCGAGATACTCGCCGCGCACGGGTGAGAAAACACCGTAGTGCGCATGAATGCGGGCGCCATCCAGGGCAGGAATCTCCACCCCCTTCTTGCGCCACTCATGGGCGCCGACCACCCCCAGCAGATCGCGCAGCGGCACCAGCACGGACTGCGCATGCACTTCGGCCGGAACTGTGCCCCAGGCCTCGGAGCAGGCCTGGCTCCAGTCAGGAGCCCGGCGCAAGGCGCAATGCCACTGCACATCCAGCTCGATCAGAATGCTGGCCAGCATGCGTGCACGCTGAGCCTGGGACTGGCGGTACAGATGAAAAGCATGGGGAAAGCCTGCTGCAGCAGGGCTCTTTGCCGGGCTCTTGCGTCGCGACTTCTTGTCCAGCCGGCGGCCCAGTGCCAGCAGCAGCTGGCGCGCATTCTGAAAATCACCGCGCCACAGCAGCGACGCACCTTCGCTGATATGGCGAAACGCCGTATCAGCGGGCATGGTGTCATCGGCAACTTCGATGCGACGGGGCTTGGGCAAGCTGCTTTCGCTGCGCCACAAAGCCGTATGGGCCTGGGCTTGCTCCTGCCATTGCAGCAGGTCGAAAGCAGATGCGGGAGCGCAGACTGAGGCCGCGAGCTTGCTGTTGGGAGACGTCACGGCCTGTCTTTCAGTGAGTGCTGAACGCTATGATCAGCCGTTCAGAGGACGCTTGACGCGCACTTCTTCAATCTTGATGCTGCCAATCACAGCCGTCTTGGCCGTGGACATTTCACGCTTGAAGCCTGCCATTTCATGGAAACGCAGGGCACGCTCGTTGCGCAGCGGAATCCAGGCTGTCACATTGGTGCAGCCTTCTTCCAGCAAACCATCTCGGGCGGCGTCCCACAGGGCAACGCCAACACCTTGATTCCAGTGCGAGGGAGCTGCATAGATAGCCCAGATCTCGCCGGTGGTCTGGCGGGATTTTTCATCACGGGAACGGTCAAAGCCGACAAAGCCAACGATCTTGTCGCCGTCAATGGCGACCTGGACCTGTGGCTCACAGTATTCAATAGCTTCGCGCCAGTAAGCCTGGCGCTTTTCAACCGAGGACATGGCCTTCAGTTGATCATCGGGAACCAGACCTCGATAAGCCTCCAGTGCGGAAGCAGTATGGATCTGGGCAATCGCTTTTGCATCGCGAAGAGTAGCGGGACGGACCTGGATACTAGACATGGAAAAACCGGGGCGGAAACATGTAAGAATAGAAGGGCGTAATTGTCTACAGATTCAGAGTTTTGGCACGCGGTGCAGTGGTTAGCCATTTGCTCAACTGCGGCTGTTCGCAATTTCTTGCTATGGCGCAATCTATGTGCTATGCGCTCCACTAAGCAGAGCAGCAAGCCCGCAACCATCAATGGTTTGCGTCACATTTGATGACAATCTGGCAAGCACTCACGACAGCACCGAAGCGCTCAATCCCTGTTCGACGGCCAAGAAACTTCAGAGCCAGCGTCGCATGAAGTCCATCACCCGGTCGAATTTTTCCCCGAACGGCGGGTACAGCAGGGAAGTCGCCGCCCAGCGCGACTGCACGAAAACCGCCTTCTGGTGCACAAAGCGCAAAAAGCCCTGCTCTGCGTGATAGGCACCCCAGCCGCTGTCGCCGACACCGCCGAATGGCAAGTTCTCATGCGCCACATGCAGCAAGGTGTCGTTCACACAGACGCCTCCGCTGACGGTGCGCATCAACACCGCATTGCGCTCGGCCTCGTCGTTGCCAAACCAGTACAGCGCCAGCGGGCGCGGGCTGGCGTTGATGGCATTGATCACGTCTTCGATATGCTCGTAGGAGATCACAGGCAGGATGGGGCCGAAGATCTCTTCCTGCATCAGTTGCATCTCGCCGGTGGCACCGAACACCAGCGCCGGAGCGAACTGCCTCTCCACGGCCTCGCCCCAGGCCGTGGTGTCACCGTCCGCAGCCGGGGCAGCCGCTTCATGCATCCAGTGCACCTGCGCTCCCAGACTTTGCGCCTGGCGCAGCATCTGCTTGAGTCGTGCCAGATGGCGCTTGCTGATGATGGCCGTGTAGTCCGGGTTGCCCGAGATGCGCGGGTACAGCTGCTGCACCGCCGCCTGATAGGCCTCGGCAAACTCCTGCTCCTTGCCGCGCGGCAGCAGCACATAGTCGGGAGCGATGCAGGTTTGCCCGGCATTGACCAGCTTGCCATAGGCCACCTTGAGCGCAGCGGCCTGCATATCGCAGTCCTGCGCAATGATGCAGGGCGATTTGCCCCCGAGCTCCAGTGTGGTGGGCGTCAGGTGCACGGCTGCCGCCTGCGCCACACGCCGCCCCACGGCCGTGGAGCCGGTGAACAGCAGATGATCGAATTGCAGACCCGAGAACTGCGTGGCCACGGCCACGTCCCCCTCGATCACGCAGAACTCTTCGGGTGCAAAGAACTGGGCGACCAGCTCGCCCATTTTTGCCGAGGTATGCGGCGTCAGCTCGCTGGGCTTGAGCATCACGCGATTGCCCGCCGCCAGAGCCGTGATGGCTGGCGCCAGCGATAGTTGCAGCGGATAGTTCCAGGGCGAGATGATGCCCACCACGCCCAGAGGCTGGCGCTCCACCCAGGCCTTGCCTGGCTGCAGCATCAGCGGCGTGCGCACGCGCTGACGCTTGCTCCACTTGGGCAGATGCTTGAGCGTGTGCCTGAGCATATTGCGCACCAGCATCAGATCCAGCATCTCGGTCCAGCGCTCGGAGCGCACACCAAAGTCCTGCTCCACCGCCGCGCACAAAGCCGGGCCGTTCTCGTCCAGCATCTTCTGCAGACGCAGCAGCCTCTCCCGGCGCACCAGCAAAGGTACATCGACCTGCGTGCGGCTGGCTTGGTACTGCAAGTCAAAAATGCGGTGCAAGTCCATGTAGTTCATGCCTGTCTGAAAATCCCAAGATCACAGTCCCGACCATACCGCGAGACTGCGTAAACACAGCGTAAAAAAAGAGCCTGATGCAACACTGCACAGGCTCTTGTGTGTTGACCGCGAAACAAGCCTGCGGCCCTTTATTGCCTCACCTGCTCCAAAGTATGAAGCCTGTGTAAGCGCTTGTCATTACGACTCGTGCACCTCGCGCGGCTGCACATCAGTCACATCGCCGGCACCGGGCAGAACGCCGCGGCGCCCGCGGGTTTCACGCCCATCCTTTTTGGCATCGGCATTGCCCGACGATTGCGCCATCCACTCGGCTCCCGAACGGTACACCGTCTGCCAGCCGGCAAAAGGACTCATGGCGCCCATGCTCATGGGCACCACGGGCTGGCCCGTGAGCCTGGCCCACAGGGCGCGCACGCCCCAGGCCAGGGCAATGAGGCAGGCCACGGCCATCAGGCACAGGAAGAACACCAGGCCCACCAGCATCAGCATGATGCGGACGGCCCAACGGGTTGCAGTGGCGGCGAAATCGTTCAAAGCAATACCTCTTTCTAGGGTTCGGGGCCTCAGGCAGTGCCTGCGGACTCGAACCGGAACACCCCGGGATCATTCACCGGGTCGACTGTCACAGCTATCGTACTCTTGGGCGGGAACTTTCCCTCAAGTAACAACTTGGACAGCGGGTTTTCAATACGCTGCTGGATGGCGCGCTTGAGCGGACGGGCACCGAACACGGGATCGAAGCCCACCTTGGCCAGCTCGGCCAGGGCTTGCTCGGACACCTGCATGCTCAGTTCCATCTTCTGCAGACGGCTTTCCAGCAACTTCAGCTGAATCCTGGCAATCGCCTCGATGTTCTTGGCATCCAGGGCATGGAAAACCACGGTTTCATCGATGCGGTTCAAGAATTCGGGTCGGAAATGGTTTTTAAGTTCCCCCCAGACCGCTTCCTTCACATCATCAGCATCCTCGCCAACCATGGCCTGTATCAGATGCGAGCCGATATTGCTGGTCATCACGATCACGGTGTTCTTGAAGTCCACCGTGCGACCCTGGCCGTCGGTCAATCGACCATCGTCCAGAACCTGCAGCAACACATTGAAGACATCGGGGTGGGCTTTTTCCACCTCGTCCAGCAGCAGCACGCTATAGGGCTTGCGGCGCACGGCTTCCGTCAGGTAGCCGCCCTCTTCATAGCCCACATAGCCGGGAGGCGCACCGATCAAGCGTGCCACAGAGTGCTTTTCCATGAACTCACTCATGTCAATGCGCACCAGATGGTCCTCGCTGTCGAACAGGAATCCTGCCAGCGCCTTGCACAGCTCGGTTTTGCCCACGCCCGTGGGGCCGAGGAACAGGAAGGAGCCGGTGGGACGATTGGGATCTGACAGGCCCGAGCGCGAGCGGCGGATGGCATTGGCCACGGCGCTGATCGCCTCCTCCTGACCCACCACACGCTCGTGCAGCTTGCCCTCCATGTGCAGCAGCTTGTCTTTTTCACCCTGCATCATCTTGGCCACGGGGATGCCAGTGGCACGGCTGACCACCTCGGCAATCTCTTCGGCTCCGACCTGGGTGCGCAGCAGCTTGTTGGCCGTTGCGCCGTCCTGGCCCTCCTCCTTGGCCTGAGCTTCATGCAGCTGCTTTTCGAGTGCGGGCAGCTTGCCGTATTGCAGCTCGGCCACCTTGTTGAAATCGCCCTTGCGCTTGAACTCCTCAATCTGGATGCGCAACTGGTCCACTTCCTTGCGGATCTGCTCCGAGCCCAGAGCGCTGGCTTTCTCGGCCTTCCAGATTTCCTCGAGGTCGGCGTACTCGCGCTCCAGGCTTTCGAGCTCTTCCTCGATCAACTGCAGGCGCTTTTGCGAAGCCTCGTCCTTTTCGCGCTTCATGGCTTCGCGCTCGATCTTGAGCTGAATCATGCGGCGCTCGAGCTTGTCCATCACCTCGGGCTTGGAGTCCATCTCGATCTTGATCTTGGCCGCGGCCTCGTCGATCAGGTCAATGGCCTTGTCGGGCAGGAAGCGGTCGGTGATGTAGCGATGGCTCAGCTCCGCAGCGGCAACGATGGCGGGGTCGGTGATATCGACGTTGTGATGCGCCTCGTACTTCACCTGCAGGCCGCGCAGAATGGCGATGGTGTCCTCCACCGAAGGCTCGTCCACGATGACCTTCTGGAAGCGGCGCTCCAGAGCGGCATCCTTTTCGATGTACTTGCGGTACTCATCGAGCGTGGTCGCACCCACGCAATGCAGCTCGCCACGCGCCAGCGCGGGCTTGAGCATATTGCCGGCGTCCATGGCGCCATCGGCCTTGCCGGCGCCCACCATGGTGTGGATTTCGTCGATGAAAAGAATGATGCGGCCTTCGTCCTGTGCAATTTCCTTGAGCACGGATTTGAGGCGCTCCTCGAAGTCGCCGCGGTACTTGGCACCAGCCAGCAGGCCCGCCATGTCCAGCGACAGCACGCGCTTGTTCTGCAGGCTCTCGGGCACCTCGCCGGCCACGATGCGCTGGGCCAGACCTTCAACAATGGCGGTCTTGCCCACACCAGGCTCGCCGATGAGCACGGGGTTGTTCTTGCTGCGGCGCTGCAGCACCTGGATGGCGCGGCGGATTTCATCGTCGCGGCCAATCACCGGGTCCAGCTTGCCGCTGCGGGCACGCTCGGTCAGGTCCAGTGTGTATTTTTTTAGCGCTTCGCGCTGGCCTTCGGCTTCTGCACTGTCCACGTTCTGACCTCCTCGCACGGCATTGATGGCAGCCTCCAGGCTGGACTTGCTCACGCCGCTTTGCTTGAGCAAAGCACCGGCACGCGTGGCCGAGCCTGCGGCATCGGCCAGCGCCAGCAGAAACAGCTCGCTGGCGATGAACTGGTCACCGCGCTTGAGCGCTTCCTTCTCCGAGGCCTGCAGCAGCCGAGCCAGCTCGGAGCCGACCTGCACATCGCCTTGCTGCTGCACGCGCGGCAGATCAGCCATGGCCTGTTCGGCCAGGTTCTTGAGTTGTTGCACATTGCCGCCGGCGCGCTGCAGCAGCGCGCGCGGGCCGTCGTCCTGGCGCAGCATGGCTACCAGCAGGTGCAGTGGGTCGATGGTGGATTGATCAGCACCGAGCGCCAGGGACTGCGCGTCGGCCAAGGCTTCTTGGAATTTGGTCGTCAGTTTGTCAATTCGCATGGTTTGTCGCTTTCGCTCCAATCAGATTCATTGCCATTTATCTGATAGTCAAACAGGGGGTTTCAAGACCCTAATGCGCAAAAAACAGCAAAAGGCAGATCCACAACCACCCTGCTTGCGGTATATCAAGTCAAGCATCGCGCCAGCAGCGGGCCAGTTGCGTAGGAGTAAGCCCATATTGCTTGCGAAAGCTGCGCAGCAAATGGCTGGCATTGGCAAACCCCGTTTCGGCGGCCAGCCATGCCAGCTGCGGCGTGCGCCTCCTCACACTGCCTGTGCTGCCCTGCAGGCGGGCGCAGACCTTCTGCAGACGCCGCTGCATGACCCAGTCATGCACGGTGCAACCCATGCTTTGATGGAACATACGGGCAAAGTGATATTCGGACAAGGCCACGACCTGCGCCAGCGCGGGCAAGCTCAGGGCTTTGCTATCGGCCAGATGGGCATCCACATAGTCAAGCACCTTGCGCCGAGCCGTGGATGACAGGCCACCCAGTGGTTTCAGCAGCTTGTGCCGCTGCCAGGGCGCCGCCGATTGCAGCACCAGCCGGTCCAGCACTTGCTGGCTCAGGCAGTCCGCCTGCCATATGTCGTGAGCCCCACTCCAGTCCAGTCGCCACAGCGCCTGTGCCCATTGCGCATAAATTGGGTCTTGGGAATAAATCTGTGGTGTCAGCGTAATGCTGCGCGGCTCGGCATCCAGCAGGCGCACCACACGGTCGGCCCAGGCAATATCCGAGACATACAGGTGCAGAAACTGCACGGGCTCGCGCACCAGCCAGCGCGATTCATGCTCGGCCGGGAGAACGCAAAAGCGCCCTGCTTCGCCTCGGGCCAGTGCATCGTCCTTGAGTTGCGATCCCTGACCTCCGGCCAGATAGACAGACAACGTGTGATGCCCTTGCTGGCGGTAGTGCACCTCATCATCGTGATTGGCCCAGATTGCCAATTCCAGCGACTGGCTCAAACCCGCTCTGCGCCTGATCTGGGCACGTGACCGAGCCAGTACATGACTCAGATGCGAAGGGGCGGATACAACGCTGGCGGGCATGCCTGCATTGTGGCGCCAGCCATCTGGCCGCGCTTGCTGCAGCGCCACAAAACCGCAGGAATGTGCAATGCAGAGCCAATCCAGGCGCGCAAGATCTTGGTTCTTCCAAGCACCAGGACTTGCCATGCTTTTACCTCTTTATGCCCTGGTCGTGCTGATCTGGGGCTCCACCTGGATCGCTCTCAAGATGCAGCTGGGCAGCGTACCCGTAGAGCTGTCCATCGCCTACCGCTTTGGTCTTGCCTCCCTGGTGCTTTTTGCCTGGCTGCTGCTGACCCGCCAGTGGCGTGTCCCCCGCGGCGCAGCCATTCCACGCGTGCTGGGCCAGGGACTATGCCTGTTCAGCCTGAACTTTGTCTGCTTCATGCACGCCAGCGAGACCCTGACCAGCGGTCTGGCTGCCGTGGTGTTTTCCAGTGCCAGCATCTGGAATGCATTTCTGGCGCGAGTCATCCATGGTCGCAGGCTTGCGCCCAATGTGCTCGCAGGCAGCGCTCTGGGCCTGACGGGCCTGGTGATTCTGTTCTGGCCGGAGTTGCAACAAGGTCAGCACGCCAGCTGGCAAGGTCTGTTGTGGGCGCTGGGTGGAACGCTGTGCTTTTCCTGCGGGAACATGCTTTCTGCATCGCTGCAGAGCCTGGGCTACAGGCCGCTGCACACCAATGCCTGGGGTATGCTGGCCGGCACGCTGCTGCTGCTAGCGTATGCGCTGATTGCCGGTCTGCCCTGGCACTTTGATACCAGCCTGCAATATACAGGCGCGCTGCTGTATCTGGCCATTCCCGGCTCGGTGATTGCCTTTACCGCCTACCTCACACTGGTAGGCCGACTGGGACCCGAAAAAGCCGCCTATGCCACAGTGCTGTTTCCCATTGTGGCGCTCAATATCTCGGCTCTGTTCGAAGGCTACCAGTGGACTGCTGCCGGCATGCTGGGCCTGATCCTGGTGATGGCTGGCAATGTACTGGTCTTCAAGCCACCTCGCTGGCTGCAGCGGAACGATCTACAAAAAGCATAGCATCCACCGCTCTTTCGTATTGCGTTTCAGATGATTTTTCAATTGAAACTCAATGGGTAAATGCGTAAGCAGCTATCAATTCATAGAATCACTGCCATCGCGCCAATGCCTGCTCATCGCTGACACGCGCATCCACCCAGCGTGCGCCTTGCCCGGTCTGCTCTTTTTTCCAGAACGGCGCTTCGGACTTCAGATAGTCCATGATGTATTCGCAGGCCTCGAAGGATTTGCCGCGGTGGGCGCTGCTCACCGCCACCAGAACGATCTGGTCCATTGGCTGCAGCAGGCCGATACGGTGAATCACACGCGCGCCATAGATGCCAAAGCGCGCCACGGCCTTGTCGATGATGGCTTCGATCGACTTTTCGGTCATACCGGGGTAATGCTCGAGCTCCATGCTGGAGACGGCATCGCCCTCGTTGCGGTCGCGCACCGTGCCGACAAAGCTGCAGACCGCGCCCACGCGTGCATCGCCGGTGCGCAAAGCGGCAATCTCGGCCGAGAGGTCAAAGTCCTGGGTCTGAATGGATACACGTGCAGCAGTCATAGCCGCATTGTCGCAGGCCAGCATGGGCATGTCCGGCGCATTAGCATTGCGCCATGGCCACACAAACCATCAATCTGCCGGAGTACACGCTGTACCCCTCTCCGCGCAACGAGCACCGGATGATTTTCGAGTTCCAGCTCTTTGTGCCCTATCCCTATGAGCTGATCCATCTGCCCGACTACAACTTCAAGGGCAAGGCCACGCTGTTTGCCGCCCACCGCAAGCGCGACAACAAATCGGGCCAGCTCATTACCTGCGAGCTGGCCGTGGACATCGAGCGTTTCGAACGCCTTTTCGAGCCGAGCTAAAGGTCAAGGCCCTATGGACGACACCAGCCAGATTCAGCCGCCGCCCAGCTTTGCCGAGCTGTTTCGCACGCGCAGCGGCAAGCTGTCCGCCCCGATTGCCGAGGTCGTCGCACGCTATGAGCTGTGCGAAGACCTGGCAAGCCATCTGACCGAGCAGGCGCAGACGCTTTATCACTCGGGCAATTCCTCCGAAGAGCAGGTACTGCTGGGCATGCATGCGGGCCTGGCCGCGGAGGGCTCGGTCGTCACGGCACTTGAAGCGGGCTGGATCGTGCAGCGCCTGGCCGAGCTGCTGGAATGGCGTGCACCGCAGTTTCCCACTCCTGCAGACCCGGCCTGAAAGCCCGGACAGAACCCGTTTTCAGCGCTCTCGGACCAGCATTTGTCGCTTCAGATTTCAGGAACCTCTTCCACTCGAGAGCAGATCAGAAGGCTCCGGCAGGCGCATTGAGACGCTGCCAGGCCAAGGCCCGCCAGGCAGGCGTTCCGTAGGCGGCGACCAGATCTCGCCCTATGGCGGCCCAGGCCGGGTCGGCCGGTTTCAAGCCCAAGGCCTCGATGAACGGCGCTTGCACGATGAAGCACTGGCGCCGATAAGGCAGCAAAAAACCATCCGCCTGCTGTGCAAGCACGCTGCGCGCCTGTGCATACTCGCTGAACCAGATGTGCAGAAGAATGCCGCTACGAGGCACATGCCAGAAGCTGCCCATGTCATCTCCCGGCCCAGCCAGAGCTCCCAGCACCCGACGCGCCTGCTCCCAGCCGGCAAAGCCGACCTCGCGCGCCGCCTGATGCAAATGGTCGCGCAATGTGGCCGAGCCCGCAGCACCCTCGCGCCGCGCACGGTTCAGGCGCACGCGGGCGCGCACCTTGAGTTCGTCGACCAGGGCCTGCGGCGAAACGAATCCGGAAACAGAACCGGCCCCCGTGGCCGAACCCGACGGATCAATGGCTGCAGCACCACCGAGCAGCGCTTGGCCTGAACACATGGCATTCACGGTTTCACTGCTCATGGCTGTACCCCTTGCAGCTCTTGCTGCCACAGGGAAAGCAGGGCCTGAAGTTCGGCGTCATAGTCGAACAAAGGATCGTCGCGCTCCTTCACGCGGTCCAGTACCTCAAAACGAAATGCCTGTGCGCCATGGCAAGCCCAGGCCTGGGCCAGTGCCGCATCGCGCCGGAAGCCATTGCTCAGCTCGAACCGCAGGCGGTTGAGTATTGCGTCCACGTTACGGCTGGCCCCCAGGCGCAACAAGTCAGCGGCATCGCAGCGCACCGCGTAGATACCCATGGCGGGAAAAGCCTGTTTATAGTCCCGCGTCAGCGCGCGCCGCGCCTGGGGATGGAGAGATGAAGTCATGACAGTGCTCCAGGTTGCATCGGAGCCTCCCGCGCTGGGCCCCTAGAACAACCATGGTCTGACAGAACATCGAAATCGAGCGTGAACACGCTGTCGAAAGCAAGGGTGAGAGCCTCTTGTGCGGGCAGGCGCCCCTTGGCACCTGTGAGCCGCGATTCTAGGGCAAGAGCCTCAGACCTGCTCAGGCACCAGTTGTTCGACCAGCTTGCGCCCGAACGCCACATCGGGCTGCAGACCATAAAGAATGCGATAGACGATGGGTGCCACCAACTGGTCCAGCATGGCTTCCACATCGGGCACCTCTTCGCCACGCGCGCGGGCCCGGCCCAGCACAATGCCAAGCTGGTCGCGAATGATGTCCACGCAGGCGCAGGTCACCTGGTCTTCCTGGGTTGCCACCAAGGTATCGCGCAGCAAGGTTCGTCCCAGGGGAGAGCCCATTTCCTCGATGTATTGCTCGGTCCAGGCCTGCAGATCGCCATGCAGACTGCCCGTGTCCGCAGGCTCGGCAATGGGACGGATGCGCTCCAGCGCCACATCGGCCAGCAGTTGCGGCAGATCGCCCCAGCGGCGATACAGCGTGGAAGGCGTCACGCCGGCCTCGGTGGCGATCAGGGGAAAGGTCAGCTCCTCGCGCGGCATGTGCTCCAGCAGTTTCCTCACCGCCTGATGCACGCTGGCCTGTACACGGGAGCTGCGCCCGCCCGGCCGGGATTGGACTGGGTCTTTTGCAATCATGGTCATTAAAGCTAAATATTTGCGTTAATGATGAATTAACGCAGAATACGCAAACGCAAAAAATTTGCTTTTATGGTAGCGGAGCCTGCTTTTCCATGCCCACATCCTCTGTATCCCTGACTGCGGTATCCAGCACCCGCAATATGGCTGCTGTCGCCCTGACCCTGGCCAGCTTTCTGGCGGCATCCAGCGCTCCCACGCCCTTGTATAGGCTCTACCAGCAGGCCTGGGGCTTTTCCTCGGGCATGCTGACCCTGATCTTCGCGGTCTATGCCTTCAGCCTGCTCGTCGCCCTGCTCACCATGGGCGCGCTGTCCGATTACCTGGGCCGGCGCCCCGTCATTCTTGCGGCCCTGGGACTGGAGGCGGTCTCCATGCTGATGTTCACCCATGCACAGGATGCGCAGGCTCTGCTCTGGTCGCGTGTGGTGCAGGGTTTTGCCACCGGCATGGCGAGCGCAGCCCTGGGCGCGGCCCTGCTCGATCTGGACCGTGAACGCGGTGCGTTGATCAATACGCTGTCTCCCATGCTGGGTATGGCAGCCGGCGTGTTCGGCGCCAACCAGCTGGCCAGCCACGGCCATGACGGCTTGCACCAGATCTACTGGTGGCTGCTGCTGGTCTTTGCGGCATCGGCCTGGGCCATTGCCGTGATGCCTGAAACCGTCAGCCGCCGCAGCGGAGCCCTGGCCTCCATGCGCCCTCGCATCCGCCTTCCCGCGCATATCCGCCCGGCCTTCCTGCGCATGGCACCGCTGGATATCGCCGCCTGGGCGCTGGCGGGCTTTTATCTGTCGCTAGGCCCCACCCTGCTGCGTGTGATCACCGGCTCCACCCTGATGGCAGGCCTGGCCGTGTGCATCAACACCCTGAGCGCCGCAGCGGCCATCTGGCTGCTGCGCCACTGGACGGCCCAGCGCATGCTGCGCTTCGGTGGCTCGGTTCTGCCGCTGGGCATCGTGATTCTTCTGCTGGGCGTGGCCAGCCACAGCCTGACGCTGATGGTGGCCGCCTCCATCATTGCCGGTGCGGGCTTTGGCGTGGGCTTTCAAGGGGCGCTGCGCAGCGTGCTGCCGCTGGCCGAGCCACATGAACGCGGCGGCCTGCTGTCCACCATCTATGTGCTGAGCTATCTGGCCTTCAGCCTGCCGGCCATCGCCGCAGGCCTGCTGACCCAGAGCCTGGGGCTGGTGCCCACCACCTATGGCTATGGTCTGATGCTGATTGTGCTTGGCTTGCTGGCACTGGCTGCCACAAGGCAGAAAGCGGTCACCCGGCATGGTGCATAAGCTGTGCGTTGCGGTCTTGCTCTACATTGCCTGACTCATTCGTCCCCGACCTCCATCAAAAAAGGCGTGCAGCAAACGCAGCACGGCTTTTTGATCGGCATGACGGCCTCAGGCCTGGATCGACTCGGCAGCCTTCCAGTCCGCGTAGCGGTTCAGTATGCGCTGCACTTGCCCATGGGTCCACTCACCGCCCTTGGCGGCCGCAATGCCCCGTGCATTGAGTTCAGCCGCCATGGCGCGGTGGGTCAGACCTTGTTGCAGCAATTCGGCGAACAGCGCTTCGTGCTGCCTGGCAAAGGCATCGGCCGCCGATTTACGTTTTTCCACCGTGGCGCGGATATTGGCCGCGCCGGCCGTGCCCAGCTTGACTCCGCGCTCACGCGCTTCAGCCAGAGCCTTGCGGGTACGGGCGCTGATCTCTGGGTTCACTTCGGTAGATGGCAAATCGGCGGTTTCGGTCATGGCATTACAGGGGGGATATAGCTCAGGGTCTGACCCAGGAACCATAACAGGAACAGCACCACGGGCGCATGAACCAGCAACTGCACAAAGTTGAAGCCGATCAGATCACGCGCCTTAAGGCCCAGCACGCCCAAGAGCGGCAGCATGTAGAAGGGGTTGATCAGATTAGGTAGAGCCTCAGCAGCGTTGTAGATCTGCACGGCCCAGCCCAGGTGGTACTGCAGATCATTGGCCACCTGCATCACATAGGGGGCCTCAACAATCCACTTGCCACCGCCCGAGGGCAGGAAGAAGCCCAGCACGGCCGAGTAGGTGCCCATCAGCAGTGCATAAGTGTCATGCGTGGCAAAGCTGGTGAAGAAGGTGGAGATATGGTGGGCAATGCTGGCACCGCCGTCACCCTTGACGTCCGTCATGATGGCCGCAATCGCGCCGTACAGAGGGAACTGGATCAGCACGCCGGTCGTAGTGGGCACGGCACGTGCCACGGCATCGAGAAAGCTGCGGGGGCGCCAGTGCAACAGCGCACCGGCCATGAGAAACAGCAGGTTGTAGGTGTTCAGCCCAGAGATCGCCTGAATGAAAGGCTTGCTCGAGAACTCCTCCACCATCCAGCCCACGGTCAGCGCCACCAGCAAGATGATGAGAATGGGGCTGTATTCCAGCCATTCACCGGGGCGGCTGGGCTTTTTGACTTCCTGCACGACTTCTGTGCCCAGGTCGACCTGGCATTGGGCCGCATCACGCGCGGTCTTCTCACCGGGTGCAGTCATGTAAGCCACGACGATGGAGATCACCATCAGCACGCCCAGCATCACGCCGGACTGCCAGAGGAAAATAGTCTGCGTGAACGGAATCACGCCGGTAATGGCCAGAATGCCGGGAGGCAGGCTGGCTGGGTTGGCCTGCAGCTGCGCTGCCGAAGACGAAATGCCCAGCGCCCACACGGCACCCAGACCCAGATAGACGGCGGCACCGGCGGCGCGGTAGTCCATCTTGATGTCGGTGCGGCGTGCCAGTTCCTTGACCAGCAGACCACCGAACACCAGGCTCAGCCCCCAGTTCAGCAGCGAGGCGCTCAGCGCCACAAACGCCACCCAGGCCACGGCGCCACGGCCGGTCTTGGGCACGCGGGCCAGCGCCTTGATGAGTGCAGATGCGGGCTTGGAGCTGGCCACCACATAACCGCCAATCACCACAAAAGCCATTTGCATGGTGAAGGGGATCAGACTCCAGAAGCCCTTGCCGAAGGCCTTGCTGGTTTCCTGCACCGGCGCACCAATGGCAAACGCTGCCAGCACCACGATGAAGATGCCGACCACGGCAAACACCCAGGAATCCGGGAACCACTTCTCCGCCCAGCTGGCGCAGCGCATGGCAAAGCGCGCAGAGCGGGTCTCCTCCATATTGACGTGAGTTGTCATGAGTAAGTGCTTTCTGTCTTTCTTGTAGAAAGCGCGGATTCTCCAAAATGAATCTCGTCAGATTCACGAAAATACGCCCAGGAAAACCCTAGTAAGCAATCTCACGATCAAGGCTGGCACCTGGAAACCGACAAACAGCAAAAAGGCCTGTGCAAGCGGTTTGCACAGGCCTTCTGTGGACTTCAGGCTTCTTCAGAAACCGTTTTTAGAGGCTCACAAGCGCTCAGAGACTCATCAGCCCCCCGTCACTGGCGGAAAAAATGCCACTTCGTCGCCATTGCTGAGCACGGCATCGGCATCGCAGATATCCTGGTTCAGCGCCATGCGCACAGCCTTGCTGGCAGCCAGCACCTGGGCAGCCGCATCGCTGCGGCTCATCAGTTGCTCGCGCAATGCTCCCACGGTGGCTGCCGGGGTCTGCAGGCTTTCGCTGCCCGTACCCAAGGCTTCCCGGATAGAGGCGAAATATCGAATCGTAACGGTCTTCATCTCCAACTCCATCAGGCCATAAGCTCGGTAAACGGGATAAAGCGCACACTGTCGCCCATGGCAACCGTGGTGCCGGCAGGGTTGTCCACCACGCCGTCGCCCCAAGCCGTGGAAGTCAGCACGCCCGAGCTCTGGTTTCTGAACAACTCCAGCCCGCCACGCTCGTTGTAGCGCACCCGCAAAAACTCTCTGCGCTTGTCGCCCTTTGGCCAGACGAAATCAGCGCGCGCTTCGATGGCTCGCGGCAGCACATGCTGCACGCCCTGCAGACGCAGCAGGAACGGGCGCACCAGCACCTGGAAGGTGACAAAGCTGGAGACCGGGTTGCCCGGCAGACCGATGAAATGCGCAAAGCCCGTGCCAGACTCGCGATTGACGCGGCCGTAGGCAAAAGGCTTGCCGGGCTTGATGTTGATCTGCCAGAGGTCCAGCTGACCCAGCTCCTGCACGGCAGGCTTGATATGGTCTTCCTCGCCCACGGAGACGCCGCCGCTGGTGACGATCACGTCGTGGTCCATGGCGGCATCGGCCAGCGCGGCAATCGTGGCCTCGCGGTCGTCGGGAACAATGCCCAGATCCGTGACCTCGCAGCCCATGCGCAGCAGCAATGCACGCAGGAAGAAGCGGTTGCTGTTGTAGATGCTGCCCGCTGGCATGTCCTGCGGCGCAACGGTACCGGGCATGACCAGTTCGTCGCCGGTGGAGAACAGGGCCACACGCGGCTTGCGTGCCACCTGCAGGCTGGCAAAGCCCATGCTGGCTGCAAGACCCAGATGGGCCGGCGTGAGGCGGGTGCCGGCTTCGATCACGGTGGCGCCCTGCGTGATGTCCTCGCCCGCGCGGCGAATCCACTGGCCGGCACGGGGCTGGGCCTTGATGCGCACGCGGCCGTCCTCGAGCAATTCGCAGTCCTCCTGCATGACGATGGCATCGGCCCCGGCCGGCACGGGCGCCCCCGTGAAGATGCGGGCGACGGAGCCGGCAGCCAGCGCATCGGGGGAGGTGCCGGCAGGGATGCGCTGCGACACCGGCAGCACTGCAGCGCCGTCGGCACATTCGACGGTGCGCACCGCATAGCCATCCATGGCCGAGTTGTCCTGAGGCGGCACCTGCAGCGGCGAAACGGCGGCCTGCAGCAGCACGCGGCCATCGGCATCAAAGGTGTCCACCATTTGTGCGCCGGCCTGGGGCTGGGCATGGGCCAGCAGCTCCTGCAGGGCTTCATCCAGAGGCTTGAGCGGCTTGCGAGGCGTCTGTGGTGCTTGCATTGCTGTGTCTTTCCTTAGTTCTTGTATTGCAGGGAGTCCGAATGAGCCAGCAGCCATTGCAGCACAAGCTGGGGCTGGTTGAGATCCAGCACGGGCTGGACAGGCACTTGAGGCAGGTCATGGGCAGCGTCGGTGGCAACTGCCAGCACCCTAGGGTCATGCGCAAACAGCGGCTCCAGGCTCTTGCCCTTGTCCAGCCTGTCCTGCTGCTGCCGCCAGACCTCTATCTTGGGCAGCCCGCCATGCTTGAAGCCTTCGATCAGCACCCAGTCCACGCTGGGGTCCAGCTGCGCCAGCATATGGTGCATGCTCAGCTGAGCAGGCTGCTCGTATTCGCGCATCAGCGCCATGCGTCTATCGGATGCGAGCAGCACTTCATAAGCGCCAGCCTTGCGGTGGCGCCAGCTGTCCTTGCCCTCGCGATCCACATCAAAGTCATGGTGGGCATGCTTGATGACCGAGACCCTGAGTCCGCGCTGCTTCATCAGCATCACCAGCGCCTCCACCAGGGCGGTCTTGCCCGCGCCCGAATATCCGGCAAAGCCTATGACCTTCATCTTGATTTCAATATGTTTTTGATAGCTACCAGCGCTCTATGGGCAAGCGCAAAATACCAATTTCATCCAAAGAAAAAAAGCACCTGTCGCCAAGCCACAGATGCTTTTCAAGCTTAACGCCGCAGGACTTTATCTGCAGTTTTCGGCGATAAAGGCCTTGACCTGGTCCACGTCGGAGGCCATGACGACCACACGCTTGGGCAGGTCTTCGATGCCGTTGAACTTGGCGGGACGGTCGGGCTGGCGGCCCAACGCTTCTTCGATCGTCGCCGCAAACTTGATGGGCAGAGCGGTTTCCAGCACCAGCATGGGCTCGGCGCCCAGATGCTCTCGCGCCACCTTCACGCCGTCGGCGGTATGGGTGTCGATCATCTGATCAAAACGCTCGAAAGTGTCCTTGATGGTGGCCAGACGGTCGGCGTGCGTGCTCTTGCCGCTCACAAAGCCGTACTTGCCGGCCGCATCCTTGAAGGCGGGATCCGCGCTCAGATCGAACTTGCCGGCCTTGGCCACGCCTTCGGCGAACAGTTGCTTGGTGCGCACGCCGTCGCGCCCCACCAAGTCGAACACAAAGCGCTCGAAATTGCTGGCCTTGGAGATGTCCATCGAGGGGCTCGATGTCTCGTAGGTATTGGCCGAGCCTCGCACCTGGTAGACGCCGGTGCGGAAGAACTCGTCCAGCACATCGTTCTCATTGGTGGCCACCACCAGCTTGGCAATGGGCAGACCCATCTGGCGCGCCACATGGCCTGCGCAGATATTGCCGAAGTTGCCGGAAGGCACGGTGAAGCTCACCTTCTGGTCATTGGAGCGGGTGGCCTGCAGATAGCCGGCAAAGTAATAGACCACCTGGGCCAGCAGACGTGCCCAGTTGATGGAGTTGACGGTGCCGATCTTGTACTGGGCCTTGAAGGAGTGGTCGTTGGAGACGGCCTTGACGATGTCCTGGCAGTCGTCGAACACGCCTTCGATGGCGATGTTGTGGATGTTCTCGTCCTGCAGGCTGAACATCTGCGCCTGCTGGAAAGGGCTCATGCGGCCGTGTGGGCTGGTCATGAAGACGCGCACGCCCTTTTTGCCGCGCATGGCGTATTCGGCCGCGCTGCCGGTGTCCCCGCTGGTGGCACCCAGGATATTCAGTTCCTCGTTGCGGCGGGCCAGTTCGTACTCGAACAGATTGCCCAGCAGCTGCATGGCCATGTCCTTGAAGGCCAACGTGGGACCGTTGGACAGGGCTTCGATGTGCAGCACGCCGTCGAGTTGACGCACGGGCACGATGGCGTCGCTGCCAAAGACTTCCCTGGTATAGGTCTTGGCACACAGGGCACGCAGATCCTCGGCTGGAATGTCGTCGATATAGAGCGACAGAATCTCGAAGGCCAGGGCTGCATAGCCCTTGGCGGCCAGCGTCTCCCGCAACTGGCTCAGCTTGGCATCGTCGATCTGGGGATACTCGACGGGCAGGTACAGGCCGCCATCGGGAGCCAGGCCTTCGAGCAAAATGTCGCAAAAACGCTTGCGGTCAGCATGGCCGCGGGTGGACAGATACAGCATCTCAAACTCGCCAAAAACTAAAATTCGGAACCGGCAGCCAAACGGACAGAAGTCATGCCGCCAAGCCGACCATTATCGGTCAGCAAGCCCGATTTGACTGCGCGCGAATGCAGAGACCGGCCAACGCCATTGCCTCATATCGCGCCGGACGGGACTCAGGGCTGGAAATAGCGCTGCGCCCCCGGCTTGATATAGGGCTTGAGTTCCTTGAACGGGACACTGACGCCGCTGCCCAGGCACACACCCATGGCATGACCTATGCCCGAGATCACAAAGCTCATCTTGTCGGGCTTGTCGAGCATCAGCGCCATGTACTGGGGCAGCAGCTCGGTACACTCCTTGTCATCCTCGGAATGCCGGTTCACGGCCTTGCTCAGAAAACGCGACAGCCGATCACCATACTCCAGCTTGTACTCGCCATATTTCACGTCCTTGAGCAGGCGGGTGAAGTCCATATAGCCGCCCTTGAGCAAGTCCAGCACAAAGGGGTCGTAATGATTGTTGGGATGGGCCCCGCCGCAACCGGTTGAACCGGACTCCACCACACTCATCAAGGCACTTGAGAGGTAGGTCACCTTGATCGACTCGTTATTAAAGTCCCCCAGTGAGCCTGCCGCCGGGCCAGCGTTCTGGTAGATCGAGCCTACACAGGCCAGCGCCTCCAGACTCATGCCCCAGTGGCGCTGCTCCAGAACGGTATTGGTCTGCGCCAGAATTTTGCTATCCGGGTGACGCGTGAGGCGCGGATACCAGAACTGGGTACGCGCATCGCGCACCGGCCTCCAGGCCAGCGTGGGGCTGACCACCACTTCCTTGCCCTGCTCCAGCTTTTGCTCGGCCACTTTCAGATAGTCGTAGGGCGTGGCCTGTGCCGAGATGGCAACGCCCGATGCAATACCGCTGCCCGCACCTTGCACAATCGCCAACGTCACGGCCTCCACACCGAATGGCGCTATCTTTTCAGGGTCGTACTGCGCAATATGGGTAAGGGCTAGCGGCAGTTTTTTGCCGTGAATATCATCCACCCATTCACCTGCCAAAGCACTGCCTTGCTGGCGCAGTTGCCAAACGATGCGGCGCTGTTGGGAGTCGGTCAACACGGGAGGCTCGCCACCGCTTTCACGCGCCCAGTCGTTATTCAAAGGACGTGCCTCAGACAGCGCATTCAGCGAGCCCCGGAGCGGAATATCCACTCCATGCCGCAGATAGAAATAGCGCCCCTGGCGTTCACCATCCTCACCCGGCTTGCCCAGCTCCATCACCACCGCCGAGCCGCCCAGCGTGCCACGATAGACATCGACGGGTGCCGCTTGCGCACCCGCCGCCACCAAAAACAAAAAGGCTGACGCCATAGGGCACCAGCCTTTGAAGGAGTTTGCAATACCGACACCGCACTGAACAGGGAATAAACCGGTTTGAGTGCGACGGTACATGCTCAAGTCCTTAGTTCAGCTCTTCCTTGCGGATGCGGGTGATGGGAGCCAGCACCGTGGGCAGCCCCTGGATTTCGGCCAGGGCCTTGTCCATATCCCCTTCGCGGGTA
This sequence comes from Comamonas sp. A23, assembly GCF_004522605.1. Lineage (NCBI taxonomy): Bacteria > Pseudomonadati > Pseudomonadota > Betaproteobacteria > Burkholderiales > Comamonadaceae > Comamonas > Comamonas sp. A23. The sequence goes on from NZ_RSDT01000002.1 coordinate 198,459, forward strand.
TCGTGCGTGAGAATGATCAGGTCGGTCTGGGTCGAGCCTTCGCCGCCCACTTCATCGGCTTCGCGCTGCAGCACGGCGTCGATGCTGATGCCGGCACCCGCCAGCAGGCCGGTGATCTTGGCCAGCACTCCGGCTTCATCGGCCACGCGGATGCGCAGGTAGTAGCTGGTCACGACCTCGGCCATGGGCAGCACGGGCAGCTCGCTGCCAGCGGCAGCCAGGCTGCTGCTCTGGAAGGCCAGGGCTGGCACGCGGTGGGCAGGATCGGACCCGTCCATGCGAGCAATATCCACCAGGTCGGCCACCACGGCGGAGGCGGTGGGCTCGGACCCGGCACCCTTGCCGTAGTACAGCGTGGTGCCCACGGCATCGCCGTTCACCACCACGGCGTTCATCGCGCCTTCCACATTGGCAATCAGACGCTTGGAAGGCACCAGCGAGGGGTGCACGCGCAGCTCGATGCCCTTGTCCGTGCGCTTGGTGATGCCCAGCAGCTTGATGCGATAGCCCAGTTGCTCGGCGTAGCGGATATCGGCACCGGCCAGCTTGGTGATGCCTTCCACATAGGCCTTGTCGAACTGCACGGGAATGCCGAAGGCAATCGCGCTCATCAGCGTGGCCTTGTGGGCCGCATCCACACCCTCGATGTCGAAGGTGGGATCGGCTTCGGCATAGCCCAGACGCTGCGCTTCCTTGAGCACCACGTCGAAGTCCAGGCCCTTGTCGCGCATTTCGGACAGGATGAAGTTGGTCGTGCCGTTGATGATGCCGGCCACCCACTGGATGGAGTTGGCGGTCAGGCCTTCGCGCAAGGCCTTGATGATGGGAATGCCACCGGCCACGGCAGCTTCATAGGCCACCATCACGCCCTTCTCGGCTGCGGCCTTGAAGATTTCCGTGCCGTGCACGGCCAGCAGGGCCTTGTTGGCGGTCACCACATGCTTGCCGGCCGCGATGGCTTCCAGCACCAGGGCCTTGGCAATGCCGTAGCCGCCGATCAGCTCGACCACCACATCGATATCGGGGTTGGCGATGACTTCACGTGCATCGCCGACCACCTTGACCTTGTCACCCACCACGCTCTTGGCGCGTTCGGTATCCAAGTCGGCGACCATGGTAATTTCAATGCCACGACCCGCACGACGGCGAATCTCGTCTTGGTTGCGTTCCAGCACATTGAAAGTACCGCTGCCTACGGTGCCAATGCCCAACAGGCCTACTTGGATGGGTTTCATAAGTTCTAAGGTCAAAAAAGCGCTGAAGCGCTTGAAAATCAAGCGCCACCAGCTATCAAAAAGATGAGTTACGCGGCTTTCTCAGCCTTGGCAGGCTTGAGTGCCTTTTCTGCCGGCACTGCCTTGGGCTTGTCCGTGCCATGGCGCTTGCGGTACTTCTCGAGGAAGGCTGCCAAGCGGTTGATGGCCTCGCGCAGATCTGCCTCATGCGGCAGGAACACGATGCGGAAGTGATCAGGCTCGGGCCAGTTGAAGCCCGTACCCTGCACCAGCATGACCTTGGTTTCCTGCAGCACTTCGAGGAAGAACTCCTGGTCGTCCTGGATGGGGTAGACGGCGGGATCGAGGCGCGGAAACATGTACAGCGCGCCCTGAGGCTTGACGCAGCTCACGCCGGGAATGGCGTTGATCAGCTCCCAGGCCAGATCGCGCTGCACACGCAGGCGACCGCCCTCCTGCACCAGGGCGTCGATGCTCTGGTGGCCGCCAAGCGCCGTCTGCACGGCCCACTGGCCGGGCACATTGGCGCACAGGCGCATGTTGGAGAGCATGTTCAGGCCCTCGATGTAATCCTTGGCGGGCTTTTTGTCGCCCGAAATCACCATCCAGCCAGCACGGTAGCCGCAGGAGCGGTAGGCCTTGGAGAGGGAATTGAAGGTGATGGTCAGCACATCGATGGACAGGCTGCCCAGCGGCGTGTGCTTGGCATCCTCGTACAGCACCTTGTCGTAGACCTCGTCCGCGAAGATGACCAGGCCATGCTCGCGCGCCAGCTCCACGATCTGCAGCAGCAGCTCCCTGGAGTACAGCGCACCCGTAGGGTTGTTCGGGTTGATGACAACGATGCCCTTGGTGCGCGGCGTGATCTTGGCGCGGATGTCGTCCATATTGGGCATCCAGCCATTGGACTCGTCGCACATGTAATGCACGGGCGTGCCGCCGGACAGGCTGGTGGCTGCCGTCCACAGCGGGTAGTCGGGCGCAGGCAGCAGCATCTCGTCACCGTTGTCCAGCAGCGCGTTGGTGGCCAAGCTGATCAGCTCCGAAGCACCGTTGCCCAGATAGATGTCGTCCAGCGTCACGCCCTTGATGCCCTGGCGCTGGGTTTCGTGCATCACGGCCTTGCGCGCCGCGAAGATGCCCTTGCTGTCGGAATAGCCGGCCGAGTTGGGCAGATTGCGGATCATGTCCTGCTGCACTTCCTCGGGAGCATCGAAGCCGAACACGGCCAGATTGCCGATATTGAGCTTGATGATCTTCTGGCCGTCGTCCTCCATCTTCTTCGCCGCGTCCATGATCGGCCCGCGGATGTCGTAACAGACGTTTGCTAATTTGGCGGATTTTTGAACGGTTTTCATGCGAATCAATGCAAAAGGATTTCAGGCACGCCAGGGCGCATTAAACGCCATGGTGAAACCTATAATTTAAGCACAGTTCCGCGCTGCAGCAATGTCCCCACCCTCTCTGTATGGAGACAGCAGCCATCGCCCCCGTCCAGCGCGCCGATTGCGCAAACTCTCCATCATGAAATTTCAGGCAGACAAATCCGATGCGCAAACCATCACCGGCTATGGCCCGGGCTGGATCGCGGTTGACAAGCAAAACCACGAAACCAGTCTGCTGGTCGGAGCCCGCGGCCTGCTGACCGAGTGGAACTGCGCCCGTTTCGAAGACCTGACTGCCGAGCATTTCGAGGAGCTCGCTAAGCTGGATGCGGAAGTCGTCCTCTTTGGCAGCGGCAGCAAGAACCGCTTTCCACCCGTGGCCTGGCTCAAGCCGCTGATCGCCAAACGCATTGGCCTGGAGAGCATGGACACCGCCTCGGCCTGCCGTACCTATAACGTGCTGGCCAGCGAAGGCCGCAACGTGGTCGCAGCCCTGCTGCTAGCATAGACTTCTGAGCTTACATTGAGAGAAATACGTATTTCAGGGTAAAATCGCAGGTTGCGGTTGGGGGCGATCGATTGATAAAAACAAAAATACCACCGACGCCCTCGGCATTTCAACGAACACACCCGAGAGATACAAGCGCATGGCGATCGTTGTCAACAAACCACTCCCAGAATTTGAAGCCAACGCCACCGGCGGCGTCAAGGTGTCCAACACCTCGCACAACGGCCAGATTCTGATCCTGTATTTCTACCCCAAGGACAACACGCCGGGTTGTACCACGGAAGCAATGCAATTCCGCGATAAGTACAAGGATTTCGTGAAGGCTGGCGCCACCGTGTTCGGCGTGTCGCGCGACAACATGAACTCGCACAACGACTTCAAGGAAAAGCTGGAACTGCCGTTCGAGCTGATTGCCGACACCGAAGAAAAGATGTGCCACATGTTTGGCGTAGTCAAGAACAAGATCATGTACGGCAAGAAGGTCAAAGGCATCGAGCGCTCCACCTTCCTGATCGGCGCCGACGGCATCCTGATGCAGGAATGGCGCGGCCTGAAGGTTCCCGGCCATGTGGACGAAGTACTCAAGGCTGTCAAAAGCCTGAAGACCCAAGACAAGAAGGTGGCCTGAGCCCCGCCCGGGACTGAAAACCTTGCAATCATCTACACGCAAAGTATTTCAAAGTCTTTAAACAAGGCAAAACAGGAAATACTGCATTCAGGCCCTCGCAGCCTATGCATAATGGGGCATGCCTCAGTGCTACGCAGTATTCTCTGTTCACCCCACCAAAGCCGCCTCGGTTTCCAGGCGGCTTTGTGCTTTTTGAATCTTGTTGAGAACGGTTCGTCCACTATGCCCCTGCCCCCCGCACCCGGCCACCGCGCCGCAAAGCTTTCCGCAGAAGCCTTTTCGTCCATCCGCAAGACTGCCAAGCAGACTGCAGAACTTGACGAGGATCTGAACCCCTCCAACGGAGCCGCCCTGAATGCGGCTCCAGAGACCGCGCCCGCGGTCACCAAGCCGCGCCGCAGCACCAGCAAGCCCAACGCAACCGCCAAGCCGCGCAAGACCGCCACAACGGCTGGCGCAGCGCCGACGACAGCAGCATCCACTGCCGCAATACCTGCAAAACCTGCCGACGCAGCTGCCAAGCCTGCCCGCCGCGCCCGCAATACGCGCACCGGCCCGACCACGCTGTTCGTGCTGGACACCAATGTGCTGCTGCACGACCCCAGCAGCCTGTTCCGCTTTGAAGAGCACGACATCTTCCTGCCCATGGTGGTACTGGAAGAACTGGACAACCACAAAAAGGGCATGACCGAAGTGGCGCGCAACGGCCGCCAGGTCAGCCGCACGCTGGACTCCCTGGTTGCCTCCCAGCCCGCCGACGGTCTGGAAAAAGGCCTGCCGCTCAATGCCACAGGTCAGCGCAGCGCCACCGGCACGCTGTACTTCCAGACCAACCCTCTGGATGCCTCCCTGCCCGAGAGCCTGCCCCAGGGCAAGGCCGACAACCAGATTCTGGGTGTGGTCGCCGCCCTGCGCGAGCAGCACAAGGATCGCGAAGTCGTGCTGGTGTCCAAGGACATCAATATGCGCGTGAAGGCGCGCGCCCTGGGCCTGGCCGCCGAGGACTACCAGAACGACAAGGTGCTGGAAGACGGCGATCTGCTGTACTCGGGCGCACTGGCCCTGCCCCACGACTTCTGGGCCAAGGCCGGCAAGAATGTGGAGAGCTGGCAGGAAGGCGCCATCACCTACTACCGCGTCAGCGGCGCCATCGTCGACCAGTTGATGATCAACCAGTTCGTCTACTACGAAGCACCGGGCGAGCCCAGCCTCTATATGCGCGTGACCGAGATCCGCGACAAGACGGCCGTGCTCAAGACGCTGCGCGACTTCGGCAACCCCAAGAATGCCGTCTGGGGCGTGTCCACACGCAATCGCGAGCAGAACTTCGCCATGAACCTGCTGGTCAACCCCGAAGTCGACTTTGTCACGCTGACGGGCACGGCAGGTACCGGCAAGACCCTGCTGGCCCTGGCCGCCGGTTTGGCCCAGGTGCTGGACGAGCGCCGCTATACCGAGATCATCATGACCCGCGCCACGGTGAGCGTGGGTGAGGACATCGGCTTCCTGCCCGGCACCGAAGAGGAAAAAATGGGCCCCTGGATGGGCGCCCTGGACGACAACCTGGAGTTCCTGGCCAAGGGCGACGGCGGCAATGCCGGCGAGTGGGGGCGCGCCGCCACCAACGAGCTGATCCGCAGCCGCATCAAGATCAAGAGCATGAACTTCATGCGCGGTCGCACCTTCCTGAACAAATACGTCATCATCGACGAGGCCCAGAACCTGACCCCCAAGCAGATGAAGACCCTGATCACCCGTGCCGGCCCCGGCACCAAGATCATCTGCATGGGCAATCTGGCCCAGATCGACACGCCCTATCTGACCGAAGGCAGCTCGGGCCTGACCTATGTGGTGGACCGCTTCAAGGGCTGGCCCCACAGCGGCCACATCACCCTGGCGCGCGGCGAACGCTCGCGCCTGGCGGACTTCGCCAGCGAGGTGCTGTAAGTGGCGAGCTGGATCGCGGCACTCAAGCTCGTGCCCTGGGGCGAGGTCATCAAGGCCACGCCTCAGGTGGTGAAGGCCGCCCAGGGCATGCTCAAGAAGAAAGAAGCCCAGGCCGAGGCGCGCGAGCAGGACGCCAGCGCGCAAAGCGCTGCGCAGCGCATCTCGCCACCGGCCTCCGCCGGCGAGCAGGCGCTGCTGCTGATCCAGCAGCAGGAGGAGCGCATCGCCCAGCTCGAGCAATCGCAGCGCCAGTCGCTGGAGATCATCGAGAAGCTGGCCCAGCAAAATGCCCAGATCGTCGCAACCGTGGGCGCGCTGCGCATAGGTGCACAGCGCCTGGCCTGGGCCTGCGGCGTACTGGGACTGTGCGTGATCGGTCTTGGCGTCTACCTGTTCAGCCGCTAACCCCGCAGCTGCTCAAAAAAACAAAGCCCACAAGGTCTGTGCCTTGCGGGCTTTTCTTATGTCCTTCAATTTGATAGCTTGCAGCGCTTGATATTCATAGCTTGCATATTCATAGAGTTATGAAATCCATACCCAACAAGCGCTAACAGCTATGATTTTTAGTATTCGTCCGTGCCGTAGCCCTGCGCCAGGTTCTCGAAACGCGTCTGGTTCTTCTGGAAGAAGAGCTTCACCGTTCCCGTCGGCCCGTTACGCTGCTTGCCGATGATGACCTCGGCAATATTGGGCTCCTTGCTCTCTTTGTTGTAGTAATCGTCGCGGTAGATGAACATGATGATGTCCGCATCCTGCTCGATGGCGCCCGATTCGCGCAGGTCGGACATCATGGGACGCTTGTCGGTACGCTGCTCCACCGAGCGGTTGAGCTGGGACAGCGCGATCACCGGGCATTGCAGCTCCTTGGCCAGCATCTTCAAACCCCGCGAGATTTCGCCCAGCTCGGTGGCACGGTTGTCGGAACTGGCTGCAGATCCCGATCCGCTCATCAGCTGCAGGTAGTCAACCACGATCAGGCCCAGCTTGCCGCACTGGCGCGCCAGACGACGCGCATTGGCACGCAGCTCGGTTGGAGACAGGCCCGGCGTTTCGTCGATATGCAGCGACACGGTGCGCAGACGCTCGATGGCCTCGGTCAGACGCGGCCACTCGTCGTCGCTGAGCTTGCCGGTACGCAGATTACCCTGGTTGACGCGGCCGATGGAGCCGACGATACGAACCGCCAGCTGGGCCGCACCCATTTCCATGGAGAAGATGGCGACCGGCAAGCCCTCATTGAGCGCCACATGCTCGGCAATATTCACGGCAAACGAGGTCTTGCCCATGGAGGGACGCGCCGCCAGCACCACCATGTCGCCGGCCTGCAGGCCCGAGGTCATGCGATCCAGATCGACAAAGCCCGTGGGCACGCCGGTCACATCCATGGGGTTGTCGGCCATCTCCTGGACCCGGTCCAGCAGATCCACCACCAGCGAATCCAGCGACTGGAAACCCTGCTTGTTGCGCGCCCCCTCCTCGCCGATCGCCATGATCTTCTGCTCGGCTTCGTCGAGGATGCGCTCCACGGTCTTGCCCTGCGGATTGAAGGCATTGGTCGCGATGTCGTCGCTGGCCGTGACCAGTTTGCGCAAGATGGCGCGCTCGCGCACGATTTCCGCATAGCGGCGGATATTGCTGGCACTGGGCACATACTGCGCCAGCTGGTTCAGGTACATCAGGCCGCCGATTTCCTCGGCTTTGCCCATGCCCTGCAGATGCTCATAAACCGTGATCACGTCGGCCGGCTTGCTGGCGTTGATCAGCTTGCCGATGGCTTCGTAGATCAGCTTGTGCTCGTGTCGGTAGAAGTCGCCGTCGCCAAGCAGATCACCAACGCGCTCCCAGGCATTGTTGTCCAGCAGCAGACCGCCGAGCACCGAAGATTCCGACTCCATGGAGTGCGGCGGCACACGCAGTTGCGCCACCTGCTGATCGGCAGTGGGAACCGGGGCGAATGCATCATCTTGCAGATCAAGCGGGGGCATTACTGACGACATGAGACTCCTAGAGACAAGTCCTCCATCGTAGCGGGAGGCGGTGGCGACGTCACGGCGGGTGACGATAAAAACGCTGGCGAGACAAACAATTACCAGAAAACAAAAAACCGCCCGAAGGCGGCTTTTTGCCAATTCAGAACAGAGCCTGAATTAGGAGTGGTCGCCGTACACGGAGACGGCCACTTCTGCAGCCACGTCGGTGTGCAGAGCCACCACCACAGTGGCGTCGCCAACGGTCTTGATGGGGCCGTTGGGCATGCGCACTTGCGACTTGTTCACTGCGAAACCGGCCTTGACCAGTTCTTCAGCGATGTCGGCGTTGGTGATGGAACCAAACAGACGACCGTCAACGCCAGCCTTCTGAGTGATCTTCACGTTCACGCCGTTGAGCTTTTCGCTCAGTTCTTGAGCGGCAGCCAGCTTCTCGGCGGCAGCCTTTTCCAGCTCAGCGCGCTTGGCTTCGAATTCAGCCTTGGCAGCAGCTGTTGCACGACGTGCAGCGCCGGAGGGGATCAGGAAGTTACGAGCGTAACCGTCCTTGACCTTGACGATATCGCCCAGGTTACCCAGGTTCACAACCTTTTCGAGCAGAATGATTTGCATAGTCGTGCTCCTTAGATCTTGTGCTGGTCAGAGTAGGGCAGCATAGCCAGGAAGCGAGCGCGCTTGATGGCTGTGTTCAGCTGACGCTGGTAGATGGCGCGCGTGCCGGTCAGGCGTGCGGGCACAATCTTGCCGTTTTCGGCGATGAAGTCACGCAGGGTGTCGACATCCTTATAGTCGATTTCTTCGACGCCGGCGACTGTGAAGCGGCAGAAACGCTTGCGCTTGAACAGCAGCGACTGGGTGTTGCGCTTAGGACGCTTGTCCTTGTTGAATTTCTTGAACGTGGCCATTGCTGGACCTCTTGAAAATTAATTTTGTTGAATATCCTGAATGTGCAAAACCAGCATCTTGCTATTGCGCGGCGTGGCCAGAAAACCTTGAAAGGTCCATTGACTACCGGGTGCTTGGCGGGCCAGCTTTTCAGCCAGGGCGCCAAAGGCAACAGCCTTGACAGATGCATTCACGTTGCGCGCACTGCCCAGCTCTTGTTGCTGCGAACTGTGTTCAATTCGCAAATCCAGGGCCGGCAATCCGGCGGGCGTGTAGCGCAAAGCAGCTTGCTCTACGAGAAGGCCCGTCAATACAACGCGGTTTTCCACTCCTTCAGTGTCTGATGCTATTAAGCGTGCTCAGCCTGGTTGGCCTTGCGGGCTTCTTCGCGCTCAACGCTCTTCATCATGGCGGAAGCAGCTGTTTCAGCCTTCTTCTTCTGCACAGTCAGGTGACGCAGCACGGCATCGTTGAACTTGAAGGCGTGTTCCAGTTCAGCCATCACAGCCTGGTCGGCTTCGATGTTCAGGCACAGGTAGTGAGCCTTAGCGAGCTTGTTGATCATGTAAGCCAGCTGACGACGGCCCCAATCTTCTTCGCGATGCACCTTGCCGCCACCAGCGGCAATCATGCCCTTGTAGCGCTCCAGCATCGCGGGAACTTGTTCGCTTTGATCCGGATGGATCAACAAAATGATTTCGTAATGACGCATAACGACTCCTTTTGGGTAAACGCCGCCCACTGCGTCTGTAGCGGTGCGGCAAGGCAAAACGTGAGATTCTAGCCGAGTAGCAGACTATCTGTACACTCTGGGGCCTATAAACCTGCGATTACCATTGGTCAATCAAGGCGAGATGTCTTGAAATCACAAGTACTCACTCTCCTGGAATGTCCCGCAAATCCCGCAGGATCACCCCAGCCGCTGCGCCCGCCGCCCTTTGTTGGGCGGCACGGGTCTTGAAATAGACCTGGCGGAGCGCATCTGGCAGACAGATTGTCTTAAGTTTTGAGAAACCTTCACCAACTATGACCGAGAACCACAACCCCAATACCATCAACGACGCCAGCCCCGAGGAACTGGAAGCGGCCCTGGCAGCCAATGCGTCGGACGAACTGGGACGTCTGCAGGCCGAGCTGGAAGAACTCAAGGCCAAGAGCGCCGATCTGGCCGACCAATACCTGCGTGCCAAGGCCGACGCCGAAAACATGCGCCGTCGCGCCGAAGAAGAGGTCGCCAAGGCACGCAAGTTCGGCATCGAGAGCTTTGCAGAAAGCCTGCTGCCCGTGATCGACAGCCTGGACGCGGCCCTGGCCATCCAGAACGCCACGCCCGAACAGCTGCGCGAAGGCTCGGACGCCACGCTGCGCCAGCTGAATTCGGCCCTGGAGCGCAACAAGGTACTCGCCATCAATCCCGCTGCGGGCGAGAAGTTCGACCCTCACCACCACCAAGCCATCTCCATGGTTCCCGCCGACCAGCCCACCAACACCGTGGTTGCCGTGCTGCAAAAGGGCTATGTGATCGCCGACCGCATCCTGCGCCCCGCGCTGGTGACCGTGGCCCAGGGCTGAGCTGGCTAGACACCCCAAAAAAACAACCGTCAGGGCAAAAAATAGTAAGTGACGGCTCTTGAAGCCGGCCACTACGCCCACAAGTGACGAATCAAGCAAACATTCAACAGATTACGGAGAGAATTATGGGAAAAATCATCGGTATTGACCTGGGTACCACCAACAGCTGCGTCGCCATCATGGAGGGTAACAACACCCGCGTGATCGAGAACAGCGAAGGTGCCCGCACCACCCCCTCCATCGTTGCCTATCAAGAAGACGGCGAAATCCTGGTCGGTGCATCCGCCAAGCGCCAGGCCGTCACCAACCCCAAGAACACCATCTACGCTGCCAAGCGCCTGATCGGCCGCAAGTTCGCCGAAGCCGAGGTGCAAAAGGACATCGACCTGATGCCCTTCCAGATCGTCAAGGCCGACAACGGCGACGCCTGGGTGCAAGTGCGCGACCAGAAGCTGGCACCTCCCCAGATCAGCGCCGAAGTGCTGCGCAAGATGAAGAAGACCGCCGAAGACTTCCTGGGCGAAGCCGTGACCGAGGCCGTCATCACCGTGCCCGCCTACTTCAACGACGCACAGCGCCAGGCAACCAAGGACGCCGGCCGCATCGCAGGCCTGGAAGTCAAGCGCATCATCAACGAACCTACCGCTGCTGCCCTGGCCTTCGGCCTGGACAAGGTGGGCAAGGGCGACCGCAAGGTGGCTGTGTATGACCTGGGCGGTGGTACGTTCGACGTCTCCATCATCGAAATCGCCGACGTGGACGGCGAAAAGCAGTTCGAAGTGCTGTCGACCAACGGCGACACCTTCCTGGGCGGCGAAGATTTCGACCAGCGCATCATCAACTACATCATCGACGAGTTCAAGAAGGAACAAGGCGTCGACCTGTCCAAGGACGTGCTGGCCCTGCAGCGCCTGAAGGAAGCTGCCGAAAAGGCCAAGATCGAGCTGTCGAACTCCGCACAGACCGACATCAACCTGCCCTACATCACCGCCGATGCCACAGGCCCCAAGCACCTGAACATCAAGCTGACCCGCGCCAAGCTGGAATCGCTGGTGGACGATCTGATCGAGCGCACGATTGCACCTTGCCGCACCGCCATCAAGGATGCAGGCATCTCGGTCTCCGACATCCACGACGTGATCCTGGTCGGCGGCATGAGCCGCATGCCCAAGGTGCAGGAAAAGGTCAAGGAATTCTTCGGCAAGGATCCCCGCAAGGATGTGAATCCCGACGAAGCCGTGGCCGTGGGCGCTGCCGTGCAGGGCCAGGTGCTGGGTGGCGAGCGCTCCGACGTGCTGCTGCTGGACGTGACTCCCCTGTCTCTGGGTATCGAAACCCTGGGCGGCGTCATGACCAAGATGATCAGCAAGAACACGACCATTCCCACCAAGTTCGCGCAGACCTTCTCCACGGCTGAAGACAACCAGCCTGCCGTGACCATCAAGGTGTTCCAGGGCGAGCGCGAGATCGCCAGCGCCAACAAGATGCTGGGCGAGTTCAACCTGGAAGGCATTCCGCCCGCAGGTCGTGGCGTGCCCCAGATCGAAGTGACCTTCGACATCGACGCCAACGGCATCCTGAACGTGTCCGCCAAGGACAAGGCTTCCGGCAAGGAAAACAAGATCACCATCAAGGCGAACTCCGGCCTGTCGGAAGAAGAAATCCAGAACATGGTCAAGGATGCTGAGCTGAACGCAGCCGACGACAAGAAGAAGCTGGAGCTGGTGACTGCAAAGAACCAGGGCGAAGCCGCTGTTCACAGCGTCAACAAGAGCCTGGCCGAGCATGGCGACAAGCTGGATGCCGCCGAAAAGAGCGCCATCGAAACTGCCGTCAAGGAGCTGGAAGAAGCGCTCAAGGGCGAGGACAAGGACGCCATCGACGCCAAGACAACGGCCCTGATGACGGCCAGCCAGAAGCTGGGCGAGAAGATGTACGCCGACGCACAGGCCGCTGGCGGTGCCGAAGCTGCTGCTGCCGCAGCAGGTGCCTCCGCCGGTGCCGGCGCCTCGGCTGCCGCTGACGACAACGTGGTTGACGCCGAAGTCAAGGAAGTCAAGAAGGACTAAGCGCGGGCAGGTCCTGGCCTCAAACCATTGACCGCTTGCCGCCGCGCCGAGCTCCCTGGAGCTGGCGCGGCGTTCCTGTTCCATTCGACCGAAAACTCACATGTCCAAACGTGACTACTATGAAGTTCTGGGCGTTGCCAAAAGCGCCTCGGACGATGATATCAAGAAGGCCTATCGCAAGCTGGCGATGAAGTTCCACCCTGACCGCAATCAGGGCGAGAAGGCCAAGGAAGCCGAGGAAAAGTTCAAGGAGGTCAAAGAGGCCTACGAGATGCTTTCCGACAGCCAGAAGCGCGCGGCCTACGACCAGTACGGCCATGCCGGCGTGGATCCCAATCGCGGCATGGGCGGCGGCGAGGGCTTTGGCGGCTTTGCCGAGGCCTTTGGCGACATCTTTGGCGATATGTTCAACGGTGGCGGCCGCGGCGGTCGCGGCGGCCGTCAGGTCTACCGCGGCAACGACCTCAGCTATTCCATGGAAATTACCCTGGAAGAGGCTGCCAAGGGCAAGGATGCCCAGATCCGCATTCCAAGCTGGGACAGCTGCGACACCTGCAGCGGCAGCGGCGCCAAGCCCGGCACCAGCACCAAGACCTGCACCACCTGCAACGGCATGGGCACGGTACAGATGCGCCAGGGCTTTTTCAGCGTGCAGCAGACCTGCCCGCACTGCCGTGGCACGGGCAAGATCATCCCCGAGCCCTGCACATCCTGCGGCGGCCAGGGCAAGGTCAAGCGCCAGAAGACGCTGGAAGTGAAGATTCCAGCCGGCATCGACGACGGCATGCGCATCCGCTCGGCCGGAAATGGCGAGCCCGGCACCAATGGCGGGCCGGCAGGCGACCTCTATATCGAGATTCGCGTCAAGGACCATGACATCTTCGAGCGCGACGGCGACGATCTGCACTGCAACGTGCCCGTGAGCTTCATCACCGCCGCCCTGGGTGGCGAAATCGAAGTACCCACGCTGCAAGGCAAGGCGGCGATCGACATTCCCGAAGGCACGCAAGCCGGCAAGCAGTTCCGCCTGCGCGGCAAGGGCATCAAAGGCATTCGCTCGAGCTACCCAGGCGATCTGTACTGCCACATCGTGGTGGAGACTCCGGTCAAGCTCACCGAGTACCAGCGCAAGCTGCTCAAGGATCTGGACGAATCGCTCAAGAAAGGCGGCTCCAAGCATTCGCCCAGCGGCGAAAGCTGGACGGACCGCCTGAAGAGCTTCTTCAGCTAGGCCCCTGCACCCAACAAAAAGCCCATCGGCAATGCCTGATGGGCTTTTTTCATGGCGCGTCGATCACTCCTTGCCGGGCTTCCAGTTGCGCACCTCGCGCTGCACCTTCAGCCGCTCTGCGGGGCTCAATGTCTGCTCGGCCGTCTGCATGCGGCTTTGCAGCGAGGGATCCTTGGCATGAGCGATAGCCAGCCAGAAATAGGCCTTGCCCATGTCTTTCTGCACGCCCTGACCACTGACATACATGGCTGCCAGATTCGACTGCGCCAGGGTGTAGCCCTGCTTGGCTGCACGATCGAACCAGCGCGCCGCCTGGCCTGCATCCTGCGGCACGCCCTGGCCGTTGGCATACAGGAAACCCAAAGACGACTGGGCCGCCGCATTGCCCTGACCGGCGGACTTCTCCAGCCACCGCGCCGCGCGCGTCAGATCCTGCGGCACCAGCGCACCTACGGCATAGATCATGCCGGTGTTGTACTGGGCGTCGGCATGGCCTTTCTCGGCCGCCTGTTCAAACCATTGCAGGGCAGCCCGACCGTCCTCCTTGACGCCCCGGCCGCTGGAGAGCATCACCCCCAGGCTGTACTGACCTGCAGCCTCGCCGCTTTTGGCCGAACGCTCGAACCATTGCACAGCCTGTGCATCATCGGCCGCCACGCCTCGGCCCTCGGCATACATCAGACCCAGGTTGTTCTGGGCGATGCCGTCGCCCTGCTCTGCCGCCTTGCGGTACCAGTTCACAGCCTGCGCCTCGTCCAGAGTCACGCCCCTCCCATTGGCATAGAGCACTCCCAGGTCGGACTGCGCAGGTGCATAGCCCTGGTCAGCCGACTGGCGATACCAGTGCACAGCCTGTGCCAGGTCCTGATTCACACCTTTGCCAAAACGGTAGCGCGAGCCCAGCAGATACTGGGCCTTGGCGTCGCCCGCCTGTGCTGCTGCACGCATGGCGGCCAGCTCCTTGGCATCTTCGGCCTGATTGTTCCTGGCCTCCGGCGTCCAATGCTCACGACCCAGCGGAGCTGCCGCTGCCGCACCTGCTGCCGCAGCACCAGCGACCGCTGCATTGCGGCCGGTGCGCCCTTTTTTACCGGCCTTGCCGGTGGACTTGGCCGATGAAGATTTGGCAGCACCTGCACTCGTGCTCTTGGTGGACTTGGACGATTTGGCTGGCGCGGCCGCACTGGATTTGGCCGGGGTCTTGCCTTTGGCCACAGCTGGCAAGGCAGTGCCGCCCAGCGCCAGTGCAGCTGCCAGCAGGCAGGCATGGCTCCAGCAACGGCTTCGGTGCAAGCGGGGCGCCCCCGAAGCCATAGCTGGCAACTCGGAAGGCTCACTGTCGGACATCGGATGGTTGGGAACTCTCATGACTCACATTTTTGCAGCGAATAGCGTCGATTCCAGGCTGCTTTACTGACGATTTACTTTGTAAAAAAACACCGGAACTCAGGCAGCAGGAAGACTTCCGCACCTCAGGCCGGATCATGCTTGAACGATTCTGGCATCTAGAGTCTTCGCTATGAAAATGCAAGTACACAAGACTGACAAATGCAACATCGCTTTCCAAGGTCTTGCCAAGTCATCGCAAAGTAAGAAATCACCCATCTCCAAAATTTACCCATCGCCAAGCAAGACATCTCATTCAAAGATGGATGCAGCTAGATTAATCGGTAAAAATGCTGAAAACTTCTCGAAACGAGAAGACTTGAGCCTACCCCATGAAGAATTCAGAGCGCAGTTTTGCGCGCCGCATCGATCTCACCTCGCTTCAGCTGTTCGTCGCCGTGTGCGAACTGGGCAGCATTGGCCGCGCCGCTGAACGCGAGTTCATTGCAGCCTCGGCCGTCAGCAAGCGGCTGTCCGACCTGGAAGCGACGGTGGACACCGCCCTGCTCTATCGCCACAGCCGCGGCGTGACGCTGACGCCGGCCGGCGAGAGCCTGCTGCACCATGCGCGCAATGTGCTCTACGGGCTGGAGCGCATGCAGGGCGAGCTCTCCGAATACGCCGACGGCGTGCGCGGCCATGTGCGCATGCACGCCAATATGTCGGCCATCGTGCAGTTTCTGCCCGAAGACCTGGGAGCCTTTGCGCGCGAACACAGCCAGATCAAGATCGATCTGCAGGAGCACCTGAGCCCCGACGTGCTGAGCGCCGTGGCCGAGGGCACAGCCGATATCGGCATCTGCACGCTGGGCAATATCAGGAGCAGCGAAGGCAATCAGGCCACCGTTCAGCTGACCCAGGGCAATGTGCCGCTGCAGTACCGCAGCTATCGCAAAGACCGATTGGTCGTCGTCGTGCCCGAGCGCCATGCCCTGGCCGACCGCGAAAGCGTCGCCTTCACGGAAGTGCTGGAATGGGACATCGTCAGCCTGCATGCCGGCTCCTCGATCAGCCTGGCCATGCGCGCTGCCGCAGCCCAGGCTGGCCACCCGCTGCACCAGCGCATCCAGGTCACCAGCCTGGACGCCATGTGCCGCATGATCGACAACGGCCTGGGACTGGGCCTGCTGCCCGACCGCGCATTCGAGCTGATGCATGGCGTGGGCCATCTGCGCGCCGTGCAGCTCACCGACGACTGGGCGCACCGCGAACTCTGCGTGGTGGCCCGCGACTTCGAAGCGCTGCCGGTGACCACCCGCCTGCTGGTCGATCACCTCTGCCCCGCCAGCGCCAAGGCTTGAAACATCGCATCAAGCCACAACAGAATCCTCCCAACAAACCAACCTCACGAGACCATCATGGGACGCACCCTCTACGACAAGATTTTTGACGAGCACGTCGTTCACACCGAGGAAGACGGCACCTCCGTCCTCTATATCGACCGCCATCTGGTGCACGAAGTCACCAGCCCCCAGGCCTTCGAAGGTCTGCGCATGGCAGGCCGCAAGCTGTGGCGCGTCAGCTCGGTCGTGGCCACGGCCGACCACAACACGCCCACCGACGGCTGGGAGCGTGGCTATGACGGCATTGCCGACCCCATCAGCAAGGAACAGATAACCACGCTGAACAGCAACATCGCCGAGTTCGGCTCGGCGGCCTTCTTTCCCTTCATGGACAAGGGCCAGGGCATTGTTCACGTCATGGGCCCCGAGCAAGGCGCGACCCTGCCCGGCATGACCGTGGTCTGCGGCGACAGCCACACCTCCACCCATGGCGCTTTCGGCGCGCTGGCCCATGGCATCGGCACCTCCGAGGTCGAGCATGTGATGGCCACCCAGACCCTGCTGGCCAAGAAGGCCAAGAACATGCTGGTGCAGGTCAACGGCAAGGTCGCGCCCGGTATCACCGCCAAGGACATCGTGCTGGCCATCATCGGCAAGATCGGCACCGCCGGCGGCACGGGCTACACCATAGAGTTTGCCGGCGAAGCCATCCGCGACCTCAGCGTGGAAGGCCGCATGACGGTCTGCAACATGGCCATCGAAGGCGGCGCCCGCGCAGGTCTCGTGGCCGTGGACGACAAGACCATCAACTACATCAAGGGCCGCCCCCTGGCGCCCACGGGTGGCGAATGGGATGCCGCCGTCACTTACTGGAAGACGCTGCATTCCGACGCCGATGCGAAGTTCGACCGAGTGGTGGAGCTGAACGCCGCCGACATCGTGCCGCAGGTGACCTGGGGCACCAGCCCCGAGATGGTGCTGGGCATCGATGCCGCCGTCCCCGATCCCGACAAGGAAAAAGACTCGAACAAGCGCGGCGCCATCGAACGTGCGCTGACCTATATGGCACTGGAACCCGGCAAGCCCATCAACGACATCTTTGTCGACAAGGTGTTCATCGGCTCCTGCACCAACAGCCGCATCGAGGACATGCGCGAAGCCGCCGCCGTGGTCAAGAAGCTGGGCCAGAAGGTCGCCAAGAACATCAAGCTGGCCATGGTCGTGCCCGGCTCCGGTCTGGTCAAGGAACAGGCCGAGCGCGAAGGCCTGGACCAGATCTTCAAGGCCGCCGGCTTTGAATGGCGCGAACCCGGCTGCTCCATGTGCCTGGCCATGAACGCCGACCGCCTGGAGCCCGGCGAGCGCTGCGCATCGACCTCGAACCGCAACTTCGAAGGCCGTCAGGGCGCCGGCGGCCGCACTCATCTGGTCAGCCCCGCCATGGCCGCTGCGGCAGCCATCCACGGCCACTTTGTCGACATCCGTAAATTTGCGTAACCCCCTGAGTCGCTGCGCGTCTTCCCCCAAGGGGGACGACGGCCTTTGCTGCGGGGCGGCCCTTGCTGGCCGTCTCTGATGCAAGACGCGAACGTCGCCAAGACCAAAGATTCTGGAATCACACCATGCAAAAATTCACCGTGCACAAGGGCCTCGTCGCCCCCATGGACCGCGAGAACGTCGACACCGACGCCATCATCCCCAAGCAGTTCCTCAAGTCCATCAAGAAGACCGGCTTCGGCCCCAATCTGTTTGACGAGTGGCGCTATCTGGACCAGCCCGGCCAGCCCGGCGTGCCCGAAGCCGACCGCAAGCCCAATCCCGACTTCGTGCTCAACCAGCCCCGCTTCAAGGGCGCCAGCATCCTGATCGCGCGCAAGAACTTCGGCTGCGGCTCCAGCCGCGAGCACGCGCCCTGGGCCCTGGACCAGTACGGCTTCCGCGCCATCCTGGCCCCCAGCTTTGCCGACATCTTCTTCAACAACAGCTTCAAGAACGGCCTGCTGCCCATCGTGCTGCCCGAGGCCACGATCGACCAACTGTTCAACGACGTCGCGGCCTTCCCCGGCTACGAGCTGACCATCGACCTGGAGCGCCAGGTGATCCTAAGGCCCCAAGGCGAAGAAATTGCCTTCGACGTCATCGCCTTTCGCAAGTACTGCCTGCTCAACGGCTTCGACGATATCGGCCTGACCATGCGCCATGCCGACAAGATCAAGGCCTTCGAAGCCGAGCGTCTGGCGCAAAAGCCCTGGCTGGCGCATACATTGATTCAGAAGTAACCCCCTGAGCCGCTGCGCGGCTTCCCTCTTTCTCGATGCGTTGCATCGGAAGGGGGACGGCATCTTCGCTGCGGGGCGGCCCTTGCTTGATGCCCCTTGTTTGGGGCGTGCTTGTTTTTAGGTTGCTACCCATAAATGAGCTGCTTGCGCCTTCTATTCATGAACATCAGCATTAATTCAATCTGAAATCTATGAATATCAAGCGCTAGCAGCTATCAAATTAATCAAAGGAACATCATGAAGATTGCAGTTTTGCCCGGTGATGGCATCGGTCCCGAAATCGTCGCGGAAGCCGTCAAGGTGCTCGAGGCCCTGAATCTGGGTCTGGAGATGGAAACCGCTCCCGTGGGCGGTGCCGGCTATGAAGCTGCCGGCCACCCCCTGCCTCCTGCCACGCTGAAGCTGGCACAGGAAGCCGATGCGATCCTGTTCGGTGCCGTGGGCGACTGGAAGTACGACACGCTGGACCGCCCCCTGCGCCCCGAGCAGGCCATTCTGGGCCTGCGCAAGGCCCTGGGCCTGTTCGCCAACTTCCGCCCCGCCATCTGCTACAAGGAGCTGACCCACGCCTCCAGCCTCAAGCCCGAGCTGGTGGCAGGCCTGGACATCCTCATCATCCGCGAACTGACCGGCGACATCTACTTCGGCCAACCGCGCGGCCGCCGTGTGGCTCCCGACGGCCATTTCCCCGGCGCCGAGGAAGCCTTCGACACCATGCGTTATTCGCGCCCCGAGATCGAGCGCATCGCCCATGTCGCCTTCCAGGCCGCCCAAAAGCGCAGCAAGCGCGTGACCAGCGTGGACAAGGCCAATGTACTGGAGACCTTCCAGCTGTGGAAGGACGTGGTCAGCGAAGTCGCCAAGCAATACCCCGACGTGGCCCTGGACCATATGTATGTGGACAACGCCGCCATGCAACTGGTCAAGGAACCCAAGCGCTTCGACGTGGTGGTGACCGGCAATATGTTCGGTGACATCCTTTCCGACGAAGCCTCCATGCTGACCGGCTCCATCGGCATGCTGCCCAGCGCCAGCCTCAACGACAAGAAGCAAGGCCTGTACGAACCCAGCCACGGCTCGGCTCCCGACATCGCCGGCAAGGGCATCGCCAACCCCCTGGCCACCATTCTGTCGGCCGCCATGATGCTGCGCTTCAGCCTGGGTCAGGAAGCAGCCGCCCAGAAGATCGAAGCCGCCGTGCAAAAGGTGCTGGCCGACGGCCTGCGCACTGCCGACATCTACAGCGAAGGCACGACCAAGGTCAGCACCCGTGAAATGGGTGATGCCGTGGTCAAGGCGCTGGCCGGCGTCTGAGGCACCGAAACCGCTGAAGCCCAGCCGCCGCCGTAAGCGGCGGCTTTGGGTTTGACGCAAAATTCGGCACCAAATAAAACAAAACGTCAAAAATAAATCATTTATTTCGACGTTTTGACTAGAGTTTCAAGCACTTTTAGTTCTTCAAGCTTTTTCTCTAGTCGCTAGAATGACAACTCTTATGTTTGCCGCACGCACCTTCGCTCCCGAAATCGTCACACCCGCAAAGACTGCCGGTGTGAATGCGCGCGCAATCACCATTAAGACGATTACAGGCTGACCCAGCCCGGTTCGTCGCGCGCCCCTTCCGGCCCTGACGAGCCGGCCGAAGCAGTCTCAAGCTACTGTTTTCAAAACTGAAAGGGCGTTTCAAATGAGCAAGCAATTGGTAGGTTTGGTGGGCTGGCGCGGCATGGTCGGCTCCGTGCTGATGGATCGTATGCAGGCCGAAGGCGACTTCGCGCTGATCGAGCCCGTGTTCTTCTCCACCTCCAATGCCGGCGGCAAGGCCCCGGCCATGGCCACGGTGCACACCGAGCTGAAGGACGCCAACGACATCGCCGAGCTGTCCAAGTGCGACATCATCATCACCTGCCAGGGCGGCGACTACACCAAGGAAGTCTTCCCCAAGATCCGCGCTGCCGGCTGGAACGGCCACTGGATTGACGCCGCCTCCTCGCTGCGCATGGAGAACGACGCCGTCATCGTGCTCGACCCCGTCAACGACGACCTGATCCAGCAAAAGCTGGCCGCCGGCGGCAAGAACTGGATTGGCGGCAACTGCACCAACTCCATCTTGCTGATGGGTCTGGGCGGTCTGTTCAAGGCCGGTCTGGTGGAATGGGTCTCTTCCATGACCTACCAGGCCGCATCGGGCGGTGGCGCCAACCACATGCGCGAGCTGCTCAAGGGCATGGGCGTGGTGCACGCCGCCGTCGCCGACGAACTGGCGACTCCTGCTTCGGCGATTCTCGAAATCGACCGCAAGGTGGCCCAGACCATCCGCGAAGATGTGCCCACCGAATTCTTCGGCGCGCCTCTGGCCGGCGGCCTGATCCCCTGGATCGATGTGCAGCTGCCCAACGGCCAGTCCAAGGAAGAATGGAAGGGCCAGGCCGAGGTCAACAAGATTCTCGGCACCGAAGCCACGATACCCGTCGACGGCCTGTGCGTGCGCATCGGCGCCATGCGCTGCCACTCTCTGGCCCTGACCCTGAAGCTCAAGAAGGACCTGCCCCTGGAAGAGATCGAGGCCCTGATCAAGGGCGGCAATCCCTGGGTCAAGTTCGTGGCCAACGACCGTGCACTGACCGTCAAGGAGCTGACTCCTGCTGCCACCACCGGCGGTCTGGAAGTGGCCGTGGGCCGCGTGCGCAAGCTGAACATGGGCCCCGAGTACGTTTCGGCCTTCGTGATCGGTGACCAGCTGCTGTGGGGCGCTGCCGAGCCGCTGCGTCGCATGCTGCGCATCCTGCTGGCAGCCTGATCCCGTCCACCATCAAGCCTGCGAATGGCTTGATCCAGCACAGCAAAGCGCCAGTCATCCTCGTGATGGCCGGCGCTTTTTTCATGTCCAAGCTCCAGGCTTGGGCGACAATTGCCCGCTTATTCGGGCGAATGCAAACCGTCAGCAAACCTACATTAAGTTTCATCTCGTTGCCAATCGACAACAATTGAGAGCCTTGCCAGCCATGCTTTTGCTCACATTGCAATAGCGTCGTTGACAATGCAAACTGTGTCCGCCGGGCCGAGAGACCTTTGCCGCCTGCTGGAATTTCCAATTTTTATGTGCACCGCAGCCACAAACCCGATCAAGAACAAGAGGGCTGTAGGCTGCACGAATCAAGTCTGAGCCCTATGCAACGCTGGAAACTATCTGCGCTCGCCGCAGCCACCCTCGCACTGTCAAGCCTCCCGGCCACCGATGCATGGGCATTGGCGCTGGGACGCATCACGGTGCAGTCGGCTCTGGGCGAGCCCTTGCGTGCCGAGGTCGAGATCCCTCAACTCAGCGCAGCCGAGGCCGACAGCCTGCAGGCAGCTATCGCATCGCCAGCTGCATTCCGTGCCCAGGGCATGGAATTCACGGGCACGGCCAACTCGGTGCGCGTGCAGGTGCAAAAACGTGCCAACGGCTCGGCCGTGCTCAAGCTCAGCAGCTTTCAGCCAGTCAATGATCCCTTTGTCGACCTGGTGATCGATGCCAACTGGGCATCAGGCAAGCTGCAGCGCAACTACACCTTGCTGCTCGACCCTCCTGCAACGCGCCGCCCTGCTCCTGCGCCCACCACCGCTGCCCAGGCCACGCCTGCCGTGGTGCCTGCGCCTGCGCGTCCCGCCGTGACTGCACGCCCGGCGTCCAGCCCTGTCAACACGGCCGGCCGGGACCTGCGCAATGACCGCGATCAGGACGAAGCTGCAACCAAGCCTCAGCGAAAACGCCAGGCCGGCACTGCGGCACCGGCTGGCAGCAGCGATGAAGTTCGCGTCAGGACAGGCGACACCGCAGGTCGCATTGCTGCAGCGCACAAGCCAGCAGGCGTCTCGCTTGATCAGATGCTGGTCGCCATGCTGCGCAGCAACCCGCAGGCCTTTGTCAATGGCAATATCAACCGCATGCGCAGCGGCGCGGTGATTCAGTTGCCCGATCAGGCGGCCGCCCAGGCCACCTCGGCCAAGGAAGCCCGCCAGATCATGGCGGCCCAGTCTCAGGATTTCAACCAGTTCCGCCGTCAACTGGCTGGCGTGGCACCTGTGGCTCCTGTGGAAGCTGCATCGCGCAGCGCTTCCGGCCAGGTTCAGGCCCATGTCGCCGATGCCAAGGCCGCCACCGCAGCCCCCGACAAGCTGACCCTGTCCAAGGGCTCCGTCAAAGGCGTGGCTGCCGATGAGCAAGTGGCCCAGCAAAAACAGGCAGCAGACCAGTCTGCGCGTGCCGATGAGCTCAAGCGCAATATGGCCGAGCTAAGCCAGATTGCGGCAGCCACCAAACCTGCAGGTACGGCCGCAGCTCCCGCGGCAAGCGCCCCGGCTGCAGCTGCACCAGCGGCAAGCCCTGCAGTCACCGTACCCGCGGCCAGCGCCGCCAATGCTGCAGCGCCTGCCCTCGCACCGGCTGCTGATGCGGCTGCAACGTCTGCGCCCCCAGTCACACCCGAGGCGGCTGCAGCCGATGCCGGCAAGCCAGGCGACACCGCGCCTGCACCAGTTCCGGCCGAAGGCGAACCGGCACAGGCCGCAGCCGAGCCTGCAGCGCCCGCACCGGCACCGGTTGCACCTCCCAAGCCTGTGGCAGCACCGGCCCCCATTCCCGAAGAGCCCAGCTTTATCGACAGCCTGATGGAAGACCCGACCATCCCGCTGGCTGGCGCAGCACTGCTGGCCCTGCTTCTGGGCTATGGCGGCTACCGTGTTTCTCAGCGTCGCAAAGCCGCTGCGGCAGGCGCGGACAGCACGCTGGGCGACAGCCAGCTGTCGGCGGACTCCTTCTTCGGCGCCAGCGGCGGCCAGCGCGTGGACACCACGACCAGCAGCAGCCAGATGTCGGGCCAGTCCATGCAGTACTCTCCCAGCCAGCTCGACGCCGGCGATGTGGACCCGCTGGCCGAAGCCGATGTGTACCTGGCTTACGGCCGCGACCTGCAGGCCGAGGAAATCCTCAAGGAAGCGCTGCGCAGCGACCCCAACCGCCTGGTGCTGCACCAGAAGCTGGCTGAAATCTATGCCAAGCGCCATGACCGCATGGCCTACGCATCTGTAGCCAACAACGTCTTTGCCCTGACCCAGGGCAAGGGGCCCGAATGGCAGCGGCTGGCCGATCAGGGCCGTATCCTGGATCCGGAAAATCTGACTTACCAGCTGGGCGGAGCTCCCCAGGCTCATGCAGCGGCAGCTGCGACCCCAAGCGCCTTCAACCCCACCGATCCCTCAAGCGCCCTGCAAGGCGGCGTGGCCGCCGCCGTGGGCTTCGGCTCGGCACTGGCTGCTGCACAGGCTGCGGAAGCCGCTGCCAGCCACGAAGGGCCACCCACAGAGCCCGCCGGCATGGACTTCGACATGGATCTGGAGCTGCCGGCGGACCTGCCTGACACCGCAGCCAGCGCAGCGCCTGTGGCCTCCGAGCCCGTCTCCTTGCCCAACGAGCAGGATTTCGCGGCACTGGCACAGTGGGACACCCCTGTCACCGCATCCGAGCCAGCACCCGCAGCAGACAATGGCCTGAACCTGAACCTCGACGATCTGGCCTCGTTCAGCCTGCCCGCCACGGCATCTCAAGCCCCGGCCCCTGTCGCAGCTCCCGCGCCCGCCGAGCAAAGCTCCCTGAATGCGCTCGAGTTCGACCTCGACAGCTTCACACTGCCTTCGCAGGCACAGCCCGAGGCCGAGAGCGGACAGGAAACTGCGCCGCTGGAACTATCTTCCAACCAGGAGCGCCTGGACACAGAGCAGGACATCGAAGCCCTGACCTTGCAGCAACCGGGTGAAGAGGCCGCCAGCCCTGCCGCCGCCCCTGCGCAAGCCGATGTGACCTTCGACCTCAGCGGCCTGTCGCTGGATCTGGGCACATCCGATATCGCTGCGCCAATCGATGCCGTGCCAGCGCCCTCCGAACCCGAAGACCCGCTAGCCACCAAACTGGCCCTGGCCGAAGAGTTCAATGCCATCGGCGACAGCGACGGAGCGCGTACACTGATCGAGGAAGTGATCGCCGAAGCCCATGGCGATCTCAAGGCCAAGGCTCACAGCCTTCTCTCTCAGATTGGTTGATTGATTTGATGCATTCAGACCCCGCGCCGGGAGCCATGCCATGCGCATAGCTCTTGGCGTCAGCTACAACGGTCAGGCCTATCGCGGCTGGCAAAGCCAACCCGATGGCAACACCGTACAAGACAAACTCGAAGCGGCCCTGGGCCGCTTTGCTGCTCAAGAAGTCTCCACCATCTGCGCCGGTCGCACCGATTCCGGTGTGCACGGCCTGATGCAGGTCGTGCACTTTGACACCGAGTTGCAGCGCGCGCCCAACTCCTGGGTGCGCGGCACCAACACCTTTTTGCCCAAGGACATCGCCGTGCAATGGGCGGCCGAGGTCGCCGACGGCCCGAATGGCTTCCACTCCCGGGCCTGTGCCACTGCACGCCGCTATGCCTATGTGCTGCTGCAGTCACCCGTGCGCCCCAGCGTCGACCATGGCCGCGTGGGCTGGGTGTTTCAGGCCCTGGATGCGCAGCGCATGCGTGCAGCCGCCGACCTGCTGCTGGGCGAGCATGATTTTTCGTCCTTTCGCGCGGCAGGCTGCCAGGCCAAGAGCCCGGTCAAGACCCTGCGCCGCATCGACATCCACTACCGTCCCGCAGGCCAGGCACCCATGCGCGACGGACAGATGGAATGCGGCTACTGGCGTTTCGAGTTCGAGGGCAGCGCTTTTCTGCACCACATGATCCGCAACATCATGGGCTGCCTGATCTACGTGGGCCAGGGCTCCAAGCCCGTGGAATGGATGCAGCAAGTGCTGGAGGCACGCTCGCGCGAAGTGGCAGCCCCCACCTTCTCCCCTGACGGTCTGTACTTTCTCGGCCCCATTTACGATACGCGCTGGGGCCTGCCTGTAGACACCCCCCCGTTTGCCTGGCTGCCCTGAGCGGCCAGCGGCCAACGATTGCTGCAACGCCAGAGATTTGCCATGTCTTCCATTGCCCCCCGCACCCGCATCAAGATCTGCGGCCTGACCCGCGAGCAGGATGTCGACGCTGCAGTGGCCGCCGGTGCCGATGCCGTCGGCTTTGTGCTTTATGCGCCAAGCCCGCGCGCCGTGACGCTGCAGCGCGCGGCCGAGCTGGCCCGGCGGCTGCCGCCCTTTGTCACACCTGTTTTGCTCTTTGTGAATGAAACAGCTACCAATGTGATAGCTGCTTGCGCCCTAATACCCAACGCCTGCGTGCAATTTCATGGTGATGAATCGGCAGCGGATTGCGAGGCCGCCACCCGGGGCGTCCAGCCCTGGTTGCGCGCCGCGCGCATACCCCTTGGAGACGATGCGGCGCGATTTGACCTCGTAGAATATGCCCAACGTTATTCAAAGGCCCAAGCCATCCTGCTCGACGCCCATGTCGATGGTTATGGTGGCGGCGGCAAGGCATTCAATTGGTCACTTCTGCCAACAAGCGTCGACTCTCACCTCGTTTTGTCTGGTGGACTCACGCCTGCAAACGTGACCGATGGCATCTTGCAAGTGCGCCCTCGCGGGTTGTCTCTGGCCGTTGATGTGAGCTCTGGAGTCGAGGCCGAAGGCCCCGACGGCAAGCCCCTCAAAGGCATCAAGGATGCCCACAAGATTCATCGCTTCATTGCTGCCGTACGTGCAGCTGATGCCCAAATTTTGCAGACTGACACATGTTTGAATACCAGTATCCCGACGTCCACGGCCATTTCGGCCGCTACGGCGGCAGCTTCGCCAGCGAAACCCTGACCCACGCGCTCACCGAGCTGCGTGAGGCCTACGCTAAGTATCAGAACGACCCCGAATTCATCGCCGAATTCCAGTCCGAGCTGGCACACTATGTAGGCCGTCCCTCGCCCGTCTATCACGCCTCGCGCATGAGCCGTGAAATGGGCGGCGCGCAAATCTATCTGAAGCGCGAGGACCTCAACCACACGGGCGCACACAAGATCAACAATGTGATCGGCCAGGCCATGCTCGCCAAGCGCATGGGCAAGCCGCGCATCATTGCCGAGACAGGTGCCGGCCAGCACGGCGTGGCCACGGCCACCATCTGCGCTCGTTACGGCCTTGAATGCATCGTCTACATGGGCGCCGAGGACGTGAAGCGTCAAAGCCCCAATGTCTACCGCATGAAGCTGCTGGGCGCCACCGTGGTGCCCGTGGAATCGGGCTCCAGAACGCTCAAGGATGCGCTCAACGAAGCCATGCGCGACTGGGTGGCCAATGTGGACAACACCTTCTACATCATCGGCACCGTGGCCGGCCCCCATCCCTATCCCATGATGGTGCGCGACTTCCAGAAAGTCATCGGCGACGAGTGCCTGACGCAGATGCCCGAGTTCCTGGGCGCCGACAAGCAGCCCGACGCGGTAGTCGCCTGCGTGGGCGGCGGCAGCAATGCCATGGGCATCTTCTACCCCTATATCCCCTACGAGAACACCCAGCTGTTCGGCGTGGAAGCGGCGGGCGAAGGCCTGGAGTCCGGCAAGCACTCGGCCTCGCTGCAAAAAGGCAGCTCGGGCGTGCTGCACGGCAACCGCACCTTCATCCTGCAGGACGAAAACGGCCAGATCACCGAGACGCACTCGGTGAGCGCCGGCCTGGATTACCCCGGCGTGGGCCCTGAACATGCATGGTTGCAGGAAATCGGCCGTGCCCAGTATGTGGGCATCACCGATCAGGAGGCGCTGGACGCCTTCCACTATCTGTGCCGCGCCGAAGGCATCATCCCGGCTCTCGAGTCCAGCCACGCCGTGGCCTATGCCATGAAGCTGGCCAAGACCATGCGCGCCGACCAGTCGATTCTCGTCAGCCTATCGGGCCGTGGCGACAAGGACATCGGCACCGTGGCCGACCTCTCGGGTGCCGAATATTTCGACCGTCCCTCCATGCGCGGTCTCACCGTCAAGGGCGCTCCCGGACATGATGCAGCCAAGGCTGCCGCAGGGGGCAACAAATTATGAGCCGAATTACCGCCACTTTCAGCAAGCTCAAGGAAGAAGGCCGCAAGGCCCTGATTCCCTATGTGACTGCAGGCTTTCCATTTGCCGCCATCACCCCCTCCCTCATGCACGGCATGGTGGAAGCCGGTGCCGACGTGATCGAGCTGGGCGTGCCCTTCTCGGACCCCATGGCCGACGGCCCCACCATCCAGCGCGCGGGCGACAAAGCCATCGCCAACGGCGTGGGCCTGAGCCAGGTACTGGCCTATGTGGCCGAGTTCCGCAAAAAGGACCAGACCACGCCCGTGGTGCTGATGGGCTATGCCAACCCCGTGGAACGCTACGACCAGATCCATGGCGAGGATGCCTTCGTCAACCATGCGGCGGCTGCCGGCGTCGATGGCGTGCTGATCGTGGACTATCCGCCCGAGGAGTGCGAAGAGTTTGCAGCCAAGCTCAAGGCCCGCGACATGGACCTGATCTTCCTGCTGGCACCCACCAGCACCGAGGAGCGCATGCAGCAGGTGGCGCGCGTGGCCAGCGGCTATGTCTACTATGTCTCGCTCAAGGGCGTGACCGGTTCGGGCGCACTGGACACTTCGGCCGTGGAGGCCATGCTGCCGCGCATTCGCCAGCATGTCAGCGTGCCCGTAGGCGTGGGTTTCGGCATTCGCGATGCCCAGACCGCACAGACCGTGGGCCAGGTTGCCGACGCCGTCATCATCGGCAGCCGCATCATTGACCTGCTCGACAACCAGCCCCACGAGAAGATCGTTCCTTTGGCAATAGACTTTCTGCGTGGTGTGCGAAAGGCTCTCGACGCATAATGCTGCCCTGAAATCAGCCACCCCCTGAGCGGCTTCGCTGCTTCCCCCTTGAAGGGGGACGACAGCCTCGCAGCGGGGCGGCCCTTGCTCGCTGTCCCTGACCGGGATTGCGCCAGTGCCTGCGCCGCGCCGCCCTCATGGGTTGCGGGTGGCGCGCAGTGCAGTGGAAACTGAAAAGGAAATAACCATGTCCTGGCTTGAAAAACTTCTGCCTGCAAAAATCCAGCAGACCAATCCGACGGAACGCCACCAGCAGATTCCCGAAGGTCTGTGGATCAAGTGCCCCAGCTGCGAAACCGTTCTGTACAAGACCGATCTGGAAAAGAACCAGAACGTCTGCCCGACCTGCGGCCACCACCACCGCATCGGCGCGCGCGCGCGTCTGAACCATTTCCTCGATGCCGAAGGCCGCTATGAAATCGCACAGGAAGTCATTCCTGTCGACCCGCTGAAATTCAAGGACAGCCGCAAGTACCCCGAGCGTCTGAAGGAAGCGCTGGAGAACACCGGCGAGACCGATGCACTGATCGTCATGGGCGGCTCCGTCAAGAGCATCAATGTGGTCGTGGCCTGCTTCGAGTTCGACTTCATGGGCGGCTCCATGGGTTCCGTGGTCGGCGAACGCTTTGTGCGCGGCGTGGAAACTGCCATCGAGCAGAAAGTGCCTTTCATCTGCTTCACCGCCACCGGTGGTGCCCGCATGCAGGAAGGTCTGCTGTCGCTGATGCAAATGGCCAAGACCAATGCCGCGCTGACACGTCTGGCCAAGAAGGGTCTGCCCTATATCTCCGTGCTGACCGACCCGACCATGGGCGGTGTGTCCGCCGGCTTCGCCTTCGTGGGCGATATCGTGATCGCCGAGCCCAAGGCCCTGATCGGCTTTGCCGGCCCCCGCGTGATCGAAACCACCGTGCGTGTGAAACTGCCCGAAGGCTTCCAGCGCGCCGAGTTCCTGCAGGACAAAGGTGCCGTGGACATGATCGTGGACCGCCGCGAGCTGCGTGATCGCGTCTCCAGCTCTCTGGCCATGCTGCAACGCCTGCCTGCGGACGCCGTGGAATAAGCACCGGCCGACCAAAAGCCAAAAGGCTGACGCAGCATTCATCTGCGTCAGCCTTTTTTTGTCAGCTTTAGCACCTCGGAACATCCAAAACACACCACACAGCAGGCTTTGGAATTGACGAGGCTCCGGGCAATACGGCTTTCCCGGCCCGGGCAGCCCCCCTAGCGCACCCCGGCAATCATGGACAGGCCGCCAGCCTGCACATAGTTGAGCACCATCAGCAGCACCTGCAGGCCAATCAGGGCAATCAACGCCGAAAAGTCCACATTGCCTATCAGGGGCACCACCTTGCGGATAGGTGCTACCAGCGGATCGGCCAGACGCTGCAGCACACCGTAGATCGGCGAAT
Source organism: Comamonas sp. A23 (assembly GCF_004522605.1). Classification (NCBI taxonomy): domain Bacteria; kingdom Pseudomonadati; phylum Pseudomonadota; class Betaproteobacteria; order Burkholderiales; family Comamonadaceae; genus Comamonas; species Comamonas sp. A23. The sequence goes on from NZ_RSDT01000002.1 coordinate 228,070, forward strand.
AGGGCTGCACCCAGGACAGGATGGCGTAGATCAGCAAGATGCCCATCATGCCGGACAGAATGACCTTGATCAGCCCGCACAGCGCCAGCCATGGCAACGCCAGAACCGATCCCTTGCCACCCAGCAGCAGCCAGATCAGCAGCACCTGCGCCAGCTGCAGCAGCAAGGCAGCAATCAGGCTGGATTTGTCCCAGCGCCCCTTGGCGGGAACGACTTTGCGCAACGGCATGACGATCCAGTCGCTCAACGCAAAGACCAGTTGTCCCACGGGATTGCCGAACGGCACACGCTGCGCCTGCATGTACATGCGCAGCAGGCAGGCCCCGCTGATCAACCCGACGACGACATCCAGCAGAAACAAAACGATTTCAAACAGCATGTGACCCAATTCAGAAAACAGTGAGCAACTCACCCATTCGTGGGATGATAGCCGGGCACCATGACTGATACACAAAGTCTGCATTCCCTGCCCCTGTTCCCGCTGAACACGGTGCTGTTTCCTGAAGGCCTGCTGAGCCTGCAGGTCTTCGAGGTGCGTTATCTGGACATGATCCGCAAATGCCAGCATGCCGACGCCCCTTTCGGCGTGGTTGCGCTGCAGTCGGGACAGGAGGTGCGCAAGGCCGGCGCCCAGACCGAGCGCCTGCACTCGGAGGGCGTGCTGGCCCATATCGCCCGGCTCGATTCCCCTCAGCCCGGACTGCTGCACCTGCAATGCAAGGGCGTCCAGCGCTTTCACATCCAGCGCTGCTGGCAACTGCCGCATGGCCTGTGGGTAGCCGATGTCGCCATGCTGCCCGACGACCCCAAGGTCACTGTCCCCAAGCATTTGCTCAGCACCTCCTATGCACTGGCTCAGGCCTTGCTGAACTTGCACAGCCACGACCCCGACCACGCGCAACTGCCCACTCCGACGCAGATGCACGACTGCGCCTGGGTTGCCAATCGCTGGGCCGAGATGCTGCCCCTGCCGGTGCGGGTCAAGCAGCAGCTCATGACACTGGATGCCCCGCTGCTGCGACTGGAGCTGATTGCCGATGTGCTAGAGCAAAGCGGCATTACCGGATCAGACCCACAGGAGGAAGCCTGAATTTGACTCCTCCCTTTAACGGCGGTGTAGAAACACTACTTTTTCGGCAGCATTCAGCTGGCTGGCTCGGCTGCAGTCTGGGCCATGGAGGCGACATTCCGCAGTTCCTGCGAGCGCTTTGCCCGGTCGCTTACCGCTGACTCGGCAAAAAACTTAAAATCACCGGTTTCGGGCAGCGGCTATCCTTGCCGTGCCCCCATTCCTGGCCTCCAACCGGCGCTTGTCGCTGGCGCTCTCTTTTCATGACTGAACAAAACATCTCTTCTGCGGCAGAAAACACCGCCCCTCAGGACGAAAACAAACTCATCGCCGAGCGCCGCGAAAAACTCAAAGCCCTGCGCGAGTCTTCCAAGGCCAACGGCGGCGTTGCCTTTCCCAACGACTTCAAGCCCGAGCATCGCGCCGCAGCCCTGATCGCCGAGCACAGCGACAAGGATGCCGAAGCCCTGGACGCTGCAGCCGTCGCCGTCAGCGTGGCTGGTCGCATGATGCTCAAGCGCGTGATGGGCAAGGCCAGCTTTGCCACCGTGCAGGACGCCACGGGTCGTATCCAGGCCTATGTCACCCGCGATGCCGTGGGTGAAGAGGTCTACGCCGACTTCAAGAAATGGGATCTGGGCGACATCATCTCCGTCGAAGGTCAGCTGATGAAGACCAAGACCGGCGAGCTGTCGATCAAGGCCACGAAGATCCGCCTGCTCACCAAGAGCCTGCGCCCCATGCCCGACAAGTTCCACGGCATGGCCGACCTGGAGCAGAAGGTGCGCCAGCGCTATGTGGACCTGATGACCGACGAAGAAGCCCGCAAGCGCTTCGTGGCCCGCAGCAAGGCTGTGGCCGGCATCCGCGACTTCATGGTCGAACACGGCTTCCTGGAAGTCGAGACACCCATGCTGCACCCCATCCCCGGCGGTGCCAATGCCAAGCCCTTCATCACCCACCACAATGCGCTGGACCAGGAGATGTACCTGCGCATCGCGCCCGAGCTCTACCTCAAGCGCCTGATCGTCGGCGGTTTCGAGCGCGTGTTCGAGATCAACCGCAACTTCCGCAACGAAGGTATCTCGGTGCGCCACAACCCCGAGTTCACCATGATGGAGTTCTACGCGGCCTACTGGAACTACCAGGATCTGATGGACTACACCGAAAAGCTGATCCGCGACGCGGCCATGAAGGCCGTTGGCACGCTGGAGCTGAGCTATGGCGGCAAGCCCGTGGACCTGGCCAAGCCCTTCGAACGCCTGACCATCCCCGAAGCCATCGTCAAATACACCGAAGCCGGCGACAACGTGGGCAACCGCGAATGGCTGACCAATGCCCTGAAGAAGTTGGGCATGAAGGAAGACAAGGACAAGCTGTCCACCCGCACCCTGGCCAGCCTGCAGGTGCTGTACTTCGAAGAGGTGGTGGAAGATAAGCTGTGGAACCCCACCTTCATCATGGAACACCCCACCGAGATCTCGCCGCTGGCGCGCGCCAACGACGAGCGCCCCGAAGTGACCGAGCGCTTCGAGCTCTACATCACGGGCCGCGAATTCGGCAACGGCTTCTCCGAGCTCAATGACGCCGAAGACCAGGCCGCCCGCTTCAATGCCCAGGTGGAAGCCAAGGACGGAGGCGACGACGAAGCCATGTACTTCGACCACGACTTTGTGCGCGCCCTGGAATACGGCATGCCTCCCACCGGCGGCTGCGGCATCGGTATCGACCGCTTCATGATGCTGCTGACCGACAGCGCCAGCATCCGCGACGTGATTCTGTTCCCGGCATTGCGCCGCGAGGTCTGAGAAGCGGCTGTGCGCCCGGCTCGGGCGTTGCGGAACAACATGGCCTGACGAGCCGAGGACGATCCGCGACTGAGACACCAATAGCCACCGGCACAGCCAGATTGCGCACCGGCCATGATTCAAAATAGGCTGTCGCAATACTGGCTGGCTATACTGCTTGACATGCAGATTCCCCAATACTGGGCTCAGGCAAGACTACGTCATCAGACCGGCGTACGCCATGGCGTCACCGTTCAACGCTGGGGCTGGTCTGACAACAGCGAGTCCGATGCCCAGGCTCATGCTCAGCAAAGAGCACAGCAGGCACTGGAGACAGCTCTCGCTGCCGCTGCCAAGCGCAACCTGCCCGAATACTTCGAGCGCATGGAATGGCGCACCGAATACGGGCTGGACGGCGGCACACCCATTCGCGAAGAGGTGTTGGAGCGGCGTGATGAATCCGTCATGACGCGCAACAGCTATGGCGCACACTGCCTGAATACAGAGAACGTGGCCATTGCCGATATCGACTTTCCACATCAGAAAAAGCCTGCCCGCTTCCCTGTCATTTCGTCGCTGCTGCTGGCTCTGGCCCTGCCCTGGCTGTGGATGACCCCGCTGACCTGGAGTCTCGGTGTGGCGATGTTGATGCTGTTGGTGGCCAGCATCGGCCTGGTCTTCTGGTCAGGCCTGAAGCAATGGCTGCATGCCCGCCAGACGCAGCGCAACAATGCCCGCCTGCCACCGCCTGTGGATATTGCACTGGCAAAAGTTCGGGCGTTCTCAGCCAGGCACCCGGACTGGGGCTTGCGCGTCTACGAAACGCCCAAAGGACTGCGCGTCATTGTCACCCACGCCGCACTCGCCCCCTCCTCGCCCGAGGTCCAGGGGCTGTTCCAGCAACTGGAGGTTGATCCGCTCTACGCCATGCTGTGCAACCAGCAGCAGTGCTTTCGCGCCCGAGTCAGCGGCAAACCATGGCGCATGGGCCTGAACGGTCTGTCGGGCCAGGAAAGGCGCTGGCCCCTGTCTGCCGCCTCTCAGACTGCACGCCAGCAGTGGGTGTCAGTTTATGAAACAAGATCGACGCAGTTCGCGGCCTGCCGCTTTATCGATCAACTGGGCGCGACGACGCTGTGTTCAGCGGCACAGACTTTCGTCATCTGGCACGATGAACGCAGCAAAGCGCACTCCTCTCTGGCATTGGCCTGAGCATGTCCGTGACCATTCACAAAGCCTGTTGCTTGAAACCGGCGTATAAAGTAACAATATATTTCCCAGACCATGCCTGAACTACCGATGAGTCTGACCCTGACCTTCCTCTCATGACAGCTCTGCCATCTTCTGCATCAGCTTTGTCTGCCATCGAATCCAGCGGGGCACGGTTCTCGTCACCCGATTCTGCGACGCCGTTCTCCGTACTGGTCGTCGAGGATCAGGCAGTCATGCGAGCTGCTCTGGTGACGGAACTTCGCCAGGCCGGTGTGACACAGGTGCTGGAAGCCGAAAACGGCCGCACCGCGCTGGCACTGTTTCGCAGCGAAAGACCTGATCTGGTGCTGCTGGACATCCGCCTCCCCGGCGAAGACGGCTATTGGGTCGCGCGTCAGCTGCGCGAGGCCGAGCCCGGCGAGTGGACACCCATCATCTTTCTCTCCGGCCTGGACAACGATCTGGACGTCTGGCGCGGTATTGAGGCGGGGGGCGACGACTACCTGGTCAAACCCGTCAAACCCATTGTGCTGGTCGCCAAGCTGCGCGCCATGCGCCGCCTGCTGGACATGCGCCGTCGCCTGGTCACGGTCTCTGCAGAGCTGCATCTGGCGAATCAAAAGCTCAACGAAATGGTGGAGCTCGATGCGCTCACGGGTCTGGTCAATCGTCGAGGCCTCGATCGCATGCTACATGCCGAAATTGCTGCGGCAAGGCGCGAGAGCAGGCCGCTGACGCTGATGCTTTGCGACCTCGATCACTTCAAGCACTTCAACGATACCTACGGCCATGTCCAGGGTGACGAATGCCTCAAGCAGGTCGGGCGTCTGCTACGCGAAGTCTGCGTGCGCCCGCGCGACATCGCCGCACGTTATGGCGGTGAAGAGTTTGCCATGATCCTGCCCAATACCCCGCGTTCCGGCTCGATGACGTTCGCACGTGCTCTCGGCCAAATGCTCAAGTTCCTCAAGATTCGCCCGCCAGGAGCCGCCGAGGATATTCCGCTGACCCTCTCCGGCGGGATTACCACCTGCATTCCCGACGAGCACACCAGCGCCGAATCCATGCTGATGCGAGCCGACGAAGCCCTGTATGCCGCCAAGTCTCAAGGGCGCAACCGCTTCTTCAGCTTCGAGATGCAGATGGACACCATAGAGCAGAGACAGATCTAGCAGTCCGCCAAGCAGCGTTGCGGCACTGCCTGCCCATTCGACACTTATCAGCTCCGCTCTCAAGAGACGCTAGGATTGGCGCATTGTCCTGTCAGCCCTTCTGGGCTGACCTCTGCCGTTTTTCTAGAGTGACTGGTTATGCGTCGTCTTCAAATGCACCTGCCCGATTGGATGCAGGACTGGCTTGAAATCCTGATTCCCGGGGTTCAGATCTTTCTCATCATCCTGGTGGCCTGGCTGATCAACTGGCTCATCAAGCGCATCATCTCGCGTGCAGGCAAGGCCTATGACCTGCCTCATGAACTGCTCATGCCGCTGCGCGGCGTGTTTCGCTGGATCATCATCGCCGCCGCCATACTGGCGATTCTGGAGCGCCTGGGCATGTCGGCTACCGTGCTCTGGACGGCTTTCACCGGCTTTGCCACAGTGGGTGCCGTTGCCTTCTTCGCAGCCTGGAGCGTGCTCTCCAATCTGTTTTGCGCGCTGCTGATCGTCACCGTCGGCCCCTTCCGTCTGGGCGACTATATCGAGGTGCTCGACACTGCCGAGAAGCCTGGGGCCAAGGGCCGCGTGATCGACCTCAATATGCTCTACATCACCTTGCAGGATGACAGCGCACCGGCAGGCATGCCCAATCTGCTGCAGATTCCCAACTCACTGATCTTCCAGCGCGTCATTCGCCGCTGGAAAGGCGGCATGCCGGTGGTGACGGAGAACACGCCGGCCACCAGCCAGGAAGAAGCGTGCGCGGTGGCCATCACGACTCCTGGCGGCAGCGCCGCTGCCTCGGGCTGAGACCGGCTGATATCGGCTGATACCCGGCCTCCATGCAAAAGGGCTTCCTGAGAAGCCCTTTTTGATTACCTCAAGGCAGGCGCGGCTTGACCTTGCTGGCGGCCAGCTTGGCATTCACACGTGCCTGCTCCACATCGCCAGCGCGCGCCAGGGCCACGCCCATGCGACGCTTGACAAAGCTCTCGGGCTTGCCGAAGAGGCGCAAATCGGTGCCGGGCACTGCCAGGGCTTGCTCCACACCATCAAACACCAGGCCTTCGGCATCCTGACCGCCATAAATCACGGCACTGGCACCAGGGTTGCGCAGGCTGGCATCCACGGGCAGACCCAGAATCGCGCGGGCATGCAACTCGAACTCGCTTTGCCATTGCGTGCACAGCGTCACCAGACCTGTGTCATGAGGACGTGGCGAGACTTCGCTGAACCAGACCTGCTCGCCCTTCACAAACAGTTCCACGCCAAACAGGCCCAGACCACCCAGGTCGTCTGTGACGGCCTTGGCAATCTGGCGCGATTTCTCGAGCGCGGCAGGATGCATGGGGTGAGGCTGCCAGCTCTCCACATAGTCGCCGGCCTGCTGGATATGACCCACGGGGTCGCAGAAATGGGTTTCGATCTGGCCATCCGCACCCTTGGCGCGCACGGTCAGCTGGGTGATTTCGTAATCGAAGTCGATAAAGCCTTCGACGATCACGCGCCCCTTGGCCACACGGCCGCCGGCCATGGCGTAATCCCAGGCCTTGGCCACATCGGCAGGGCCGTCGATCTTGCTCTGGCCCTTGCCCGAGCTGCTCATCACGGGCTTGACCACACATGGGTAGCCGATGGCAGGCTGGCCGTCGCTGCCGTCGATCGCGGCTTGCAGCTCGGCCAGAGAGTCACAGAAACGGTAGGGGCTGGTGGGCAGGCCCAGGGTTTCAGCGGCCAGACGGCGAATACCTTCACGGTCCATGGTCAGACGCGCGGCGCGGGCCGTGGGAATGCAGGTGATGACGCCTGCGGCCTCCAGCTCTTCCAGCATGGGCGTGGCAATGGCCTCTATCTCGGGCACGACCAGATCGGGCTTGACCTCTTCGATCAGCGCCTTGAGCTGGGCCGCATCGCTCATGGTGATGGTGCGCGCATGGTGGGCCACCTGCTGGCCAGGCGCGTTTTCATAGCGGTCCACGGCAATGGTTTCCACGCCCAGGCGCTGCAGGGCAATCAGCACTTCCTTGCCCAGCTCGCCGCTGCCCAGCAGCATGACTTTGGTGGCATTGGGGGAGAGAGGGGTTCCTAGGGTGGTCATGGTTGCATCCTGCATATATGGGGCCGAGCCCCCGATCATAGGCGAGCAGGCAAGCCTCTCGTGACTGCAGCTTGGCAATTCGGCCGCTTTCAGCGCCGAGCTATGAAGCGCATGGCGCGGCTGACTGAAGATTCAGTGCGGCATTGGCGAGTAATGCTCGATGCGGCAAGCGCCGCGATTCTTGCATTGCCCGTCCAGATAGCGAAAGCGTACCGTCACGGCAGTACCGGGACCGGGCCACTGCCTGCGCGGCAGCTCGCTTTGATAGTCTGCCGTTTCGGGCCTGAAGCTCAGCGCCGTGCCCGGTTGCGGGCATTCGGCATCGCCGCTGGCCTTGGCTTCGAGCACGCGGGTCTGCAGCGCGCGGCCACCGCTTTGCTTTTCTCGCACCTGCACCTTGAGATCGCAGATCTGCCAGTCTGCAGCCTGGGCGGCAGCGGCGCAGGCGCTCAAAGCCACCGCGATCAGAATTCGGAAAAGAGTCATCTGCCTACCTGCGAGTGAGTGGTGTTCATGGGCCAGCATCTCTACCAAATAGATAGCCTCAATCGCTTCAAGACAAAGGGATTGAGGCCAATATCTTGAAATTTTTCGGTGGGTATCAGTGCGTCAGACCGACAGCCTTGCCGCCACGCTGCGGAATGCTTCCCGCGTCGAATCGCATCTCGGAAGTCCAGACCGCATCGTCCCAGACCCAGGGGCTGCTGGCCTGCTCCAGACCCAGCACATGCACGCCGCTCAGGTCCTTGACGCGTTCCTTGAGCCAGTCGATCTGATCGCTGCGCACAAACACCAGGCAGGCAATCTCCCAGTCGGGCTGCGTGATGCCCAGGCCGTGCAGCTGCGACAGCAGCGGGGCATACCATTTCTCGACCCGCTCGTTGAGACGGTTGACCAGCGCCAGCGGATAGCCGGAAGCCGATACCTCGACCACATAGACCTGGCGACGAGCCGGGCGCAATGCCACGAAGGCCGGACATTGCCAGCCATCGGCCACCTCGTACTTGGGGGCCACAAAAGTCTCACCGTTGGCCGTGAGCAGCTGCATCACGGCTTCTTCATGTCGGTCCATGCTGAATTTCTCCGGCGCGCCGAAAGTGCGCGCAGGCTCACACCTTAGCTCAGCTCAGGCCTCGCCAAAGCAAATTCCGATATCGCGCGCCATGGTCAGCAGCGGGCTGTCCAGCGGCACGGTGCGCTGGGTATTGGCCACATCCGCAATCGCCACACTGCCGATGCGGCCGTTCTGCAGCGTGACCATATGGCCCAGCTGGCCGCCCAGCACCAGTTGCGCCGCATGGTGGCCGAACTGCGTGGCCAATACCCGGTCAAACGGCGTCGGATCGCCGCCGCGCTGCACATGCCCCAACACCGTGGTGCGCACCTCGCTCTGGAGATGGGGTTGCAGCCGCTCGCGCAGCACATGGCCGACGCCGCCCAGACGCACGGGGTCGGGACTGTGCGCAATCCGCTCGCGCACCGTCAGGCTCTGGCCGCTTTCCTTGGCACCCTCGCCGATGCAGATGATGGTGTAGCGCTGACGCCGCTCGCGCTCCTGACAGACCTTGATGATGGACTGCAGGTCGTAATCGATCTCGGGCAGCAAAATGATGTCGGCAGCACCGGCGATGCCGGACTCCAGCGCCAGCCAGCCTGCGTGGCGCCCCATGGTCTCCACGATCATCACGCGGTGGTGACTCATGGCCGTGCTCTCGATGCGGCGCAGGCTTTCGGTCACCGTGGCCACGGCCGTGTCGAAGCCGAAGCTGCGCTCGCAGTTGGCAATGTCGTTATCGATGGTCTTGGGCACGCCCACGCATTGCAGTCCCACCTGCGCCAGGCCATGGGCCAGGCTCATGGTGCCGTCGCCGCCGATGGCGACCACCACATCCAGTGCCAGCGCCTTGACATTGCGCCCCACCTGGGCCAGCGTGGCCGCATCGCGCAGCGGGTTGGCGCTGTTGCTGGTGCCCAGAATGGTGCCGCCGATATGCAGAATGCCGCTGACCTCGTCCCAGCTCAGCGCTCTGACGCGCGGACTTGCATCCATCAACCCTTCAAAGCCGTCGGCAATGCCCAGTACCTCGCACTGGCCATGGTTGATCAGGGACTTGGTGACCGCACGGATCACCGCATTGAGGCCGGGGCAGTCGCCGCCACCGGTCAGCACACCAACGCGCATGGGCTCGTTCTCCAAAGATTCTCGAATGCACATCATCCCACGAGAAAGTCGCTGCCAGAGCCTCCCATGCCTGCACCGTGGTTGAGACTGCTTGTCCCCGAACCTGCCTGCCTCAGCGGCTCCCGGGCAGGTCGGCCTCCCGGATCCCTTGCTGCGGCGAAAGCAGCCAGCGGGCCGTGTGGAACTCCGTCACACTGTCGCGGTGCGCCACCGAGACCAGTGCCCCGCCTCTGCCCTGCACCAGTTGCACCAGCCGGCTGTAGATCTGCGCTTCGGCGGCATTGTCCAGCGCGCTCGTGGCCTCGTCCGCAAACACCCAGGCCGGACGCTTGAGCAAGACCCGCGCCACGGACAGCCGCTGCTGCTCGCCTCCCGACAGGCTGCTGTTCCAGGCCGCCTGGCTGTCCAGCCGCTCCTGCAGCTGCGGCAACTGCGCTTCGCGCAAGACCTGTTTGAGCTCAGCGTCGCTGTAGCTTGCCGCCGGCTCCGGATAGGCCAGGGCATCGCGCAGGCTGCCGTCGGGAAAATAAGGGCGCTGAGGAATGAACATTACGTCCAGAGGCCGCTCCACCCGACCTCGCGCATAGGGCCAGATACCAGCAAACGCCCGCAGCAAGGTGGACTTGCCGCTGCCAGAAGGCCCGCTGATCAACAGCCTCTGGCCCGGGCATATCTGCAGCCTGGCGTCCGCCACGATGGGGCTTCCTGCGGGCAGGGATACATCGAGATTCCGGGTCTGCAACTGGTTCGACGCTGCAAGCTGAACGCCGACCGGATGCTCCTCCTGCTCGCGCAGGCTCTCGTCGAAACCGGCCAGGCGCGCAGTCGTGGCCCTCCAGGCAGCGATATCGGAGTAGTTGTTGACGATCCAGCTCAGCGAGTCCTGCACCTGATTGAAGGCCGAGCCTATCTGCATGAGCTGACCCAGCTGGATGGCGCCGCTGAAAAAACGCGGTGCGGCAATGATGAAGGGAAAGACCACGGCTGCCTGGCCGAAGAAATTGGTAAACCAACCCAGACTCTTCTGCTTCTTGATCAGGTCCAGATAGTTGCCCAGGGCGTCGCCGAAACGCAGGCCGATCTGAGCACCCTCCACGCGCTCGCCACCGTCCAGGGCGATCGCCTCGGCATGCTCGCGCACACGGATCATGTGATGGCGGAAGTTGGCCTCCAGTTGCTGCTGGCGGTTGTTGAGTCGGACCTGGGGCTTGCCGATCCAGAAGGTGATCGCGCTGCCGACCAGACAATACAGCACGGCCATCCAGACCATGAAACCGGAAACCTGCAGCTGCCCGCCGCCGAACATGGCCGGCAAACTGACATCGACGACGGAGCTCAGGCTCCACAGAATGCCGACGAAGCTCACAAAGGTGACGACCGCATTCAGCAGCCCCATGGAAAGCGACACGGTATAGGTGGTGAACAGATTCAAGTCCTCCTGAATCCGCTGATCGGGGTTGTCGGGGGCCTTGGCATTGCCGTCCACGCCATAGCGCCCCAGCTCCAGCCGATAGAACGCCTTGGCCGACAGCCAGCGCTGCAACATGTGCTCGGTCAGCCAGCGCCGCCAGTTGAGCTGCAGCAACTGCGTCAGATAGAACTTGTAGACCGCGATGACGATGTACACCAGGGCCAGCCAGAGAAAGCGCCATAGCTGCTGCCAGAACACCTCGACCTGCTTGTTCTGCAATGCGTCATAGAACACCCGGTTCCATTCATTGATCTGCACCAGCATGAACACCGCCGCGAGATTGAGGCCCACGATGGCGGCCAGCAGCCCCCAGGCCTTCCATTTCTCCTCGGACTGAAAATAGGGCCGGGTCAGCGAAAAGGCCTGGCGCAGCACGCCCGACCGGTTTTTGCGGGACTCAGGTCCCGGGCTCTTGGAAGTCATGCAGGCTTTCGGTGATTCATGAACCGCTGGCGCCACGGCGATGCCACTGCCAGGCTTCTGAGCACACCCTAAGCCGGCTAACTGAGGCCAGACTTAAATTTCAGCAGCCGACCTGCCCAGCCTTCGAAAGGCATAAAAAAATCCGCTGCCCTTGCGTCAAAGGCAGCGGATGGCGGGCCAGCTCAGTGCCGCCTAGGGCAACAGATCCAGCGCCTGCAGATAGGCAGGCTGGCGCATCAGATCGTCCCAGGCCTGAGGTTCCGTGTCGGGCAGCAGCGAGACACGGCGCGACTCGGAGTCGATATCGGGCACCCAGCGGCCGTCGCGCAGCGCGGCATCCATGCCGTCCAGCAACTCGTCCACATGCTCGCCCAGACCCAGGCTCTGGTTGCACAGCAGCACCATGTCGCAGCCCGCATTCAGGGCCGTCAACGCGGCATCGGTGTAGCTGATGAGTGCGCCGTCGATGCGGCGCGCGCCCTCCATGCTCAGATCGTCGCTGAAGATGGCTCCGTCATAGCGCAGACGGGCGCGCAGAATGTCCTTGAGCCATTTCTCGCTGAAGCCCGCCGGGCGCTTGTCCACCTTGGGGTAGATCACATGGGCGGGCATGACGGCCGTGAGCACGCTGGACAGCCAGGGATAGGGAGCGGCGTCTTCGTCGAGGATGGCCGTCAGGCTGCGCTTGTCGACGGGAATGTCCACATGCGAGTCGGCCTTCACAAAGCCGTGACCGGGAAAATGCTTGCCGCAGTTGCCCATGCCGGCCTGCAGCAGACCCTGCATCAGGCTCCTGGCAAGAGCGGCCACCACGCGCGGGTCGCGGTGAAAGCTGCGATCGCCGATGACCGAGGATTCGCCATAGTCCAGGTCCAGCACGGGCGTGAAGCTGAAGTCCACGCCGCAGGCACGCAGCTCCGTGCCCAGCACATAGCCGGCGGCCGTGGCGGCGTTCATGGCCCGCATGGCGCCGCTGCCTTCGCGGTATTTTTTACCTTTGCCGCTGCGCACGCCGTCGTCCATCCACATCTCGCCAAAGGCACGCATCGGCGGAATATGCGTGAAGCCATCGGTGCGAAAGCGCTGCACGCGGCCGCCCTCGTGGTCCACGCTGATCAGCAGATCGGGCTTGACGGCCTTGATATCGGCACACAACTGGACCAGCGCGCTGCGGTCCTCCCAGTTGCGCTTGAAGAGAATGATGCCGCCCACCAGAGGATGGGCCAGGCGCGCGCGGTCCACATCAGTCAGCGATGTGCCGGCAATATCAATGATCAGAGGTGCATGCATGCTCATGATTTAAAAATTTCCATAGCTGTCAGCGCCTATGTATCAGGCACCAGAGGCTGATTTCATTCTTTTCTTTCGACGACACAAAAGCTGGCTGCGTAGTCGGATTCATCGGTGACGGACAGGTGCGCCGTCAGATTGTTTTTCTCGAACCACTCCTTGAGTTCGCCATGCAGACGAATCGCAGGCTGGCCACTGGGCAGCTTGATGACTTCGCAATGGCGCCAGGTCATGGGCATGACCATGCCCATTCCCACGGCCTTGCTGAAAGCTTCCTTGGCCGAAAAGCGCGTGGCCATATAGCGGATGCCGCGCTCGGGCCAGCGCTCGCTGCGCGCCTTCCAGGTCGCCAGTTCGCCATCGGCCAGAACCTTGCGGGCAAAACGCTCGCCATGCTTTTCCAGGCTTGCGCGTATGCGGCGCACATCGCAGATATCGGTGCCGATGCCGTAAATCATCCATGGATCCTTATAGAGAAAAAGGCCTTAAACGCTTACCCACAAAGCGCTGACAGCTATCTTTTCAGGAATTCTTGCCTGCCATGCCAGCGTCGATGCAGGCCTGATAGGCCTTGACGGTCTCGGCATAGCCCAGCTCCAGTGCATCGGCAATCAGGGCGTGGCCGATGGAGACTTCGGCCAGACCCGGCACCCGGGCCACAAAGGCGGCCAGATTGTCGCGATTCAGGTCATGGCCGGCATTGATGCCCAGCCCGGCATCCAGCGCGGCCTGCGCGGCCCTGGCATAGGTCTGCAGTTGTTGCTCCTGCTCGGCCTTGCCCCAGTTGGCGGCAAAAGGCTCGGTGTAGAGCTCCACGCGGTCGGCACCTACAGCCTTGGCCGCCGCCATCTGCTCGGGGATGGGGTCCATGAACAGGCTCACGCGCACGCCCAGCGCCTTGCATTCGGCAATCAAGGGCTTGAGGCGTTCGGCATCCTGAGGAAAGCTCCAACCATGGTCGCTGGTGAACTGGTCTTCGCTGTCGGGCACGAAAGTGGCCTGATGCGGACGCGTCTGGCGGATGAAATCCATCAGGTTCTGCGTGGGATTGCCTTCGATATTGAATTCGGCGCCAGGCCAGTTCTTGAGCAGCTCGTGCAGCTCGAACACATCCTGCGCACGGATGTGGCGCTCATCGGGGCGCGGGTGAATGGTGATGCCCTGCGCTCCCGCTTCAAGGCAGATCTGCGCCGCACGCGTCACCGAGGGAATGCCCAGATGGCGGGTATTGCGCAGCAGCGCCACCTTGTTGACATTGACCGAAAGCGCGGTGCGTGGGGAGGCAGAGGTATTCATAGCGATTGCAGATCCATCATCAGCTGGCGGGTGCGCAGCATGGTTGAGCCGCAATGGTATTGCAGAAGATGGCGCAATTGCGGCTTCAAGGCCTGGGCCACTTCGGGCTCGGCCAGTGCGTTCAGGGTTCGCGGAAATGGCTGCTCGGCCTGCAGCGCCAGCTCTATGGCCTGCCACTGCTGGCCGCTCAACGCCGCGCGCTCGTAGCCGGCGGCCTGGCGCAGGCCGCCGTCGGCCACCAGGGTGTAACGCAAAACACTGTTGAGCTGGCTGAGCGTTGCGCTTTCCTGCCTCAGATCGGGCAGATGGCCGAGTTCGCGCAGCAGCACCAGCTCGAAGGCGCGCAGCACGGGTTCGATGGCCTCGGTCGTGCCGCCATGCTGACCAGCCAGCACGCGCACCACACCGGCATAGATATCGAACAGCGCCGTATAAGGGTCATCGCGCGCCAGCAGGCGCAGCAGCAACTCGTTCAGATACATGCCCGACCACAGCGCATCGCCCTGGGGCATGACATGGCCGCCCACCCATTCCGCCCCCTTCAGGCTATGAATCTCGGCATTACCCTCTGCTCCCAGCGTGTAGCTGAGCTTGAGCGGCTGCAGCGGCAGCAGGACGGGGCGAAAGTTGGAGGTATGGCGCTTGACGCCCTTGGCCGCAAGCGCCACGCGCCCGCGATGGCGCGTGAACACCTCCAGGATCAGGCTGGATTCGCTCCAGTCGTACTGGTGCAGGATGTATGCGGGTTCGTCGCCGACGCGTTTGGCGCTAGCCATGACTTGCTCCGTACCACAACAAAAATGTGAAGGGGGTGGTTTTGCCGCCGGGCCGCCCCAAGGCAAAACCCGGCCTAAGCCGGGTCAGGGCCCCCTCGGGGGGCAGCGAGCACACGCAGTGAGCGAGCGTGGGGGTCAAAAAGTTTTACTCGTAGCCGAAGGATTTGACCCGGGCCTCGTCATCGGCCCAGCCGGACTTGACCTTGACCCAGACTTCGAGGAACACCTTGGCATTGAGCAGCTTTTCGAGCTCCTGACGGGTTTCGGTGGAGATGCGCTTGAGGCGCTCGCCGCCCTGGCCGATCACCATGGCCTTGTGACCGTCGCGCTCGACCACGATGGTGGCGGCAATGCGCATGAAGCGACCGAACTTGGGGCTGGGCTCTTCCTCGAACTTGTCGATGACCACCGTCGATGTATAGGGCAGCTCGTCGCCCGTGAAGCGGAACAGCTTCTCGCGCAGAGTCTCGGAAGCCAGGAATTTCTCGCTGCGGTCGGTCAGTTCGTCCTCGCCGTAGAACCAGGGCTGCTGCGGCAGGTATTTGGCGCAGATGCCATACATGCGCTCGATATCCTTCTTGTTCTTGGCCGACATGGGCACGAACTCGGCAAAAGGATGGCGCTCCTGCATGTCGCGCAGCCAGGGGGCGATCTCGGCGCGGCGACCCACGGTGTCGAGCTTGTTGGCGATCAAGAGCGTGGGAATGCCGGGCTTGAACAGGCTCAGCACCTTGGCATCGGCCAGCGTGAAGCTGCCCGCCTCCACCACGAACAGGATCAGGTCCACATCGCCGATCGCGCCCATCACGGTCTTGTTGAGCGACTTGTTCAGAGCGGTGGAATGCTTGGTCTGGAAACCGGGGGTATCGACAAAGACGAACTGGGTCTCGTCCTTGGTGCGGATGCCGGTGATGCGGTGGCGCGTGGTCTGGGCCTTGCGCGACGTGATGGAGATCTTCTGGCCCACCAGCGCGTTCATCAGCGTGGACTTGCCCACATTGGGCTTGCCGACGATGGCGATCAGGCCGCAGCGCTGCTCTTCGGGCGCGTAGACGCGGGCCGGAGCCTCTTCCTCCTGATCGCGGATGGCAGTCGGCGTGCTACCGGGCTTGGCAGCGGCCAGCATGGCGCTGATGTAGTCCAGGCTGGGGTCGCTGATATCGGTAGTCACAGACTTGGGGCCCTTTTGGCCCTTGGCTTTTTCTGCACCTGCGGTGCCCGCTATCTTTTTCTTAGCAGCATCGGTCATGGATTTTTGGCTTTCACTTTTTCCAGCAAGGCAGCGGCGGCTGCCTGCTCGCCCATGCGACGGGATGCTCCCGAGCCCTGGGCGCTGATATTCCATTCGGCAATCGTGCACTCGACCTTGAAGGTCTGCTTGTGCGCCGCGCCACTGATTTCCACCACATGGTATTGCGGCAGCTTCATGCGCTTGCCCTGTAGCAATTCCTGCAGTGCGGTCTTGGGGTCTTTGTCGGCCGCACGCATATGGGGGTTGATGTCCACGCCCTCGAAGAGGTGGTGGACGACTTTCTCGCCTGCGGCAAAGCCGGCATCGAGGTAGACGGCACCGATCAGCGCCTCCACGGCATCAGCCAGGATGGAGGGACGCTGCTTGCCGCCGGACTTGGCCTCACCTTCGCCCAGGCGCAGCAGATCGGGTAGCTGCAGCTTCAGCGCAATCTTGTGCAGCGTGCCTTCCTTGACGAGATTGGCCCGAACGCGCGAGAGATCGCCTTCGGGCATGGAGGCCAGCTTGGCGTAAAGCAAGCTGGAGATGGCCAGACTGAGCACCGAGTCGCCCAGAAACTCCAGTCGCTCGTTGTTGTCGGCCGAAAAGCTGCGGTGCGTGATGGCACGCTGCAGCAGCGCCGGATTGGCAAATTGATGTTGCAGCCTTTGCTGCAGAGCGACTAGAGCAGGTTCCACCTGAAAGGTCTATTTCTTGAAACGGTAAACAAGGTAGGCAGGGCCTGCCAGATGAATCTCACGGGAATACTCGAAGCCCACGACGATCTTGTCGTTGACCTTGGTCACGTTCAGATCGTTGCCGGAGATGGACTTGAAATCATCAATGGAGGCCGAACGATCGAAGCTGGCCTTGACTTCGGCAACGGTACTGCCTTCAGCGGCGGCCTTGTTGGCCGCCTTGGTGATGGCCTGGTACTCCAGGAAGACGGGCACCGATTGTGCGCCAATTGCGGCAACCGCCACGATGACGGCCACGAGAAACACCAGGCCGATAAAGGACAGACCACGCTGCCTGGAGCGCAATGCCAGATTTTTCATGCTTTTCCCCTCTCAAGCCGGGCATGTTTCTGCCCGTGTATCCCAGAAAAAATGACGAAACGATTGCCGGTGCTCAGTGGAAACGGCCGATACGGCTCAGGTCACCAAAGTTCATCCAGACAAAAAAGGCCTTGCCCACGATGTTCTGGTCGGGCACAAAACCCCAGTAGCGCGAGTCCAGCGAGTTGTCGCGGTTGTCGCCCATCATGAAGTAATGGCCCTCGGGCACCTTGCAGGTCACGCCTTCCACGCTGTAGCGGCAGTTTTCCTTGAAGTCGAAATTGCTCGCCCCCTGGATGAAGGCCGGCACATCGTTGTTGACGATGGCACGGTGCGGCTGCTCGCCCAGCGTTTCCTCAAACTGCTTGAAGTAACGCATCACGTCACGGTCCAGAAAGTCCGGCAGCTCGCGGGTGGGCAGCTCCTTGCCGTTGATGCTCAGGCGCTTGTTGATATAGGCCACCTCATCGCCAGGCACGCCCACCACACGCTTGATGTAGTCCAGCGTGGGCTGGGGCGGGTAGCGGAACACCATCACATCGCCGCGCTGGGGCTTGTTGCCTTCGGTGATCTTCTTGTTGATCACGGGCAGGCGGATGCCGTAGGTGAACTTGTTGACCAGGATCAGGTCGCCCACCATCAGCGTCGGAATCATGGAGCCCGAGGGAATCTTGAACGGCTCGAACAGAAAGGAGCGCAGCACGAAGACGATGGCGATCACCGGGAACAGACCGGCGGTCCAATCCAGCCACCAGGGTTGCATGAGGATGCGACCTTTGGCGTCTTCGGAGACTTCGATGTCGGTCTTGGCAATGCCCATGCGGTCCAGCTCGGCGCGGCGCTCGACCGCGGCCTGCTCCAGCGCAGCCGCAGCCGCGCGGCGTCGAGGCCAGAAGTAAAAGCGCTCGGCCAGCCAGTACACCCCGGTCACCACGGTTGCCAGAAACAGCAGCAGTGCGAAGTTGCCTTCGATGGAGCCGGTATACCAGGCCGCGATATAGCCTACAAAGGCCGCCAGGATGGCGGCCGTGATCCACTGCATGACTTGCATCAATCCTCCACTTGCAGAATGGCCAGGAAGGCTTCCTGCGGCACTTCCACCGAACCGATCTGCTTCATACGCTTCTTGCCGGCCTTCTGCTTTTCGAGCAGCTTGCGCTTACGCGTGATGTCGCCGCCATAGCACTTGGCCAGCACGTTCTTGCGCATGGCCTTGACGGTTTCACGCGCAATGATGTTGGCGCCGATCGCGGCCTGAATGGCCACATCGAACATCTGGCGGCTGATGATCTCGCGCATCTTGGCCACCACGGCACGGCCGCGGTAAACGGACTGCGAGCGGTGCACGATGATGGACAGGGCATCGACCTTTTCGCCATTGAGCAAGATATCGACTTTCACCACGTCGGAAGCACGATATTCCTTGAACTCATAGTCCATGGAGGCATAGCCGCGCGAGACGCTCTTGAGCTTGTCGAAGAAGTCCAGCACGATTTCGCCCAAAGGCATCTCGTAGGTCAGCATGACCTGACGGCCGTGGTATTGCATATTCATCTGCACGCCACGCTTCTGGTTGGCCAGCGTCATCACCGGACCCACATAGTCTTGCGGCATGTAGAGGTGCACGGTCACGATGGGCTCGCGGATCTCCTGGATGCGGCCGATATCGGGCATCTTGGAGGGGTTTTCCACGTCGATCAGCTCGCCATCGCCCTTGATCACCTGGTAGACCACGCTGGGGGCCGTGGTGATCAGATCCTGGTCGAATTCGCGCTCCAGTCGCTCCTGCACGATTTCCATGTGCAGCAGACCCAGGAAGCCGCAGCGGAAGCCAAAGCCCAGCGCCTGCGAGACTTCGGGCTCGAACTGCAGCGCCGCATCGTTGAGCTGCAGCTTTTCCAGCGCATCACGCAGCTGGTCGTATTCAGAGGCTTCGGTGGGGTACAGACCCGCGAAAACCTGGGGCTTGACTTCCTTGAAGCCCGGCAGAGGCTTCTCGGCAGGACCCAGGTTGTTGGGCAGCTTTTTTTCCAGCGTGATGGTGTCACCGACCTTGGCAGCCTTCAGCTCCTTGATGCCGGCAATGATGTAACCCACCTCGCCGGCCCTGAGCATGTCGCGCGGCTGGTTGGCCGGGGTGAACACGCCGATGTTGTTGGCTTCGTAGGCAGCGCCGCTGGCCATCATCTTGAAGCGCTCGTTCTTCTTAAGCTCGCCATCGACCACGCGCACCAGCATCACGACGCCCACATAGGGGTCGAACCAGCTGTCCACGATCATGGCACGCAGCGGGCCATCGGGATTGCCCTTGGGGGCCGGCACCTTGGCCACGATGGCTTCCAGGATCTCGTCGATGCCCATGCCGGTCTTGGCCGAGCAGGGAATGGCATCGCTGGCATCGATACCGATCACGTCCTCGATCTCGGCCTTGGCGTTCTCGGGATCGGCCTGGGGCAGGTCCATCTTGTTGAGGACGGCGAATACCTCCACGCCCAGGTCCAGCGCGGTATAGCAGTTGGCCACGGTCTGGGCTTCCACGCCCTGGGAGGCATCGACCACCAGCAGGCCGCCTTCGCAGGCCGACAGCGAGCGCGAGACTTCGTAGGAAAAGTCCACGTGGCCAGGGGTGTCGATCAGGTTCAGGTTGTAGACCTTGCCGTCCTTGGCCTTGTACTGCAGGGCAGCGGTCTGGGCCTTGATGGTGATGCCGCGCTCTTTCTCGATGTCCATCGAGTCCAGCACCTGGGCTTCCATATCGCGGTCGGCAAGGCCTCCGCAGCGCTGGATCAGGCGGTCCGCCAGAGTGGACTTGCCATGGTCAATATGCGCAATGATGGAGAAATTACGGATGTGATTCATCAACGAGAAAGACAGCTTTGGAATTGAAAAAAGTGGCCTGCAGCAGCAAGAAAAAAGGGCGCGTCCCTCAAGCGGCGCGCCCTTAACCAACAATCTCTGGCAACTGCGATAGTTGGGACTTTATTGTAGGCAAAACTGGCCGCAAGCCAAGACCCAGCAAGGCTTGACAAGTTTCGGTTTGTGATTTTCGAATTCATTTATCAACAAATTATCCACAAACCAGAAAACACCGTTTAGCCATCAGCAGCCGGAGATTGCAAAGGCTTTTGCACCGCTTGAAAACCGCCTGTCAGCGTGATTTTTTGCGTCCAACCACCATGCATTTGCGTGGGATTCTACCCAATGGCATAGGGGCACTGACAGGCTGAGGGCTTGTTGTCATTTCAGATCACGAAATGGCAACAAGCCCATGCAGGCTTTTCGCCACATTTATTTGGCAGGGCGAATCAGCACATACTGCGCCCAGTCACCACGGCGCACCAGCACATTGACGGGCTTGGACTTGTCGGCCTTGGCCCAGGCGGCCTCGAAGCTCTTGAGATCGGAGACTTCCGCATTCGCCAATTGCAGAATCACATCGCCTTCACGCAGACCGGCACGGGCTGCGGCATCCACCGCAGCCGACACGCGCACGCCGCCCTTGATGGCCAGCTCCTTCTTCTGTGCAGACGTCAGCTCGCTCAGCGTCAGGCCCAGAGCCTTGTTCTCCAGCGTACCGGATGGAGTCTTGCCTGCACCACTGTTGCCTGCCTTGGTCTTGGCAGATTCGTCGGAAGGTACTTCGGCAATCACCATGCTCAGCTCCTTGAGCTTGCCGCGGCGCAGCACGGTAATGGTGCTCTTGGTGCCGGGCTTGGTATTGCCCACGAGACGCGGCAGATCGGAGACCTTCTCGATGGCCTTGCCATCGAACTTGGTGATCACGTCGCCCGCCTCCACACCGGCCTTGGCCGCGGGAGAGTCCGGCTCGACGGCCGACACCAGAGCGCCTTCTGGCTTGCCAAGGCCGATGGACTCTGCCACGTCCTTGGTCACGGGGCCGATCTGCACGCCGATACGGCCGCGCGTGACCTTGCCGGTGGCACGCAGCTGATCGCTGACACGGATCGCTTCATCCACGGGAATTGCAAAGCTGATGCCCATGAAGCCGCCCGAGCGCGAGTAGATCTGGCTGTTGATCCCCACCACCTCGCCGCGCATATTGATCAGCGGGCCGCCCGAGTTGCCGGGGTTGATGGCCACATCGGTCTGGATGAAGGGCAGATAGTCACCGGTATCGCGCTGCTTGGCAGAGACAATGCCGGCTGTGACCGAATTTTCGAGTCCGAAGGGCGAGCCAATCGCCATGACCCACTCGCCCACGCGCAGCTTGCTCACATCGCCGATCTTGACTGCGGGAAGCCCTTTGGCATCGATCTTGACCACGGCCACATCGGTGCGCTTGTCCGCGCCGACTATTTTTGCCTTGAACTCGCGCTTGTCGGTCAGCGTGACAATGACTTCATCGGCACCATCGACCACATGGGCATTGGTCATCACATAGCCGTCAGCCGTGAGGATGAAGCCCGATCCCACGCCACGTGGCTGCTCTTCCTCGGACTGACCGCCCTTGGGCGAGCGCTGACGCGGCACATTGGGCACGGGAAGGCCGAAGCGGCGGAAGAACTCCAGCATGTCTTCATCCATGCCCAGAGCTTCGGCGCTGTTGTTGGAGACCTTCTCCAGCGTACGGATGTTGACCACCGAAGGCCCGACCTGATCGACAAGATCCGTGAAGTCCGGCAGCCCGCGCGCCGTTGCAGCACTTTGGGCATGAGCAGCTGTAACCGGCAGCATGCCTCCTGCGGCCAGGGCCGCGATCGCCATCGAACTGGCAATGGCTGTAGCCGAAACACGGGATTTGAGCGTCATCCAGGATGGTGTGCGCATCGTTTTTATTCCTTGTTCGAGTCGTCGGACAGAACGGGTCGCCAAATCAGACCCATGAGAGAAAACAGGTGAGAGCATTGAAGCGCATTCTGGCAAAAGCAGCCATCAACTGAAAGCGCTCCGGCCCGTGAAATCGGGCACAGATCAAACAGTATCTGCGCCCAACAGATCCTAAATCAATAGCTTCGCACGCAAGCTGCATAAAGCTTAGACCTGAAAACCATGCGTTTCAGGCCTAAGACTGCTGTGCGCAGAAGCATCAATGGCGGGTAGCCGTGGCAAAGCTTGCATTGCGCAAAAAGCTGGCAGGCATCTGCAGATTGGGCGCGCTGCTTTGCTGAGGGTGAGAAGCCAACAACTCGTCCAGACGCGGATCACGCAGCATCACGGTCTGGCCGTTGGGGCCAGCAACTGCCACTACGGTGGAAGACTGGGCTTCCGAACCCAGGGGCATGGCTGTCTCTTCACCGCCCGAAACGGGCTGACTCAATCCTAGCGATGCGGCAGGCGCGGCAGCCACCACGGCATTCGGGCTGAGAGCAGCGAGTTGCGCCCCACCCTGGCGGCCGTACAGCCCCCCCGAACCTGCGAGCATGACCCCCCAGCCAACGGCTGCCACGGCAGCAACCGAAGCAAAGCCGGCTGCCATTTTCCAGCGAAAGACCGATGCATTGGCCGCCTGACGGGCAGGCAGGCTGACCACGGTTGCGCCATTGCCCAGCGCCTGCCCACGTTCCTCGGCAGCTGTGATCTGCTCCAGACCACCCAAGCTCAATGAACTGGCCGCATCTGCGGTCACACCGGGCAGATGAATGCCACGGATCGGCTCACGCTCCATATGGGCGCGCACGCCGCTCAAAATATCGTGCTGACTGTGATGGGCCAGCTCCGGAGAACGCAGCACATCGCCAATCAGGTGGTACATGGCCCAGGACTGCTGGCCTTCGTCGCTTTCCGCATAGGAGAGCACGGCCTGCATCTGGACCGAGGAAGCCTCGCCATCCACCAGTGCCGACAACTGTTCCTGCTTGATCAGATCGTCATTCATGAAGTTCACCTGCTCGTCTTGCCTGTACTACCAACGCTTTCCACCCTGGCGCTCCAGCAGGGGCTTGACCCTGGCCGAAATCGCCTCGCGTGCCCGAAAGATGCGCGAGCGCACCGTGCCTATGGGACAGTCCATCGCCTGCGCGATTTCCTCATAGCTGAGCCCCTCGATTTCGCGCAGCGTGACCGCCTGACGCAAATCCTCGGGCAAAGCCTCCATGGCGGCGTTGACGGCTTCGGCAATTTCACGCGCCGCCAACACTGTTTCCGGGGTTTCCTGAGTCGTTAGTTCCTGTCTGTGAACAGAAGTTTCATCCTCATCGTCCCCAGTGTGTAACGCGCTCTCGGTCATCACCGGCGAGCGATGCATTTCCATCAAGGCCTTCTTGGCCGTATTGACGGCAATGCGGTACAGCCAGGTGTAGAACTGGGCCTCGCCGCGGAACTGGTGCAAGGCCTTGTAGGCGCGGATGAAGGTTTCCTGCGTGATGTCAGGCACCAGATCGACATCGCGCACCATGCGGCCCACCAGACGTTCGATGCGACGCTGGTACTTGATGACCAGAAGCTCAAAAGCCCGTGTGTCGCCAGCATTGGCTCGTTCGACCAAAGCCAGATCGCTGTCGGCAGAGGGAGTGGGAAAATCGGGAGGTGTCATGAAAGGCCAAGCGGCGTGCTGCCATAACCGGCGAGGGCCTAGCCCTGCTCTGCCAGCGGCACGATGGAGGAATATACCGCACGCCGCAAGTCTCCCCATTGCTCGGGGCTGTGTCGTTGAGACAGGAAAATCCATAGCACCCGGCGCCTGCCGCCCTTGGTCCTGAACACCAGAACATCCGAAACGCTGAGCCAAAGCCAGTGGCCACCATCAAGCCCCACCGCCAGCCGCACAGGCAGTGACCGAGCGGTTGACGGGTTTTCGGCCTCCAACAACCAATGCTCGCCATTCCAGAGCAGACGTCCTTGCGGCCAGTTGCGCCACTGTCCGCAAAGCAGCACTGCGGCCAGGATCAAGGCCGGCAAAGCCAGCAGCACCTGCAACCAGCCCGACTGGACTTGCAGGCACCAGACCAGCAGAGCCATCAGCAAGACCATCCCGGTCAGCAGCAGCAGTCCTCCGGCGCAGTCAGGCCGGACAAAGACATAGGCAACGGCTGGAGCATGGTAGCGAGCACTCATGGGCCGACCATGTGCGAAAACCCGGCTGCAGCAAAGCTAGGGAAAGCACGATCAAGCCGCACATGGAAAAAAGCCCGCAAGGCCAGGGCCTGTGCGGGCTGTGCAGAAGCTGCTCGAAGCGACTTAGACGCGCTTGAAGACCAGCGTGCCGTTGGTGCCACCGAAACCGAAGTTGTTCTTCACGGCAACTTCCAGCTTGGCGTCACGCGCCGTATTGGCGCAATAGTCCAGATCGCACTCGGGATCCTGGTTGATCAGATTGATGGTCGGAGGAATCTTCTGGTCGTGCAGCGCCATCACGGTGAAAACGCTCTCGATACCACCAGCACCACCCAGCAGGTGACCCGTCATGGACTTGGTCGAGCTGACCACCAGATTCTTCTTCGCAAACTCGCCCATGGCCGCCTTGATGGCATTGGATTCATTCGCATCGCCCAGAGGCGTGGAGGTGCCGTGCGCATTCAGGTAGTTGACCTGATCCTGGTTCACACCGGCATTGCGCAAAGCGTTGAGCATGGCACGGCGAGGGCCGTCCATATTGGGTGCGGTCATGTGACCGGCGTCGGCACTCATGCCAAAGCCTGCCAGCTCCGCGTAAATCTTGGCGCCGCGGGCCTTGGCGTGTTCGTACTCTTCGAGCACCAGCACACCGGCACCTTCGCCGAGCACAAAGCCGTCACGGTCCTTGTCCCAGGGGCGCGATGCAGCCTTGGGGTCGTCGTTGCGCGTTGACAGCGCACGCATGGCAGCAAAGCCGCCCACACCTAGAGGCGAAACAGTGGCTTCCGTGCCACCGGCCACGACGATGTCTGCATCGCCGTATTCGATCATGCGTCCGGCTTCGCCGATGCAGTGCAGGCCTGTGGTGCAGGCTGTCACGATCGACAGATTCGGCCCCTTGAAGCCAAATCGCATGGACACATGCCCTGCCACCATATTGATGATGGAAGCAGGCACGAAGAACGGCGTGATGCGGCGAGGACCGCGGGCAGCCAGTTCTGCGTGAGTGTTCTCGATCAGCGGCAGGCCGCCAATGCCCGAGCCGATCACGCAGGCAATGCGTGTGGCCAGGTCTTCGGACAGGGCTTCACCTGTGGGCAGGCCTGCGTCCAGAACGGCTTGCTCCGCAGCCGCGATGCCGTAATGAATGAAGGTATCCATGGAGCGCGCATCTTTGGCGCTCATGTATTTCTCCACATCAAATCCCTTGACCTCACCTGCAATCTTGCAGGAGAAGTTCGACGCATCGAACTTGGTGATGAGGTCAATACCGGACTGGCCGGCCAAAAGATTGGCCCAGGCTTCGCCCACCGTGTTACCCACGGGGGAGATGCAGCCCAGACCGGTCACGACAACGCGACGACGGCTCATGCGTTCAAACCTTTAACTGATCGCTGAAAAAAGACCTTAGGCCTTTTGGTGGGTATTGGCGTAGTCGATGGCGTTTTGCACCGTCGTGATCTTCTCTGCGTCTTCGTCAGGGATCTCGATGCCGAATTCATCTTCCAGGGCCATCACCAGTTCCACTGTGTCCAGGGAGTCAGCGCCCAGGTCAGCCACGAAGGCCTTTTCGTTGGTCACTTGGGACTCTTCAACGCCGAGTTGTTCGGCAATGATTTTTTTGACACGTGCTTCGATATCGCTCATGGTTTCCCTCAGGGGGTTGTGAATGAACCCGCGATTCTAGCCGTTTCGGGAGAAGCCCCTTGGCGGCTGGCCGTCGCGAGGAAACGGCCACTGAACTTGCAAAAGTGTTCAGCTTCTGGCAGCAAGTGCGGCAAACACCGCACAAACTGCCGAAATTTCTTACATGTACATGCCGCCGTTGACGTGCAGTTCCTGCCCCGTCACATAGCCGGCACCGGCAGAAGCCAGATAGGCCACGGCATGCGCGATGTCGCTGGGCTGACCCAGATCACCCATGGCGATCTGTGCCTTGAGCGCAGCCTTTTGCGCCTCTGGCAGATCTGCCGTCATATCTGTGGCGATGAAGCCCGGAGCTACACAGTTCACGGTGATGCCGCGACTGCCCAGCTCCTTGGCCAGAGCACGGGTCATGCCAGCCACGCCAGCCTTGGCGGCGGCGTAGTTGGCCTGACCTGCATTGCCCGAGGCACCGACCACGCTGGTGATGCTGATGATGCGGCCGAAACGCTGCTTCATCATGGGACGAATAGCCGCACGGCTGACTCGGAAAACAGCCTTCAGATTGGTGTCGGTGACGGCATCCCAATCGTCATCCTTCATGCGCATCGCCAGGGTATCGCGGGTAATGCCTGCGTTATTGACCAGCACATGCAGGCCGCCGTCATTCTTGACGATGGAGTCGATCAGGGCATCCACGGCAGCGCCGTCGGTCACGTTCAGCGTGACACCACGGCCACCGAAGGCGGACAGAGCCTGGCTGATCTTTTCGGCACCAGCATCCGATGTGGCCGTGCCAATCACTTGATAGCCCTTGGAGGCCAGCTCCTGCGCGATGGCGGCACCGATGCCACGGGTGGCACCGGTGACCAGGGCAACCTGGGGCTTGGTCTGGTTATCAGTCATGCGAGCAATTCTTTCACGTCAGCCAGGGTGGCTGTATCAAACAGGGGAACACCCGTCAGGTCGGCGTCAATACGCTTGACCATGCCGGCCAGCACCTTGCCGGGTCCACATTCCACGATATGGGTCACGCCGCGAGCCTTGATGGCCTGCACGCACTCCACCCAGCGCACCGGACCAAAGGCCTGACGATACAGGGCATCGCGAATCGCATCAGCGTCCGTCTGGACGGTGACGTCGATATTGTTGATGACGGGAATCAGAGGAGTAGCCAGCGTCAGCTCGGCCAGCGCGACCTTGAGCTTTTCTGCAGCAGGCTTCATCAGGCTGGAGTGGAAAGGTGCGGAGACCGGCAGAGGCAGGGCGCGCTTGGCACCGGCCGCCTTGACCGCTTCACAGGCCTTCTCCACGGCCAGCTTGCTGCCGGCGATCACGGTCTGACCGGGATCGTTGAAGTTCACGGCTTCCACCACTTCAGCACCGCCCAGCTGAGCCGTCACTTCGGCGCAGACCGCCTTGACCTTTTCGGCATCCAGGGCCAGCACGGCCGCCATGCCACCCGTGCCAACGGGCACGGCATCCTGCATGGCCGCGGCACGCAGACGCACCAGCGGAGCGGCCTGAGCCAGCGTCAGCACGCCGGAAGCGACCAGCGCCGAGTATTCACCCAGGGAATGACCGGCCACGGCATCCGGCAGTGCACCGCCTTCTGCCTGCCAGACACGCCAGGCCGCAACACCGGCAACCAGCATCACGGGCTGGGTATTGGTGGTCAGCGCCAGAGCTTCCTTGGGGCCTTGCTTGATCAGCAGACCCACATCCTCGCCCAGAGCCTCGGAGGCTTCGGCCACGGTCTGAGCCACGACGGGATGATCCCCCCAGCCATCCAGCATGCCCACGGACTGCGAACCCTGGCCAGGAAATACAAATGCGAATTTCTTCATATTTCTTAGTATAAAAATTGCCTGAAACGCTTATCTTTATTGCGTCTACAGCTACATCTTGAGGAGCACCGCACCCCAGGTGAAGCCACCGCCCACCCCTTCGAGCAGCACGGTCTGGCCTTTTTTGACCTGTCCGCTGCGCACGCCGTGATCGAGTGCCAGAGGAATCGAAGCCGCCGAGGTGTTGCCATGCTGATCGACGGTCACCACCACCTTGTCCATGGACAGCTTGAGCTTGCGCGCCGTGCTTTGCATGATGCGGATATTGGCCTGGTGCGGGATCAGCCAATCGATGTCGGCATCCGTCAGACCCGCTTTTTCCAGCGCGGAGCGAGCCGCCTTGTCCAGCACGCTCACTGCCAGCTTGAAGACAGCCTGACCGTCCATCTTGAGCAAGGGATCGCCCAGCACATTGCCGCCGGAGACATTGCCCGGTACGCAGAGAATGCCCACATGGCTGCCATCGGCATGCAGCTCGGTAGCCAGAATGCCAGGCTCGTCGGAAGCCTCCAGCACCACGGCGCCTGCGCCATCACCGAACAGCACGCAGGTCGTGCGGTCGTTGAAATCCAGGATACGGCTGAAGACTTCGGAGCCCACCACCAGCACGCGCTTGGCAGCGCCGGTCTGGATCATGGAATCGGCCACCGTCAGGGCATAGACGAAACCGCTGCACACGGCCTGCACATCGAAGGCCGGGCAGCCATTGCTGATGCCCAGCTTGTGCTGCAGGATGGCGGCCGTCGAGGGAAACACCATGTCCGGAGTGGACGTGGCGACAATGATCAGATCGATGTCCGAAGCCTCGATGCCTGCGGCCTCGATGGCCTTGCGGCTGGCCTCAAGAGCCAGGTCGCTGCTGGTCACATCGGGCTCGGCGAAGTGGCGGGCACGAATGCCGGTGCGTTCGACGATCCACTCGTCCGAGGTTTCCAGGCCGCGCTGAGCCAGCTCGGCTGCGAGGTCGTTATTGGTCAGGCGGCGGGGCGGCAGGTAACTGCCGGTGCCAATGATGCGTGCGTAGCGTCTCATGTCTTCTATCAGGGCGCCGAAGTTCCAGATTCCGTCTGCGCTGCCAGCAGCAAAGGTGCGGCAGCAGCAATACGGCTGCGGACACGGTCAAGCAGGTTGTTGCGTGCCGCATCATACGCGCGGTTCAAAGCATGCTCGAATGCCAT
The DNA here is from genome assembly GCF_004522605.1 of Comamonas sp. A23. NCBI lineage: Bacteria > Pseudomonadati > Pseudomonadota > Betaproteobacteria > Burkholderiales > Comamonadaceae > Comamonas > Comamonas sp. A23. The sequence continues at coordinate 256,803 of NZ_RSDT01000002.1, forward strand.
TGCATCAGCCGAGCCATGGCTTTTGAAGACCAGCCCGCGCAGACCCAGCAAGGCAGCACCGTTGTAACGACGATGATCAACACGCTTCATAAGCGCAGATAGCACCGGATAGGCAATGATGGCGGCAATCTTGGTGAAGATGTTGCGCTTGAACTCTTCCTTGAGAATCCCCGAGATCATCGAGGCAACCCCCTCGGTGGTCTTGAGTGCAACGTTACCAACGAAACCATCACACACGACAATGTCCACCACACCCTTGAAGGTGTCGTTGCCTTCCACATTTCCGTAGAAATTGAGGTTGCCCGCATCGCCTGCAGTGCGCAGCAGCTCGCCGGCACGCTTGATGACTTCGCTGCCCTTGATCAGCTCTTCACCGATATTGAGCAGGCCGACACTGGGCGCCTCCGTATTCTTGAGCGCAGACACCAGGGCCGAGCCCATGACCGCAAACTGCAGCAGATGTTCTGCCGTGCAGTCCACATTGGCCCCCAGATCCAGCATGGTGGTGTCACTGCCCTTGGCGTTGGGCAAACCAAAGGCAATCGCGGGACGATCGATGCCCTCCAGAGTCTTGAGCAGATAGCGCGAGATTGCCATCAGCGCCCCGGTATTGCCCGCCGACACTGCAGCCTGAGCCGCACCATTCTTGACCTGCTGCACGGCCACGCGCATGGACGAGTCCTTTTTCTTGCGCAGGGCTATTTCAACGGGGTCATCCATGCTCACCACTTCCGTGGCGGGAACAAGGGTCACGCGCTCATGCTTGAAGCCGGCCAACTCCTCGGCCTTGCCGACCAACAGCAGATGCGCATCGGGGTGTGAATTCAGAAACTGACGGCACGCGGCCAGCGTGACGCGGGGGCCATGATCGCCCCCCATGCAGTCAACAGCCAAATTAATCATGGGCGACTGACAAATCCAATTAGGCTTGGGATGATGAATTGAAGGATCCGAGGACCACAACAGAAGCTATTTGCAAAACCAGCATTGAGATTTTGCAGCCATGCCCGTCATGACAGGCTTTGCAAATATCTCCCATAAAAACAAAAGCCTGTTGCTACAAAAAATGTAGCAACAGGCTTTGCGAATGCAGTCGTCGCTTAGGCTTCGGACTTGTTCTTCAGCACTTGACGGCCACGGTACACGCCGTTGGGGCTGATGTGGTGGCGCAGGTGTGTCTCGCCGGTAGTGGCTTCGACAGCGATGCCAGGCACATTCAGTGCGTTGTGCGAACGGTGCATGCCGCGCTTGGAGGGAGACTTCTTGTTTTGCTGAACAGCCATGATGGCTCCTGTGTATCTTGAAAGGGTTGGTAACACGACTCACACAGCAAGGCCGGGCAAAAAACTCTGCCTTTCAACGCCCCCACCGAGAGTGAGAGTGCGCCCTTGTCCGTGCAAGTCCTAAAAAAACGCGATCAGCCCATTAAAGACACGAGGGGGTTTCGCGCGAAGCTCACGATTATAGCGCAAACGCTTTTCGCGGCCCAGGCAAAATCAAATCCCCACCGTGCCATGGGATGGATCAGTCGGCAGACTTGCCTACATTGAGAGATTGCAGCACGGCAAAAGGGTTTTCCTTTTGCTCGTTGGCCTGCTCGAAGGCGTCATCGCTGACCTCCAGCTTGACGGGTACCGGGCAGACCTCATGGCGAGGCACTACAGGCACTTCCATCAGCAACTCGTCCTCAATCAACTCCAGCAGATTGAACTCGCTGCTCAATGCCAGCACATCCTCATCGCTATCGTCATCTTCCAGTTCTGCCGTCGCTTCGTCCGGAACGAAGCGAAATGACCGATCCACGTAAAGGGGAATATCGGCCTCGGTCAGGCAGCGCTGGCAGGTCAGCGGCAAAGCCACCTCGGCACTCAGGTGCAGCCACACATGGCCGCTGCCACCTTTTTGCTCCACCAGCTCGCCTTCGGCCTCCCAGCGCACCAGAGGCTGCTCGCCGGTAATCGCCAACGCATCGGCCGCCAGACGCTTGAAGTCCGACAATGGTGCCTGACCATGCAAATGACCTTCAGCCTGCGCGAAAGCACGCACATCCAGCCGGGTCGCAGAAAAATCCTTGCTCATGCAGCCAGTGTAAGAGAATCCCGCAATGCCCGACTTATTGATTGCCGGACGACTTGAGCGTCCATTGATTCTTGGCTCCACCTCGCGCTACCGCCGTGAGCTGCTCAGCCGCCTGCAACTGCCGTTCGAGACGGTGTCTCCTGAAGTGGATGAAACCCCGCTCAGCGGCGAAACACCCCACGACCTGAGTCTGCGCCTGGCCATAGCCAAGGCACAGGCCGTGGCCCGGTTGCACCCCGGCGCCATCGTGATCGGCTCCGACCAGGTGCCCGAGCTCGATGGCCAGCCCCTGTCCAAGCCCGGCACCCACGAGCGCGCCACCGAACAGTTGCGCCAGATGAGCGGCCGCCAGATGAATTTCCACACCGGCGTCTGCGTGAGCTGTGCCGAAACCGGCTTCACGGAATCCAGCGTGGTCACGGTGCAAGTGCGCTTTCGTGAACTGAGCGATGTCGAGATCGAGCGCTATCTGCGCGCCGAGCAACCCTATGACTGCGCAGGCTCGGCCAAGAGCGAAGGCCTGGGCATCGCCCTGCTGGATGCCATCGTCAGCGACGACCCCACGGCACTGATAGGCCTGCCGCTGATCCGCACCTGCCAGTTGCTGCGCGCCGCAGGAGTGGTTCTGCCATGAGCGAAACACCGAAAAGCAAATCAGGCACCCTTTATCTGGTACCCGCTCCACTTGATTTCGGCTGCGAAAGCCAGACTGCATTGACCGAGGTACTGCCCGAGGGCACGCTGCGCCGCGCCGCCTCTCTGACTCACTGGATCAGCGAAAACGCCAAGACCGCACGCGCCTATCTCAAGCGCATCGACGCCTTGTTCCCGCTGGCTGCTCCGTTGCAGGCCCAGAACATTGTCGAGTTGCCCCGCGAAGCCCACAAAAAAGGCGACCATGGCAACAAGGGCGCGGCCGTCTTCGACCCCAAGCCCCTGCTGGCAGCGGCCCTGGCCGGACAGGACATGGGTTTGATCAGCGAGGCGGGCATGCCCGCCGTGGCCGACCCCGGCAGCTCCATCGTGCGTGCCGCCCATGATCTGGGCATTCGCGTCGTGCCGCTGACGGGACCGGTGTCGCTGCTGCTGGGCCTGGCGGCCAGCGGCCTCAACGGCCAGAACTTCGCCTTTGTCGGCTATGTGCCTCAGGATGGCTCCGAACGCACGGCCCGCATCAAGGAGCTGGAGAGCCTGGCCCTGCGCCAAGGCCAGACCCAGCAGTTCATCGAGACGCCTTACCGCAATGCAGCCCTCTGGCAGGCATTGCTGCAAACCTTGCAACCCAATACCAGACTGGCCCTGGCCAGCGGATTGACGCTGGAGACAGCACGCATCGAAAGCCATCTGGTGCGCGAATGGCGCCAGCGCAATACCCCGCCCGACAACCGAACACCGGTGGTGTTCGCCATAGGCCGCTGAGCGCCTGAAATCAAAAAAGCCTGCGGCATTGGCCGCAGGCTTTTTTGATAGCTACCGGCGCTTATCTGACAAAGGGTTAGCGGCTTTTTAATGCCTTATCAGCGAATGCTAGGCACCAGGCCACGCATGGCTTTGACCGAGCCCTCGCCGATGGCGGCGCCAAAGCGCTTGGCCAGGCGCTCGGCCACGTTGTCGCGGCGGGTGTAGTCTATGACTTCCTCGGCCTTGACCACCTCACGCGCCACATAGTCGAGGCTGCCCAGCTTGTCGGCCAGACCCAGCTCTACGGCCTGCTGACCAGTCCAGAACAGTCCGCTGAACATTTCGGGGGTCTCATGCAGGCGGTCGCCACGACCGGCCTTGACCACGCCGATGAACTGCTGGTGAATCTGCTCCAGCATCTGCAGCGCAAATTCCTTTTGCTGCGCCGACATGGGGCTGAACGGATCGAGAAAGCCCTTGTTCTCACCGGCCGTCAGCAGGCGGCGCTCCACGCCGACCTTGTCCATCACGCCCGTAAAGCCAAAGCCGTCCATGAGCACGCCGATGCTGCCCACGATGCTGGCCTTGTCGACGAAGATCTCATCGGCCGCCGCCGCAATGTAGTAGGCCGCCGAGGCGCAGGATTCCTCGACCACTGCATACAGAGGCTTGTTGTACTTGGCCTTGAGACGCGTCATCTCGTCGTTGATGATGCCTGCCTGCACGGGGCTGCCGCCGGGCGAGTTAATCAGCAGCACCACAGCGCGCGAGCCCGAATCTTCAAAGGCGCTGCGCATGGCAGCCACCACGAATTCGGCACTGGCGTCCGCTCCCGAGGCGATCTCGCCCTTGATCTCCACCACCGCGGTATGGGGCGAGGTGCTGGTCTTGGTGGCCGTATCCTTGAAGAACACCGCCCACATCACCAGCAGCACCACCACGGACCACAGCAGACGGCTGAAAAAGCGCCAACGCCTTGCCGCCCGCTGCTCCTTGATGGAGGCGAACACCAGCTTTTCCAGCACATCGCGCTCCCAGCCCCCGTTCCCGGAGGCCTTGGCCGCAGCGGCGGGTGCCTCAGCGGACGCAGCAGACGCCTTGGACCAGAGGTCCGCGCCCGGCGTCACATGCGACTGGGAATCATGGTTGTCAGGAGTACTCATCTCAAAACTTCAGAGGTTTCAGTTGTGGCCCAGTATGCCAGCGCACCAAGCCGCCGCTTTCGCTCAAGGCGATTTTTACCAACCCACCGCGGCAAGGACCGCCTGCACAGGCGCCGCTGTCAGGTTCGTAGGCAGCTCCGTGGGTAGAACACAACAGCCAGCGACCGGAATCGTCAAAAAACTGACCTTCCTGGTAGTCCATTTCCATGGGGACATGGCTGCAGCGATTCAGATAGGCATGAACCTGCCCCTGATAGCGGATGGCAAAAGCGCGGCTGCTCTGACCCGCATAGAGCAGCTCGAAGCCAACGGCCCGGCCGCCATCGACGAGATCGGCACTGGCACACAGCTTCACGGTCTCGGTCATGGCCGCCCTCACGCGTTGGCCAGAAGCCAGGCCCGCAGCTGTGCCGCGGAATCGGCCACGAACAGCGGATCGAACTGGGCGAAGCCGTCGGGCGCATGGGCACCATAGGAAACCCCCACACAGGCACAGCCGGCGTTCTGCGCCATCTGCAAGTCGTGCGTGGTGTCGCCAATCATCAGCGTTCGCTCGGGTTCCACACCGAATTCGGCCATCAGCTCGTGCAACATCAGCGGACTGGGCTTGCCAGCGGTCTCGTCGGCCGTGCGCGAGCCGTCGAACAATCCCTTGAGCTGCGGATCCTGCAGCGCATGGTTGAGCCCCATGCGGCTCTTGCCCGTGGCCACGCTCAGCCAGTGGCCGCGCTCGCGCAGCTCGGCAAGCAGCGGCAGTATGCCGTCAAACACGCAGATATCGTCCTGATGCTTGAAGAAGTGAAAGCGATAGCGATTGGCCAACTCAGGATATTTTTCGGGCGGCACATCAGGTGCCGCGCGGGCCAGGGCCGGCATCAACGCCATGCCGATCACATAGGCAGCCTGCTCGTCGCTGGGCACAGTGCCGCCCACATCACGCACCGCCTCCTGGATGCTGCGACTGATGATGGCGGTGGAGTCCGCCACCGTGCCATCCCAGTCGAATGCAATCAGATCGAAGCGGCGTGGTCGCCGGGCGCTATGGTTTTCAGTAGTCATGAAGCCTGTCAGTTCACAAAATCCGCCAGCTCCGGCGGCAGCTCGGCACGCAGCTCGACACGCTCGCCGCTGGCGGGATGATTGAACTGTAGCCGCCAGGCGTGCAGAAACATGCGTTTGAGGCCCTGCTTTTGCACACGACGGTTGAGATCAAAATCACCATATTTGTCGTCGCCCACGATGGGATGCCCCTGCGATGACAGATGCACGCGAATCTGGTGGGTACGACCTGTCTTGATGGTCACCTCCAGAAGACTCATCGCAGGCAGTCCCTGCAGGGGACGCGGCTCGATCAGCTTTCTGACCTTGACCAGGGTGATGGAACGCATTCCATCCGGGTCATCGGCCGTGGTCACGCGCACGCGGCGCTCGCCGTCGGCCTGCAGATACTTGTGCAGCGGCAGATCGATGACCTTCTTGTTGGCCGGCCAGGCCCCCTGCACCAGTGCCAGATAGGTCTTGCCGGTCTCGCGCTCGCGAAACTGGTCCTGCAGATTGATGAGCGCGGAACGCTTCTTGGCCACCAGCAAAATGCCCGAGGTTTCGCGATCCAGCCGGTGCACCAACTCGAGGAACTTGGCATCAGGACGCGCCTGGCGCAGTTGCTCGATGACGCCAAAGCTCACGCCCGAGCCTCCATGCACGGCCACGCCGGCAGGCTTGGACAATGCAAGCATGTGTTCGTCATCCAACAGGGCGGGAAAGTCCTTAGCCGGCGCTGGGCGTTCTGCTTTTTCGCTGACTTTTTCGGAAATCCGGACCGGGGGAAGGCGCACCACGTCGCCGGGCTGAACCCGGGTCTCGGCGCTCACGCGCCCCTTGTTGATGCGCACCTCGCCGCTGCGGATGATGCGGTAGACATGGGTCTTGGGCACCCCTTTGAGGTGGCGCATGAGAAAGTTGTCGAGTCGCTGTCCGGCGGAGTCTTCATCGACCTCGATCAGCCGTACTGAGGCCGCGGCCGTATTCTGGGACCGGTCCTGTGCCGGTTTGCCCTCTATAATGTGTTTCACCTGTGCCGAGCTTAGTTGTAAGTGATTGATTCGCATGGAGTTTAGTCCAAACAATCATTTCCCACCGCACAGGCAGGTCGATGCCCGCCAGTTTTGCACACGCAAATTGCAGTCAAGATGAGCTGCAGCAGCCTGTGAGAGCCTGGCAAAGGCTGACGAATTGAAACACTGATACGGAATCTCATACCGTGCAGTTGTCCAGGCAAAAGCAGCCTGCAACTGTCGGTTCTCTCAACGAGCATGTGGATCTTTTGGACATTGCTGATCAACCTCTGGGGCAAGGCACGGCCGGCCCCCGGGACGAGCCATGTCTCAAAGAAACCACCCACCTCCCTAGCACGCGCGTCGGCTTCTTTTGTACCCCGTCTGCATGCGCGTCCTCTCCCGCTCGTCCCCCGGCCTGTACCTCCGCTACTGACTTGAGATCAGGCCAGTAGCGCCGTCCTGTACCGCCCCAGATTCCTCATCCGTTTCAACTCGTTCGTCTGGCATCACGGCTCCTGTTGAGCCTGTCTTTGATTACCAGTCAAAGGTGCGTTGGTCTGTGACCAACGTGCCTCATAAAACGAATAAAGGAAACGCATCATGAAACGGATGCTGATTAACGCGACGCAGTCCGAAGAACGCCGCCTGGCCATTGTGGACGGCCAGAAGCTGCTGGACTACGAGATCGAGATCGAAGGTCGCGAACAACGCAAGGGCAATATCTACAAGGCCGTCGTGACCCGCGTCGAGCCATCTCTCGAAGCCTGCTTTGTGGACTACGGCGAAGACCGTCACGGCTTCCTGCCCTTCAAGGAAATCTCCAAGCAATACTTTGCCGAAGGCGTCTCGCCCAGCCAGGCCCGCATCAACGACGTGATCCGCGAAGGTCAGGAGCTGATCGTCCAGGTCGAAAAGGAGGAGCGCGGCAACAAGGGTGCAGCCCTGACCACCTTCATCTCGCTGGCCGGCCGCTATGTCGTGCTGATGCCCAACAACCCCCGTGGCGGTGGCGTTTCGCGCCGCATCGAGGGCGAGGACCGCGCCGAGCTCAAGGAGGCCATGGACCAGCTCGAGTACCCCAAGGGCATGTCCATCATTGCACGCACTGCCGGCATCGGCCGTTCGGCCCCCGAGCTGCAGTGGGACCTGAACTATCTGCTCAAGCTGTGGAGCGCCATCGACGGCGCCGCCAAGGCCTCCAAGGGCGCCTTCCTGATCTATCAGGAATCCAGCCTGGTGATCCGCGCCATCCGCGACTATTTCAACAATGACATCGGCGACATCCTGATCGACACCGATGACATCTACGAACAGGCCCAGCAGTTCATGGCACATGTGATGCCCGAGCACGCTGCCCGCGTCAAGCGCTACCGCGACGACGCCCCCCTGTTCTCGCGCTTCCAGATCGAGCACCAGATCGAGTCCGCCTATTCGCGCACCGTGACCCTGCCCTCGGGCGGCGCCATCGTGATCGACCATACCGAAGCCCTGGTCTCCGTGGACGTGAACTCGGCCCGCGCCATCAAGGGCGGCGATATCGAGGAAACCGCGACCCGCACCAACCTCGAGGCAGCCGACGAAGTGGCGCGCCAGATGCGCCTGCGCGACCTGGGCGGCCTGATCGTGATCGACTTCATCGACATGGAAGAGGCCAAGAACCGCCGCGAAGTGGAAAACCGCCTGCGCGATGCCCTGCGCCAGGACCGCGCCCGCGTGCAGTTCGGCACCATCAGCAAGTTCGGCCTGATGGAAATGAGCCGCCAGCGCCTCAAACCCGCCTTGTCCGAGGGCGCCCACATCAACTGCCCACGCTGCGGCGGCTCCGGCCACATCCGTGACACGGAAAGCTCGGCGCTGCAGATTCTGCGCATCATCCAGGAAGAGTCCATGAAGGACAACACGGCCGCCGTGCACTGCCAGGTGCCCGTGGAAGTGGCCTCCTTCCTGCTCAACGAGAAGCGCAGCGAAATCACCAAGATCGAGCTCAAGCAGCGCGTCAACGTGATCATGGTGCCCAACAAGTCCATGGACACGCCGCACTACAAACTCGAGCGCCTCAAGCACGACGACTCGCGCCTGGAATCCATGGAAGCCAGCTACAAGCTGGCCGACGAGCCCGAAGAGGTGACCACGGTCACACGCCGCTCGCAGGAGCCTACCAACAAGCAGACTCCCGTCATCAAGGGAGTGCTGCCCGATGCTCCCGCGCCGATTGCCGAGCCTCGCCCACCGCGCCAGCCTCGCGCTGCCGCTGCGACGCCCGCTCCCGCTGCTGCCCGCCCCGTGGTGCGCGAGCAAGGCTTCTTTGCCTGGCTCAAGAATCTGTTCGGCTTTGGCGCACCGGCTCCCGTGGCAGCGCCCGCTCCCGTGGCCGAGGCTCCCGCTCCTGCCGCCCGTGAAGGCAGCCGCGACGGCCGCCGAAGCGAAGGCCGTGGCGGCGACCGCAACCGCCGTGGCGGTGACCGCAATGAGCGCAGCGACCGCAACAGCGCGGAGCGCAATGGCAGCGAACGCGGCGACCGCAACAACCGCCGCAATGCCCAGGGTCGTGACGAGCAGCAACGCAACGAGCGTCCCGAACAGCAACAGCGTCAGGACCGTCCCGAGCGCGGCAACCGCCGCGGCGGCGAACGCAACGAGCGTCGCGACGAGCGCCAGCCCCAGGTGGCAGAAGCTGCTCTGAACGGCGAAGAGTTCAACGCAGCTCCCAAGCCCGAGCGCAACCGCCAGGAACGCGGTGAGCGTACAGAACGCAATGAGCGCGGTGAACGCGGTGAAGGCCGCCGCGAGCGTCAGAATCGCAACGCCGATGCCCAGCCCGCCATGCAGGCCGTGGCCGACGAAACGGTGCTGAACACCGCCCAGGTCGACGCTGCGGATGCGCAGGCACAGGATGGAGCGCAAGGCGATCCCGCACGCGAGCCCCGTCAGCGCCGTTCGCGTGACCGCTACGGCCGTGACCGCCGCGACCGTGCACCGCGCGATGCCCAGGCAGAAGGCCAGGCTGCAGAGCAGGCTGCCGAAGCCCAGGCCCCGGTCGAAGTGCCTGCCGCAGACGCTGGCGAGCAGCCGGCACGCCGCAGCTACTTTGATGCTGTTGCGCCTCAGGCTCAGGCAGAGCAAGCGCCTGTTGCTGCAGAAGTGCAGGCACCCGTGGCTGCAGAAGCCGTGGTGGCATCGGTCGCCCCTGTGGCAGAACTCTCTCAGCCCGTGCAAGCAGAACCTGCTGCTACCGCAGAGCCTCAGGCTGCCGCCGTGGAGCCTGTGGCTGAAACCGAGGCTCCTGCTCCGGCAGTCGCAACGAAGGCACAGAGCTATGCGCTGCCGATTGCCGAGCTGCAGGCCCTGGCAGCCGCATCGGGTCTGGAATGGATCAACTCCGATGCCGAAAAGATCGCCGCCGTCCAGGCTGCGATTGCCGCTGAGCCCAAGCCCGTGCGCATTCCGCGCGAGCGCCCACCGGTGGTGGTGCTCGACGAAGGCCCGCTGATTCTGGTCGAGACCCGCAAGGATCTGAGCCTGATGCAGCTGCCGTTCGAGAAGGAAGAACAGGCTGCAGGCGTCAACGCCTAAGCAGACTGCCTTCCGGCATCACAGGGCCAAGGGGACTGTCCACTCCGGTGGATGGGGCCTTGGCCCTTTTTCATGCGCCCTTTCTTTGATTGAGTGAACGTCAAGCCATGTTGTTTCTGATCTCTCCGGCCAAATCGCTGGACTATGAAAGCCCTGTTTCCGCCGAGTTGCCGCACACGCTGCCGGTTTTCAAAAAGCAGCCCCTGGAACTGATCGAAGTGCTGCGCGAGAAATCGCCCCAGCAGATTTCCGAGCTCATGAGCATCAGCGACAAGCTGGCCGTACTCAATGTGGGCCGCTACGAAGCGTTCAGTGCCAAGTTCACCACCAGGAACTCGCGCCAGGCCGTGCTGGCCTTCAATGGCGATGTCTATGAAGGCCTGAATGCCGCCAGCCTCAAGCCCAGGGAGCTGGACTGGGCCCAGGAGCATGTCGTGATCCTTAGCGGCCTCTACGGCGTGCTGCGCCCGCTGGATCTGCTGCAGCCCTACCGCCTGGAGATGGGCACCCGGCTGGAAAACGCCAAGGGCAGCAACCTCTATCAGTTCTGGGGAACCCAGATTGCCGACTACCTGAACGAACGCAGTGCTGCGCAAGCCGAGCACGGTGACGCCCAGGCCGAGCGCATTGTCGTCAACCTGGCGTCTCAGGAATACTTCAAGGCAGTGGATCTCAAGGCGCTCAAGGCCCCCGTGGTCGAATGCGTTTTCGAGGACTTCAAGGGCGGCAAGTACAAGATCATCAGTTTCCATGCCAAGCGCGCACGCGGACTGATGGTGCGCTGGGCCGTACAGCACAAGGCCAGGAAGGTGGCCGACCTGCGCAAGTTCGACCTGGAAGGCTATGCGCTGGCCGAGCAGGCCAGCACGCCCGGCAAGCTGGTGTTCCGCCGCAAGCTGCAAGACTGACGCTGCGCATTGAAATCGGCATCAGTGCACACTAGCATTGTCGACATGAGCACCTCCACCCAAGACGAGTTCGTCACACCTCCCGGCCTGACACCCGAGCTGATGCAATGGGTGCGCGCGCAAAGCGCCTCCGGCGTATCGCTGCCATCGCTGCTGCAGTCCATGCGCAAGGCTGGCTGGGCCGAGCATCTGGCGCGCCGCGCGCTGGCTCTGCCCGAAGAGGGTGAACTGCCCCTGCCTTTCGCAGCAGCCCGGCCCGAAACCGAAGTGGCAGTGCAGGTCCATGAGTCAGGGGTTCCCGAGCCTGATCTGCTGACCGATCCCTGCTGCGTCCATGCCGGCGATCGCGATGTCCATGTGCTGATGAGCGTGCGCCACCCGCGCGTGGTGGTGTTCGGCAATCTACTCTCCGACGAGGAGTGCGATGCCATCATCGCAGCTGCCCGCCCGCGCATGCGGCGCTCGCTGACCGTGGACAACCAGAGCGGCGGCGAGGCTGTCAACGATGACCGCACCAGCAATGGCATGTTCTTTCAGCGCGGCGAGAACGAGCTCATCAGCCTTGTCGAGCAGCGCATCGCACGCCTGCTGAACTGGCCGCTGGAAAACGGCGAGGGCATGCAGGTGCTGCACTACCGGCCTGGCGCCGAATACAAGCCGCATTACGATTACTTCGCACCCAACGAGCCCGGCACGCCGACCATACTCAAGCGTGGCGGCCAGCGTGTGGGAACCCTGGTCATGTATCTCAACGAGCCCGCGCGCGGCGGCGCAACCACCTTTCCCGATGTAGGGCTGCAGGTCGTTCCGCGCCGTGGCAATGCCGTATTCTTCAGCTATAACCGGCCCGACCCGGCCACCAAGACCCTGCACGGCGGCGCTCCCGTGCTGGAAGGCGAAAAATGGATTGCCACCAAGTGGCTGCGCGAACGAGAGTTCAAGTAAAAAAACAGGCTCCAACCCATACTTACAAAGCGCCAGCAGCTATCTTTTTTACTGCTGGCCATTTTGTTTTTGAATCATGCACACCCCTGAACAATCGCAGCTGGGCAAAAGCTCGGCCTATGTGGACCAGTACGACGCGTCCCTGCTCTTCCCCCTGCCACGCCTGACCAAGCGCGAGGAAATCGGCGCCGCCATCAACCCGCCGTTCTTTGGCGCCGATCTGTGGACCTCATTCGAAGTTTCCTGGCTCAATCTGCGCGGCAAGCCCCAGGTGGCGCTGGCGCATTTCACCATCCCCTGCGAAACGCCCAATCTGATCGAGAGCAAGTCCTTCAAGCTGTATCTGAACAGCTTCAACAACACCCGCTTTGCCGACGCCAGCGAGGTGCTGGCACGCCTGCGCACCGATCTGTCCGAAGCCACCTGGCGCGGCAGCGAGGCCCAGGGCAGCGTGGGCGTGCGGCTGCTGCAGGCAGAGCAGTTCGATGCCCAGCAAGTGCATGAGCTGGACGGCCTGCTGCTGGACCGCCTCGATGTGGAGTGCACCCGGTACACGCCGGCTCCCGAGCTGCTGCGCGCCAACCACGACGAAGCCCCCGTCAGCGAAACCCTGGTCAGCAACCTGCTCAAGAGCAACTGCCTGGTCACCGGCCAGCCCGACTGGGGCAGCGTGCAGATTCAATACAGCGGTGCGCAGATCGAGCAGGAAGGTCTGCTGCAGTACCTGGTGAGCTTTCGCAATCACAACGAATTCCATGAGCAATGCGTGGAACGCATCTTCATGGACATCTGGACCCGCTGCAAACCCATCAAGCTGGCCGTCTACGCCCGCTACACACGCCGCGGCGGCCTGGACATCAACCCCTTCCGCACCAGCCACCCGGGTGCCCTGCCCGCCAACGTGCGTACGGCACGCCAGTAACACCAGCACCGACTCAATCAGGGGCAGCAAGCAAGGGCCGCCCCGCAGCAAAGCTGCCGTCCCCCCAGGGGGAAGCCGCAGAGTGGCTCAAGGGAATCAACTCTTCCATGGGCAGTCATCCTGTCCCAGCAAAGCCTCGGCATAACGCAGATCCTGAATGCGCAGCCACAGCCCGTTCATGCCCTGGCGCAGGGGCTCGACGGCAGCACGCTGCCAGGTCTGCGCTACCACGAGCTGACGCGCCGCTGCGGGCTCCGACTGGGGCTTGTGAACCGCGCTGGCCTCGCCCTGCAGCGCCACTTCGTCAGGCAAGGGCAGATCCTGCCAATGCAGGCCCTGGGCATCCCAGCCCTGCAGCACCGGCATGCGCGCCTTGAGTGTCAGCGTGCGTACTTCCTTTTCCACGGGGTTGAGCCAGTGCAACTGCCATTGACCCAGCTCGCCATAGCGAGTCTCCACGGGCTCCAGCAAGGCCCAGCCTTCGCCTGAAGGATGGGGACAGGCGCAGGGCCCGACACCACAGAACGCCAGACCGCTGCGCGTCATGATCACGCCGTCCTTGCGAGGTTCATCATGCTGCCAATAGTGGTTGACGCGCTCGTTCACGCCGCCCCACCACCAGACGGTGTCGCCGCGCACATCATCACGCCAGACATAGTCGCCGTCGGAACAGGGGTGTTGAATCTGTCTCACCTCGCGCCAGCGCGGCAGCAACTGCCAGCGCCCTTGCGCATCGGGCGCCAGTTCGCGCTCTGAGTAGAGCGGGCGCCAGTCGGGTCTTGCCAGATGGCTGGCCGATACGGACTGCAGAGGCCAGCGCCAGGATGCGGTGGAGGGGTCCCAGTCCTTGTCCGCCAAGCTGGCCGTCAGCGCCAGCACGCGCAGGCGGGCAGCCATGCCGCCCTTGACCGAAGGCACAGCGGCCAGCCGCACCACGGGCCAGGGCAGGTCCACGCTTTGCAGGCGCTCCCCGTCCCAGACCTGCAGGCTGCCGCTGCCACCGCGAATCGGTGCACGCCCATGCGGCATGAGAATCGCCCAGCGTCCCTGCACGATCACGTGTTCCAGCGCCCAGGTGCCGGGCAGATGGCGTTCGCCCCATTGCAGGTTGTAGGCCGCCGTTTCGCCCAGCTCCTCCCTGGCAGGCTTGGACAGGGTCCAGATCAAGCGCTGCCCCTTGAGCGGCTCGCTCTGCGCGCGCCACAGCGCGGGCTGCGCCGGATCACGCAGCCAGTCGAAACACAAGGGAAGCGAGGGTTTGAGGATGGGCAGGCCATCGCGCTGATGGGCAGCGCAGACATCCACCTCGCTCATGGCGCAACTGATGCTGGTGCCATCGTGCAGGCGCTCGGTCTCGGGCGTATCTAGCTGCACTTTCTGCAGCAGCAGTTCATTGAGCCAGCTCAGCGGCAAAACCGCTGGCGCTTGCGGCTCGCTCGGCGGCTCAAGATCCGGCAGGGCCAGGGCCCAGGGCTTGCGATCCTCGGGCATCAACTCCGGCCATTGCTGCCAGCCTCGCTCCATGGTCCAGACGGCCAGCCGCAGGCTGGCCTGGCTGGCATCGCCCTGGGTGGGGTAGGCATAGAGCGCAAAGGCCCGGGCATCGGCACGCCAGACCATGCTGTGGCTCTCGTCCAGCACCCAGGGCTGGGCGGCCTCACCCAGCATCAGCTGCCAGTGCGGATTCTGCAGCGGAGCCATGGGATAGCGCAGCTTGCGCAGCGAAGCCGGCCAGTGGCGCTGCAGCGCCACCGGCGGCACTGAGGTGGGCTGAGCCGGTTGTGGCAGAGTCGGCATGGGCCGGGCGACTTCGGCAGGCAGACAGTCGGCCGGCACCCAGAGATCCACCACCTGCAGCAGGGACTGCGGCTGCGCAGCCATATGCTCGCCCAGCCAGGCCTCGAAGCTGGCATCAGACATGATCACATGCGCATCGTCGGCAATGCCGCTTTCGTTGATGCTCTCGCCACTCCAGCGCGGCATGCGCCAGTGGATGGCATCCAGCAGCTCGCCTTCCGGCTTGCTGATCACCCAGCTGCGACGTGATTTGCGATCGACCAGATGGGCGGCCTCGCTGTCATAAAAGCCCGTGCGCAGCCAGCGCCCGTCATAGGAGGTGTGCATGTCCATCTCCCAGACATGGGGCAGGTAGACGCCGTCCGCACACAGCACATCGCCATAGATGGGACCGCCCATGCCGCGCTCGCCCTGGGGGCGAAAATTCACATCCCTGCTGGCCTCTGACGCCGTATCCGCCTGCGCCGCAAGCGCTTGATCGGAGAGTGTCTGCGCCGCCACCTCCGACGCCGTTCCGGCCTGGGCCACGGACGGCTCGGCCTCCTGCTGGGCAGTTGCAGACGACGCGGGTCTGGCGTCAGCGCGCAAACGCGATATCAGCCAGATCAGCAAACACAGGGCCAGCGCCGCAATGGCGATCAGGATCAGCACAACACTCATGGCGCAATCCTACCGAAAGCCGATGTGAAAAAGGCAGCTCCAAGGCTGCCTTTTCAGAGCAAGACCACAAAAGCCTAGAGATGGAACACGTCCACCGAACGCTCCAGCGTCTTGGCACTCTGGCGCAGCGATTGCGCAGCACTGGTCGACTGCTCCACCAGGGCCGCATTCTGCTGGGTCACGGAGTCGAGCTGGGCCACGGCCTCGTTGACCTGGGAGATCCCTATCGACTGCTCACGCGTGGCAATGCTGATCTGGTGCACCAGGGAGCCGACCTTGTCCACGGCCTGCACCATGCCGTCTATGGTCTGACCCGCGGCACGCATGCGCGCGTTGCCGTCATTGATGCCGTCGACCGTGCGGTTGATGAGCACGCTGATCTCCTTGGCCGCTTCGGCGCTGCGCTGGGCCAGTGCCCGCACCTCGCCCGCCACCACGGCAAAGCCGCGACCCTGCTCGCCGGCCCGCGCCGCTTCCACGGCCGCGTTCAGCGCCAGCAGATTGGTCTGGAAGGCAATGCTCTCGATCACGCCAATGATCTCGCTCATGCGGGTGGAGGAGCCGCGGATATGCTCCATGGCCAGTCCCACTTCGCTGATGGCCGCGCCGCTGCGGCTGGCCACCTTGCTGCTCTCGTCGCTGGCACCGGCCATGAACTGTGCCGTATCGGCCGTCTGCGACACGGTGCCCGAAATTTCCTCCATCGAGGCCGCAGTCTGCTGCAGGCTGGTGGCCTGTGACTCGGTACGCCCTGCCAGATCGAAACTGCTCTGGGCGATTTCATGGGCGGTCTGGGCAAAGCCCTGCACCTCGGTACGCACATCGCCCACCACGGCGCGCAGATTGATCTGAATCTGCTGCAACCTCAGCATCAGCGCCCCCACGGCACCGCTGTAGCTCTGGCTGCATTCGGTGCTCAGATTGCAGGCTGCCACATCGGCCGCAAAGCGGCTGGCTTCCTCCAGTCCCGCCACGCAGCGCCGTTGAAAGCGCCACAGCACGAATGCGCCGCCTGCCACCAGGCTTGCAGCACGCCAGCCCCAGGCGGCCGCACCCTGCCAGCCCAGCATATCGGGCAGCATGGCGATCAAGGCCACGATGGCCAGCAACCAGGCCATGCGCGCCACCAGGCCCACATCCTTGCGACCGTCCCACCAGCCCATCAGCCCCAGACGGCGCACCGCGCCCGCACGCAGGCGGAAGCTGGCCTGGGCCTGCTTTTCCTCGTTGCGCATGCGCGCGTACAGCGCTTCGGCTTCGGCCACTTCCCTGGCCGAAGGCTTGGTACGCACCGACAGATAGCCGCTGGGCTTGCCGCCTTCCATGATGGGCGTGACATTGGCGCGCACCCAGTAGTGGTCGCCGTTCTTTCGGCGGTTCTTGACCAGTGCCGTCCAGGGATAGCCATGGGCGATGGTGCGCCACATGTCCTTGAAGGCGGCGGCCGGCATGTCGGGATGGCGAATCAGATTGTGCGGCTGGCCGATCAGCTCTTCATAGCCATAGCCGCTGACGCGCACGAAGGCGGGATTGCAATGGGTGATCTCGCCCTTGGTGTTGGTGCTGGAGACCAGCAGCTCGTCACCTGGAAAGTCGTAGTTTTGTTGAGATACCGGCAGGTTCAGGCGCATGCTTTGCACTCCTCCAATAAGCCTGTTTAGTTTTTGTTCGAGAGTGAGCGATCAGGCATCCCGTCGACAGCTGGTTAACCAGATACACAAATTCACACTTGGATCATCGCACAGTGATCATTCCCGAGCCCCCAGGCTCAGAACAGAGATGCGGTATAGGGATCCGAATGCTTGACCGAGGTCAAACCATGAGGTCTGAGCAGCAGCTCGCGAGCCGCAGGATCGCCGGCACTTGCCTGCCAGAGCTGCTCGGCAATCAGGCCCGAGACCTTGACCCCCAGCAGCCTGATGCGCTTGCCAAGCGGCACGCGCTTGAGGCATTGGCCTGCGGCCAGGCGGATGGCTGCCGCATTCTGTATCGGCAGGTTCAAAGTCTGGTCCCGCGTGGCGATCCTGAAATCGTCATAGCGCAGCTTGATGCCCACGGTGCGCCCCACATAGCCCTTGCGCTGCAGATCCTCGGCCAGACGCTCGCACAGGTCCGTGAAGATCGCGCCCAGTTCGGCCTTGTCGCGCACGGCATGCAGATCGCGCTCGAAGGTGGTCTCGCGACTCATGGAAACCGGCTCGCTCTCGGTTACCACGGCGCGTTCGTCCCGCCCCCAGGCAGACTCGTGCAGCCAATGGCCATAGCTTTTGCCAAACCAGTGCAGCAGCTGCGGCAGGCTTTGCGCGGCCAGGTGACCAATGGTTTCTATGCCCAGGCTCTTGAGCTTGGCATCGGCCTTGGGCCCTATGCCGTTGACCTTGCGGCAGGCCAGCGGCCAGATCCGGCTTTGCAGATCTTCGGGCTGGACGATGGAGATACCGTTGGGCTTGTTGAACTCGCTGGCCATCTTGGCCAGCAGCTTGTTGGGAGCCACACCGACCGAGCAGGTCAGGCCCGTGGCATCGAAGATGGATTTCTGGATCAGCCGGGCCAGCACGCGTCCGCCTTCGCGCTGGCCGCCGGGCACGTCGGTGAAGTCGATGTAGACCTCGTCCACGCCGCGGTTCTCCATCAGCGGAGCAATCGACACGATGATCTCTTTGAAGGCCCGGGAAAAGCGCCTGTACTCGGCAAAGTCCACGGGCAGAAGAATCGCCTGCGGGCACAGCCTGGCGGCCTTCATCATGCCCATGGCCGAGCCCACGCCGAACTGCCGTGCCGGATAGGTGGCCGTGGTGATCACGCCGCGCCCCGTGTAATCGCGCAGCAGCGGAAAGTCCGCCACCGGGATCTCGGACAGCGGCCGCCCCGCATGCCGCGCCAGCAGCTCTTCGTCAAAGCTGCGCCTCCCACCACCGATCACCACCGGCAGCCCCTTGAGCTGCGGGTAGCGCAGCAGCTCCACGGAGGCGTAGAACGCATCCATGTCCAGATGCGCGATGCGCCTGGGTCTGGGCTCGGGGCTGGTGGGAAGATCGCTCACAGCACCGATTTTGCCTGGGCTGGCCAGAGACGGCAGTCATGCGTCAAACAGGCACACAGACACCGGGAAACGGCAAGCAGCGCCAGCCCCCGGACCTGCTGCCATCCCCTCCCGAACAGAGAAGGGGAAGGCTCAAACAGCCTCAGGACGAAACCTTGCCCTGCTTGATGTCTTCGAGCTCGTCAAAGCGCATATCGGCATAGCTGACCCAGGTCTTGCGCTTGACCAGCCAGTAACCCAGCCAGAACAGCAGGAACAGCGGAATGCCCAGATAGGTCGACACCACGCCGCCCCAATCGATGCGATCTTCCAGGAAGGCCTGATAGTTCTGGCCCAGCGTCACCACCAGACACAGCACGAAGGCAAAGATGGGGCCGAAGGGGAAGGCGCCGGCCTTGTAGGGCAGCAGACCCACATCGTGACCATGCATGACATAGCCGCGACGGAAACGGTAGTGGCTGACGGCAATGCCCAGCCAGACGATGAACTCCGTCATGCCGGCCAGATTCAGCAGCCAGATATAGACGGCCTGCGGGCTGTAGAGCGAGGAAAAGAGGCACAGGCTGGCGACCAGCGTGCTGCCGATCAAGGCCACCAGCGGCACGCCGTTCTGGGTCAGCCGGGAGAAGATGCGCGGTGCATTGCCCTCGGTCGCCATGTTGTAGAGCATGCGCGTGGCTGCATACATGCCGGAGTTACCGGCCGACAGCACCGAGGTCAGGATCACCGCATTCATCACCGTGGCCGCCGACAGCAGGCCCGCGTGCTGGAACACCAGCGTGAACGGGCTCACGGCGATATCGGCCACATCGGTGCGCAGCAGCTGCGGATCGGTATAGGGAATCAGAAAGCCGATGACGACAATCGCCAGCACATAGAACAGCAGGATGCGCCAGAACACCTGGCGAATCGCACGCGGCACGTTCTCGCGCGGATTCTCGGATTCGCCCGCCGCCACGCCCACCAGCTCCGTGCCCTGGAAGGAATAGGCCACGATCATGGCCACGCCCACAAAGGTCGCGAAATTGCCGACGAATGGCGCATCGCCCGTGGTCCAGTTCTCGAAGCCCGGTACATGGCCGTTGCTGATGATGCCGAACAGAATCAGCACGCCGGTGATCAGAAAGGCCACCACGGCCAGCACCTTGATCAGCGCGAACCAGTACTCGGCCTCGGCAAAACCGCGCGCGGAAAACGCGTTCAGCCCCACCATCAGCAACAGGAACAGGCCGCTCCAGAGGATGCCCGGCACATCGGGAAACCAGTAGGCCATGACCAGTTGCGAGGCCACCAGATCCACCGCCACCACCACGGCCCAGCTGAACCAGAAGTTCCAGCCCAGCGCAAAGCCGAAGCCGCGATCCACATAGCGCGAGGCATAGGTCGAGAAGGAACCGGCCACCGGCATGAAGGCAGCCAGCTCGCCCAGGCTGGTCATGATGTAGTACACCATGATGCCGATGAGCAGATAGGTGAGCACGGCACCGCCGGGGCCGATCTGAGCGATGGCCGAGCCGGAGGCCACGAACAGGCCCGTTCCGATGGCGCCGCCAATGGCGATCATGCTCAGGTGGCGCTGCTTGAGCACCCGGTGCAAGCGGGGCTGGTTATCGTCACCATCACCAGTCGGCGCGAGCTGCTGGCTTGAGTTGGGTTGGGACATAAATGTCTTGTTGTAATGGTTTGCGCCCATCCGGACAAAACACCCAACCATCCCGCAGGCGCTGCGACAGGCAACGCAAAAAGGCGACCATGACGGTCGCGGGCAACAAGGACAAAGGAACGAAGCCATGACAGCAGAACGCCATGGCGGATAGGCCAGTTGCATCCTGAATCGGCAGCCACCCCAGTCGGGTGCTTCAATGGCAAAGCGGTGATATCGCCGGGCCCATTGACAGGCAAAGACGATATTTTGCCCAAATCCACCGCCGACCATGACCCGCCATGCCAATGCAGGGGCTGACTCTGGGGCTGCTCGGCGGCACTTGACAGCGTCTATCGCTATGAATTTAGAAGCACACTGCGCTTTAATAAATTCATTTTCATAGACAAATAATCAATATTCCCTTGAAGGATAAGCGGCAGGCGCTATCAAATAGCATGGACCCGACATGAGCAGCCATGGCTGAGCCTTGGCGCAGAAGTCTAGAAAACCCGTATATCCAGGCGCCGCCATTCTTCCTACATTTGCCCACAGGCTCTCAGCCCGGTGATGCCGAGAGAGACTGCAGCGCAAACTTGGCGCATGCAGCGCCGAAGGAGCAACCGCCCCGGAAACTCTCAGGCCAAAGGATCGGCATCGCTTTCACACACTCTGAAGAATGTCCGGACGTCATCGTCCGCCGGGCATACCGAAGGAGCAAGCGAGCAGCGCCGCAAGGCCCTGCCTCGTGAATCTCTCAGGTCCAGAACAGAGGGGGCGTTCGCTGCGCATGTTGCGCACGGGCTCCACCCTTGACGTTTCTGGAATCTGAATCATGAAGACAATCGCCGTCATCGGCGGTGGCATCACGGGCGTGACCACCGCCTACGCCCTCGCACGCCGCGGATTTTCCGTCACCCTGTTCGAGAAGCAGCGCTATGCCGCCATGGAAACCTCGTTCGCCAATGGCGGCCAGCTCTCGGCCTCGAACGCCGAGGTCTGGACCCATTGGTCCACCATCGTCAAGGGCCTCAAGTGGATGTTCAAGAGCGATGCTCCGCTGCTGCTCAACCCCAGGCCCAGCTGGCACAAGATTTCCTGGTTCTGCCAGTTTCTCGCTGCCATCCCCCATTACGAGAAAAACACCGTGGAGACCGCCAGGCTGGCGATTGCGGCACGTGAGCACCTGTTTGACTGGGCGGCCAGCGAAGGCATTGACTTCGATCTGAAGCAAAAAGGCATCTTGCATATCTACCGCGACCGAGCAGGCTTTGAACATGCGGGCAAGGTTTCCCGGTTGCTGGCCAAAGGCGGTCTGGAGCGCCGCGCCGTGACACCGCAGGAGATGCGCTCCATAGAGCCGACCCTGTCCGGAACCTTCTACGGCGGCTACTTCACCGAGAGCGACTCCACGGGCGACATCCACAAGTTCACCAGCGGCCTTGCCGCCGCCTGCGAGCGACTGGGCGTGCAATGCCGCTACGGCCAGGAAATCGTGTCGGTGAACAGCAATGGCAAGCAGGCCAGCGTGACCGTGCGCCAGGGCCTGGAAACCGAGACCTCGACTTTCGACGCCATGGTGGTCTGCGCAGGCACGGCCAGCCGCGCCCTGGCCGCCCAGCTCGGCGACAGCGTCAACATCTATCCGGTCAAGGGCTATTCCATCACGGTGAATCTGCCGGACGAAGCCAGCCGCGCCGCAGCCCCCGTGGTGAGTCTGCTGGACGACGAGACCAAGCTGGTCACCAGCCGCCTCGGCGACGATCGCTTCCGAGTTGCCGGTACGGCGGAGTTCAACGGCTTCAACAAGGACATCCGCGCCGACCGCATCCGCCCGCTCATCGAATGGGTTCAGCAGTGCTTCCCCGGTGTCAGCACGCGCAGCGTCGTGCCCTGGGCTGGCCTGCGCCCCATGATGCCGGACATGCTGCCGCGCGTGGGCCCCGGCAACAAGCCCTGCGTGTTCTACAACACCGGCCACGGCCATCTGGGCTGGACCTTGTCGGCCGTCACCGCCGACATGGTCGGCGACCTCGTGCTGCAGTCCATGGGCAGCGCCAGCAGACAGCCCCGACCGGCCACGCTGAGCACCGCCAGCGCCTGACCACGACCTGAAAACCTCATCAACAAGCCAGACACGGCAGCCGCAGCGCCCCGTGAGGGGCAGCTGTTGCCGTGTGAATGGCAAAACGGAGACATACAACATGAGTCGAAATCATCCAAGCGCAGCCGGGGAGTCGCTGCAGCAGACAGGGGAGCTGGAGCGCGGCCTCAAGGACCGGCACATCCAGCTGATCGCCCTGGGCGGTGCCATTGGCGTGGGCCTGTTCCTGGGCTCGGCCAAGGCGATCCACAAGGCCGGGCCACTGCTGCTGGTCAGCTACGCCATCGCGGGGCTGGCCATCTTCTTCATCATGCGGGCACTGGGCGA
Organism: Comamonas sp. A23; assembly: GCF_004522605.1. Lineage (NCBI taxonomy): Bacteria > Pseudomonadati > Pseudomonadota > Betaproteobacteria > Burkholderiales > Comamonadaceae > Comamonas > Comamonas sp. A23. The sequence goes on from NZ_RSDT01000002.1 coordinate 279,424, forward strand.
GTTGCTGGTGCACCGCCCGGTGGCCGGCTCTTTTGCCACCTATGCCGAAACCTATGTCAGCCCCTGGGCCGGATTCGTCACTGGCTGGACCTACTGGTTCACCTGGGTGGTGACGGGCATGGCCGAGCTCACGGCCATAGGCATCTACACCCATTACTGGTTTCCGGCCATTCCGCAATGGGTTCCGGCGCTCGCCACCCTGGCCGTGCTGCTGGGCGTGAATCTGATTGCGGTCAAGGTCTTCGGCGAGCTGGAATTCTGGTTCGCGCTGATCAAGGTCGTGACCATTGTTGCCACGCTGGTGCTGGGTGTGGCCATCATCACCACGGGCTGGGGACCGCTGGGCCAGACGGCAAGCTTCGCCAATCTCTGGTCGCACGGCGGCTTTGCGCCCGTGGGCATGGTGGGCGTGGTCTTCACCCTGCAGATCGCCTGCTTTGCCTATACCGGCGTGGAGCTGATCGGCGTGACGGCCGGCGAGGCCGAGTCGCCCGAGAAAGTGCTGCCCCGTGCCACCAACAGCATCGTCTACCGCATTCTGATCTTCTATATCGGCGCCCTGATCGTCATCATGTCGCTGGTGCCCTGGAACGAACTCAGCCCCGACATGAGCCCCTTCGTCCATGTCTTCGACAAGCTGGGCATTCCTGCGGCCGCCGGCATCATCAACTTCGTGGTCATCACCGCCGCAGCCTCTTCGTGCAACAGCGGCATCTTCAGCACGGGCCGCATGCTCTATACGCTGGCGCAATTCAAACAGGCGCCCACCAGGCTGGGCAAGGTCAATTCACGCCATGTGCCGGCCGCCGGCATTTTGATCTCTGCAGCCTTCATGCTGGTCGGCGTGGTGCTGAACTATCTGGTGCCCGAGGAAGCCTTCATCTACGTGACCAGCATTGCCACCATAGGCGCCGTCTGGACCTGGGGCATCATCGTCTTCTCCCATCTGCGCTATCGCCGCGCCGTCAGCCTGGGTCATGCCGCAGCCGTGGCCTACCGCATGCCCGGCGCGCCGTTCACCAACTGGTTTGTGCTGGCCTTTCTGGCCGTGGTGCTGGTCTGCCTGTCGCTGGATGCCAGCACCCGCGTGGCGCTCTATATCGCGCCCCTGTGGTTTGCGCTGCTGACGATCGGCTACCGGCTCTACGCGGTCAAGCCCGAGCAGCGCCAACGCCTGGCGCAAGCGCAACAGCAAGCCGCCTGAGGCGCAGCACAGCCGCGCTGTCGATGCCCTGGCTGCAGCTGAGACAGCGACAGCCGCGGCAGCACGCTATTGATTCAGAAGCTTCTTGCGCTTTTTCATAGTTCATTTCAAAGACTTTTAGCTTTGAAAACGAGCACTGACAAGCGCTGGAAGCTCTTGAGATCAGAGCTGCAGACAGATCAGCACCAGGCCCAGCATCATCAGCGCCATGCCCAGCTTTTCGGTCAGCGACAGCTTCTCGCTGAACACCTTGCGCGAGACGATATAGCTGAATACCACCTCCACCATGCCCAGGGTGCGCACGGCAGCGGCCCCCTGCATGGCATAGGCGGTGAACCAGGCCAGCGAGGCCGCAGCGCCCATGCTGCCGGCCAGCAGCGAGATACGCCAGGCCTTGAAGATGGGACGCAGGCCCTGCTCATGGGTTCTGGCAATCCAGGCGCTCATGACGACGGACTGCATGGTCTGCGCGATCAGCACGCCCCAGGCCCCGGACAGCCAGGGCGAGCTCACGCCCAGTGTTGCGATCTCGACCGCGCCGCCGCGAAAGCCCACCGTGGCCAGCGCAAAACAGGCGCCGCAGATCAGCCCGTAGACCGAAGATTTGCTGGTCCAAGCCGAGAGCGTGAACAGCTGCCCGCGCGGCGGCAGCGACAGCATCAGCACGCCCACGGTGGCAAGCACCATGGCCAGCAGCGCCAGCCGGCTCGGCAGCTCATGCAGGAACATGGCGGCAAACAGGGCCACCTGCAGGACCTCGGTCTTGGACAGCGTGACCGCCACGGCAAAGTTGCGCTCCTTCATGGCCATGAGCAAGGCAGCCGTGGCAGCAACCTGAAAGAAGGCACCAAGCGCGATCCAGCCCAGATACGCGGCACTGAACTTCGGCAGCACCAGGGACGGATCGCCCAGACTGTACAGCGCCAGCAGATAGATGGCAGCAAACGGCAGGCCATAGAGAAAGCGCACCAGCGTGGCTGGCAAGGTGCCGACCTGCGCCGTCAGCGAGCGCTGGGCCGTGTTGCGCACCGTCTGCGCCGCCGCCGCAAACAGCACCACCCCCACCCACAAATATTCCATTCCTATGCCCGGCATGAGACGCTTTCTTTTTTTGTTAGCGCGCCAGCATAGCGCCGGCTGCCGGACGGTGCTGACGCGATTCGTGCAGTCCACCCGCTCAAGCCAAGGCGACGTGAAGCGCGAACGGCTTCCGTTCTGGTGACGAAGCCTCCACCCCGGCAAAATAACCTCAAATCCAGACCATTTCTGCGTCTTTAGCTACAATTTCAGCTGGGTGCCCGTCACACAAGGTGGCGATGGCAGGTGAATGTTCATGCGCAGGTCGGGCCGCCAGCGCGCCAGTCGTTTGCAGTGCAGACGGCACCAGCAGGAATTGCCTCAGGTGCCGCACGCCTTCAGCGTACGACTTCAGACACCTACCCACACATGGACCCACAAACACTTGTGCAGGCCCCTGCGCCTTTTGCATCCCAAAATTCACCCCGTGTTCCCGCGCTGCAATCCGCGACCGAGCGCGTGCAGGCACAAATCTCGCACCTGCTGCATATCGAATCCTTTGCCGGCATGGTGCTCATGCTGGCCGCTGCCGTCGCCCTGATCTGGGCCAACTCCGCTGCGGCGCCAAGCTACTTTGCACTATGGCATGCCCCCGTCGCGCTGACGCTGGGCCCGTGGAGCTTCAGCACCGATCTGCATTTCATCGTCAACGATGTGCTGATGACGGTGTTCTTCCTGGTCGTGGGCATGGAAATCCGTCGCGAGCTGCACAACGGCGCGCTGGCCAGCCTGCGCCAGGCCAGTCTGCCGCTGATCGCTGCCATCGGCGGCGTGGCCGTGCCCGCGCTCATCTACGTGGCCCTGGCGGGCAACGACAGGACGCTGCTCAACGGCTGGGCAATTCCGACGGCGACCGACATCGCGTTTGCCGTGGGCGTGCTGGCCTTGCTGGGCCGCAATATTCCGGGAGCGCTGCGCATCTTCCTGCTGGCCCTGGCCATCATCGACGACATCGTGGCCGTGCTCATCATCGCCTTCTTCTACTCGGGCGGGCTGCAGGCCATGGGCTTTGTGGTGGCCGCAGCCGGCGTGCTGCTGGTGCTGCTGTTCAACCGCATGGGCATTGCCGCCGCTCCTCTGTATGTGCTGCCCGGAGCCATTCTCTGGTTCGGTCTGCTCAAGACCGGCGCTCATCCCACTCTGGCAGGTGTGGTGCTGGGTCTGATGACGCCTGTGTTTGTACGTCCCGCCTCCATGCCGCTGCTGATCACGGCACAGACGGCCATGCGCAAGGCCGGTGAGCAGATGCTGAGCGGCCGCCCCGATCCGCAGCACCTGCTGCAGGAGTTGCGCATTGCCCAGCTCGCACAGCGCGACCTGCTGCCGCCTGCTCTGCGCCTTCCCATGATTCTTCATCCATGGGTGGCTTTTTGCATCATGCCCATTTTTGCGCTGGCCAATGCCGGCGTGCAGTTCTCGGGCATAGACCTGAGCGCTGCCGCACCGCAGACCACGGCCATGGCCGTGCTGGTGGCCCTGGTGCTGGGCAAGCCCCTGGGGGTCTTCATCTGCACCTGGCTGGCCGTCAAGAGCGGGCTGTGCAGCCTGCCCGAGGGCCTGAACTGGCGCGGCGTGCTGCTGGTGGGCCTGCTGGCCGGCATAGGCTTTACCATGTCCATCTTTGTCGGCGGTCTGGCCTTTGCGGATGCTTCCCTGCTGGGCGCGGCCAAGCTGGGCATTCTGGCCGGCTCGGCCATGGCAGCCTTGCTGGGACTGGGCTATGGCTTTGCCATGCGCAAGCGTTTCGAGCAGCCCTGAACGCCACGACACACCGCCGGAAAATCAAAAAGGTCAGCCCTGCAAAGGACTGACCTTTTTTCATGCCGCAGAACAATCAGCTCTGCTCGAAAGGTTTCGGGTAAGTGCCGGGCAACAGAATTTCTTTGCCAACCTGGTTGATATTGGTGTGCCCGCAGAAGGCCATGGTGGTGTCGAGCTCCTTGTGGATGATCTGCAGTGCCTTGCTCACGCCGGCCTGGCCATAAGCGCCCAGACCGTAGAGGAAGCTGCGACCTATCATCGTGCCTTGCGCACCCAGTGCGCGGGCCTTGAGCACGTCCTGACCGCTGCGAATGCCGCCATCCATCCAGACTTCGATATCCTTGCCCGCAGCCTCTGCAATCGATGGCAAGGCTGCAATCGAAGAAGGCGCACCATCGAGCTGACGGCCGCCATGGTTGCTAACCACCAGCGCGTCTGCACCGCTTTGTGCAGCCAGACGCGCATCTTCGGCATCCATCACGCCCTTGAGAATGATCTTGCCGCCCCAGAGCTTCTTGATCCATTCCACATCGCTCCAGTTCAGTGACGGATCGAACTGATCTGCCGTCCAGGACGACAGCGAGGACACATCGCCCACACCATCCACATGGCCAACGATATTGCCGAAGCTGCGGCGCTTGGTACCCAGCATTCCAAGGCACCAGTGCGGCTTGGTCGCGAGATTGATGAGGTTTGCCAGCGTGGGCTTGGGCGGGGTGGACAGGCCGTTCTTGATGTCCTTGTGGCGCTGACCCAGGATCTGCAGGTCCAGCGTCACCACCAGCGCCGAGCAGTTGGCTGCCTTGGCGCGATTGATCAGGCGCTCCATGAAGGCCTTGTCGCGCATCACATAGAGCTGGAACCAGAACGGATGGCGATCGGTGTGCTCGGCTATGTCCTCCAGCGAGCAGATGCTCATGGTGGACAGCGTGAACGGCACGCCAAAGGCCTTGGCGGCCTTGGCTCCAAGAATCTCGCCATCGGCATGCTGCATGCCGGTCAGGCCCGTGGGCGCAATCGCCACCGGCATGGCGACCTCCTCGCCGATCATGGTGGTGCGCGTGCTGCGCCCTTCCATGTTCACGGCCACACGCTGACGCAGCTTGATTGACTGGAACTCGTCTTCGTTGGCCCGATACGTGCCCTGGGTGTAAGAGCCCGAATCGGCGTAGTCATAGAACATGCGCGGCACACGACGCTTGGCCACCACACGCAGGTCTTCGATACAGGTGATTTTGGAAAGATCGCTCACGACTTCTAGCCTTGTAATTGGAGTTGAACCCGATGGTAGCCCTCATCGCCGTCATCGGCAGTTCACTATGGTTTGAAGTGATTTATGCCGGTTTTGAAATTTTCTTCAGCGAGGGAAAATCAAGGGCTAATGCTAGGTATGCAAGCCTATTCGCACAGCCACCATCCTTGTCACCACAACAAACAGGAGACAACAGAGATGGTTTGGCAACAGGTCTATGACCCTCTATCGAATATGTGGCTATCCACATTGCTGGCGGCCATTCCGGTCGTGGTGATGCTGGTGGGCCTTGGTTTTCTGCACATGAAGGCCCACCTGGCCGCAGGAGCAGGCCTGATTGCAGCGCTGCTGATTGCAGTCTTTGTCTACAACATGCCCGGCGAAATGGCGGGGCGCGCAGCCTTGTTCGGCGGCTTCACCGGCCTGCTGCCCATTGGCTGGATTGTGCTGAACATCATCTTCCTGCATCAGCTGACCGAGCAGAACGGCAGCTTCAAGGTGCTGCAGGATTCACTTTCCGGGATCACCGAAGACCGCCGCATCCAGTTGCTGCTGATTGCCTTTTCCTTCGGTGCCTTTTTCGAGGGCGCTGCCGGCTTCGGGACACCCGTGGCCGTGACGGCAGCCATCCTGATCGGCCTGGGCTTTTCTCCACTGGCGGCATCTGGTCTGTCGCTGATCGCCAATACCGCACCCGTGGCCTTTGGCGCCCTGGGCACGCCCGTCATCACGCTGGCCAAGGTCCATGGCTACGATCTGATGGAAGTGACCGCCATGATCGGCCGCCAACTGCCTTTCTTCTCGGTGCTGGTGCCGTTCTGGCTGATCTGGGCCTTTGCCGGTCGCAAGGGCATGATGGAGATCTGGCCCGCGATTCTGGTCACCGGCCTGTCGTTTGCCATTCCCCAGTATCTGGTCTCCAACTTCATCGGCCCCGAACTCGTGGACATCATCGCGGCCATCGTTTCCATGGCCAGCCTGATCCTGTTCCTGCGCGTCTGGCAGCCAAAGAAGATCTGGACCTCGGCCTCGCTGCGCGGCAAGGATATCAGCGCCTCCGAAGTCAAGCCGCCACAGCCCGTGGCCAAGCACAGCAAGAGCGCGCTGATCGCCGCCTGGACACCCTGGATCATTCTCTCGGTGTTTGTCTTCATCTGGGGCCTGCCGCCGGTCAAGGCCTGGCTCAACAGCCTGTTTGCCCCCGCCTTCCCCATGACGGGCCTGCACAATCTGATCGAGAAAATGCCGCCCGTGGTGCCCCAGCCGACCAAGGAAGGTGCTGTCTACACGCTGAACCTGCTGTCTGCCACCGGAACAGCCATTCTGTTCTCGGCCATCGTCAGTGCCTTCGTCATGAAGTACAACCCGGTGACCATAGTGCGCACCTTCTTCAAGACCACCTGGCTGGTGCGCTACTCGCTGCTGACCATCGTGCTGATGCTGGCCCTGGGCACGCTGACACGCTACTCGGGCACCGACACCACCCTGGGCCTGGCCTTTGCCAACACAGGTGTGCTCTACCCCTTCTTCGGCACGCTGATGGGCTGGCTGGGCGTGGCGCTCACAGGCTCGGACACGGCGTCCAACGTGCTGTTCGGCGGCATGCAGAAGGTCGCCGCCGACCAACTGGGCCTGTCCCCCAACCTCATGGGCGCCGCCAACAGCTCGGGCGGCGTGATGGGCAAGATGATCGATGCGCAATCCATCGTCGTGGCTTCGACCGCCACACGCTGGTTCAACCGCGAAGGCGACATCCTGCGCTACGTATTCTTCCACTCCATCGCCCTGGCCTGCCTGATGGGTCTGTTCGTCACCATGCAGGCCTATGTCTGGCCGTTCAAGCTGATGGTGAACTGAGCCCCCGAGCCGCTTTGCGGCTTGCCCTGACGGGACACCTCAAAGAGCCACACAGGCCCTTGCTCGGTATCTCTGGCCTGGGCCGCGGCGGTTTTCCGCCGCGCATGTCCCTTTTCTCAACCCACCAGATGGGCATTCCAGCAGCCGCAGCGCCTTCGAGCCTGCGGCTTTTTTGCGCCGTTTGCAGGTAATCAGCGTAATACCAATTCGCAAATTGGTATTACCAATCAATTATTCAAAACAAGGGAAAACCACTAATTCATGAGCAAAACCTCATTTCTATAATCCGCTTTACCCGAAATCGCCACATATTGGTCATACCAATTTAACAAACGAAGCCGAACAAGACTGCGTGACAGCGTCCGGCACAGGGTGACACGGTTGTTTAAAGAATTGACGGGGAAGCTTCTGGACGCTCAGGAGGGTTGCCCTCCCCGCATAAATCCAGGAGATCAAGGCAATGCAAGAAATCTGGTCGCAGAACTACGACCCCGCAGGCAATGTGTGGGTGTCGGCGCTGGTGGCGCTGATACCCATCATCTTTTTCTTTCTCGCTCTGACCAAGCTGCGCCTCAAGGGCTATGTGGCGGGCACCATCACGGTGGCGCTGTCCCTGGCCGTGGCGCTGCTCTTCTATCGCATGCCCGTGGCCAATGCGCTGGCAGCAGGCGTCTACGGCTTCTTCTATGGCCTGTGGCCGATTGCCTGGATCATTGTCGCGGCGGTGTTTCTCTACAAGGTCTCGGTCAAGACCGGACAGTTCGACATCATCCGCTCGTCGATTCTCTCGGTCACAGAAGACCAGCGCCTGCAGCTGATCCTGGTGGGCTTTTGCTTCGGTGCCTTCCTTGAGGGAGCCGCCGGCTTCGGCGCCCCCGTGGCCATCACGGCAGCACTGCTGGTGGGCCTGGGTTTCAGGCCTCTGTATGCAGCCGGCCTGTGCCTGATCGGCAATACCGCCCCCGTGGCCTTCGGCGCCATGGGCATTCCCGTCATCGTGGCCGGTCAGGTCTCGGGCGTCGATGTCATGGCCATCAGCCAGATGGCCGGCCGCCAGCTGCCGTTCATGACCATCATCGTGCTGTTCTGGCTCATGGCCATCATGGATGGCTGGCGCGGCGTGAAGGAAACCTGGCCTGCGGTGCTGGTCGGCGGCGGCAGCTTTGCACTCGGACAGTTTCTGACGGCCAACTACATCGGCCCCGAACTGCCGGACATCACCTCGGCCATCTTCGCCCTGGTGACACTGACCACTTTCCTCAAGTTCTGGCAGCCCAAGCGCATCTTCCGCTTCGACACCGAGCCGGGCGCAGCAAAGATCCAGACGACAGCCCCTGCCAAACTGACGACCGGCATGGTGATCAAGGCCTGGTCGCCCTTCATCATCCTCACGGCCATGGTGACCATCTGGAGCCTCAAGCCCTTCAAGGCGCTGTTCGCCTCGGGCGGTGCACTGTCCGGCACGGTCTTCAGCATTCCCGTGCCCATGCTGCACAATCTGGTGCAGAAAATGGCTCCCGTCGTCGCCGCGCCCACGCCCTATGGCGCGGTCTATTCCTTCAACTGGCTGTCGGCCACTGGAACCGCGATCCTGATCGCCGCCGTGCTCGCCATTCTTTTGCTGCGCCTCAAGCCAGCCGTGGCAGTCCAGACCCTGGGCGAGACCTTCAAGGAACTGGCCCTGCCCATCTACTCCATCGGCATGGTGCTGGCCTTTGCCTTCATCGCCAACTACTCCGGCCTGTCCACCACGCTGGCCATGGCGCTGGCCCATACGGGCAAGGCCTTTGCGTTCTTCTCGCCCTTCCTGGGCTGGGTCGGCGTATTCCTCACAGGTTCGGACACCTCGGCCAATGCGCTGTTCGGCGCTCTGCAGGCCACGACGGCCGCCCAGCTGGGGCTGCCCGAGGTTCTGGCCGTGACGGCCAACACCACCGGCGGTGTGACCGGCAAGATGATCTCGCCCCAGTCCATCGCCATTGCCTGCGCGGCCGTGGGCCTGGCCGGCAAGGAATCGGACCTGTTTCGCTTCACCGTCAAGCACAGCCTGGCCTTCCTGGTGCTGATCGGCATCATCTGCACGCTGCAGGCTTATGTGTTTCCGTGGATGATTCCTACCACCTGAAACTCCTGCCCGACCCCATGCCCGCCATCCGCCTGTCCGACCGCGTTGCCCAGCAGTTGCTGGAGCTGATCCAGAGCACCCAGCTCCAGAGCGGCGCCAAGCTGCCGACCGAGCGGGCGCTGGCCGAGCAGCTGGGGGTCTCGCGCACGGCGCTGCGCGAGGCCATACAGAAGCTGGCCAGCCGCGGCGTGCTCGAAAGCCGCGTGGGCGCCGGCACTTTTGTCGGCTCGCGCGTTCCGCTGTGGCACGAGCAGGCCGTCGCACCGCTGGAGTCCTTGCTGCGCGACGACCCCCAGTATCGCTACGACGTGCTGGAAGCACGCCAGGCGCTGGAGCTCAGCACCGCCTGGTATGCGGCCCAGCGTGCCACCGACAAGGACAGGGACCGCATCCGCCGCTGCTTTGACGACATGCTGCGCCACCAGCAGGCGCGCGATGCCGCCAGCGCGGCCCGCTCCGACGCACAGTTCCATCTGGCAATTGCCGAGGCTTCGCACAACGCCGTGCTGGTGCAGCTCATGGGCAGCCTCTTCGAGCTGGTGCTGGGTACCGTGGCCCAGAACCGGCGCCTGATGTTCGTGCATGATGATCTTTCGACGCTGGAGCATCTGACTGCGCAGCACCACAACCTCATGCAGGCCATTGTCGACGGCGAGCCAGAGCAGGCCAGAAGCGCCATCGGCCAGCACCTGGCCTATGTTCACGAAAAGCTGTCCGAGTCGGATGCCGAAGCGGCCCGACGCAAGCGGCTGGATCGTTTCTCCTCTTCCTCCGCCATTTTTTCATGATCATTTCCTCCACCACCGACTACCGCGCGGCTGCGCAAAAGCGCCTGCCGCCCTTTCTGTTCCACTACCTCGACGGCGGTGCCTATGCCGAGAAGACGCTGGCCCGCAATGTCGATGACCTGGCCGACGTGGCCCTGCGCCAGCGCGTGCTCAAGGACATGAGCCAGCTGGACACCAGCATCGAGCTGTTCGGCGAGAAGTTCTCGATTCCCGTGGCGCTGGCTCCCGTGGGGCTGACCGGAATGTTCGCCCGCCGCGGCGAAGTGCAGGCCGCCATGGCCGCTGATAAAAAGGGCATCCCCTTCACCATGTCCAGCGTCTCGGTCTGCCCCATCGAGGAAGTCGCGCCCAGGCTGGGCCGGCCGATGTGGTTCCAGCTCTATGTGCTCAAGGACCGGGGCTTCATGAAGAACGCGCTGGAGCGCGCCCAGGCTGCCGGCGTCTCCACCCTGGTCTTCACCGTGGACATGCCCGTGCCTGGCGCCCGCTACCGCGATGCGCATTCGGGCATGAGCGGCCCCAACGCCGCCATGCGCCGCTACCTGCAGGCCGTGACCCATCCGCACTGGGCCGTGGACGTGGGCCTGATGGGGCGCCCGCACACGCTGGGCAATATCTCCACCTACAAGGGTCAGAACGTCTCGCTCGAAGACTATATGGGCTATCTGGGCGCGAACTTCGATCCCTCGATCTCGTGGTCGGACCTGGAGTGGATCCGTGACTTCTGGAAGGGTCCCATGCTCATCAAGGGCATTCTCGATCCCGAGGACGCCAGGGATGCCGTGCGCTTCGGGGCCGACGGCATCATCGTCTCCAACCACGGCGGGCGCCAGCTCGACGGCGTGCTCTCCTCGGCACGCGCCCTGCCGGCCATTGCCGATGCCGTCAAGGGCCAGATCAAGATCCTGGCCGACTCGGGCGTGCGCAACGGCCTGGACATCGTGCGCCTGCTGGCCCTGGGCGCAGACTGCACCATGATAGGCCGCGCCTTCGTCTACGCGCTGGCCGCGGAAGGCGAAGCCGGCGTCACCAACCTGCTGAACCTGCTCGAAAAGGAAATGCGGGTGGCCATGACGCTGACCAGCGTCAAGAAGGTCTCGGAGATCACTGACGATCTGCTGGTGCGCTGAGCGCCTCTGAGAGACGGCGCTGCTGCCTCCCGATGGCTTGGCTTGAGGACAGTCATGTCCGGCGGTCATGCCCCGTCTGCAAACCGCTGACCCCAACCAGCGGTTTTTTCATGTCTATCTTTTTTTCTTGATGTCCTCGGGGCCCGCAACCAGTGCGCCGGCACCACGCACCTCGAGCGCAATGCTGTCCAGCACCTTGCCGGAGGCATCAAGCAGCTCCAGCTTGTGGCGCCCCGGCCAGGGCAGCCAGCCCAGCTGACTGCCACGCCCCAGCTCGCGCTGCACTTCCCGCATCACGGGTTGGGCGTTCTTGTCTGCTGTGGCGGGCGCTCCATATTGCCGGGTCACCAGCCGCCAGCGCAAGCTGCTGTCGCGCCAGTCCTGCTCGGCCGCCATGCCGGCCTGGCGCGCCACCAGCTGCACGCGCTGGCTATCGGGTGGAATATCGGGGTCCAGCGCCAAAATGGTGCCATTGGCCGGACGCGAGATACGCACAGCGGCCGCAGCCGCAGCGCTGCCGGACTTGCTGCCTTTTTGCCTGGCTAGGCTTTTCTGCTCTGCACTGCCCGCCACGTGATCCATGGCAAACAACGACTGCTGCGTGCCTTCCACAAACCATTCGCCACGGGCGCTTTCGATGGGCGTTCCGCCACTGGCCAGCGCGCCAAACTGCACTTGCTGCTGCAGCACGCCGATCGGAGCCCTGGGCGCGCGGCTGGACAGGTTGCGATGCAAAAAGCCCATGATATCGGCCCAGATGGGCGCTGCGCCGCTGGTGCCGCTGACCGAATGCATGGCCTCGCCACCCGCATTGCCCACCCAGACGCCCACGGTGTAGCGCTCGGACCAGCCCACGGCCCAGTTGTCGCGCATATCCTTGCTGGTGCCGGTTTTCACGGCCGTCCAGAAGCGCGTGGCCAGCACGCTGTCCGTGCCGAACGTCGGGGCCCGCGCCATATTGTCGGAGAGAATGTCGCCCACGATAAAAGCTGCCCGCGCATCCAGTGCCTGCACCGCGTCGTCGCCGGTTTTGCCGCCGGCCTTGCGGCTTTCAGTCTGAGGCAAGGCCCAGCTCACGGGACGATATTGACCGCTATTGCCCAGTGCCCGATAGGCATTGGTCAGATTGAGCAGCGCGACCTCGCTGCTGCCCAGCGCCAGGCTGAAGCCGTAATAGCCTCCGCTTTCGCGCAGCGGCAGACCCAGTTTTTTGAGCTGCTCGAAGAAGGCGTCGGGCGTGACCATGACCAGCGTGCGCACCGCAGGCACATTGAGCGAGGAAGCCAGCGCCGTGCGCGCCGATACCCAGCCCTTGAAGCGCCGGTCGTAATTCTGCGGAATATAGAGGCCGTTCTGCGTGGGAATATGGGCCGATGAATCCTCGATCAGCGAGGCGGCCGTGATGCGCTTTTCGGCAATCGCCTGGGCGTAGAGAAACGGCTTGAGCGTGGAGCCGGGCTGACGCAGCGCAGTGACGCCATCGACCTCGGACGCCTGGCTCAGCGTGCCCGAAGAGCCCACCCAGGCCAGAATCTCGCCTGTTCGGTTGTCCAGCACCACGGTCGCACCATCTTCCACATTGCGGCCCTGCAACTCGCGCAGATGCTGCTGCAGGCTGGCCACGGCAAAGCGCTGCAAGGGTGCGCTCAAGGTTGATCGCACCTGCTCCTGCCCCCTGTTCTGAGGCAGCGCCAGCCAGCGCCGCGCGAAATGCGGGGCCACGCCCTCGCTGGCCAGCCATTGACGCCGCTGCAGCACGCTGGAGGTGTAGAGCTGCATGGCCGAGCAATCCCTGGCCGCCACATCATCGGGCACCATCACCTGCAGCACGCCACAGGCACGCTGGGCCACCCGCTCCACCGAGGCATTGGGTGCCCGCACCAGGGCTGCGGCAATGGCGGCCTCGCGCGCGTCCAGCCCGTGTGCTGCCTTGCCGTACAGGCTTTGCGACAGCGCAGCGATACCCACGATCTCGCCGCGGAACGGCACCAAGTTCAGATAGGCCTCGAGAATCTGGTCCTTGCGCCAGCGCCTGTCCAGCACCTGGGCCGCCACGGCCTGCCCCACCTTCTGCACCACGCTGCGCCCACCCGGTCCCTGACGCCAGTCTCCATCCAGCAGACCGGCGAGCTGCATGGTGATGGTGCTCGCGCCGCGCGTGCGTGTGTTCCAGAGGTTGCCCCATGCAGCTGCGGTGACGGCAGCCCAGTCCACGCCGCTGTGCTCGTAGAAACGCTTGTCCTCGCTGAGCACCAGGGCCGTGCGCAGTGCCGGCGAAACATCGGCCAATGCCACCCAGGGACCGCGGCGCACCGTGCTGTCGGTGCGCAAGCGCTGCAGCACCTCGCCTTCGCGCGAAAGCAGAAGGGTCTCCGACGAGCGATGGTCGCTGCGCACCTCGTCATAGCTGGGCACGGCTTGGCTGCTAGCGGCAAGACCCAGCCACAAGGCGGCCGTCATGCCAACGGCTCGCCAGAACGGCTTCATTCTCTGGGGCTGGAAATACCGCTGCATGCCTTGTTTCATGTCTTTGTGCGCTGTTGGAAGTCTGCAGGCATTGTCCCAAAGATGGCATGGCAAACTGTCCGCTCAGGCAAGCGGCAATAAAAAAGCGGCTCCAGCGAGCCGCTTTTTTTCCGGAACCACCGCCTTTTCTTCAGGCCGTGAACTTCTTGATCTTGAACGCCAGTATCACCATCAGCACGCCAAAGATGACGGCATAGGTCGCCAGCACCCACAGCATGGCCATCATGCCCGCGCCGGGTTGCATCAGCACGAAGATGCCGAACAGCACCGAGAGCAGCCCCCCGAGCACCAGCACCCATTCGCCTTGAATTTCCTTGCGCAGACGCAGCGCCGCGACGATCTGCAGCACACCGGTCATCAAGGCCCAGACGCCGATATAGATGGTCAGAACCAGCGCCGTAATCGCAGGGTTGATGACCGTGAGCACCCCCACCACCACACCCGTCAGCCCCCACAGCAAAACCACCCACCAGTGGCGCGACTGTTGACGGCTCTTGATGGCGGTGTAGATGCCTAGCAAGCCGTCGACAAACACATAGGCGCCAAACACCAGCACCAGCGCGGCGGCGGACGCCGCAGGCTGCATCCAGGTCAGCACGCCGAAGATGATGGCTGCGGCGCCGCGCAACAACAGCACCCACCAGCTACGGTGCAACATGATGGACATGGACGGAATTTCTACAGGCATGAAGACTCCTCTCTTTTAGAACGTGTTTACGTTCTCAGGGTTTCACAACAGTGCGACTTGTGCAGCCACTCGTCTCTCGAATCCAGCTTCGACCCTAGCAACAAGCTCAGCCCAGCGTCAACATCACAGGCTGGTGATCAGACGCCTGTGTGGCGCTGTCAACACTCCAAGTGTGCACTCTCTGACACAAGCTATCGCTGACCCATATCAAGTCGCATGCCCCAGGCTCTGCCCCCCAGGTTCGATCCACCAGTCTGAAGGTCGGAGGCTGCGGTTGCCCGGGATACAGCACATCCCAGCTATTGCGCCACTGCCCGGCCTGCAGACAGCCTTCCTCGCCGGCAACCCAAGGTGCAGACAGAACGGCATATTCGGGCTCGTGCGGCTCGAAGTTGAAATCCCCACAAAGCACGGCATGGCGGGTATGCGGCTTGGTTTGATAGGGCGAGCCATCGCTGGCCGGCTGAGGCGGGGCATCGGCCAGCGCACAGGCCTGCATCTGCAGGGCACGCAGTGCGCCGGCCTGCGCCATGCGCTGACGCGCCGAGAAATATTCGAGATGCGTGGTCATGATGCGTACCGGTCCCAGCGCCGCGTCATCGACCGTGACCACGGAACACATGCGCTGCATGCAGCGCATATCGGCTTGGGCCGGCATGGGCAGCAGATAGTGCTGAACCAGCAGCACCGGCAGCCGCGTGGCAATCAGATTGCCAAAACGCTGATGGCCACTGGACGTGAATTCATCGACCGATGCGCCAAAGAAAATCTGCCAGCCCGGCAACAGCGCCTTCAGCTCGGCCAACTGGTCGCCGGGCCTTCCTTGCAGATCGGGGTAGTTGACGGCGATTTCCTGCAGGCACAGCACATCCAGACCGCCGGACTGCTCGCCCATTTGCAGCGCGTGACGCACGATGCGTTCCACACTGACCAGTCCATCCATGCCGCAGCACCATTGCACATTCCAGGTCAGGATATTCATCTTGTCGCGTCTTTCCAGATTGAAAGTGGCTGAAGCCCCGGCAGCCACTATTTTTACAGCAGCTGATCAGGCCAAGTTCTCGCGCAACTGGAACACATTGCCTTCCTTGTCCATGGCATTGCAGGCCGCAAAGCCAGGACCTTGCCAACGCTCGTCAAACACTTGTCCGCCCAGCGCCTGTGCTGCGCTTTCGGCGTCGGCAATCGCCGGCACGGTGACAAAGAACTTGAGTGCCACATCGGCGCGGCGCTGCGGTGGCGTGCCGATCTTGACCCGCGCCGCAATCTCGGCCGGCAGGGCGTGAATCACCAGTTGCAACACGGCGGACTCCAGCACGATGACGTGCGCATCTTCATGCAGTCGCCGCATGCCCAGAACCTGCTCATAGAAGCCTGCCAGACTCTGGAAATCCTTGGCATAAATCAGCACACCAGCAGCAGCGGGACCGGGCATCGTCAACTCCTCAAATGGTTTGACTGTATCCCAGTCACTTGATGCCCGCACGCATGAAGCTTTGCACGAACTGGCGCTGGAACAGCAGGAATGCAATAAGCAGCGGCCCTGAAGTCATCAGTGTGGCGGCGCAGATGGTCGACCATTCCACGCCCGATTCCACGCTGGAGAAAACCTGCAGGCCCACGGTGAGCGGACGCGACTGCACGCTGTTGGTGATGATCAGAGGCCAGAGAAAATTATTCCAGTGAAAGCTCACCGAAACCAGCGCAAACGCCGTGTAGACCGGCCTGGCCAGCGGTACGTAGACACGCCAGAGAATCTGCAGCGTGCTGGCACCTTCCACGCGCGCGGCTTCGTCCAGCTCGCGGGGTATGCCCATAAAGGTCTGGCGCAGCAAAAAGATGGCAAAGGCCGAGGCGAAATACGGCAGACCTATGCCCGCCAGAGTATCGATCGCCCCCAGCCCGGACATGGTCTGATAGTTCGCCACCAGCAGAATGTCCGGCATGATCATCAGCTGTATCAGCACCAGCGCAAACGCTACATTGCTGCCGCGAAAGCGCAAGCGTGCAAAGGCAAATGCAGCCAGCGTGGACAGCAGCAGCTGCACCGCCAAAATCATGGCCACCAGCAAGATGGTGTTGAGAAAATAGCGCGCAAACGGCGCGGCTTCCCAGGCATGGCGGAAGTTCTGCAGCGTCCAGGGCGCGGACAGATCCAGGCGCGTGGACGCATCGGAGGGGTGAAACGCCGTCCAGACCGCATAGGCCAGCGGCAGCAGCCACAGCAGGGCCAGCGTCCAGGCAGCCAGGGTGTCCAGCCATGAAGCGCCATAAAAGCTCACGCCCTGGATTGCCCGGGCGCTCCTGCGCCCTGGCAGAAATGAAGCAGCTGTCATTGATAGTGCACCTTTTTGTCCAGCACGAAGAACTGGAACAGCGCCACGGCAGCCAGCACCACGACCAGCACCACGGTGATGGCCGCGGCATAGCCGGTATCCCAGAACTTGAAGCCCACTTCGTAGAGGTGATAGAGCAGCAGCGTGGAGGCATTGTCCGGTCCGCCACGTGTGAGGATGAACACATGGTCCACGAGCCGGAAGGCATTGATCACGGCGTTGACCAGGATGAACAGCGTGGTCGGCATGAGCAGCGGCCACTGCACGCGGCGCAGGAAATACCAGCGCGATGCGCCTTCGATGACCGCTGCCTCCTTGAGGCTGGGATTGAGCGTCTGCAGCGCGGCCAGATAGAAGATCATGAAAAAGCCGGCCTCCTTCCACACGGCCACCAGCGTGATGCAGGCCAGGGCCGTGGACGGATCGCCCAGCCAGTTGTGCGCGTCCAGGCCCAGTGCGCCGCGCAGTTGCTCCAGCAGCCCGTACTGGGGCGTGTAGAAGAACAGCCAGATATTGGCCACGGCAATCATGGGCAGCACCGTGGGCGTGAAATAGGCCATGCGCAGCAAGGCCCGCCCCGCGAGCTTCTCGTTGACCCACAGCGCCATCAGCAAGGCCAGCCCCATGGACAGCGGAATGGTGGCAGCAGCAAACCAGAGGTTGTTGCGCACGGCCTGCCAGAACACGGGGTCGTCGACCATGAGCGCATAGTTTTCCAGCCCCACCCATTCTCCGGACTGGCCGCCACGACCCGTGGCATGCAGGCTGTCGATCAACGTGGACAAGGCCGGCCAATGTGTAAAGCCCAGCAGCAGCACCAGCGCCGGCATGAGCAGCAGCCAGGCATGCACGGCCTGCTTTCGTGCTGCGGCCTGCGCCAGCCTGCGGGCGGCCCCGGATGACAAGGGCGCAGACATGGCACCCTTGCCGGGTTCAAGCGCCGGACTGCTCATTACTTGTAGCGACGCAGAATGCGGTCGGATTCCTTCTGCGCGTCGTCCATGGCCTGGGCTGCGGTCTTCGTGCCGTTCAGGGCCGCCTGAATCGCATCGTTGAGCACCTTGGTCACGCGCTGGTTCTCATGGGTGGAATACTCGGCCACCGACACGGGCAACTGGTCACGCGCCACCAGGGCCTGAGGAAATTCCTGGCCGTACTTCTTGAGCGCAGGCGTCTCGTAAGCCGCGGGCGAGACCGCCACATAACCGCTGTCCATGCTCCACTGGGCGGCACGCTCGGGCTGGGTCACCCATTTGGCAAACTCGAACGCAGCCTGCTGCTGCTCCTTGGGCGCGTTCTTGAAGATGTAGAAATTGCCCCCGCCCGTGGGCGAGCCCTTGCGGACATTGCCGGCTATCTGGCCCACGCCGAAGTCGAACTTGGCATTGGCGCGGATATTGGTGAGATTGCCCGTGGTCGTCACGATGATAGCGGCCTTCTTTTCCATGAAGTCCCTGGGCGTCGTGCCCCACTCCACCACACCTGCCGGGTGCACGCCGTCCTTGACCAGGCTGACCCAGAAGTTCAGCGCTTCCACCACCTTGGGGTGGTTGAGCATGACGCGGGTGCCGGACTCGTTGGCCAGCAGCACATCATTGGGCGTGGTCAGGGTCTGCAGCATCCAGTAGCCAAAGCCTGTGGACGGAATCTGGATGCCGTATTGCACGACCTTGCCGCTGGCGTCCTTCTTGGTCAGCTTGTGGACGGCCTCCTTGAGTTCCTTCCAGTTCTGGGGCGCCTTGTCGGGGTTCAGGCCGGCCTCCTTGAAAGCTTCCTTGTTGTAGTACATCACCACGGTGGAGCGCTGAAAGGGCACGCCCCAGGTCTTGCCACCGGTCTGGCTGTTGGCCATGAAGGCCGGATAAAAGCCCTTGAGCCAGGCCTTGTCGGCATCGGTCTTCACGAAGTCGTCAATGGGCGCAATCGCGCCCTCGTCCATCAATGTGAACATATCGGTGGACAGCAGCACCGAGGTCGCAGGCGCCTTGCCGGCCTTGTGCGCCGTCAGCGCCTTGACGATGGTTTCCTGATAGGTGCCCGCATAGATGGGCGTGATCTTGTATTGCGGATGCGCCTTGTTGAAGTCCGCCGCATAACCGTCTATCACCTTGGTGATGGGGCCACCCACGGCCACGGGGTAATAGAAAGGCACTTCCAGCGGGGACTGCGCAAGAGCAGTGCCCGCCAGGCCAAGGCCGGCGGCAGCGGCGATCACGCCATGAACAAAGGTTTGACGACGCATGGGAATCTCTCCTCGGGAATTGCAGACAATGGAAAACACCGGCGGCTCAGGCTGCGGCCAGCAAGGAGCGGGCGGATTCCACCGCCTGCCCGCAAACATGAATGCGCCCGCCCTGCGCATCGAACCAATGCGAAGCCTGCTGCGGCCAGTACAGGATCACGCCTTGTCCAGGCCGCAGATCTGCATGGGCATGGCCGGGCACACGCGCCGTCAGCAGCTCGCTGCCCACCAGGCAGCGCAGCACCAGATCGGCACCCAGATATTCAAAGCCCTGCACGGTGGCCGGAATGCCGTTGCCCAGACCCTCGTTACCGCCGTCGGCATCACCTGCCACGGCAATCACCTCGGGCCGCACGCCCAGCGCTTGCGGATAGGCGCTGCCAGCCACCAGATCCGGGGCCACGACCACATCGCAGCCTGCAATCCGGTTGCCCTGCAGGGCCACGATGTTCATGGCGGGCGTGCCGATAAAGCGCGCGGCAAACGTGGTTGCGGGCTTGGCATAAATCTCGCGCGGCCCGGCCGCCTGTTCCACCCGGCCCTTGTTGAGCAGCACCACCTGATCGGCCATGCTCATGGCCTCGGCCTGATCGTGGGTCACATAGACCACTGTCAGCCCCAGACGCTGCTGCAGCTCGCGCAGCTCGGCGCGCATTTCCTGGCGCAGCTGGGCATCGAGATTGGATAGCGGCTCGTCCATCAGACAGACCCTGGCCCGCGCCACCAGCGCACGACCCAGCGCCACGCGTTGCTGCTGGCCGCCCGAGAGTTGCCCAGGCCGGCGCTCCAGCAGCGCCGTCAGTCCCAGCAGCTCGGCCGTTTGCTCAAGACGCTGCTCGCGCTCGGCCTTGCCAAGCTTGCGTACCCGCAGACCGAACTGGATGTTGTCGGCCACGCTCAGATGCGGGAACAGCGCATAGTTCTGAAACACCATGGCAATGCCGCGCTCTGCGGGCGGCAGATGGGTGACGTCGCGACCATCGATGCGCACCGACCCCGAGGTGGGAATGTCCAGCCCGGCAATCATGCGCAAGGTGGTGGATTTGCCGCAGCCCGAAGGGCCGAGCAGGACGCAAAACGAGCCTGGTTCAATGCGCAGATTCACGGCATGCAGGGCCGTGGCGTCACCCCAGGATTTGGCGACGTTCTCCAGCTCGATCAAAGACATCGCGCCAGTCTAGAAAGACTGGATGACAGCCGCGTGTCAGCCCAGATCCAACCAAATAAAAACAGGAGCTTCTTGCGCCTGCTATTTATTGATCTCAGATAGAAATGATCTTGAATCATCCTTTTTAAATGCGAAAGCAGCTTCAATATCCATAGCATCAGTGCATGAAAAAAGCCCCGGCTGCTTGCGCAGACCGGGGCTTGGCGTATGGCCGGGAAACCGCTGAAAGCTTACTTGGGCATCACCACCTTGATCTTGGCGTTGGGAATCTCGCCAAACATCTCGGGCGCATACAGCGCTTCGGCACGCGTGGGCGGCAGGGCGAATTCACCGGCGTTGTTCAGGCGCACCGTGTATTCGACCTTGGTCGTCCCTGCAGGCAGATACTGGTAGTAGGCACGGTAGGACTCGAAGCTGCGCTCTTCGTAGGCCAGCCAGCCGGCCCCCTCCTGCTTCTCGCCCTTGGACGCGATCTCCGAATCACGGCCCAGGCCGCCACCCAGAATGGTCGCCCCCGTGGGGACGGGATCGGTGATGGCCACCCAGGTCATATCGGTCTTGGCCTGTACTTCCAGCGTCACGCGCAGCACATCGCCGCGCGTGTACTGGCCGCCACCGAACAGGCCCTTGTCGGCCTGCTCCACGGGCGTGACGGTCTTCTTGATGGTGTAGCCGGCGCTGAACGGTGCCTTCAGGGCCACGGCCGCCACGGACTGCACGGTCAGCCAGGGCTTGCCCGTGCCTTGCTGCGTCACGCTCAGCTGACCCTTGCCGGCCTTGGCCCAGGGCATGAACATGGTGTTGTTCATCAGGCCGCCGGCGCGCACGGGCTCACCGAAGACGCTGTTGGAATGGGCCGTGCCCTGCGCATCCTCGGACGTGGCGCGCCTGACCTCGGCCCAGTTCACCTTGGCCTCGTTGCCGTTCATGCTGGCCACGGTGCTGCCGGCCACGGGCTCGGACTCGAACTTCTGCGAGAAGCGGCGTAGCGCCAGAGCTCCCCAGAGGTTGGCCGTGGTCGTGTTCCAGGCACCGCCCTGCTGGCGAGCGATAAAGCCGCTGACCAGGCGCGGCATGTCTTCGGCCCATGCCGGGTCGTTGATGGTCGCCAGGATCAGACGCGCCAGATTCACGTCAGGGCCCTGCATCAGCCACCACCAGCCATCGTCCTGATCGGTCGAGAAGCCGGCACGCGTGCCGTTGTAGGTCAGGCGGGCACGCAGAATCTGCATGGCCTGAGCCAGGCGCTCATCGCGCTGGGGCGCCTCGCTCATGCGCTGCAGCAGCATCACCCAGTCGATGACCGTGTGCGTGGGCCACTGGTTGGGCGTGGCATTGATGCTGTCGAGCATGCGCGGCGTGGCCTTGCCCGACAGTGCCAGTGCAGCAATCGCCGCCAGCTTGCGCATTTCCAGATCCTTGCGCGGGCTCCAGAAGTTGCGCTGGATGCGGCCTTCCACAAACGCGATCAGGCCGTCCTCCATGCGCGCACGTTCGGCTCCGGGGATCACGAAGCGCTTGTCAACGCCCTGCGCCATGGCCGACAGATTAAGCAGATGCGCGGTCAGCGTATCGCTGCCGCGGCTGACCGAGCCGTCCTGCGGCGGGAAGTAGTTGGCCAGGCCGTCACCGTCCAGATAGTTGGGCAGCTGGGCCATGGTGCTGCCCCAGAGCTCGGCGTTGTTCATGCCGACGGCCTTGCTGGTGGTCTGCTCCAGGCAGGAGTAGGGGTAGCGGGCCCACCAGTCGCGCACGCCGGGCAGACCTTCGGTCAGCTTGGGTACCAGCGACATCTGCAGGCCGCCACGGCCTGGCAGCGCATCGGCTGGCGGATTCACGGGCACGCTATAGCTGCCGTTGACCTGCACCAGCGTGGCCTGCTGCACCGACAGCGGCACGGCGGGCACGATGCGCTGGCTGACCTTGAGCGCATCCTGCGCCGCATCGGCGCCACCAGCGGTGTCGCGCGCAGAAATCTCCCAGATCAGCGCCTCGGCACGCGTGCCGGAGAGCTGAGCCGGAGCCTTCACATCCCAGGCCACTTCACGCGCCTCGCCGGCGGGAATCTCCACGGTCTGGGCCTTGAGTTCCAGCAGCGTGGCGCGCGGCGTGACCTCCACCTTCATGGCCTTGGCCGAGGTGTTGCGCAGCGTGACCTGGGCGCGGAACTGATCGTCCTCGCGCACCAGGGGCGGCAGGCCGCTGATGATCTGCAGATCCTGCGTGGTGCGGATCGCCGCCTGGCCGGTGCCGAACAGGCTCACGCCCGCATCGGCCACGGCCACCACCTGGAAGTTGGTCAGGGCGTCGTTGAGCGGCACCTCAATCAGCGCCATGCCGTTGCCGTCCAGCACCACATCGGGCTTCCACAGCAGCAGGGTGTCGAGCAGTTCGCGTGTGGGGCTGCGGCCACCGCCACCGCCCGCAGGCACGGCCTTCTTGCCGTAGTGGCGACGGCCGATCACCTCCATTTGGGCCGTTGCCGTCTGCACGCCCCATTCGCGGCGCGTCAGCATGGCATCGAGCAAATTCCAGCTGCTGTTGGGCATCAGCTCCAGCAAGGCCTGGTCCACGGCCGCCAGCGCCACATGGGCACCTGCTGCAGGCTTGCCATCGGGCAGCGTGGCCTTGACGGTGACCTTGGCCGTGCCGCGCACCTTGTAGCTGGACTTGTCCGAGGAAACCTTGACGTCCAGCGTATTGCTCTTCAGGCCCACGCGAATTTCGGACATGCCGAAACGGAAGGCAGGCTTGGAGAGGTCCACCATGGAAGTCGGCGCGATGAATTCCTTGCCGTCATTCCAGAAGGCACGCCACCACTCCAGCGGCGACTTGAAGCCCCAGGTGAAGAAGCTGTACCAGGGCACTTCCATCAGGCGGCCGCGCAGCGCCAGCACGCTGACATAGGCATTGGGGCCCCAGTTGTCTTCGATCTTGACGTCCACCGTGGGGTTGTCACCCGCCAGCTCCACCACCTGGGTGCTGACGATGCCTTCGCGCTCCACTGCCACCAGCGCCGTGGCGCGGCGGAAGGGCATGCGCACCTGAAAGCGCGCGGTCTCGCCGGGCTCATAGCTCTTGCGCTCGGACAGCACGTCCATGCGGTCATGGTCTTCGCCGCCGAACCAGAGTTCGCCCTGGCCCGTGACCCACACCGAGGTCGCGGCCTGGCTGCTGCGGCCTTCCTTGTCGGCAGCCTTGACGATCAGCTCCACCTCGCCGGGCTGGGACAGCTGGGCCTCGCATTGAACAAGGCCATGACTGTCGCTGGTGCCCGAGCACACGGTGCCCAGATTCTTGAGCGTGGTCTGGTTGTCGTAGCTGTAGAAGCCGCCCACCAGTCGCTTGCGGCTGGAGGTGGTGATGCGCGCCACGGCCTCGACCTTGACGGGCACGCCGGCCTGGGCCTTGCCTGCCGTATCCAGCGTCAGCGCCTGAAAGCGCAGCTTGCGGTCCACCGAGATCCAGTTCTCGGAGCGCACGCCTGCCACCACGGCAGCCGGCCAGATGGTGCGCGTGCTGCGCAGGGTCTGCACCTCGCCGTTCGGGTCGGCGTAGGTCGCTTCCATCAGCAGCTCGCGCGGCTCACCCGACTTGGGCAGCTTGTCGATGCTGACCTTGCCCAGACCGTTCTTGTCCAGCGTCACGGGCAGCTTGTCGGCCACGACCTTGGTGTCGTCGGCCGCCGTGCTTTCCTCATCGTCGCTGCTGCCCACGTCCTGGGCACTGCGCGGCGGGTTGAAGCTGAAGCCATCCCATCCCGCGAAATCCAGCGATTTGGAGCGCAGCAGAGCCGACACCTTGACCGGCAGATTGGCGGCGGCACCACCCGAGACATAGTTGATCTGCACTTCGGCAGGCACGCTGCTGACAGCGTAGAGCTGCTCCTTGCCGGCCGGGCCCACACGTCCCTCCATCACGGGAAGGCGGAACTCCTCGACACGGAAGATGCCCGTGCTGAAACTGGAGCGACGGCCGCTGCCATTGGTATAGCCCAGCTCCACCGCATATTCGCCGAGCTTGGCGGCCTTGGAGATGGGGAACTCGCTGCTCGCGCTGCCGTTGGCATTCCAGCTCAGGGCCTGGGTAAAGCGCTGGCCGCTGCCCAGATGGGTGATGGTCAGGCGGTCAGGCTTGTCCTGGGTCTGTTCAAAACCCGTGGAGTTCTTGCCGGGGCCCGTCAGGGCACGCAGAAAGTGCTTCATGGACACGGTTTCGCCGGCTCGGAACAGCATGCGGTCAAACACCGTATGCGCGACTTCGTCGCGCTTGCTGCTGGAGCTGGTCGGCACATTGAAGCGCCAGGACTCTATGCCCTTGTTCCAGTTGCTCCAGACAAACGCCAGTTCCTCGCCAGCCTCGGTCTTGGCCCGCGCACTCACGAAATAGGAGTTGCTGCGGTAGTAGCCGTCTTCGTTGCTGCAGGAAGGCGGATTGGGATTGAGGCCGTTGAAGGTCACCAGACCCTGGGCATCACTGACGGCCGAAGCAATCGCCTGACCGTTGCAGTCCGAGACCTGCACCGTCGCGCCCGGCACCACCTTGCCCTTGTCCAGCGTCGTCACCCAGGCCACGGAGTTCTCGCGGCCCAGCTTGAAGTGCACGGCCAGATTGGTCACCAGCACCGAGGTGCGCACATACATGGTGCGGCCCGCTCCATAGCCTTCGTCGAGCAGAGACTGGCCCAGCATGGGCGAGGCGATCTCCACTACCTGGAAGCCCGGGTTCAGCGGAATGCCGACGACCTCAAAGGGGCGCGGGTCGCTCTTGGCCGCCTTGGGCAGCTCCAGCGTCTGGGTCTGGCTCTGGCCGTCCAGCAGCGACAGCATGCGGGTCTGCACCCAGTGCTTGTCGTCGTTGATGACAGGAGGCAAGACCTTTACATCACGCGCAGCGCGCTTGCGCTCCACGCTGTAGCTGTCATAGCGCTCGACCTTTTTGAGCCAGGCGATGATGTCGGCGTCCGAGCCGCCCTTCTTGGTGCGCACCACGCTGGCGTCCAGCGACTTGCCCAGAAGCTGCGGCTCCACATTGCGCAGCGTCACGGGCAGCAGCGCCGGGCCCTTGGGGCCTTCGGCAAAGCGCTCGACGATGCCGAAGGGCGCGGCGGCAAACTTCACCAGCGGCGGCATATTGCCCGTGGCCGTGGCCAGCGGGAACAGATTGGCATTGCTCAGCGTGCGGCCCGCTGCATCCTTGAACTGCGGCGGCAGCTCCACCACATATTTGGAGTTCGGCTGCATGGTGGCGGGAAAGCTCACGCTGTCCACCAGCGAATCCTCGGCCAGCTTGTCGCCGTTCTGCTCGATGATGGGTGCCACGGCCGAGGCACCGCTCTTGAGGCGTATGCCTTCGATCAGCTTGCGCGGCACCGGCGCGCTGAATGACAGCCGCATGGGACGGATCGGCAGGCAGGCGGCGTTGGCGTTCTCGCGCTCGCAGCTAAAGTCGGCGCTGAAGGGCTGGCGCACCTGGTACTCGTAGCGCTGCTCGTCCTTGCTGACCAGGCCGTTGGCCATGGCCACGCCCTTGCCATAGACCAGGGTCATCTTGCTGCCCGAGGTCAGACGGCGGTTACAGGCCAGCACCGCATAGTTCTGCGGGTTCTTGGCGGCATCCTTGTCCCAGTGGCGCTGCTCGAGCACGGCCTCGCGGTCCTTGCCCTCGATCAGTTGCACGGGAATGCGCTCGCCCACACCTTCGGAGGTACACCAGACGCGCTGCTTGAGGCTGTCGACGGATGCCGCGCCCGTCAGGCGCAGAGCAAAGTACTGCTGCTCGTCCACCTCTTCATAGGTGTCGGGCGCAATGCTGGCCACCTGCGGTCCGCCGGTCTGGAACTGATAGCTGGCTGCGCCCGTCAGGGCCCCGCCCGATACGCTCTTGAACTGCGGGTTGAGCTGGGCCGTGCAACGCACGCCGGCGGGCAGGTTCTGGGCAAAGTCGAAGACCCATTCCTTTTCGCTGTTCCAGCGCCCCGTGCCCTTGGCGGCCTGCGCATTGCTGCACTGCAGATTGACCGGCGCCGCGGCCTTGGGGTCGCCAAAGCGCACAGCTGCCCCATCGAACTGCACCACCACCTGGCCCACCTTGCTTACATCGCCCTGCGGGCTGAACTGGCGCACCCCCACGGCATGGGCCGCCGTGGCCGCCAGGCCCCATAACAGGCCTGCCTTGAGCAGCGCGCGCCAGTGCGGCGCGATCTGCTCCCTCTTCCTTCCCTCTGCATAAGGCACAGTCATACAGTCACTTCCTTTTGGGGCCGGCGTGGCCGGCCCTGGCTGTTTGAATCTGAAGTCTGGAGTCAGCGACGCAGCAGTGCGAGACGGCAGAATGCAAAAAGCCCTGCCTCGCAAGTGAAGCAGGGCCTTGAGCAGGTGCCGCACGCGCGAAACTACTGCGGCTGGAAACCGCTGCGCTGAATGATACCGGCCCAAACCTTGGAATAGGCGACCTCACGCTCCCCCAACTGGCGGGGATTCATGTATCCAACTGTAAGCCCCAACGCCGTCAGCTGCGCGTAGACGTCACGCTGCTTGAGCACATTGCCCACGGCTGCAGAAAAGCGCTCGACAAAGGCCTGGGGCACGCCCTTGGGCGCAAAGATGCCGTAGTAAGGCATGTCCTCGAAGCCCTTGATGCCCTGCTCCAGCAAGGTCGGCACTTCGGGCATGGAGGCCTGGCGCTTGGCGCCCAGCACGCCGATCACGCGCAGCTTGCCAGCTTTCTGGTTCTCCATGAAGTCGGGCACCGAGGCAATGCCGGCAGGAATCTGATTGCCCAGCATATCGGCCAGCAAGGGAGCGCTGCCGCGATACGGTGCCGCCACCAGATCGAGCTTGTAGTGGTCGGCCAGGATCTTGACCAGAAATTCGGGCGTCGATGCCGGAGCCGGAATGCCGATGGTTCCGTTCTTGGCACTGCCCCTGGCCCAGGCCGCGTACTCGGCCAGATTCCTCACCGGCGTGTTGCTGGACACGGCCAGCGCATTCACGAAAGTGGCGACCCCGGCCACGGGAATGAAGTCCTGTTGCGGATCGAAGCCCGGCTTTTTCACGACCTTGGGCAGGATGGAGATGGTGTGGTCATGCGTGAGAAACAGCGTATGGCCATCGGCAGGCGAGGCCTTGAGCAGTTGCGCGGCAATCTGGCCGCCGGCACCGGGGCGATTCTCCACCAGCACCGTCGCACCGCCCAGTTCGTCCTTGAGCTTGTCGGCCAGCAGGCGCGCAATCGCATCCGAGCCACCGCCGGGCGGAAAGCCCACCAGAATGCGGATGGGCTGGCCCGACGAGGCCCAGGCCAGCGGGCCCAGGGCCGATGCTGCCACCGCTCCCGCACCGGCTCTCAGCAATTGACGACGAGATTGCGTCATGTGTTTTCTCCTTATGCTTTTTCCAGACTAACCAAAACAAAAGCGCCCGGCAAAGGGCGCTTTCAAGGCGTGAACGTTACGCCACAGTGCTTGAGTCCATCAGGCCAGACGAGCGTGGTGCTTGGCCAGTTGCGCACGCACCTGCGCCGGAGCCGTACCGCCCAGCGTGTTGCGGGCATTGAGCGAGCCCTCCAGACTCAGGGCCTCGAACACATCGGCCTCGATATTGGGGTTGAAGGCCTGCAGCTCGGCCAGCGGCAGCTCGGTCAGGTCCACGCCCTTCATGGTGGCCAGCTTCACGGCGTGAGCCACGGTTTCGTGGGCGTCACGGAAGGGCAGACCCTTCTTGACCAGATAGTCGGCCAGGTCGGTGGCCGTGGCATAGCCCTTCAGGGCAGCAGCGCGCATGTTCTCGGCATTCACGGTGATGCCGCCTTCCTTGACGCCGCTGGCGGGGTTGAGCTGGCCGCCGATCATCTCGGCGAAGATGCGCAGCGTGTCCTTCAGGGTATCCACCGTGTCGAACAGCGGCTCCTTGTCTTCCTGGTTGTCCTTGTTGTAGGCCAGGGGCTGGCCCTTCATCAGCGTGATCAGGCCCATCAGATGACCGACCACGCGGCCGGTCTTGCCGCGTGCCAGCTCGGGCACGTCGGGGTTCTTCTTCTGGGGCATGATGGACGAGCCGGTGGTGAAACGGTCGGCGATCTTGATGAAGCCGAAGTTCTGGCTCATCCAGATGATCAGCTCTTCCGACAGGCGGCTCACGTGCACCATGCACAGCGAGGCAGCAGCGGTGAACTCGATGGCGAAGTCGCGGTCGGACACGCCGTCCAGCGAGTTCTGGCTCACGCCTTCCATGCCCAGGGTCCTGGCCACGCGCTCGCGGTCCAGCGGGTAGGTGGTGCCGGCCAGGGCGGCAGAGCCCAGGGGCAGCACGTTGACGCGCTTGCGCACGTCCAGCATGCGCTCGGCGTCGCGCTTGAACATTTCCACATAGGCCAGCATATGGTGGCCGAAGCTCACGGGCTGGGCCACTTGCAGATGGGTGAAACCGGGCAGGATCACGTCCACATTCTTGGCAGCCACGTCGACCAGCGAGCGTTGCAGCTCCTTGAGCAGGCCTTCGATCAGGTCGATCTCGCTGCGCAGCCACAGGCGCACGTCGGTGGCCACCTGGTCGTTGCGGCTGCGGCCGGTGTGCAGACGCTTGCCGGCATCGCCGACCAGCTGGGTCAGGCGCGCCTCGATATTCAGGTGCACGTCCTCCAGATCCAGCTTCCACTCGAAAGTGCCGGCCTCGATCTCGGCCGTGATCTGCGCCATGCCCTTCTGGATGGAGGCGAAATCTTCGGCTGCAATGATCTTCTGGGCCGACAGCATTTCGGCGTGTGCCAGAGAGCCCTGGATGTCGGCCTGCCACATGCGCTTGTCAAAGAACACGCTGGAGGTGTAGCGCTTGACCAGGTCGCTCATGGGTTCGGAGAACAGGGCAGACCAGGCTTCGGCCTTGGAATCGAGCTGGTTGTGCGAAGGAGCAGATGTAGACATGTGAGGGCAACAATCCCGTAAAACCACAGGCCGCCCAATGCAGAAGTTTGGCGTGACGGCTGTGCAAAGCAGAAACAGGGATTTTATCGGCCTGACCCGGCGCCGGCGCCAGAGCACCCCAGAGCCATTGCCGGCCACTGCGACAAAGCAGCATTCGCGCCCCAAAAACTCACTAATCAATAGCACCATGTAATTGATGGATAAGGCCTGCAAGCCTTATTTCCCCGAGCCGACAAATCCGGCTGCAGCCACCCGGTTTCTGGCTTGCGCGGACAATCACATCGTCCCCGCTCACTTCCCTCCCAGGCCGCTGCCCAAGCGGCTGACGCGCCTCCCGGCATGCATTCCCGCTCTTCCCTGATTTCCGGCCTCGGTTTTGCGCTGGCCGCCTGCGCGCTCTGGGGCGCGATTTTTCTCGTGCCGGCCATGCTGCCGGAGTTCTCGCCGCTGCAGATCACCTTTGGCCGCTTCGTGCTCTATGGTGTAGTGGCCTTATGCGTTTTTCTGCCTCGGGCCACCAGGCTGCTGCCCAGGCTGCAAGCGGCCGATATCCGGCATCTGGTCTGGCTGGCCCTGACGGGCAATGTGGTGTACTTTGCCCTGGTTGCCACGGCCGTGCAATGGATAGGCATGGCCGTGACCTCGCTGATCGTGGGCCTGGTTCCCGTCACCGTGCCGCTGCTGGGCCGCAACACCCATGGCGCGCTTCCGCTGCGCCGCATGCTGGCGCCGATGGCACTGATCCTGACCGGCATCGTGCTCGTCAACGCCCATGCGCTGACCACAGGGCCCGAAGGCAGCCAGGGGCGCTATCTGCTGGGCGTGCTGATGGCCGTGCTGGCCATGCTCTGCTGGAGCCGCTACGCGCTGGACAACACCCGCTATCTGGCGCAGAGTCGCTTCAACGGCACGGAATGGTCCACGCTCTGGGGTCTGGTCGTAGGGCTGATCAGCGCCTTGCTCTGGGCGCTGCTCTGGCTGGTATCGCCGGAGGCCAGCGGCGCCAACAACCCCGACATTCCAGCCCAGCGCTGGCAGCTGTTCTGGCTGTTGAACCTGGCCGTGGCCGTGCTCTCGTCCTGGCTGGGCAACTGGATGTGGAATGCCGCCAGCCAGCGCCTGCCCATCACCTTCGTGGGCCAACTGCTGGTATTCGAGACCCTGTTCGCCCTGGCCTACCACTTCCTCTACGAGCAGCGCCTGCCACGGCTCGGCGAGCTGGCACCCATGCTGCTGATTCTCGCAGGCCTGGTCTGGTCGCTCAGACGCTTTCAGGCCGCAGGCAGGGCTGCAGCCTAGTTTTGAGTCAGCACAAACGCTGATGCATCAAACCGACAGATGCCGCGCGAATTGCAGCTGCACAGCGGCTGCTGGCCAATAATCACAGGACTTGCGCAAATTCGGACCGGGCATGCTGCCCTGTCGACAGGGATGCCCTTTGTGCTTTTTTGCCCCAGTCTGCATCCAAGACACCGCCCTGCTCCAGACCACCTGTGCCCATTTCACCGCTCATCGCCGCCACTCCCGCATCGGCCCGCACGGTCCTGGTGTTCGACGCCTGCAATGCCGGTGTGGTCCTGCGTGCCGTGCTGTTTGTACAGGTGGTGGTGAGCACGGCCGCCATCTATGGCGCGGACTCGCTCTGGGAATGGTTTTCCAGCGCCGCCCTGCTCACCGGGGCTTGCCTGCCCGGCACCCTGGTCTGGCTGATAGCAGCCTGCAGCCTAAAGCACCAGTTGCAGCGCCTGGGCACGCGCGGCCAGTATCTGGCCGGCGTGCTGCTGGGTGCCCTCGCGGGGCTTTATGCCTGCGGCATGCTGCTCTTCATAGGCATAGCCAAAGTCCCCTGGCTGGCCAGTGCCGTCACGGGAGGCCTGCTGGCCGCGCTGCTGGTGACGGCGCTGGTGCTGCGCGCGCGCGGCAACACGCCGGCGCAGACCCAGGCCCGTCTCACCGAGCTGCAGTCACGCATCAGACCGCATTTTCTGTTCAACACCCTCAACAGCGCGATTGCGCTGGTGCGTGCCGAACCCGCCAAGGCCGAGGCCTTGCTCGAGGACCTCAGCGACCTGTTTCGCTATGCGCTGGCCGAACCCCATCTAACCACCACGCTGGCGCAAGAGATAGAGCTGGCCCAGCGCTATCTGTCCATAGAGCAGGTTCGCTTTGGCGAGCGGCTGCAGATGCAGTGGCAGCTCGATGAAAGCGTGCATGGCGCACTGCTGCCGCCGCTGCTGCTGCAGCCGCTGGTGGAGAACGCCATCCGTCACGGCGTGGAGCCCAATGCGCGCGGCGGCAAGCTGCAGGTCCGCACCGAAAGGCGCGGCAACGAGGCGCTGATCCAGATCATCAACACCTTGCCGCCAGCCAGCGCCGAGCATCAAAGCACGGGCCATGGCATGGCCCTGGACAATGTCAAGGCCAGGCTGTCGCTGCTGCACGATCTGCAAGGCAGTTTCAGCGCCAAGGTGCGCGACGGGCTGTATGTGGTGCGCCTGAGCGTGCCTTTGCAGCAGACCGCGCCAAAACCGGGACAATCCCGTCATGCACATTCTGATCGTTGATGACGAAGCTCTGGCTCGCGCCAGACTGCGCACTCTGCTCGGCGACTGCGCACATGGCCCCCACCATATTCAGGAAGCCGCCGACGGCGAACAAGCCCTGCAGATGCTGCAGGCTGCACAGCCGGCCCCGGTGCAACTGGTGCTGCTGGACATCCACATGCCGGGCCACAACGGGCTGCGACTGGCAGCGGCTCTGGCCGAGCTGCCCAACCCGCCCGCCATCGTGTTCGTGACAGCGCATGCCAGCCATGCGCTACAGGCTTTCGAGCTCGATGCCGTGGACTATCTGACCAAGCCCGTACGCCTGGAACGCCTGCAGCAATCGCTGCAAAAGGCCGAACGTGCGCTGAGCACGCGCAGCGTCGTGGACAGCGGCCCCGTCCTGCTGATCCAGGAGCGCGGCGGCACGCTGCGGCTGCCGCTGTCCGAAGTACGTTTTCTCAAGGCAGAGCAGAAATACATCACCGTGCGCACCGTGCAGCGCAACTACATCCTCGACGGAGCACTGGCCGATCTCGAAACCCGCCATGGCGAGCATCTGCTGCGCATACACCGCAACGCCCTGGTGCTGCGTGCGGCCCTGCGCGGCCTCGAGAAATATGACGACCCGCAGGAAGGCGAAGGCTGGGGCCTGCGCCTGCAAGGTGTGAGCGAGCTGCTGCCGGTCTCGCGCCGCCAGCTGGCGGCGGTCAAGACCGAGCTCAAAGATATTTCCTGAATAAAAAAACCGGCTGGAAGCCGGTTTTTTTATCGAATGCAGTTGCAATCAATGCTCGTGCTTGTGCGCCGCTTCATGAGCAGCCGCGGGCGCGGGGGCGGGCTCGTGCGAATGCCCGACCTCGGCACCATGATCGTGCTCATGCTCGTGTCCATGGTTGTGCGCCGCACCGCTCATCACCGTCACGATGACGATGCCCAGCAGCAGCCAGAAGACCTGGGCTGCGGTTTCCTTGGCGCTCAGGCGCTTTTGCAGCTGGGGAATCAGGTCGGCCAGCGCCACATAGATAAAGCTGCTCGACGCAATGACCAGGAAATATGGCAGCAGCTCGTGCAGCTGTCCGATGAGGAAATAGCCAGCCACCCCGCCCAGCGTTGTCACGGCCCCTGCCATGGACACCTTGATCAGCGCCACGCGGCGATTGCTGCTGGACTGGCGCAGCACCACGATATCGCCCATGTGATGAGGCACCTCATGCGCCAGCACCGACAGCGCGGCGATCAGGCCCAGACGGATGTCGGCCACGAAAGCCGATGCAATCAGCACGCCATCGCCAAAGCAATGCACGCTATCGCCCGTCAGAATGGCCCAGCCGCCCTTGCCATGGCTGTGAGCGTGCGTATGCTCGCCATGCTCATGGCGGGCGTGACCATGCTGGTGATCGTGGCCATGACCGTGAGCATGGTGCACGGGAACATGCTGGTGGGCGTCGCCATGCGAATGCTCATGGCCGTGGTGCCATAGCTCGGCCTTGGACAGCAGAAAGAAAAACACCAGCCCGATCAGCAGCACCACGAACAGATCATGGGACTTGCCGTGGCTCTCGAACGCCTCGGGCAGCAAATGCATAAAGGCCGTGGCGAGCAAGGCTCCCGCCGCCAGGCTCAGCAAACGCTGAGGCATCAGCCCTGGCGTGCGCCCCCCTCCCAGACTCATCAACAAGGCGGCCACCCAGACACTGCCGATACCAGCAGCCAGGGTGGCCAGAATAATTGCTACCAATGTCATAGCTTTATATGGCTTAACCGCAACCTTTTACAGGCGAATCTTGAGGATTTTCGCAGAATGCGCCGCCCAACGCGGCCCGCTTGCGACTATCCCCATACCGTCAGCCCCGGATGCGCATGACATGCATGGCACGCCGGGACTTCTTTCACCTTAGCAAAGCTGTCAAGCCCCCCGGGCCGAAAATTTCAGCGTATGAGGCATCAAGCCACGCCATGCTGGTTGAACCAGGTCAGCATGCGGGTCCAGCCGTCCTGCGCGGCCTGCTCGCGATAGCTGGGGCGGTAGTCGGCATGGAAGGCATGGGGCGCCTCGGGGAAGATCACGAACTCCGAGGCCCTGGCGGCCGCAGAGCCGGTCTTGAGAGCTGCTTTCATGGCTTCGACCGACTCCAGCGGAATGCCCGTGTCCTTGCCGCCGTACAGGCCCAGCACCGGCGCCTTGAGCTGCCCCACCAGATCCAGCGGATAGCTGGGCTGCAAATCGTTCTTGTTGCCCTGCAGACGCCCGTACCAGGCCACGCCGGCCTTGAGCGGGGCATGCGCCGCATAGAGCCAGGTGATGCGCCCGCCCCAGCAAAAGCCGGTGATGGCCAGCTTCTTCACATCGCCGCCCTGCGTACCCGCCCATTGCACGGCCGCGTCCAGATCGCCCATGACCTGGGCATCGGGTACCTTGGCGATCACCTCGCTCATGAGCTTGGCCATCTCGGCATAGGCCATGGGGTCGCCCTGGCGCACAAACAGGTCGGGCGCTATCGCCAGATAGCCGGCACGAGCCAGGCGGCGGCAGGTGTCGGCAATGTATTCGTGCACGCCGAAGATTTCGGAGATCACCAGCACCACGGGCAGATTCTGCCTGCCCGCAGGCATGGCCCGGTAGACCGGCAGCTTGAAGCCTTTGACATCGATGCTGACCTCACCTGCCGTCAGGCCGTCGACCGGAGTCTTGATGGCCGTCTGTGCCATGACCGGCCCGGCAGCGCAGGCATAGCCCACGCCCAGACCGGCCCCCAGGGCTGTGCGCAAGGCCGCGCGGCGGCTGGGCCGGGCATCGGTGCGACCGCCAAGCAGCCCCTGCATATCCTGAGCGATGTCTTCGTACTTCATGGATCCTCCTTGGGTTGATGGAATCTCAAGCCAGCCCGGCTCGCGCAGCAAGCCGGGCTGGCCATGCAGTCTAAGGCCAGTGCCTTTCCGTCAGCTCAGACCAGCCAGCGCAGCAGCGCCGCAGCGGCCGCCCCCAGAATCACCACCAGCAAGAACGGTGCCCGCAGCCACAGGGCAAGCGCCGCCACCAGCAAGGCGCCCAGACGCGCATCCAGGCTGATGCGCGTGCCGCTGGCCAAGGTGTTCATCACCGTCAGCGATGCCAGCAGCGCCACCGTCAGACAGGCCGCGATCTGGGCCATGCGCGGGCTGCGCATCCAGCGCTCGGGCAGGCTGTAGCCCAGCAGCTTGGTCACAAAGGCCAGCGCACAGGCCAGCAAAATCCATTGCCACAGGGACAGCGTCATTGCTCAGCCTCCGAAGGACGCACCCAGCCCCAGAAGGCGCCCAGGGCCGCGGCCAGCAGAATCGGCACGCCTGCGGGCACCCAGGGTATGGCCAGGGCCGTGACCAGCCCGCAGCCCAGTGCCAGCGCCACCGGCTCGCGCGCATTGAGGCGCGGCCAGAGCAGACCGAGAAAGGCCGCCACGGCGGCTCCGTCGAGACCGAAGCGGCGCGTGTCGCCCAGCGCATTGCCCATCAGCGCGCCCAGCAAGGTGAACAGATTCCAGAGCAGGAACACGCCCGCCCCTGCGACCCAAAAGCCGCGCCGCTGCTCGGCCAGATCTTCCTGCCCCGATGCCGTGGCCGCAGATTCGTCGATGGTCCAGTGCGCGGCCAGCCAGCGCTGCAGCCCTTTGACACCCAGCAGACGGCTCATCTGCATGCCGTAGATGGCATTGCGCACGCCCAGCAGCGAGGCAGCGCTCACGGCCGCCATGCCGCTGCCGCCACCGGCAACCACGCCGATGAAGGCGAACTGCGAACCGCCCGTGAACATCAGCGCGCTCAGCGCCATGGTCTGCCAGAGATTGAGGCCGGCCGCCACGGAAAGCGCACCGAAGGAGATGCCGTACAGCCCCGTCGCCACCGAAATCGACAACCCCATGCGCACGGCGGGCGTCATTGCAAAGCCTTTGAACAAGATATTTCCCGCAACAAGCCAGAACAATTCAGGAGCTGACAGCGCATGTGAACAAAGCACTTCAGGTCAAAAACAACCTGAAATTCTTTATTAGAAAGCGCAAGCAGCTCTCTTTTTTAAGGATTCGTCTCGGCAAGACCTAGTAGCCCCGGGACGAACGCGTATCAGTGCGCCTTTGGGTGAAAAGCTCAATGCGCCTTTTCCCAGCTGCTGCCAAAGCCGATCTCGGCCAGCAGCGGCACGGACAGGTCGGCCACGCCAGCCATGATGGCCGGGATCTCGGCCTGCACCCAGTCCCTGGCGGATTCAGGCAGCTCGAACACCAGTTCGTCATGCACCTGCATGATGACCAGCACCTCGGGCTTTTCGGTATCCAGCCTGGCCTGCACGGCCACCATGGCCTTCTTGATCAGATCGGCCGCCGTGCCCTGCATGGGGGCATTGATGGCCGCGCGCTCGGCCGCTTTCTTGCGCGGGCCGTTGCCGCCGTTGATCTCGGGCAGCACCAGGCGGCGACCGAACACGGTCTCCACATAGCCCTGGGCGTGGGCCAGCTCCACGGTCTGGTCCATATAGCGCTTCACGCCGGGGTAGCGCTGGAAGTATTTGTCGATATAGGCAGCCGCAGCCTTGGTTTCAATGCCCAGGTTCTTGGCCAGGCCGAAGCTGCTCATGCCGTAGATCAAGCCGAAGTTGATCACCTTGGCATAGCGGCGCTGCTCGCTGCTGACCTCGTCCACACTCACGCCGAAGACTTCGGCGGCCGTCGCACGGTGCACGTCCAGGCCGTTCTTGAAGGCGCTCAGCAAGGCCTCGTCGCCCGACAGATGGGCCATGATGCGCAGCTCGATCTGCGAATAGTCGGCGCTGGCAATCAGCTTGCCCTCGGGTGCCACAAAGGCTTCGCGCACGCGGCGGCCTTCGGGCGTGCGCACGGGAATGTTCTGCAGATTGGGGTCGTTGCTGGACAGACGCCCCGTCACCGCCACGGCCTGGGCATAGTGGGTGTGCACGCGGCCATCGCTGGGCAAGGCCATCTGCGCCAGCTTGTCGGTGTAGGTGCCCTTGAGCTTGGACAGCGAACGGTGTTCGAGCAGCTTGGCGGGCAGCGGATAGTCCTCGGCCAGCTTTTCCAGTACCTCCTCGTCCGTGCTGCGCGCGCCGGTGGCGGTCTTCTTCACGACGGGCATACCCAGCTTGTCGAAGAAGATCTCTCCCAGCTGCTTGGGGGAGGACAGATTGAAGGGCTGGCCCGCAATCTCGTAAGCCTCTTCCTCGAGCTTGAGGATGCGCGCGCCCAGATCGTTGCTCTGGCGTGCCAGCTCGCCAGCGTCGATGCTCACGCCATTGCGCTCGATGCGAAACAGCGCTTCGCTGGTCTGCATTTCCAGCTCGTAGATATGCAGCAGACCGGCATGGGCCTGGATGCGCGGCCACAAGGTGTTGTGCACATCCAGGGTCTGGTCGGAGTCCTCGCAGCTGTACGCCGCGGCCTTGTCCACGCTCACCTGGGCAAACGGAATCTGGTTCTTGCCCTTGCCGCACAGGTCCTCGTAGCTGATGCCGCTGCGACTCACATGGCGCAGCGCCAGGCTGGTCAGATTGTGCGGACGGTCGGCTTCGAGCACATAGGACTGCAGCATGGTGTCGTGCGCATAGCCGCGCACGGTGATGCCGTGGTTGGCAAACACATGCTGGTCGTATTTGACATGCTGGCCCAGCTTCTTCTTGCCGGCATCTTCCAGCCAGGGCTTGAGCCTGGCCAGCACCATGTCCATATCGAGCTGCTCGGGCACGTCCATGCCTTCGTGGCGCAGCGGAATATAGGCGGCCTCCCCCACGGCCACGCTGAAGGAGATGCCGACGATGCGGGCCACCATCTCGTCCAGTGAATCGGTCTCGGTATCCAGCGCGGTCAGCTCGGCGGCGCTGATCTTGGCCAGCCATTCATCGAGCTGAGCCTCGCTCAGGATGGTGGTGTAGAGCACATCGCGCTGCTGGGCAGTCACGGCGACCTCGGTCGCCGCCGCGTCATCGGCATCGAACAGGCCGCCCTGGGCACTGTCCGTCTTGGCAGCCTTGCCGGGCTTGGCCGCCTTGGCTTCGGCTGCTGCGGCGCCCAGCGTGCGCGCCAGCCCCTTGAAGCCGTATTTCTCGTAGAAGGGCGCAAGCGCTGCGCTATCGGGCTCGGCCAGCGTGATGGCATCGAGCTGCGGCAGGCCGCTGATATAGGAGGACAGATCGCAATCGGTCTTCATGGTCACCAACTGGCGGCTCAGCGCCAGCTGACCGCTGGCAATCGCATCGCGCAGGTTCTGACCGGCAACGCCCTTGATATCTGCGGCGCGGGCGATCAGATTGTCCAGCGAACCATGCTCCTCCAGCCACTTGGCTGCTGTCTTGGGCCCGACCTTGGTCACGCCGGGCACGTTGTCCACGGTGTCGCCCACCAGGGCCTGGTAGTCGATCATCAGCGCCGGCGGCACGCCGAACTCGGCCGTCACTCCCGCCACGTCGCGCTTCTTGCCGTTCATGGTGTCGATGATGGTCACATGCTCGTTGACCAACTGGCTCAAGTCCTTGTCGCCGCTGGAGACGATGACCTGTATGCCCTGGGCCGCCGCGGTCTGCGCCAGCGTGGCGATCACGTCATCGGCTTCCACGCCGGGCACGGCCACCACCTTCCAGCCCAGCAGTTGAACCACCTCGTGGATGGGCTCGATCTGGCTGCGCAAATCATCGGGCATGGGCGAGCGCGTGGCCTTGTACTCGGTGTACATCTCGTCGCGGAAGGTCGGGCCCGAGGCATCGAACACGCAGACGGCGTAATCGGCCTGCACATCCTTCCTCAGCGCCTGCATCATGTTCACCATGCCGCGGATAGCGCCCGTAGCCGGGCTGGCCGGGTCGCCTGGAATCGCCCGCAGGTCGGGCATGGCATGGTAGGCGCGGTAGAGGTAGCTGGAGCCGTCCACCAGCACCAGGGTCTTGGAATTGCTCATACCCCGGATTGTGCACGCGTGCCCGGCTCCTCCGAGCTGCAGCCCAAAGACAGGCTGCGCCTGGTGGGACAATTCGAAGTCGCCCTACAATCTATGCATCATGCGCGCTGCACCACTTTTCATCATCCTGAGCCTGGCTGCCGGATCCGTTCTGGCCCAGTCCCCCACTCCTGCTCCGGCCAATGCCGTGGTCGCTCCTGCGCCCCAGGGCCAGCAGGACAACGCGGCGGCGACCGGCAGGCACAACCAGCGGATCGAACATATCCGCGTGGAAGATGCTGGCAGCCGTGTGGATGAAACCCGTGTGGGCGGTCAGACCCAGAGCATCACCGTGCAACCCAAGGTAGGCTCCATGCCCGAGTACGAGGTGCAGTCCAACGACGGCGCCCGCGCAGCCCGCAACCGCGACAACAACAGCGGCGACACCACGGGCACCCGCGTCTGGAATTTCATCAAATTCTGAAGCGCGGCGCGCCTTCCCCCATTCATGACAGGGCAGTGCTTCACTGCCCTGTTGCATATAGACACCTTCTCCCCGCTAGTTCGGTCGGTCGCCCCAGACCGGCGTATTCACCATGGCTGTTTTCACCGAAGTTTCCGATAAAGATGCGCGCGAGCTGCTGCGCCGCATGTCCCTAGGCGCGTTCAAGGAATTGCGCGGCATTCAAGGCGGCATTGAAAACACCAACTATTTTCTGACGACCGACCAGGGAGAGTGGGTGCTGACACTGTTCGAGCGCCTGAGTGCCGAGCAGCTGCCTTTTTACCTCTACCTGATGAAGCACCTGGCACAAGCCGGGATTCCCGTGCCGGACCCGCAGGGCGAGACACGCAGCGGTGACATTCTGCTCAAGGTCTGCGGCAAGCCCGCATCCATCGTCAACCGCCTGGCCGGCAAGAGCCAGCTGACCCCGGCTGCCGTGCACTGCGCTGCCGTGGGCGAGATGCTGGCGCGCATGCACCTGGCCGGTCAGGACTACAACCGCCAGCAGCCCAATCTGCGCGGCCTGCCCTGGTGGAATGAAACCGTGCCCGTGGTCCTGCCCCATCTGGGCGAGGAAACCGCCGCCATGCTGCGCGCCGAGTTGGCCTATCAGAACCATATCGCCGCCTCGGCCAGCTATGCGGCCCTGCCGCGCGGCCCCATCCATGCCGACCTGTTCCGCGACAACGTGATGTTCGACGGCGACCGGCTGACCGGCTTTTTCGACTTCTATTTCGCGGGCGTGGACACCTGGCTCTTCGATCTTGCGGTCTGCCTCAACGATTGGTGTATCGATCACGCAACAGGTGCACATGATGCCGAGCGCGCCAAAGCCATGCTTGCGGCCTACCAGTCCGTGCGTCCTCTGACCGGGCCCGAGCGCGAGTTGCTCAACGCCCAGTTGCGTGCCGGCGCCCTGCGTTTCTGGATCTCCCGCCTCTGGGACTTCCATCTGCCGCGTGAAGCCGCACTGCTGCAGCCTCACGACCCCACCCACTTCGAGCGCGTGCTGAGCCAGCGCATCGCACATCCGCTGACGCTGGACTGAGTACCAGGCAAGCTGATTGCTCCGGGGCTTTTGATGGCCCCGCTCAGCCGTCTCGGGTACAGTGCAAGAAGCGACTTTTGCACGCTCTCGCAAAAGTATTTCAGCCTCTTCCATGAAACTTCAAATCGTTCCACCCGGCACCGGTCTGCAATGGGTGCTGCAGGGTCTGCGCACCTTCAAAAGCCAGCCCCTCGCCCTTGCCGCCCTGTTCTTTCTGGGCATGGCCAGCATGTCTCTGATCTCGGCCCTGCCGCTGATCGGCCCTGTCATTGCACTGGCACTGCTGCCATGCATCTCGCTGACCATGATGGTCGCAGCATCCGAAGCCGCCCACGGCCGCAAGCCCACACCGGCGCTGCTGCTGGTGGCTTTCCGCTCCGGCAGCCAGCATCTGCACTCCATGCTGATGCTGGGCGGCCTCTATGCCGCAGGCTTTTTGCTCATCATCGGTGCCTCCAGCCTTGTGGACGGCGGCACGTTTGCCAGCGTCTACCTGGGTCAGACTCCCATGACCCGAGAACTGGCCGAAGAGCCCGAGTTCCAGTCCGCCATGTGGCTGAGCATGTTTCTCTACCTGCCGCTGTCGCTGGCCTTCTGGCATGCTCCGGCGCTCATCCACTGGCATGGCATCAGCCCCGTCAAATCGCTGTTCTTCAGCTTTGTCGGCTGCATTCGCAATATCGGTGCCTATCTGGTGTTCGGTGTCTGCTGGATCGGCGTGTTCATCGTCTCAGGCATGGCCCTGGCCATCGTGACCGGCATATTGGCCATGCTCATCGGCAGCATTGCCGGTGGCCTGATGGTGGCAACGGCACTGATGCTGGCAGCCATCTTTTTTACCTCGATTGTGTTTACCTTCCGTGACAGCTTCAGCCCGCCCGATGACGACCAGACTCTGATCGACTCCTCGTCGGGCACAGCGCCGCCATCATCGGACTCCTAAGCTCGAGCACTACCCCGCACCAGCCCCGACCCCAGGTCGGGGCTTTTTTATGGGCTGAACACAGGCCCGTGTAGCCAGATCATTCATCCCGGCGTCATCAAGCCGCCACGGCACTGTCATATTCGTTTCCTAGGATTCGCAGGACTGACCAAGGCATGCATCTCATGTCCTGGCATTCATCCAATTCAGCGCGGCCCCAAGTCTGCGCTTCACCCCACACTGCGAAACTCTCATGGCACAAAATCTGCTCAGCCGTCGTAAGGCCCTGCAACTCTTTTCCGGCGCTCCTCTGCTCCCACTGGGTTCGGTCGTGTCCGCATCCAGCCTGCTGGCCGCATGTGGTGGTGGTGACGATGACAACACAACGCCGACAACGCCTCCTGTCACCAAGAATTATGTTTCCGCCACCTTCACCAGCATGGCGGCGCCCACGCTGACCACGCCCGCCAATATGGCCACCATGTATGTGGCTTCGCAGCTCAAGGTGGCGTTCGATGACAAGAGCGAGCAGGTCTACGACCTGGGCTATGAACCCTACTTCGTCACCGGCGACATGGTGACCGACGGCAAAGGCGGCAAGATCCTCGCCGGTGGCTACTACGACATCAACAACCAGCCCATCATGGACAAAAGCGTGGCTGGCAAGGAACGCCACTTCTTCTCCGACTGCCCAGATGGCTCTTCGCTGCTGCAACTCGACAACGCCAAGGTGGACGGCGTCAAAGGCAAGCCCGTGTTTGCGGTGGTGCAGTTTGAGTACGCCAACAAAGACCAGTCCGGCAAGAGCGCCTACGGCACCCTGCCATCGCCCATCGCCGTGCTGACACTGGATCAGGATCAGACTACGGGCAAGCTGAGCCTGGTCAAGTACCACAATGTGGACATGTCCAAGGCTCACGGCCTGTGGATCACCTGCGGTGCCAGCCTCTCGCCCTGGAACACCCACCTGTCCAGCGAAGAGTACGAACCCGATGCTTTCAGCGCCAGCAACTCCTCCATGTTCAAAGCCTTCAGCAAGAACGTGTTTGGCGATGAAACCAAGGCCAACCCGTACCACTACGGCCATCTGCCTGAAATCACGGTCAACCCCGACGGCACTGGCACGGTCAAGAAGCACTACTGCCTGGGCCGCATTTCGCATGAGCTGATCCATGTCATGCCTGACAATCGCACAGCACTGATGGGTGACGACTACACCAACGGCGGTCTGTTCATGTTTGTCGCGGACAAGGAAAAAGATCTCTCCGCCGGTACGCTGTATGTGGCGCATTACACGGAGTCGCTGACCGACACCTCCACCGCCAAGATGGAGTGGATCAACCTCGGTCACGCCACCAGCGCTGAAATCGAAGCGCTGGCTAACAGCACCAAGCCCACCGACATCATGGAGTCGCTCACGACTGACCCCGGCGACGCTAGCTACACCAAGGTCTTTCTGGATGGCAGCGCCGCCTGGATCAAGCTCAAGTCCGGCATGGAGAAGGCTGCTGCCTTCCTAGAAACCCACCGCTATGCCAATCTGATGGGTGGCAGCATGGCTTTCACCAAGATGGAGGGCACAACAATCAGCATCAAGGACAAGGTTGCCTACTCGGCACTGGCCAATATCCAGACCTCCATGATCCAGAACGACAAGCTCTGGGATGCCAAGCACAATGTCAACTTTCCCAAGACGGTCAAAGCGGGCGGCATTCTGGAGCACAAGCTGGGCGGCAGCATCAAGGACACCAAAGGCACGGCCATCAACAGTGAATGGGTGCCCACAAGCTCGCACATGCTGATGATGGGCGAAGACATTGCCGCAGATGCACTAGGCAACACTGCCCACCCGGACAAGATTGCCAGCCCCGACAACCTCAAGTTCTCCGAAAAGATGCGCACGCTCTTCATCGGCGAAGACAGCGGCAACCACATCAACAACTTCCTGTGGACCTATAACGTCGAGACCAAGGCCATGTCGCGCATTCTGTCCACACCGGCAGGTGCCGAATCCACAGGTCTGCATGCCGTGGACGAGATCAACGGCTGGACCTATATCCAGAGCAACTTCCAGCACCCCGGTGACTGGAGCACTCTGCACGCCAAGGTCAAGGATCAGCTTGACGGTTTGATCAACGCCAATTACAAGGACAAGTTTGGTGCGGCAGTCGGCTACATGACGGCCAAGCCCACGCAGATGACACTCAAGGCCAAATAAGCCGCTTCAATCCAAAATGCCGCCAGCGTGATGCTGGCGGCATTTTTCATGTCCCAACGGCCCGCGAACCTCAGTCCACGATCGTCAGCTTGGCAATCGCCAGCGCCAGCCACTTGGTGCCATGGCGGCCAAAGCTGACCTGTGCGCGCGCATCGTCACCCGAGCCTTCCACGGCCAGCACCTTGCCCTCGCCAAACTTGTTGTGGAACACCGCGATACCGGCCTTGATGCCGTGCGCGGGCTCGGCCTTTTGCTGCGGCACGGGCGAACTCGCAAAGACTTCGGTCTGCTTGCCGCCCCAGCCCGAGCCGGAGCCAAACTGGCTTGCGCCCCTGGATTCCCAGGCGCCGCCAGCGCCCGATGAAGGGGCGAAACTGCCAAAGCCGCTCTGCCTGGGCGTGATCCACTTGAGCGCTTCCTCAGGCAGCTCGTCAAAGAAACGGCTCTTGACGTTGTAGCGCGTCTGGCCATGCAGCATGCGCGTCTGCGAATGGCTCAGATACAGACGCTTGCGCGCACGCGTGATAGCCACATAGGCCAGGCGCCGTTCCTCCTCCAGACCGCCACGATCCATCATGGCGTTCTCGTGCGGGAACAGGCCTTCCTCCACACCGCCGATGAACACGGCATCGAACTCCAGGCCCTTGGAGGCATGCACGGTCATCAATTGCACGGCATCCTGGCCCGCCTGGGCCTGGTTGTCGCCCGCTTCCAGCGCCGCATGCACGAGAAAGGCCTGCAGCGGCGACAGCGTCTCGCCGGTATCGGCATTGACCATGGAGGCCGCCGTACCGGCCGGCGCCTTGAGCGCCTCGTCCAGCTGCGGCTGATTCGGGTCCAGCCCCTGGCTGACAGGTGACTGGCTCAGCTGCGGTGCATTCTGCTGCTCGTCCAGCGGCATGGCCACGGCATCGCGGCCAAAGCCTTCCTGGGTCACAAAGCTCTCGGCAGCCGTGACCAGTTCCTGCAAGTTCTCGATGCGGTCCGCGCCTTCCTTCTCGTTGCGGTAATGCTCGATCAGGCCGCTTTGCTCTTCCACGGTCTCGATGATTTCACGCAGCGTGCGCCCTTGCGTCTGCTCGCGCAGCACATCGATCTGTGCAACAAAGCCCTGCAGCTTGGTGCCGGCCGTGCCGCCCACGGCCGTGACAGCGTCGCTCAGCGAGGT
Source organism: Comamonas sp. A23 (assembly GCF_004522605.1). Classification (NCBI taxonomy): domain Bacteria; kingdom Pseudomonadati; phylum Pseudomonadota; class Betaproteobacteria; order Burkholderiales; family Comamonadaceae; genus Comamonas; species Comamonas sp. A23. Next base: position 323,823 of record NZ_RSDT01000002.1, read on the forward strand.
GCCGCTGCTGCGCGCCGTGTCCTGCAGGACTTCGATCGTGCGCGCGCCTATGCCGCGTGCGGGAAAGTTCACCACGCGCAGGAAGCTGGTGTCGTCGTGCGGATTCTCCAGCAGGCGCAGATAGGCCAGGGCATGCTTGATTTCCGCGCGCTCGAAAAAGCGCAGGCCACCGTACACACGGTAGGGAATTTTGGAATTGAACAGCGCCGACTCGATCACCCGGCTTTGCGCATTGCTGCGGTAGAGCACGGCGATTTCCTGGCGCGTGAAACCATCGTTTCTGACCAGCTGCTTGATCTCGTCGACCATCCACGCAGCCTCGGCCAAATCACTGGGCGCCTCGTAGATACGCACCGGCTCGCCCGGGCCCTGGCTGGTGCGCAGGTTCTTGCCCAGGCGGTTGCTGTTGTGGCTGATGAGGGCGTTGGCGCAGTCGAGGATATTGCTGTAGCTGCGGTAGTTCTGCTCCAGCTTGATCTGGTTTTTGACGTCGAACTCGCGGATGAAGTCGGCCATATTGCCCACGCGTGCACCGCGAAAAGCATAGATGCTCTGGTCGTCGTCACCCACGGCAATCACGCTGGCGGCCGACTCGTAGCGCCCGCCCACATCGTCGCCCGCCAGTTGCTTGAGCCACTGGTACTGCAGCTTGTTGGTGTCCTGGAACTCGTCCACCAGGATGTGCTGAAAGCGGCGCTGATAGTGGTGGCGCAGATGGACATCGTCACGCAGCAACTCGTAGCTGCGCAGCATCAGCTCGCCAAAATCGACCACGCCTTCGCGCTGGCATTGCTCTTCGTAGAGCTGGTACAGCTCCACTTTCTTGCGAGTGTCGGGGTCGGTCGCCACCACATCGCCAGGGCGCATGCCCTCTTCCTTGCAGCCCGCAATGAAGTACATCAGCTGCTTGGGCGGAAAGCGCTCGTCATCCACATTGAACTGCTTGCACAGACGCTTGATGGCCGAGAGCTGATCTTGCGTATCCAGAATCTGAAACGCCTGGGGCAACTTCGCGGCCTGATAGTGGGCGCGCAGCAGTCGGTTGCACAAGCCGTGGAACGTGCCTATCCACATGCCGCGCACGTTGTAGGGCAGCATGGCCGACAGACGCGTGAGCATCTCCTTGGCGGCCTTGTTGGTGAAGGTCACGGCCATGATGGAGCCGGGCGTGGCCTGCCCGGTCTGCAGCAGCCAGGCGATGCGCGTGGTCAGCACGCGCGTCTTGCCCGAGCCGGCCCCCGCCAGAATCAGCGCATGGCCCGCAGGCAGGGTCACCGCAGCCAGCTGCTCATCGTTGAGGCCGGTCAGCAGGGGCGAGTGAGAGGCGGGATTGGCGCCGGAATTTGCACCGTCTGGCGCGGAGTCAAGCAGGTCGATCGGGAACATAGCCCCCCATTGTAGAAATGCTGGCGACTCCCTGCGACCTGCTGCTGCTTTCGTGGCTTCATGCTCCTGAAAGAAAAGCTGCCTGCGCTTGATAAATATGGATTTCAGATATTTTCATATCTGAAAAGCATGAATATCAAACGCAAGCAGCTATCAAATCATTCAAGCCACGGCACTCACACTCAGTGTCCACCCGCACCGGGCTCAACCGTGCGGCTCGGCCTCGGTGCCAGCCAGATCGCGCAGGCTGCCAGCACAAAGCCGCCCGCGATGATGAACATGATCTGGTTGGTGGCCAGCATCACGCTCTGGCTGGTGATGAGCTGATCGAGCGCCGACAGCGCCGCATCGGGACTCATGCCCGACTGCTGCAGCCCGTGCAACACCTCGCCGCTGGCATCGCTCAAACCCACCAGATCCGCATGCTTGCGCGTCGTGCCGTTCTCCCAGGCCGTGTTGACCACGGAGACCGCGGCCGCGCCCGACAGGGTGCGCAGAAAGTTCATCAGGCCGGCGGCGTTGTCCATCTCCTGCGGCTCCACGCTGGCCAGCGCCAGCCCGGTGGTCGGGATGAAGAAGAACGGCAGACCCAGCCCCATGAACATCAGCGGCAGGGCGATGTCCCAATAGCCCATGTCCGTGGTCGCGAACGCGCGCCAGAAGGTGATCACCCCCATCCAGAACACGCCGCCAAAGATCAGCCGGCGCGGATCCACCCGGGCCGCCAGCCCGGCCGCAGCCGGCGCCACGAACAGCGCGAACAAGCCCGTCCAGGCCGTGACCAGACCCGCCAGCGTGGCCGTGTAGCCCATGAAGCTCTGCAGCCACAGCGGCGTGAGCACATTGACGGCGAAGAAGGCTGCAAACGCCAGACTGATGGTCAACACGGCCATGGAAAAGCCGCGGTGCCTGAAGACGCGCAAATCCACGATCGGGTGCTCGGCATGCAGCTCCCAGATCATGAAGGCCGCAAAGCCCACCACGGCGACCACGGCCAGCGCCACGATCATGGGCGAGGCAAACCAGTCCAGGTTCTTGCCTTCGTCCAGCATCAGCTGCAGCGAACCCACCCAGACGATGAGCAACACCAGGCCTACGGTGTCTATGGGGTTCTTGAGCAGCGGCTGCTCGTAGCGCCTGACCAGATGCCAGACCGCGAACGCGCAGACCAGGGCCACCGGGATGTTGATCAGAAAGATCCAGTGCCAGGTGTACTCGTCGCAGATCCAGCCGCCCACGATGGGGCCCAGCACGGGAGCTATCAGCGTGGTCATGGACCACAGGCCGATGGCCGCAGGCGCCATGCGCGGCGGGAAGATGCGCAGCAGCAGCGACTGGGACAGCGGCATCAGCGGGCCGCCGGCCAGGCCCTGCAAGATGCGCGCAAACACCAGCATGCCCAGCGAATTGGCCAGACCGCACAGCAGCGATGCCAGACCGAACAAGCCCATGGCCGTGGCAAACACGCGCACCGCGCCGAAGCGCGCCGCCAGCCAGCCGGTCAGCGGCACGGTGATGGCCTCGGCCACCGCGTAGCTGGTGATGACCCAGGTGCCCTGGCTGGTGGTCGCGCCCAGGTTGCCGGCAATGCTGGGCACGGAGACATTGGCCACCGTCATGTCCAGCACGGCCATGAAATTGGCCGCAGCCAGCACCAGGGCCGCCAGCCACAGCGTGCCCCCCGTCAGCGGCACCATGCCGGCGGCCATGGGCACGGCAGGCGCATCGGCCGCTGCGGCCGCACTTGCGTTGTGATCGCTCATGAGACGCTCACTGCGCGGCCGTGGTCGCCACGCCGGCTGCGTCGGCAGGGCCGCTGCGGGTGTCCACCGTCACCTGCATGGACAGGCCCACGCGCAGCGGGTTCCTGGCCAGCTCGGCGGCATCGAGCTGAATGCGCACGGGCAGGCGCTGCACCACCTTGATCCAGTTGCCCGTGGCGTTCTGCGCGGGAATGGCTGCAAACGCCGAGCCGGAGCCGCCGCTGAAGCCCACCACAGTGCCGCTGTACTTCACATCGCTGCCGTACAGATCGGACTGCAGCTGCACGCGCTGGCCCACACGCACCTTGCCCAGCTGGCCCTCCTTGAAGTTGGCATCCACATAGATCCGCTGCACCGGCACCACCGTCATCAAGGGCGCGCCGGCCTGCACGCGCTGACCGATCTGCACGCTGCGCCTGGCCACCACGCCATCGACGGGAGCGCGCACCGTGCTGCGATCCAGATCGACCTGGGCCTGATCGCGACGCGCCTGCGCCAGCTGCACCTCGGGATTGCTCTGTGCATCCGCGCCCTCGATCAAGGTGGCGTTGACCTGCTTGGCGCCAATGGCGGCTTCGCGGTTGGCCCTGGCCTGTGCCTGCGCGGCCACGGCCGATGCCAGCTGCGCCTTGGCTGCGGCAAAAGCGTTCTGCGCCTGCGTCAGCTCCTCGCCCGAGACCGAACCACTCCTGGCCAGGGCCTGGCGGCGCTGCAAATCAATGGTGGCACGCTCCATATCGGCCTCGGCCGCCAGCAGCTGCGCGGCCGCGCGCTTTTCATCGGCCTCGCGTGCCGTCACCTGGGCCTTGAGGCCGCCATCATTGGCCACATAGCCCTTGACGCGGCGCATGGCGCGGGCCAGCTCGGCCTCGGCCTGGGCCAGTGCCAGCCTGGCGTCCGTGGGATCGATGCGCAGCAGCACATCGCCTTGCTTGACGGCCTGGGTGTCCCTGACCAGCACCTCCAGCACCGTGCCGCCTATGGACGGCGTGACCTGCGCCACCTCGGCCGCCGCATAGGCGTTGTCGGTGGAGACGAAGCGGGAGGCATGCATCCACCAATAGGCGCCGGCGCCCGCACCGCCAAGCAGCACCACGCCAGCCAGCCCGGCCAGCAGCCGGTTGCGGCGCTGTTCGCGCACGGCAGGATTCGCGCTCACGGAAGAAGCGTTTTCAGTCATACAAAAACCTTGGAAATATTCATGGGACCTACGCAAACAGGAATGCAATCACGGCCTGCCGCCTGAGGCAGTCGTCTTGCCGGAACCCGTTTTGCGTAAGTCATTCAGTTCAGGAAAGTGGCTCAGGCCTTTGGCGCAGCCGCATCAGGGGCGCCGGCGGACTCGCTCCAGCCGCCGCCCAGTGCGCGATGCAGACCGATATCGAGCGTCAGGGCGCGCGACTGCACATCGACCAGCTGGCGCACGCTGGCCAGCAACTGGTCTTCGGCCGACAGCACATCGAGATAGCGCGCCAGCCCGCCTTCATAGCGGTTGCGCGCCACGCGATGCGCCTCGGTCGCGGCCATCACGGCTTGCTGCATGGCCGTCAGTTGCTGCTGCAGCGCTCGCTGGCTGACGGCGTTGTCCGCCACCTCCTGCAAGGCCCGGTTCAGCGTGCTGCGGTACTGGGCCACGGCCTCGTCATAACGGGCGCGCGCGGCACCCAGTTGCGAGCGCAAACGGCCGCCATTGAAGATCGGCAGGCTGACGGCCGGCCCCACGCTAGCGATGCCGGAGCCGCTGCGGCTCAGCATGTCCAGGCCCAGCGACTGCACGCCGACAAAGGCGCTGAGATTCACATCGGGATAGAACTCGGCCTGCTGCGATGCCACGCGCGACTCCAGCGCCTGTGCCTGCAGGCGGGCCGCCACCACATCGGGGCGACGGCCCAGCAGATGCGCCGGCAACTGCTCGGGCAAGGCCCATTGCTGCTGCCACGGTGATTGCAGGCGCCCGGCATCGAGCACGATGGCCGCACCACGATCGGGAGCGGCGCCAATCAGCGCAGCAATGCTGTTGCGCTGCAAGCCGACCTGTTCCTGCATCTGTGCCAGCTCGGCCTGTGCAGCCGCCAGACGCGCCCTGGCGCTGTGCACGCTGCCCTGGTTTTCGAGCCCGTTGGCATAGCGCTGCTCAAACAACCCGGCCGTGGTCCGGCGCACCTGCACCGATTGCTCCAGCGTCTGCGCATTGGCGGCCAGGCGCAGCAGCTGTGCATAGGCCAGGGCCACATTGCTGGACAGCAAGAGACGCGCCTGGGCTGCATCGGCCTCGCGCGCTGCCAGTTCGCCGGCAGCGGCGGCCACGGCGGCGCGCTGCTTGCCCCACAGATCCAGCGACCAGCTCAGGTCCAGCGTGGCGCGGCCGTAGTCATTCATGCCGCGCGGCGCGAAGGCCTCTGGCGTCAGATGGTTGTAGCTGAGCTTGTCCTCGCTGATCGAGGCGCGGGCGGAAAGCTGCGGCGCAGAGGCCGCCTCGCTCACGCCCAGCATGGCCCTGGCCTGCTGCACGCGGGCGGCGGCGGCCGCCATATCGGGAGCGCCCTCCATAGCCTCGGCGATCAGCTGATCGAGCTGTGCGTCGCCATAGCGCTGCCACCATTGCTGGGGGGGCCAGTCCATGGGCGGGGCATGGTTTGCAGCCTGCAGAGTCTCGGGCACGGGCTGCGCCAGCATGGCCTTGCCCTCCCATTCGGGAATCTGGGCACAGGCTGCCAGAACCGCCGGCAAGCCCAGAACCCACCAGCCATGGCGCCCGCGCCGAATCCTCTGCGGCGCGGCGGCTATGCATTGAGTCATGAAATACTTTAATAATGAACTGTACGGTACAGTATATGTTTCCAGCGTTTGAGATCGCAAGCGCTACACTGAAAGACATCACAACCGCCCCAGGACATTTCGCCCCATGCGCACCAAAACGGAAGAAAAGCGACAAGCCATCATTGACGTTGCAGCGGCCACCTTTGGCGAACTGGGCTTCGAGCGCACTTCCATGTCCGAGATCTGCACGCGGCTGGGCGGCTCCAAGGCCACGCTCTACAACTACTTCCCGTCCAAGGAAGCGCTGTTTCTGGAGGTGATGTTCCAGGCCTCCGAGGCCGACTTCCAGAACACCATGCTGGCGCTGCAGACCGGCAATGACGATGCGGCGCAGACGCTGCGCAACTTTGGCCAGCGTTTCCTGGGTCTGCTGTATTCGCCGGAGGTGATGTCCGTGCGCCGCCTGCTGGTCTCCGAAGGCGGTCGCGCCAATATCGGCCAACGCTGCTGGGACATGGGGCCGGCGCGCGGCAACGCTGCCATCAACGCCTTTTTGCAGCAGGGCATAGAGCGCCGGCTGCTGCGCAATGCCGATACAGAAGTCATGCGCCATCATCTGCTGGCGCTGCTGGAAGCCGAACTGCTGCCGCGCTTCATGTTCCAGCACCTGCCCGCCCCTACTGCGCAGGAGATTGCCCTGTGCACCGAGCGCGCCGTGGATGCCTTCATGCGGGTCTATGGCACACCGGGTGACACACAGGGCAAAAGTGACGCTATAAGAAAATCCTTATAACCCTCATAACGATGCCGGAACATACGATTTGCGCCAGCGCCGTATAGAATCAATCACCGGGCCCAAGTTTTTTGAGGTCCGGTTTTTTTTGCCTGCTGCATGCCGGCACTGCCAAAAACCGGGCTCCAAGCCAAGCGCCTATCCTTGAAAATTGAGGTGGGTGAGATTCCCGCCGTGACCTTTTCCGGAGCTTGGAACCATGGAAATCTTCGACTACGACAACATTCTTTTGCTGCCCCGCATGTGCCGCGTGGAAAGCCGTTCGGAATGTGACACCAGCGTGGTGCTGGGCAACCTCAGCTTCAAGCTGCCTGTGGTGCCCGCCAACATGAAGACGGTGGTGGACGAGAAGATCTGCACTTATCTGGCACAAAACGGTTTCTTCTATGTGATGCACCGTTTTGACATCGACAACGTGGCCTTCACCAAGGACATGCAGTCCAAGGGACTGTTTGCCTCCATCTCTCTGGGCGTCAAGCAGCCGGACTACGAGACGGTGGACCGCTTCGTGGCCGACGGCATCTGCCCCGAATACATCACCATCGACATTGCCCACGGCCATGCCGAGAGCGTGAAGAACATGATTGCCTACATCAAGGCCAAGATCCCTGCGGCCTTTGTGATTGCCGGCAACGTCGCCACGCCCGAGGCCGTGATCGACCTCGAAAACTGGGGTGCGGACGCCACCAAGGTCGGCGTGGGTCCCGGCAAGGTTTGCATCACCAAGCTCAAGACCGGCTTCGGCACGGGCGGCTGGCAGCTGTCGGCGCTCAAGTGGTGCGCCCGCGTGGCGACCAAGCCCATCATTGCCGACGGCGGCATCCGCAGCCACGGCGACATCGCCAAGAGCATCCGTTTCGGTGCCACCATGGTGATGATAGGCTCCCTGTTTGCGGGCCATGAAGAGTCGCCCGGCAAGACCGTGGAAGTGGACGGCCAGCTGTTCAAGGAATACTACGGCTCGGCCTCCGACTTCAACAAGGGCGAGTACAAGCATGTGGAAGGCAAGCGCATTCTGGAGCCCGTCAAGGGCCCGCTGATGAACACGCTGGTCGAGATGCAGCAGGACGTGCAGTCCTCCATCAGCTACTCCGGCGGCACCAAGCTCATGGACATCCGCAAGGTCAACTACGTCATCCTCGGCGGCGACAACGCCGGCGAGCATCTGCTGATGTAGGCCGTAAAGCGCGACTCACCAGCGCGAAGGTGAACCTCCAAAAAAAAGCATCAAGGGCAGCTCAGGCTGCCCTTGTTGTTTTCGGCTGTCCCTTTTTCTGCATCCTGCGCGCACAACTGATCTGTGATCATGGCCGCGATTGCGGCCTTCACCAGGGCTTAGCATGTCGTCATTCATAAAAGCTCCAGGGAAACAACGCCATGAACACATTGAAGATCGCCGTTCTGGGCACGGGCATGATGGGCCTGCCCATGGCCCGCCGCCTGGCCCAGGCCGGCCATGAGGTCCACGTCTGGAATCGCACCCGCGCCAAGGCCGAGCCGCTGGCTGCCGATGGCGTGAGCATCCACGGCAGCGCGGCAGATGCCGTACGCGGCGTGGACTTCGCCGTGAGCCTGCTGGAGAGCGGCGCCATCGTGGGCGAAGTGCTGTTCACGCTGGGGGTTGCCGATGCCATGCCCAAGGGCTCGCTGTTCATCGACATGGCTTCCATCCAGCCACGCGAGGCGCGTGAACATGCGGGCAAGCTTGCCGCGCTGGGCGTGCGGCATCTGGATGCTCCCGTCTCGGGCGGCACGCTGGGTGCGCAAGCCGGCACGCTGGCCATCATGGCCGGTGGCGAGGCTGCGGATTTCGAACATGCCCTGCCCGTCTTTGCAGCGCTTGGCCGTGCCACCCATGTGGGCCCGCACGGCGCAGGCCAGCTCGCGAAACTGGCCAACCAGATGATCGTGGGCATCACCATCGGTGCCGTGGCCGAAGCGCTGCTGCTGGCCGAACGTGGCGGCGCCGACCCTGCCAAGGTTCGTGAAGCCATCTCCGGCGGCTTTGCCGACAGCCGCATCCTGCAAGTGCATGGCGAACGCATGGTCAAGCACGACTTTGCGCCACGCGGGCGCATGACGGTGCAGCTCAAGGACATGCGCAACGCCATCGCCACGGCCGAGGAAGTCGGCTTTGACGCGCCCATCACCGGCCTGCTGGAGCAGCTCTATGCCGAGGGAGTGAAAAACGGCCTGGGCGACCTGGACCAGGCGGGTCTGTTCGTGGAATTGCAACGCCGCAACGCACTGGATTAAAAAAACCCGCGGGTTTTCCTGCAAGCCCTCCAGAATTAGCGCATAATTGCGGTCTCGCTTGCAGCGCAGGCGTTGTGTGGGGCTCTTAGCTCAGCTGGTAGAGCAGCGGACTCTTAATCCGTTGGTCGAGTGTTCGAATCACTCAGGGCCCACCAAATTTCTTCAGTCTGATTCTTCAGATTGATCCTCCGGATTTACTCCGGCGGGCTCTTAGCTCAGTTGGTAGAGCAGCGGACTCTTAATCCGTTGGTCGAGTGTTCGAATCACTCAGGGCCCACCAAAAATTTCTTCAGTCTGATTCTTCAGATTGATCCTCCGGTTTATCCGGCGGGCTCTTAGCTCAGTTGGTAGAGCAGCGGACTCTTAATCCGTTGGTCGAGTGTTCGAATCACTCAGGGCCCACCAAAATTTTCTTCGGTCTGATTCTTCAGATTGATCCTCCGGTTTATCCGGCGGGCTCTTAGCTCAGTTGGTAGAGCAGCGGACTCTTAATCCGTTGGTCGAGTGTTCGAATCACTCAGGGCCCACCACAATTCAAAAGCCAAAGTTCTCAGGAACTTTGGCTTTTTTCTTGGCCGCGCCCAAGCGCCGCCGAATCTGCAAAAGCATGGGCGCCGACACCGGAGCCGCGCCATATCAGGCATCATGCAGGCATCCCCGGGCAGTATTTGCCCACCCAAGACTCACTATGCAAAACGACCTCTCCACGTTCTGGCGCGGACCGCGTTGGACTCTGGCCATGCTGCTTGCCATTCTCGGCATGCTGGGCCCGTTCTCGGTTGACACCTATATTCCCGCCTTCTCGGGCATTGCCAAGGCCTTGGGCGCAACCCCCGTAGAAATGCAGCAGACACTGTCTGCCTACCTGCTGGGCTTTGCCTTCATGAACCTGTTTCATGGCGCCCTGGCTGACAGCTTCGGACGCCGCCCCGTCATCCTCTGGGGACTGGTGATGTTCACCATCGCCTCGGCCGGCTGCGCGCTGTCGCAGAACATCACCCAGCTGGTGATATTCCGTACGCTGCAGGGCCTGTCCACGGGCGCCGGCATCGTGGTCTCGCGCGCCATCGTGCGCGACATCTTTCCGCCGACCCAGGCCCAGGGCGTGATGGCGCAGATCACCATCTTCTTCGGCGTTGCACCGGCACTGGCTCCCGTGATCGGCGGCTGGCTGTTCGTGCACCTGAGCTGGCAGGCCGTTTTCTGGTTCCTGAGCATCGTGGGCGTGCTGCTCTGGCTCATCAACGTCAAGTTTCTTCCCGAATCGCTGCCGCCGCAAAAACGCCAGCCCTTCCAGTTCAGACCGCTGATGCAGGGCTATGGCATCTTGCTCACCGATCCGCGCTTTCTGCTGCTGGCCCTGGCCAGCGGCATTCCGTTCAACGGCATGTTTCTCTATCTGCTGTCGGCTCCTGCTTTTCTGGGCGATATCCTGCAGCTCGAGCCCACGCAGTTCTTCTGGTTCTTCATCGCCACCATCGGCGGCATCATGGCCGGCAGCTGGACCAGCGGCCGCCTGGCCGGACGCATTCCGCCCAAGCGCCAGATCCGCCACGGCTTTCTGGTGATGTGCGTGACCTCCATCATCAATCTGGTGGCCAATCTGATCTGGCCTGCCCATGTGAGCTGGGCCTTGATTCCCATCAGCCTGTTCGCCTACGGCTGGGCTCTGATGGTGCCCGTGGTGACGCTGCTGGTGCTGGACATCCATCCTGCGCGGCGCGGCCTGGCCTCTTCGCTGCAGGCCGTGGTGGGCTCGGTGGCCAACGGCTTTGTGGCCGGCGTGATCGCGCCGCTGGTCATGCATTCGGCCGCACTGCTGGCCACGGGCTCGATTCTGATGATGCTGATCGGCCTGGTCGCCTGGATCTATCTGCACCACCACTGGCCGGACATCGGCCGCCATGCCTCCGAACATTAAATAATGGAGCAGCTACCGTATGTCATTCATAGACTTCAGATTGGAAAGTATCTGAAATCCTTGAATGACATGCGCTAGCAGCTCACTTTTCAAGAGCTATCCCAGCCCTGTACGGGCAACAAAAAGCCGGCTTCAAGAGCCGGCTTTTTTCATGCTTCGGGCCGCAGCCCGAATCAGCGATCAACGCTCGTCGCGACGCGGTGCGCGGGGCTTGCGTTCGAAGCTGCGCTCGCCACCACGTTCGCCATGGGGCTGATAAGGCTTGCCGGCACCCTGACCAAAGGCAGGACGGCGATCGCCGCCGCCGAAGCCGCGCGATTCACCACCACGGAAGCCGCCTTCGCGGGGAGCGCCGGCATGAGCGCCTTCACGGCCACCGCCAAAGCTCTTGCGACCGAAATCGCCGCCTTCACGGCGCTGGGCACCACCACCGAAGCCGCCACGCGATTCGCCGCCGCCGAAGCTGCGCTCTTGACGCTCGCCACCACGGAAACCGCCGCGATCGCCACCAAAGCTGCCGCGATCATCACGACGCTCGAAGCTGCGCTCTTGACGCTCGCCACCGAAGCTGGGGCGGCCACCGCCGAAGCCGCGATCACCACCACGGTCGCCGCCGCGATCGGCAAAGCGATCACCACGAGGTGCACCAAAACCGGCGCGATCGCCACCGAAACGGTCACCGCCACGGTCGCCACCGAAACCACCGCGATCATTGCCACGGCCACCGCCGAAGCTGCCGAAGCCGGATTTGCGACCGTAGCCTTCGCCATCGCGACGACCACCGAAGCCACCGCGACCACCGGCGCCGCCGCCACGGCGACCGTCACGCTCGCCAGAGGCGGGGAAGCGCTGCTGGGGTTCCATGCCGGGAATGGTCTCGGCCTTGAACTGCTGACGGGTATAGCCTTCGATGTCGAACACGCGGCGACGGTCGCGGAATTCCGCAAACGTCACGGCCACGCCTTCGCGGCCCGCACGACCGGTACGACCGATACGGTGGGTATAGTCCTCAGCCTTCATCGGCAGGCCGTAGTTGAAGACGTGGGTGATGGTGGGCACGTCGATACCGCGAGCAGCCACATCGGTGGCCACCAGGATCTGCACCTGGCCGTTGCGCAGCGCCATCAGGCGGCGGTTGCGCAGGCCCTGGCTCAGAGCACCGTGCAGGGCCACGGCAGAGAAACCGTCCTGCTGCAGATCGTTGGCCAGACCGTCACATTCCACCTGGGTGGACGCAAACACGATGGCCTGGTTGATGCTGCTGTCACGCAGCCAGTGGTCGAGCAGCTTGCGCTTGTGCTGCATGTTGTCGGCCCAGAACAGCGCCTGCTTGATGTTGGCGTGCTTCTCCTGGGGCGTGGCAATCGTGATCTTCTTCACGTTGGCGCCGCCGTCATGCATCACTCGCATGGCCAGTTGCTGAATGCGGGGAGCAAACGTGGCGCTGAACATCATGGTCTGCTTGCGCTCGGCCGTCAGCTGGTTGACTTCGGCCAGATCGTCGGAGAAGCCCAGGTCCAGCATGCGGTCGGCTTCGTCGACCACCAGGAACTGCACCTTGTCCAGCTTGATCTGCATGGAGCGCTGCAGGTCCAGCAGACGGCCGGGAGTGGCCACCACCAGATCGGCGTTCTGCAGCTTGGCGATTTGCAGCTGGTAAGGAATGCCGCCCACCACGTTGGCGATGCGGATGCCGCGGCAGTGCTTGACCAGCTCGATGGCGTCATGCGCCACCTGCTGGGCCAGCTCACGCGTGGGGCACAGCACCAGGGCGCCGGGCACGGCGGCCTTGAAGTTGCGGGCGTTGGTGGGGTCCTTGCGCTTGTTGCGCTTGGGAGCGGGCTCGCCCTTGGCCGCAGCTTCGGCGCACAGGCGCTCGAATTCAGCCTTGGCGGCCGCATCGGCCACGGCACGCTGCTTAATCAGGGTGTGCAGCACGGGCAGCAGGAAGGCAGCGGTCTTGCCCGAGCCAGTCTGGCTGGAGACCATCAGGTCGATGAAGCCGTCGGCATCGGCACCTTCGCCCATGGCCAGGGGAATCGCTTGCAGCTGCACAGCGGTAGGCTGGGTATAGCCCAGGTCGGTCACGGCCTGGATCAGTTCGGGGGCCAGACCCAGTTCTACGAAGCCATTGGGTTCGTCGGCGGCTTGGGTTTCTTCGACAGCGGCATCTTCCGCGTCCATGTCGGCCAGCATGGCGTCCAGACGGGAATCGAGTTCGGGAGAAGACAAAGCAATATCAGCAGCGGCCACTTGGCCCTGCTCCAGGGAGTTTTCTGTCATGAATAGCTCACGCAAAAAGCGACGCAGTCAGCGTGCTGCTCGCTTCTTTGACGGTTGGTTATCAACATCCACCGTCAGACTTTGACTGGCCCGTTCGCAAAACGGGGCAGATGGGTGTTATGGCTTGTCGTGTCGGCGCTGGGCAGGCCGTTGCACGCAAGTAAGAACCCGGTGTGTGATGGAGATGCGCAAAAATTACCCATTGATCGGGTAAGCAGTGCATTGTCGCATGTACCGGGTTTTCCCGCAAGTGGCAGGGCTATACCGACCCGCCACCGCACCATCAGACGCTGAGCAGTTGCTGGCGGTAATGCTGCAGCTCGTCGATGGACTCGTGCACATCGGCCAGGGCCGTGTGACGCTGCGCCTTCTTGAAGGAGGTATAGGCCTCGGGCTTCCAGCGCTTGGCCAGCTCCTTGAGCGTGCTCACGTCGATATTGCGATAGTGAAAGAAATTGTTGAGCTTGGGCATGTAGCGCTCCATGAAGCGCCTGTCCTGACCAATGCTGTTGCCGCACAGCGGCGTCTTGCCCTTGGGCACGTATTTGCCCAGAAAGGCAATCAGCGCGGCTTCCGCCTCTGCTTCGCTGATGGTCGAAGCCTTGACCTTGTCGATCAGGCCGCTTTTGCCATGCGTGCCCTTGTTCCAGGCATCCATGCCGCCCAGCAGCTCGTCGGACTGATGAATGGCGAATACCGGGCCTTCGACGCGAATCTGCAGATCGGAGCTGCTGACCACCACGGCAATCTCGATGATGCGGTCGCGGTCGGGGTTCAACCCCGTCATTTCGCAGTCCAGCCACACCATATTGAGATCGGACTTGGGCAGAACCGGTGGGGTAGCGGCCACGGGGGCGGCGCTGACGGAATTCGTACAGGAAGCTTCAGACATGGCGCAAATTGTCGCCTACACTGCCAATACATGGCTTCCAGACTAGATTTCACATTGGCACTTTCGCTGCTGTTTGCGACGGCCGTGGCCCTGCAATGGCTGCTGCGCGTGTGGCTTGTTTCGCGCCAGGTGCGCCATGTGGCCACCCACCGCGACGCCGTGCCACCGGCATTTGCCCATCGCATCAGCCTGTCCGCCCATCAGAAGGCGGCCGACTACACGCTGGCCAAGGCCAGGGTGTCGCTGATCGACATCACGCTGTCGGCCGCCGTGCTGCTGTGCTGGACGCTGCTGGGCGGGCTGGACTGGCTCAACCGCTGGCTGCTGGAATTCATCAAACCCGGCCTGTGGCAGCAGCTGGCGCTGCTTGCCAGCTTTGCCGTGATCTCGGCGCTGATCGAGCTTCCCCTGTCGCTCTATCAGACCTTCAGGCTGGAGCAGCGCTTCGGCTTCAACCAGATGACGCCAGGCCTGTGGCTGGCCGATCTGCTCAAGTCGACGCTGGTGGGCGCCATCATCGGCCTGCCGCTGGCGGCCTTGATTCTCTGGCTCATGGGCTCGACCGGCCCGCTGTGGTGGCTCTGGGCCTGGGGCGCCTGGACGGCTTTCAATCTGCTGCTGATGTGGATTTTCCCCAGCTTTATTGCACCGCTGTTCAACAAGTTCGAACCGCTGGCCGATGAAAGCCTCAAGAGCCGCGTGACCCGGCTGATGGAGCGCTGCGGCTTTGCGGCCAAGGGACTGTTCGTGATGGACGGAAGCCGCCGCTCGGCGCATGCCAACGCCTATTTCACGGGTTTCGGCAATTCCAAGCGCGTGGTGTTCTTTGACACCTTGCTCAGGCAGCTCAGCCCCGGCGAAGTCGAAGCCGTGCTTGCTCACGAGCTGGGCCACTTCAAGCACAAGCACATCAGCAAGCGCATGGTCCTGATGTTCGGCGTCTCGCTGCTGGGCTTTGCGCTGCTGGGCTGGCTCAGCCAGCAACTCTGGTTCTACACGGGACTCGGAGTCTCTGTGCTGCTGGGCCCGAACATCGACGTGGCTGCCGAACACAATGCGCTGGCCCTGCTGCTGTTCATGCTGGCCGTGCCGGTGTTCAGCTTCTTCGTCACGCCGCTGATGTCCGCCATGTCGCGCCGCGACGAGTTCGAGGCCGATGCCTATGCCATGCAGCAGGCCGATGGTGCACAACTGGCTTCGGCACTGCTCAAGCTTTACGAGGACAATGCCTCCACACTCACGCCAGACCCATGGTATGTGAGCTTTTACTATTCACACCCTCCTGCCGTGGATCGCCTGGCGCGCATGCCGGCTCCTGCAGGCAGCTTGTAACACCACAACGAATTCAGACATGAGCACACCCACACTGCAACAGAAAGACTGGTCCCAGCTCAAGCGCAGCGCCCTGAGCACAGAGCAAGTGCAAGAGCAGCTGGCAACCCTTGAGGGCTGGGAGCTGCTGGCCGGCAACGCGGCCATCAGCAAGACCTTCCGTTTCGTGAATTTCTACGAAACCATGGCCTTTGTGAACGCGCTGGCCCTGATTGCCCATCAGCAGGACCACCACCCCGATCTGGAGGTGGGCTACAACCGCTGCAAGGTCAGCCTCAACACCCATGATGTGGGCGGCATCTCCGAGACCGACATCGACTGCGCACGCCGCATCGAAGCACTGCTGAATCCGGCCTGATCCTTATGGCAAAACAAGGACGGCGCCCAGGCGCCCAAGCAACAGGCGACACCCAGACAGGCCTGGTGGTCGCCAGCTATGGCCGTCATTGCGTGGTCGAGACCCCGGACGGCGAACGCCGCATCTGCCACCCGCGCGGCAAGAAAAGCCAGGCCGTGGTGGGCGACCATGTGCAATGGCTGGCTCCCCCACCCGGCCAGGGCGATGAGGGCACGATCGAAAAAATTGTGGAGCGCCGCAACGTCTTCTACCGCCAGGATGACATCCGCACCAAGACTTTTGCAGCCAACCTGGACCAACTCCTGATTCTGATAGCTGCCGAGCCGGTATTCAGCGAAGTGCAGCTCGCCCGCGCGCTGATCGCCGCCGAGGCCGCACACATCAAGCCCATCATTGCGCTCAACAAGATGGACCTGGAAGAGCCCTTCCTGCGCGCCTGGCAGCGGCTGGAGCCTTACCGGACCATGCGTGATGCCGCGAACGCTGCACCGCATTACATGGTGCTGCCGCTGTCGCTGGAAGATGCAGACGATGAGGATCGCGACGCCATCATCGGTCTGCTGGAGGGCAAGACCACACTGGTTCTCGGTCCTTCGGGCGTAGGCAAGAGCACCTTGATCAACTTGCTGCTGCCCGATGCCAAGGTGGCGACCAACGAAATTTCGCAGGCGCTGAACACCGGCAAGCACACCACCACCAGCACCACCTTGTACTGGGTGGACGAGGCACGCACCACCGCCATCATCGACTCGCCAGGATTTCAGGAGTTCGGTCTCTATCACATTGCCGCCACGCAACTGGCAGCCTGCATGCCCGACATCGGCGCACTGGCGGACCAGTGCAAGTTCTACAACTGCACCCATCTGCATGAGCCTGGCTGCGCCGTCATGGCCCAGGTCGAAGCGCAGGACAGCCCCCACTCCATCAGTGCCAACCGCTACCGGATCTATGGCGAGCTGTTCGATGAACTGAGTCAGGAACCCCGCTACTGAGCGCGAGGCCAGCCAAGCCGCAGGGCCGCGCCATATGAGAGCAATTTCAGCGTTTGCCACGCAGCCATTCCAAGCCCGATGAGCGCCGGCACGAGTGCTCGGCCTCCGGGATTGGCTGCCGACCACAACCCGGTGTTCACGTCATGAAGCCCAGAGTTTTACAGCCCTGTTTGCAAGCCGCCCTCGCCGTCGCGCTATATGCAGGCATGAGCCTGGCCTGGGCCCAGGGCACGGACTCCGCCCCCAGCTGGGAGGACGAGCCACCCACGCTGTCTCGCTGGATCGAAGAAGGCTACAAGGCCGAGCTGAGCCGGCAGCCATGGCGCGCAGCGCAGCGCTATTGCGCGGCAGCACGCTATGGCAGCCTCGAAGCCCAATACCGGCTGGGCCGGCTGCTGTTGCTGGGGCGAGGCTTGACTCCCGACCCTGCCACGGGCACGACGCTGCTGGCCCTGGCCGCCCAGCGCGGCCATGAGAAAGCCCGCTTGCTGCTGGCCGGCAAGCTCCCTGGCGACCGGCTGCCCGACTGCCTGACCCAGGGCGATGCGCCCGCACAGGAGTTTCTGGAGGCCAGCCAGGAGGCCGTCCCTCACGAGGTGGTGGCCAGCTATGTGAGCAGCCTGCCCAGGGAGAAGCGGCGCATGGCCGAGCTGGTGCAGCGCCTCGCACCGCGTTTCTCGATTGATCCGCGGCTGGCACTGGCCATCGTGCGCTCGGAGTCGAATTTCGAGGCGCAGGCGCTGTCGCCGCGCAATGCTCAGGGCCTCATGCAGCTCATTCCCGAGACAGCCGAGCGTTTTGGCGTGCGCGATGCCTGGAATCCCGAGCAGAACGTGCGTGGCGGCCTGGCCTACCTGCGCTGGCTGCTGGAGCGCTTCGAGGGCGATGTGGCACTGGTATCGGCAGCCTACAACGCGGGCGAGAGAACCGTGCAACAGTATGGCGGTGTGCCTCCTTATGCGGAGACGCGTGAATATGTGCGACGCATACTCAGCTTCTATCGCGCCAAGCACCACGAGCGCCCTGCTCGCTGATGGCACCTTGAACAGTGCCCGGCATGCCCGTCGCACCTGAGCCACCTTGGTATATGGCAATGCGCAACACAGGACTTCGATGACCCGCTGCGGCTTGAGCGCTCATGCACCAAGCTGCTGCCACGCAGAAGGCGATGTCCGGGTGCTCAACCGAGCAGACGGGCAAAGGTCAGCAAGGCCAGCAGCAGCAGCCAGACCACGACCGAACGCCAGACCAGCCCCACCACACTGCGCAAATGAGCCATTTCCGGCTCCCGCCCCGGAGTGACATCGCTGCCCGTCCACTGTGCATCGTCGCCCTCTTCGCCGTCAGCCGCATCGCGGCGGCGCAAGGCCTCGCCCCCCAGGCGGACATTGATGGCACCCGCAGTGGCAGCCAGAATCACGCCATCGTTGTCATTGGGAAAGCGCTGGGCATAGACGCGCCAGTTGTCTATGGCCTCCTCAAAGCTGCCCACCATGGCAAAGGACAGCGCCGTCAGCCGCGCCGGCAGCCAATCGATCACATACCAGGCCTTGGCTGCGGCGGACTGCAAACGCTCGCTGGTCGGTGCCCGAAGACCTTCCGCCCCCTTGCGCGACCAGGCACGCGACAGATATTCAGCCATGCGGTAGAGAATGGCACCCAGCGGTCCCAGCCCCAGAGCCGAGAGAATCGAAAACCAGAACAGCACGCCAAACACATGACGGTGCGCTGCCAGCACCGAGTACTCGATGACATGGCGCACTACTTCGCTGCGTGGCACCTCGCTGGCATCGACCTGCTGCCAATCGGCCAGGGCCTGACGGGCGGCAAATTCATCACCGGCATCGAGCGCATCGCGAATCCGCGTGAAGTGATGGCTGAACTGGCGAAAACCCAGCGTGACATAGAGCACCGCGACATTCCACAGCATGGCTGCAGGCCAGCCTATGAACTCCATCAGCGCCCAGAATATGCCCAGCACGATAACGCTGGGCAGCAGCACGGCCATCGCCCAGGCAAGCCAGCCATGGTGGGGCTTGCCCGCATCAAAGTTGCTGCGCACGGTCACGGTCCAGGCACGATAACCGGCCTGTACCAGATTGGATCGGGCCAGCGGGCGCGCCTGTTCCAGCAGCAGTGCGATCAGGATGGCAAAAAAGCTCATTGCTTCATCATAGCTGCGCTGTTTACCGGCTTGTTACAACTGCTGTCTCAAGCCGCCAAAAAACGGTAAAGATTGCGCAACATGCCCGCTGTCGCGCCCCAGATATAGCGTTGCTGCTCACCATCCTGATAAGGCATGGCAAACCATTCGCGATCCACCCCCTGCCACAACATGGCATGACGTTCATGATGCGCGGGATTGAGCAGATAGGACAGGGGAACCTCAAACAGATCGGCCACCTCTCCCGGATTGGGGAAGTAACTGGCCTGCGGGTGAACCAGCGCCACCACAGGGGTGATGTGAAACGCCGTACCTGTCACGTAAATGGGCAAACGACCCAGGACCTCGACATTCTTGGGAGCCAGTCCCACTTCCTCATGCGCCTCGCGCAATGCCGTAGCCTCGGCCGAAACATCCTGCGGGTCACGTTTACCGCCCGGAAAAGCTACCTGACCCGAGTGCGTGGACAGTCTGGCCGAACGCACGGTCAGCAACACGGTGGGCTGCTCGCGCATGACGATGGGCACGAGCACGGCCGCATCGGAAGGCTGCTTGGCCGTGATGCGCTTTTCCTGCATGGCCTCGGGCAGCCACTGCGGTGGCTGGGCAAAGCGCGTGCGCAAGGCCTGAGGCGTCTGAGCAGCCAGCGGCACAGCCGGCAACTGGCTATCAATGCCCAGAAGGCGAGCCTTGCGCGGATCAACAATGCCCACCACGGGGAGCGAAGAATTATCAGATGCAGGCATGTATGTGTTCGGCCAAACCCCAAAGCAAGAATCACGAACCAAGGCAGACATAAAAAAAGCCGCCACAGCGAACTGTAGCGGCTTTTACGGAATCACTTCCGATGCGTGTATTACTCGGCTGCAGCAGCAGTCTTGTTAACACGCTGGGGCAGCTTTTCCTTGATACGAGCAGACTTGCCGCTACGCTCACGCAGGTAGTACAGCTTGGCACGGCGCACATCACCGCGACGCTTGACTTCGATCTTGGCGATCAGAGGAGAGTAGGTCTGGAACGTACGTTCCACGCCTTCACCGCTGGAGATCTTGCGCACTGTGAAGCCGCTGTTCAGGCCGCGATTACGCTTGGCAATCACCACGCCTTCGTAAGCCTGCACGCGCTTACGGTTACCTTCCACCACGTTCACGCTCACGATGACGGTGTCACCGGGGGCGAATTCGGGGATGGTCTTGTTCAGGCGAGCGATTTCTTCTTGCTCGAGGGTCTGGATCAGATTCATGATTTAGTCCACCTTGATCTTGTCCGCGCCAGAATTGGCAAGCGCCGGGATTGGTGCTATTGCTGCATTAAGCGAGCTGCCGAAGCGGCTCCGCCATTTCCTTGCAGCGGCCGGATAGAGGATCAAAGAACCTGCAATTATAGCTTGGACGCTGTTTTTGCCAAAAAACCCTCATCTTTGGCATTGAGCAGCCCCTGTTCGCGGGCCTGCTCTATCAACTCGGGCCTGTGCTCGGCCGTGATGCTCAAGCGCTGATCGCGACGCCAGCGCTCGATATTGGAGTGATGGCCGGAGAGCAGCGCGGCTGGCACCTCCTGGCCATTCCAGACTTCTGGGCGAGTGTAGTGGGGGCAGTCCAGCAAACCGTCAAGCGCAGGATTGAAGCTGTCCTGCTGAAAGCTGCCTTCATCGTTAAGCACACCGGGCTGCAGACGCGCCAAAGAGTCCAGCAACACCATGGCTGCCAGCTCACCACCCGAAAGTACAAAGTCACCCAGACTCAGTTGATGAGTGACATTTCTATCAATGAAACGCTGGTCAATGCCCTCATAGCGGCCACAGAGCAGCACCGCACCCCGGCTTTCGGCCCAATCGGCCACCACGGCATGCTTGAGGGTCGTACCTATGGGTGAGAACAACACCACAGGAGCAGGCTCTGCCTGTTCCTGTGCATCGACTTCGGCGCGTGCCGAGCGAATCGCTTCGAGGCAGCGCTGCAGCGGCTCGGCCATCATCACCATGCCGGGGCCTCCGCCAAATGGACGATCATCCACACGGCGGTAATTGCCTTCGGCCCAGTCACGCGGATTCCACAGATGCACTGCCACCTGGCCCGAGCTGTAGGCACGGCGCGTCACCCCGCTCTCAAGAAATGGAGCGAACAGCTCAGGAAACAGCGTAATAATGTCGAAACGCATTGATATAAAAGCAATTTCAGCTACAAACTAAATAGCAAAAAAAAGCATTCCAGTTCAATAATCGGGCTGCCAGTCGGCTACGATCTTCTTGCCGGCCAGATCCACCGAATCCACATAGGCATCGACAAAGGGTATCAGACGCTCCTGCTCCTTGCCGTCCTGTTCATAGCCCAGCACCAGAACAGTCTGCGGGCCGGTGGCCATCAAGTCCTTGACCACCCCCAGGGTCACACCTTCGCGGTTGACCACGTTCAGCCCCATCAGATCCACCCAGTAGAACTCACCATCCTCGGTCTTGGGGAAATGCTCTCGCGCCACAAAGACGCGGGCACCGCGCAGAGCCTCGGCGGCGTTGCGGTCGGCGACTTCAAGCGAGGTTGCCACGATGGTGTCGGCATGGAAGCGGGCCTGCTTGACGGGCAGCACCACGGTACCCGTGAAATGCTTGGCACCTTTCTCGGCAGGCTGCAAAAACCAGTCCTTGGCGGCAAACAGGGCCTCTGGGGCGCTGCTGAAGGCATGCACCTTGAACCAGCCCTTGATTCCCCAGGCATCGGCAATGCGACCGACTTCAATGGCATCAGCAGGCAAGCTCGTGGCTTGAAGAACAGGCATGTGGCTCATGGGATCAGCAGAAAATGCAGAATTTCAATAAAAAACGGGTCCCGTCAGGCAAGCCAACGGAACCCGCTTTGGTAAAGGTGCCTAGAGAGCGACCGCCTAAATTAGGCAGCAACCTTCTTTGCAGCTTCCTTGATCAGGCGTTCAGCCGTATCGGAAGTTTGAGCACCAACGCTCTTCCAGTAGTTCACGCGGTCCAGAGCCAGACGCAGGCCTTCTTCGGCGCCACGAGCGCTAGGGTTGTAGAAACCCAGACGTTCGATGAAAGCACCGTCGCGACGCACGCGCTTGTCAGCTGCAACGATGTTGTAGAAAGGACGAGCCTTAGAGCCGCCGCGGGAGAGACGAATAACAACCATGATGTTTCCTTCGGGTGGTTACAGCCAGTGCCATCAAAAATTTGACCAGCTGCGCAGGTTTTCTTACAGCGTTTGAGACACGCGACATGACCACCCGGCCAGCGACACGCCGTAAAACCGGAAATTATATCGAGTTCTGCCGAAGCTGCCTATAGCAGCGGCAAATGGGCATAGTCGGCACAGAGGACTTCCTGCAAATGAAGCGCAATTGCCCTGAGCCCCGTAATTGATGCGAAGGGAATAATGGACGGGTTCTTTCGTTTTCTGCCCGCGCACCAGACCATGAACCAACTTGTTCCCGCCTCGACCCCTACCCCTCGCCCAAAAAACAAGACGATTGCCTCCTGGCTGGCCTTGCTCGGCGGGCCTCTGGGACTGCATCGCTTCTACCTGCACGGCCTTGGAGACTGGCTGGGCTGGCTGCTGCCCATTCCCACTGCACTTGGCATCTACGGCATCGAGCGCGTGCAGCAGTTGGGGCAGGACGATAGGCTGAGCTGGCTGCTGATCCCTTTGCTCGGCTTCACGATAGCAGGCTGCGCCCTGCGCGCCATCCTTTACGGTTTGATGGAGCAAGGAAACTGGAACCGGCTCTTCAACCCATGGATGAATGCCGACGCGCCTGCAGGGCGCACCCAATGGACCACGATTTTTGCCGTAAGCCTGTCCCTGATGCTGGGGGCCACCGTGCTGATGGCCAGCATCGCCTACAGCTTCCAGCACTACTTTGAATATCAGGTCGAAGAGGCACGCAAGATTTCACAGTAGCTGCAGCGCTCTGAACCAGGGGCTCTCACCCACTCCAAAGCGGCTTCGGCCTCGCCGCTTTTGTAAGCAAAAGTCTAATTTTTCACCTACTGGACGCAAAGCGCCGCCTGCCGATTCCACAGAACTCACAATGCCCAACTGACGAACATCTTGCAAAGACTGCATCCAAGCAGTTTTCGCACTACGACGGCTTTGCTGCACCAGTCCGAAGAGGTCTTATGTCTGCAACCAACGAAAAGTCTGCCAGATCCGAAGTGCACGGGCAAAACGCCTTTCCAGCTGCCACCAGCCTGGTGGGTGTGTACGGAGAACAGCTTTTCCGCATTCTTGAGCAAACCAGCAGCGGCTATGTGTTGCTGGATGCTCAGAACCGGGCACAACGCTGGAATGATGGTTATCTGCAGATATTCCCCTGGCTGGCTTCCGCCCTCAAAGTAGGCATGCCTCTGCAAGCCGCTCTGCAAGCCGCCGCAACAGCAGCCCCGGCCAACGCTGCACCGGCCCTGAACCATATCGCCGAAAGTCATCAAACCCTGATTGCGCGCCAGCAAGCCAATGCCCAGTTTCAGCTGCCCAATGGGCGCAAGCTCAATCTGTCGGCTCACGCCCTATCGGCCAATTACACCGTGCTCGCCTGCAAGGAGCTGCTGCCTCATGGCAACGAGGCAGAAAGCCTTTCCTTCTTCGACGTGCTGACCAATCTGCCTAACCGGCGCCTGCTGCTGGACAGGCTGTCCCAAGCCATGATCCAGTCCGAGCGCACGGGCTGGCGCGGCGCCTTGCTGACCATAGACATGGAGCAGGTGGAGGGCCCGGCCGCCAGCACGGGAGACAGCCAGTCCTGCCTGGCTCCGCACATCGCACAGCGCCTGCTCGGCTGCGTACGCTCCTGCGATACCGTAGCCAGACTGGATGCCGCGCACTTCGTCATCATGGTCTCGGATCTGTCCCCGGATATCGAAATGACCACGGTGCTGGTGGAACGTCTTGGAGAGCGTCTGCAGGAAAGCCTGAACGGCAGCTACCAGCTCGGCCACAAAAGCGCGATGCTGGAGGCCAATATCGGCGCCACCCTGTTCGGCCCGCACTCCCGCTCCGCCACCGAGTTGCTGCAGCAGGCAGAGGTCGCCATGTACCGTCTGCGCGATGAAGAGGCTCGCGGCCTGCACTTCTTCAGCCCCGAGCAGCAGGTTCCGGCCAACGACCGCAGCCGCCTGGAGCAGGATCTGCGGGAAGCCCTGCGCCTCGGCCAGTTCGAGCTGCATTACCAGGCCCAGTATTCCGCCAGCGGCGAAGTCAACGGCTTGGAGGCCCTGCTGCGCTGGCGTCATCCCAGGCGAGGTCTGGTACCCCCGAGCATCTTCCTGTCCGTGGCAGAGGAGACCGACATCATCGTTGCGCTTGGCCGCTGGAGCATTCAGGCCGCCTGTGAACAATTGGCCAGATGGAAAGCCGAGCTGCAACTGGACAGGCTGCCCATCTGCGTCAACATCAGCGCCAAGCAGCTTCGGCAAGCGGACCTGGCCGAGCAAGTGCAGAGCATTCTCAGCCAGACAGGGGCCGATCCTGCATTGCTGCTGCTGGAGCTTTCCGCGCAGACCCTGAGTCCTCTGGATGCGGATAGCGCGAGCAGCCTCAAGCGCATCGGCGCCATGGGTGTGCGGCTGTCACTCGACGATTTTGGTGGCAGCTCCAATATGCAAGAAGCGCTGCAGCAGCTCCCCCTAAACCAGCTCAAGCTCTCGCATTCCCTGGTGCAACGCCTGGGCCCCAACAATGCCGCCGAGGCCGCCGTACAGGCGGCCATCGCGCTGGCTGCCCGCCATCAGATGACGATCGTCGGCGCAGGGGTGGAAACCCTGGAGCAGCGTGCCCTGCTGGCGCAGCATGGCTGCGAGCATTTCATGGGCTATCTGCTCAGCCCCCCTGCACCGGTCAGCCAACTCAAATCCCTGATGCAGCGGCAGGCAATGCTCGGTCTGCAGGAAACGGCTGCTTGACCTCCATGCTTCAGCCATGAAAAAAGGCTTCGCAACGCGAAGCCTTTTTTCCATTCAGCCCTTGATCGACAAGCAGTTACAGCTATCAATCAAGGAGTTCACAAACTCAATACAGTTGCAGGCTGACCCAGTAGGCAATGGATGCCACAAAGGCGCTAGCCGGAATCGTCAGAATCCATGCCCAGACGATATTGCCTGCCACGCCCCAGCGCACGGCACTCGCGCGCTGCGTGGAACCCACGCCCACGATGGCACCGGTAATGGTGTGTGTGGTCGAGACCGGAACGCCCAGGAAGGTGGCAAAGAACAAAGTCAGAGCACCACCGGATTCGGCGCAGAAGCCACCGACGGGTTTGAGCTTGGTGATCTTCTGGCCCATGGTCTTGACGATGCGCCAGCCGCCAAACATGGTGCCCAGGCCGATGGCCAGGTAGCAACTGACGATGGTCCACATGGGAGGCTCGGCATCACCGGCATTGGCATAGCCCGTGGCAATCAGCAGCAACCAGATGATACCGATGGTCTTTTGCGCATCGTTGCCGCCGTGACCCAGGCTGTAGGCACCGGCAGAAACCAATTGCAGACGGCGGAACCACTTGTCCACGCGATTGGGGCTGGCACGGCGGAAAATCCAGGCCACCAGAACCATCATCAGCGAGCCCAGCAGAAAGCCCAGCACGGGAGAGACGAAGATGAAGGCCACAGTCTTCCAGATGCCGCTGGCGATCAGCGCACCTGCACCGGCCTTGGCAATCACCGCACCCACGATACCGCCAATCAGGGCATGCGAGGAGCTGCTGGGAATGCCGTAGATCCAGGTGATGACGTTCCAGGTGATGGCACCCACCAGAGCGCCGAACACGACATGGGTGTCAACAATGCCCGGCTGAACAATACCCTTGCCCACGGTTGCCGCCACACTGAGGTGGAAGACGAAAACCGCGACAACGTTGAAGAACGCGGCAAATGCCACGGCCTGAGTAGGCTTGAGAACCCCCGTGGAAACCACGGTGGCAATCGAATTGGCAGCGTCGTGAAAGCCGTTCATGAAATCGAACAGCAAGGCGAGCACCACCAGCAAAATCACAACCCAGAGGGCTGCCTGTACCGGCTCCATGATCGGGCTCCAGCGAGAATCAGGAATTCTCGAGGACGATGCCCTCGATCAGGTTCGCCACGTCTTCGCAGCGGTCCGTGATGGTTTCCAGCAGCTCATAGATGGCCTTGAGCTTGATCACCTCACGCACATCGGGCTCTTCACGGAACAGCTTGCTCATGGCCGCGCGCATCACGCGGTCGGCATCGCCTTCCAGGCGGTCGATCTCGTCGCAGGTCTTGCTCGCGGCGTCCACAATCGTGGGATCCGAGAGACGATCCAGCAGCTTGACAGCATCACGCAGACGCTCGCAGCAACGCACGCACAGATCGGTCAGACGTGTGATTTCGTCTGTCATGTGACGCACGTCATACAGGGCCATGGTCTCGGCCGAGTCCTGAATCAGGTCGGCCACGTCGTCCATGGTGTTGATCAGCGAGTGGATATGCTCGCGATCCAGGGGCGTGATGAAGGTCTTGTGCAGCAGCTTGGTGACATCATGGGTCACACGGTCGGCTGCGCGCTCGGCGTTGTCCACATCAGCGTTG
The DNA here is from genome assembly GCF_004522605.1 of Comamonas sp. A23. NCBI lineage: Bacteria > Pseudomonadati > Pseudomonadota > Betaproteobacteria > Burkholderiales > Comamonadaceae > Comamonas > Comamonas sp. A23. The sequence continues at coordinate 350,275 of NZ_RSDT01000002.1, forward strand.
TATTTTTCGCGCAGATGGGGATCGTTGTAATTTGCAACGAGTTGCGAGAAAGCATGAGCTGCTTCAACGATGCGGTCCGCATGTTGATTGAACATCTCGAAAAAATTGCCTTCGCGCGGCAATAGCTTGCCAAACAGCATGAATGCTCCTTACCGGGGAAAAGAAACCAGGCGACTCACTGCAAAAAAAGTGCATGGTTCCCGGCTTAAACGGGGCGGAGTTTACTCTTGAGTCATTGTGCGTTTCAGCGCGTCTTCAAGACACCCCTTCGGGCACCACGAAAAATAAAATACAAGCTCTTCGCCATGCTAGGCGCTGTCATAAAGCCTGTGATTCCTCCAGACAACACCGGAGAGCAGCAATCCACCCACCCAACGCGCCGACTCCTTGAGCATTTCACTGAGCCACGCGAAAACGTTCCAAATACTTCTTTTTGTAATAAGCAAATTCTATTCAATGACAAAAAAGAATTAAAAGGAACTAAAAAGAAATGAATAAAACAATCAAAGAACCATGAAAAACGTCATTTTTTTGTCATTTTCTTGAATTTAAGGGGAATTAGGGTTCACCCTTGGCTGCAGCAGAGCATCACGGCGAGATAGCGCACTGCGATCGAAAGCGCCAGCAGTCTCGTCGAGGCTTACTCTCCCAGGTAAGCCGCACGCACGCGCGGATCGCTCAGCAAGGTCTGGCCCGGCCCCGTCATGGTGATGATGCCGGACTCCATGACATAGCCTCGATCGGCCAGCGCCAGCGCGCGACTGGCGTTCTGCTCCACCAGCACCATAGTCACGCCCAGCGCATAGACATCGCTGACCACCTCGAAGATCTTGTCCACCATGATGGGCGACAAACCCATGGAGGGCTCGTCCAGCAGCAGCACCTTGGGCTGACTCATGAGTGCGCGGGCCATGGCCAGCATCTGCTGCTCGCCCCCGGACATGGTGCCTGCCAGCTGATCCTTGCGCTCCTTCAGGCGCGGAAAGATGCCGAACATGCGCTCGATATCCGCCTGTATGCCAGCCTTGTCCTTGCGCGTGTAGGCCCCCATGAGCAGGTTTTCGGTAATCGTCATGCGTGCGAACACGCCGCGCCCCTCGGGCACCATGACCAGGCCTTCGGCCACCAGATCCCAGGCACCCTTGCCCTTGATGCTTTGGCCCAGATAGAGAATTTCGCCATCGGCAATCGGCAGACCCCGCGTGACAGCCTTCATGGTCGTGGTTTTGCCTGCACCGTTGGAGCCGATCAGCGACACCAGTTCACCCTGATGCACCTGAAAGTCCACGCCCTTGACAGCCTGAATACCGCCATAGCCCACCTTCAGGCCCTTCACCTGCAGCAATACCGGGGCCGTGGATTTGGAGGCCTGCGCCTGTTCCAGCACTTGATCCTGCATCTTCAATGGCCTCCCGTGCCCAGATAGGCTTCAATCACTTTTTCATTCTTCTGCACTTCGGCAGGCGTGCCTTCGGCAATCGGCTTGCCATAGTCCAGCACCGTCACGCGATCGCACAGGCCCATGACCAGCTTCACATCATGCTCGATGAGCAGGATGGTGCGGTGGTCGTTGCGAATGCGGTCGATCAACTCACGCAACTGCAGCTTCTCAGTCGCGTTCATGCCGGCGGCCGGCTCATCCAGCGCAATCAGCTGCGGGTCCGTCGCCAGTGCACGGGCAATCTCCAGCCGGCGCTGGTCGCCATAGGACAAGGTGCGCGCCTTGAAGTCCGCATATTTGCCGATGCCGACATAGTCGAGCAGCTCGCGCGAGCGGGCGCGAATCGCGGCCTCCTCGGCCTTGAAGCCCTTGGTGCGAAACACCGCCCCGAGCAGACCGGAATGCGTGCGCACATGGCGCCCGACCATGACGTTCTCCAGTGCCGTCATCTCGGCAAACAGCCGGATGTTCTGGAAGGTCCGTGCAATGCCGGCCCTGGCCACCTTATGCACCGCCGTCGGCTCATAGGGCTTTCCGGCCAGCTCGAATTTGCCGGTGTCGGGCGTATAGAGGCCGGTGATCACGTTGAAAAACGTGGTCTTGCCTGCGCCATTGGGGCCGATCAGGCCATAGACCTGGCCTCTATCAATCTTCATGCTCACACCGGACAGTGCCTGCAAACCGCCAAAGCGCTTGGAGATGTCCGAGACATGAAGGACCGCTGAAGTCGTGCTCTCTGCCATATCAGTTCACATTCCTTGTCTGTGCAGTCATCAGGACTGACGGTCCAGGCTTTTGGCATGCTCGGGCGTGGGCCAGAGGCCGCGCGGACGCATCAGCATGATGACGATCATGGCCAGGGCAATCAGCAACTGGCGCAGGATGGACGCGTCGAGGCGTCCATCGGTCATCTGCTGCAGCGGCCCGGCCACATAGCGCAGCACCTCGGGCAGGGCCGAGAGCAGCACGGCCCCCAGAATCACGCCGGGAATATGGCCCAGGCCGCCGAGCACGACCATGGCCACAATCATCACGGACTCCATGAGGCTGAAGGACTCGGGCGATACAAAGCCCTGGAAAGCACCGAACATGGAACCTGCCACACCGCCGAACGAAGCGCCCATGCCGAAGGCCAGCAGCTTCATATTGCGCACATTGATGCCCATGGCCTTGGCGGCGATTTCATCCTCGCGAATCGCCATCCAGGCGCGGCCTATGCGCGAATCCTGCAAGCGGTAGCAGATCACGATGGTGGCCAGCACCAGCACCAGAAACAGGTAGTAGTACAGCGTGACGGAAGCGATGTCGTAGCCGAAGATCTCATGACGCTTGGCCAGGTCGAAGCCGAAGATCTTGACCGAGTCGATCTGGCCAATGCCCTTGGGGCCGTTGGTGATGTTGACGGGCTGGTCCAGGTTGTTCAGGAAGATGCGGATGATCTCGCCGAAGCCCAGTGTCACGATGGCCAGGTAATCACCGCGCAGCCGCAGCACCGGCAGGCCCAGCAGCACACCCGTACAGGCGGCCAGCAGCATTCCAAGCGGAATCACCAACCAGATCGAGGTGTGCAGCCCGTTGGGAAACATGGCGACAAAGCCTTCGAAGGTCTCGGCCAGATGCGGCGATGCCATGAGCGCAAACATATAGGCGCCCACGGCATAGAAGGCCACGTAGCCCAGATCCAGCAGGCCTGCGTAGCCGACCACGATATTCAGGCCCAGCGCCAGCATCACGTAGAGCAGAGCCAGATCGGCGATGCGCACCCAGGCGTTGCCGAAATACTGCAGGATCAGCGGCAGCACCAGCAGGCCTATGCCGCCCAGAATCCAGTGGAGTGTCTTGTTGTTCTTCATGGGCACTCCTCAGGCACGGTCCGCCACACGCTCACCGAGCAGGCCCGAAGGGCGCAGCGTCAGGATGATGATGAGCACGATGAAGGCAAAGATGTCGGTGTACTGGCTGCCCAGCACGCCCCCCGTCAGGTCACCGATATAGCCGGACCCGATGGACTCGATCAGCCCCAGCAACAGGCCTCCCACCACGGCGCCAGCCAGATTGCCGATGCCGCCGAAAACGGCGGCCGTGAAGGCCTTGAGACCCGGCAGAAAGCCCATGGTGTGATGGGCCGTGCCATAGTTGGAGGCGTACATGATGCCGGCAATCGCCGCCAGCACGGCACCGATGATGAAGGTGGCGGAAATCACCATGTCGGGCTTGACGCCCATCAGCGCCGCCACACGCGGATTCTCTGCCGTGGCCCGCATGGCGCGCCCCAGCCTGGTGTAGTTGACCAGATACATCAGCGTGGCAAGTGCAATCGCCGTGACCACCAGCACCAGAATCTGCGTGGGCGTGATCACCGCCGTGCCGATTTCATAGGGGGTGGACGACAGCAGCGTGGGATAAGCCTTGTAATTGGGCTTCCAGATGATCATGGCCAGGGTCTGCAGCAGGATGGAGACACCGATGGCCGTGATCAGCGGCGCCAGACGCGGACTGTTGCGCAGCGGCCGGTAGGCCACCTTCTCGATCACGAAGTTCAGCGATGCAGCCACCACGCAGGCGATGATGGCGGCTATCAAAAGCATGAGCCAGCCCGGCAGATAGGGCATGGCCTCCTGCATCAGGCCGATGCAGCTCCAACTGGTCAAAGCCCCCACCATCAGCACCTCGCCATGCGCGAAGTTGATCAGCTGAATGATGCCGTACACCATGGTGTAGCCCAGGGCTATCAAGGCGTACATGCTGCCTAACACCAGACCATTGATGATCTGCTGCAGCAAGATATCCATAAGCGCGCTCCCCTTCCCTCGATCCAAGACGGAGACACTGCGAGCCTCTCATCCCGAACGACGGAGCCAGCGATGCCATGGTTCCCCTTCTGCAGTCCGCCGCTTTGTGGGCCGCTTGTCGCAAAAGAGTGAATCGATTCTAGGGAGCAGTTTTCAGGACTCAGGGCCGGGTTTTCCCGTGCGCAACCCCAAAATGCTGCAGCGCAACAACTTCATCGGCAATGCAAGTCCAATAAATACAGGCACTTAGTCATGTGCTGCTACTCAATCTAGCGAAAAACCCTGAAAACACCGCAAAAAATGCAGCATTCAACTAGTGCCAGTCTTGCAACACCTGGGCAACTCGCTCTTTACAAGCCTGCCGGCTCGTCATCTGCCGCACGAGCGGCGTCGTTGAGCGCCTTGAGCTCCGCCAGCTTCTGGCCGATCTTGATTTCCAGCCCCCGCGCCACGGGCTGGTAGAAGCCGGGGTCTTCCATTCCTTCAGGCAGATAGCGCTCGCCCGCCGCAAAGCCGCCCTCCTCGCTGTGGGCATAGCGGTAATCCCGGCCGTAGTCCAGTTGCTTCATCAGCTTGGTGGGTGCATTGCGCAAATGCAGCGGCACAGGCCTGGTGGTGTCGCCCTTCACAAAGGCCTTGGCCTTGTTGTAGGCCATGTAGCCGGCATTGCTCTTGGGCGCCACAGCCAGGTAGATCACGGCCTGGGCCAGGGCCAGTTCGCCCTCGGGGCTACCCAGGCGTTCATAGGTCGCAGCGGCATCGTTGCACATCTGCATGGCACGCGGGTCGGCAAGTCCTATGTCTTCCCATGCCATGCGCACGATGCGGCGCGCCAGATAGCGCGGGTCGGCACCGCCATCCAGCATGCGGCAAAACCAGTAAAGCGCCGCATCGGGGTCCGAGCCGCGCACGGATTTGTGCAGGGCGCTGATGGTGTCGTAGAACTGCTCGCCGCCCTTGTCATAGCGGCGCATGCGCTCGCCCAGCACCTTGAGCAGCCAGGCATCGGTGATGCTCTGCACCCCGGCCTGCTCGGCCGTGATGGACAAGGTCTCCAGCGTGTTCAGCAAGCGCCGTGCATCGCCGTCGGCATAGGCAATCAGGCGCTCCAGCGCTTCGTCCTCGATCGCCGGAATCGCCTGGATGGCCTGGGCCTTGGCCACAATCTGCTTCAAGTCGTCCGGAGTCAGGCTTTGCAGCACATAGACCGCCGCCCGCGAAAGCAGGGCCGAGTTGACCTCGAACGAGGGGTTTTCCGTGGTCGCTCCGATGAAGGTGAACAGCCCGCTTTCCACATGGGGCAAGAAAGCGTCCTGCTGGCTTTTGTTGAAGCGGTGCACCTCATCCACAAACACGATGGTGCGCTGCTGCAGCAGTCCGCTCTGGGCGGCCTGCGCCTGCTCCACGGCCTCGCGGATGTCCTTGACGCCGCCCAGCACGGCGCTGATGGAGATGAACTGCGCATCAAAGGCATCGGCCATCAGGCGCGCAATCGTGGTCTTGCCCACCCCCGGCGGGCCCCAGAGTATGCAGCTGTGCGGGCGACCCGACTCGAAGGCCAGGCGCAACGGCATGCCCTCTCCCAACACATGTTGCTGGCCGATGACTTCGGCCAGAGTGTGCGGCCGCAGGCGCTCGGCCAGGGGCTGATGAGGAATGGCTGAAGATGAGGAGTTGTTGTGCGTAACCATGACCCCTCAAGTATCCGACTCTCCGGCCAGTTGTGCATCCAAATGGGTTGGGGCTGCTTGCACACCGAAGGCAGTCAATGCTTATCCACCTTAACCCCTGCATCCTTATCAGAATTTTTCATAAGAGAAAATAGCGTTTCAACGGATTCAATCTCTCCATTAACGAGGCCACCCCTCGCCCCATGGAGGCACTGCCCCCATCCGGCCTGCCAAAAACCAGGCCAGCCAGGCCTGGCAGCGCGCTTAGATTCATTGCGGGCCGCCTCATCTGCGCCGCGCAATGCCTGTGTCTGATAGGGCTACCGCCATCAGCCAGAAATCAATCGAAAGCATCCGCAACTTTCCTTGGCTCCACACTGCTACAGGGCGTGCCAGCGCTGCACGTCTGAGTCTACGCGTATGAAAAAACTCAAGACCTGGGACATTTTTGCCCTCGGTTTCATGACCTTTGCCCTGTTCCTCGGGGCCGGCAACATCATCTTTCCACCCATGGTGGGCCTGGCAGCCGGTGAAAACCTGCTCGGCGCCTCGACAGGCTTTCTGCTGACGGGTGTCGGTCTGCCCCTTCTCGGCGTAGTCGCTCTCGCACGTGTGGGTGGCGGCCTGGACACCTTGACCAGCCCCATAGGCCGCATTGCCGGCCTGGTGCTGGCCGTGGCCATCTATCTGACCATCGGCCCTCTGTTTGCGACGCCGCGCACGGCCACCGTATCCTTCGAGATGGGTCTGGCTCCCTTTGTCGGCAACACACCCGCCATGCTGCTGGCCTTCACCATCGCTTACTTTGTGGCGGTGGCGCTGCTGTCGCTGTTCCCCGGCAAGCTCATGGACAACGTGGGCAAGATCATCACCCCCGTGCTGATTCTGGCGCTGACCGTTCTCGGCGGCTCCGCCGTGCTGGCCCCTGTGGATGGCTACAGTCTCAGCACCGAGGCCTATGCCACGCAGGCAGCCGCCTTTTCCGAAGGCTTTCTACAGGGCTACCAGACCATGGACGCCCTGGCCTCGCTGATCTTCGGCATCGTCATCGTCAACGCGATCAAGGCTGCCGGCGTGAGCGACAGCAAGCTGCACACGCGCTACTGCATCTACGCCGGCATCATTGCCGCGACCTGCCTGGGCCTGGTCTATGTCTCGCTGATGTATCTGGGCGCCACCAACAGCCAACTGGCCGCCAACGCCACCACCGGTGTGCAGATTCTCACAGCCTTTGTACAGCAGACCTTCGGCCCCGCAGGCCTGTGGCTGCTCGCCATCGTCATCATGCTGGCCTGCCTGACCACCGGCGTGGGCCTGATCACGGCCTGCAGCAGCTTCTTCAGTGAGCTGACCGGCATCTCCTACCGCACCATGGTCATCGGCCTGTCGGTCTTCAGTGCAGCCGTAGCCAACCAGGGCCTGGCCCAGCTGATCGCCGTGGCCGTGCCCGTGCTTGTGGGGCTGTATCCCGTGGCCATCGCCCTGATCGCCCTGAGCCTGCTGCATCGCTGGAATCAGCCACCGCGTGTCTACATCCCCGTGATGGGCAGCGCCCTGGTCTTCGGCCTGTTTGACGCCGCCAAGGCTGCCAATCTTGATGCACTGGTGCCCGCCTGGCTGGACAAGCTGCCCGGCGCCGCCCTGGGCATGGGCTGGGTCGCCCCTGTGCTAGGTGTGCTGGTGATTGCAGGCCTACTGGACTTCGCCATCGGCAACAAGCAAAGTGCCGCAAACGCCACGCGCGCCTGATCACAACAGCCCCCACCAAAGCGCAGCTGGCTGCGTTCCACTCACAAGGGCTCAAACCCGATTCCTGCATATAAAAGGCCTGCGGACACAATCCGCAGGCCTTTTTGCTGATGCGCGCCGCGATCTTTACTGCTTGAGCACATCGGCCCCCTTGGGCACCGTGAAGTGGAAGGTCGATGCCGGCAGCGAAGCCTGGGTTTGCAGGCCCTTGAACTGCATCAGCGAGCGCTGGCCAAAGCTGTCCTCGATATCCAGCGCAGCCAGCTTGCCTTCGGGTGTGAAGCCTATGCGCACGCTCTTGAGCTGACCGCCTTTCTGCCTGGGGCTGGCCAGCACCCATTCCAGGCCATCGGCGTCAGGCTGGTTGCCCAGCTCGAAATCGGCCTTCAAGGCCTTGAGGTCGGTGGCCGATGTCAGGATGGCCGCTGGCGTGCTGCCCAGCACCTGGGCCTGGGCACGCTCCGTCACCTGATTCAGGTCGGCGTCGTACAGCCACAGCGTCTTGCCGTCGGCTACTATGAGCTGCTCAAAAGGCTTGGTGTAGTTGAAACGGAACTTGCCGGGGCGCTGGAATTCGAAGCTGCCGCTGGACACCTTGGTACGCGCCTCCTGCCCGGACTTGGGTGGCGAGGTCACGGACTGGGTGAAGTCGGCCTTGCCCGCCTGGGCATTCTTCATGAAGGACTCAAGGCTTTTCAGACCATCAGCCATTGCTGCACTTGCACTGCCAGCTATCAAAATTGCAGTCAAAAGACGTTTCATGACTCTCTCTCTTGTGCGTGGCTCACTCGCTGCGGGCCGGAACTAGAACATCGCGCTGCCCACTGGATGTGAGCGAGCTGACCAGGCCGGCCTTTTCCATCTGCTCGAGCAGATTGGCCGATCGGTTGTAGCCGATACGCAGTTTGCGCTGAACGTAGGAAATGCTGGCCTTGCGGTCTTTCAGCACGATTTCTACTGCCTGATCGTAGAGCTCGTCCTTTTCGCCGCCGCCTTCGCCATCGTCATCACCCCCCTCACCATCGACAGAGCCGCCTTCCAGAATGCCTTCGATGTAGTCGGGTTCGCCCTGCTCCTTGAGATAGCTGACCACGCGGTGCACCTCGTCGTCGGAGACAAAAGCGCCATGTACGCGAATAGGCAGACCTGTACCGCTGGCCATGTACAGCATGTCGCCCATGCCCAGCAGGGTCTCGGCCCCCATCTGATCCAGCACGGTGCGGCTGTCGATCTTGCTGGAGACCTGGAAGGCAATACGCGTCGGAATATTGGCCTTGATCAGGCCGGTGATCACGTCCACGCTGGGGCGCTGGGTCGCGAGGATCAGATGAATGCCGGCCGCACGCGCCTTTTGCGCAAGGCGGGCGATGAGCTCTTCGATCTTCTTGCCCACCACCATCATCAGATCGGCCAGCTCGTCGATCACGATGACGATGTGCGGCAGGCGCTGCAGCGGCTCGGGTTCCTCGGGCGTCAGGCTGAAGGGGTTGGGAATCGACTCCTCGCGCGCCTTGGCCTCGTCGATCTTGCTGTTGTAGCCGGCCAGATTGCGCACCCCGAGCTTGCTCATGAGCTTGTAGCGGCGCTCCATCTCGGCCACGCACCAGTTCAGTCCGTTGGCCGCCTGCTTCATGTCGGTGACCACAGGGCACAGCAGATGGGGAATGCCTTCATAGACCGACATTTCCAGCATCTTGGGATCGATCATGAGCAAACGCACATCGCGCGCCTCTGCCTTGTAGAGCAGAGACAGAATCATGGCGTTGATACCCACGGACTTGCCCGAGCCGGTCGTTCCGGCCACCAGCACATGGGGCATCTTGGCCAGGTCGGCCACCACGGGGTTGCCCACGATGTCCTTGCCCAGCCCCATGGTCAGCAGGCTCTTGGCGTCGTGGTAGACCTGGGAGCCCAGCACTTCGGACAAACGGATCGACTGGCGCTTGGCATTGGGCAGCTCCAGCGCCATGAAGTTCTTGCCGGGAATGGTCTCTATCACGCGAATCGAGACCAGGGACAGCGAACGTGCCAGGTCCTTGGCCAGATTGACGATCTGCGAGCCCTTGACGCCCGTGGCAGGCTCGATCTCGTAGCGAGTGATCACAGGGCCGGGCATGGCCGCAACCACCCGCACCTCCACGCCAAAGTCCTTGAGGCGCTTTTCAATCAACCGGCTGGTCATCTCCAGCGTCTCGGCAGACACCAGTTCCTGGCGCTGCTGGGCCTGGTCCAGCAGATCCACCTGCGGCAGCTTGCTGTCCGGATGATCGGTGAACAGCGGCTTCTGGCGTTCCTTCACCACCCGGGCGCTGGGTTGACTGGCCTCCTGCAGCACGGGCTCAATGATCTGCACAGGCTGATGCACCGGTGCAGCAATCGCACCTTCTGTGCGGTCAAACACCACTTCCTCGCGTTCGCGGGCCGCTCTCTTGCCGACAGAGACATCCTTGGCAATTTCGCGACGCTCGCGGCCAAACTGCACCATGCCGTCCAGGCGCGCGCCCAGGCCTTCGGCCAGCTTGCCCCAGGAAAAGCCGAATACCATGGCAGCGCCCAGCACGAACAGGCAGATGCCGATCAGGCCCGAACCCGCAAAACCCAGCCATTTGAGGGCATTGAAGCCCATCATGTAGCCAAACACGCCACCGGCAGGGCCGGGCAGCAAGTTCTCGAAACGGTACAGACGCGTCCATTCCAGCGCGCAGCTGGCAATCATCAGAATGGCCAGACCGCCCCAGAACAGAAAGCGACGGCGCCACAGCGGCATCAGAGCCAGAGGGCTGCCGTCCTTGTTCACCCCGCCACGCATCCAGCGCACCAGCGATGTCACCCAGGTCTGCACGGCGGCCAGTACCAGCCACCAGATGGACATGCCGAAGCCGAAGTAGCAGGCATCGGCCAGCCAGGCGCCCACACGGCCCATCCAGTTATGCACAAACGGCCTTTGCCCGGCGCCTGAGGTGGACCAGGCTGCGTCTTGCGGCGAGTAGGTGAACATGGCCATGAGCCAGAACACCAGTGCCAGCAGGCCGATCAACAGCAAAACCTCCTGGCTGAAGCGAATCACTCCATAGCGCGGAGTCGCAGCGCGGGATTTTGATTTGCTGGAAGAAGACGCGTTCGAAGCGTTCAATGTATATGTCATACGCAGGCGCAAGCTTACCTTAGGCCCTTATCCAAGCGGTGCATTCGGCCAAGACGATCGCTCAGCGTAATGCAAGCACATGCAACAAAACTGCCATACGGTAGCCGGATTCGCTTCGTCACTATCATTTTTAACAATTCCGGTGATTAAAAACAGCTGCACGCGCAGACCTTGATCCGGAGCGATACTCCCACATCTTCCCAATGTTTTCATGACCGCGCGCCGGCTGTCGGCCTGCTTTTTTCAGAGTTCCGCTCCATGTCCTCTACCAAACACGCACAAGTTCTCATCCTCGGCTCCGGCCCTGCCGGCTATACCGCTGCCGTATACGCGGCCCGTGCCAACCTCAAGCCCCTGCTGATTACCGGCATGGCCCAGGGTGGCCAGTTGATGACCACCACCGAAGTGGACAACTGGCCTGCCGACGTCATGGGCGTGCAGGGCCCCGAGCTGATGCAGCGTTTTCAGGAACATGCCGAGCGCTTCAAGACCGAAATCGTTTTCGACCACATCAACCAGGTTGACCTCTCCAAGCGCCCCTTCACCCTGACCGGCGACAGCGGCGTCTATACCTGCGACTCGCTGATCATCGCCACCGGCGCATCGGCCAAGTACCTGGGCCTGCCCTCCGAGGAAGCCTTCATGGGTCGCGGCGTGTCCGCTTGCGCCACCTGCGACGGCTTTTTCTATCGCGAGCAGCCCGTTTGCGTGATCGGCGGCGGCAACACAGCCGTAGAAGAAGCCCTCTACCTTTCCAACATCGCCAGCAAGGTCACCCTCGTGCACCGCCGCGACAAGTTCAAGGCCGAGCCCATCCTCGTGGACAAGCTGATGGAAAAGGTCGAGGAAGGCAAGATCGAGCTCAAGACCCATTTCACACTGGATGAAGTGCTGGGTGACCAGAGTGGCGTGACCGGCATCCGCATCAAGAGCACGCAGGACGGCCACACCGAAGAGGTCAAGCTGCAAGGCGCTTTCATCGCCATCGGCCACCACCCCAACACCGACATCTTCCAGGGTCAGCTGGAGCTGGAAAACGGCTACATCATCACCCAGGGAGGTCTCAAGGGCTTTGCCACCCAGACCAGCGTACCCGGCGTATTCGCCGCCGGCGACTGCCAGGATCATGTCTACCGCCAGGCCATCACCAGCGCCGGCACCGGCTGCATGGCGGCCCTGGACGCCCAGCGCTTCCTGGAACAGGAATCCTGATGACGCCAAGGCGCTTCGGCGTTTGAGCGGTTGTTAGCGCATATTCGGCGCAAAAGCCCTTGGGTTTGGCCAGTTTTGGCCGGCACCAGGGGCTTTTTTGCGAAAACGCTATAATCGCAGACTTTGCTGAATTCCAGGTTCGCGCTTTACCGTGCTTCGGGACTTCCGCAATCGGGCTACCGCCACCCATTACAAACTGGCGAGGTGAGGTTGTCGGCACCTCCTGCTCCTGCAGGATTCCAGAGCCGGCGGCCGATTCAACTATCGGAGTGTCCCAATGGCACGCGTATGTGAAGTTACGGGCAAGAAGCCCATGGTGGGCAACAATGTTTCCCACGCCAACAACAAGACCAAGCGTCGTTTCCTCCCCAACCTGCAATACCGCCGCTTCTGGGTGGAGAGCGAAAACCGTTGGGTGCGCCTGCGCGTTTCCAGCGCTGCTCTGCGCCTGATCGACAAAAACGGTATCGACTCCGTGCTCGCAGACATGCGCGCTCGTGGCCAAGCTTAATTTCCTGAAGGAGAAACACCATGGCTGCTAAAGGCGGACGCGAAAAGATCAAGCTGGCTTCCACTGCTGGTACCGGTCACTTCTACACAACGACCAAGAACAAGAAGACGATGCCTGAAAAGATGTCGATCATCAAGTTCGACCCCAAGGCTCGCAAGCACGTCGAGTACAAGGAAACCAAGCTGAAGTAATTCGGCCTGTTTCTTGAAAAACCGCCTCACGCAAGTGCAGGCGGTTTTTTCATGCCTTTGCGACTCCTGTCGCGGTGCGAGAGCTGACGCAGCGACCCTCCCTATACTTGGCACTTTGCAACGAACAGGGATGGATCAGATGAATCACAGGACGCTGAGCACATTGCTTTTCTCGCTTGCCGTGTCGCCAGCCGTCTTCGGCCAGACCTTCATCTGCCCCACGGGACCCGGCCCCGGCCAGCGCCAGGTCGGCATGACAGGCGGCTCACCGGGTCTGGCCTCGGTACCCGTCTGCGAGCAGTTCAGTTCCACGCCCGCCGCCGCCCAGCGCACCGAACCGTCGCCCGCCGATGCCCTGGGCGGTCTGGCGCGCAGCCAGCTGGAGCTGCTGCGCGAGGGGCAGGAGCTGATCAAGGAAGGACAGAGAATTGCACAAGACCCGCAGTATCAGAAGCTGCGCAAGGGCTACTGGATGTTTTCGCATGACGAGAAAAACCCGCGCTCCGGTCTTGAATGTGCGGCGATCTTTGGCAGCATGTCCGGTGCCGTTCAGCTTTCCGGCCCTACGGCCAAGCACAACGGTGCCCTGCTGACCTTTCTGGGCTTGGACATTCCCCAGCCCGCCAGTCCGCGCAAGATCAGAACCACTCTGACCCAGAACCAGGACCGACCCCAGGAGGTCGGCGCCATCAACTACACCATGTCCAATGGCAAATGGGGAGCCATCGTCTACGCGCTGGGCGGCCCCGAAGCACTGGTCAAGGAGCTTGGGGAAGAGGAAGAAGCCCGCTTCAAGGTCTCTGTGGAAGGCAAGGAGGTCATCAGCACCTTCTACAAGGAAGGCGGCAAGGCCCGTGAATTCCTGAGCAAGTGCATGGCCGGTCAGCCGACGAAGTGAAGGACCCCGGCCAGCGCTAGCTGCGCGGACTCTGCCCCAGTTGCCGGCAGGCCATCGCGCCCAGATCCTGCATCGCCCTCTCCATGAGTTCGTCGACCGGATGGGTGCAGGCCAGGCGCATGCAGTACTCATACCTGCCGGAGTTGGAAAACATGCTGCCCGGCGCAATACGTATGCCGCGCGCCAGGGCTGCCGTGAACAGGTCCGAGGTTGACATCTGCGCGGGGAACTCCAGCCACAGGCACAGGCCGCCGCCTGGCAGGCTCATGCGCGTGCCCAGCGGGAAATGACGTGCCACCAGTCTGGCCATGGCCTCGCGCTGCCGCTTGAGCTGCTGCCTGAGCTTTTCCAGGCTGCGCTGATGGATGGGTGAGCCCAGCACCTCGGCCACGACCAGCTGCCCCAGCGTCTGGGTATTGCGGCTTTGCGCAAATTTCAGCATCTGGATGCGGCCATGCCATTGGCCGCCATTCATCCAGCCCTGGCGCAGGCCCGGCGCCAGACTTTTGTTGAAGGCCTGGCAATAGATCACATGCCCGGAGACACTGTCCCAGGCCTTGAGCGGCTTCACCGCCAGCCCTTCGACAAACAGACCGTAGGAGTCGTCCTCGATCAGCGCCGCCCCATGGGCTGCGCACAGGGCCACGAGTCTGGCCTTATTCTCATCCGGCATGCGCGCGCCCAGCGGCATCTGCAGATCCGGCACCACCACCACGGCCTTCAGGCGCGGCTGGGTCTGAAAAGCCAGCTCCAGCGCCTCGATGGACATGCCGGTGCGCGGGCTGCAGGGAATCTCCAGCGTTTTCAGCTGCAAGGACTCCACCACCTGCAGCAGGCCGTAATAGGTTGGCGATTCGACGGCCACCATGTCCCCGGGTGATGCCACGGCAGCCAGCGCCAGACTCACCGCTTCGGAATTGCCGGTGGTTGCCAGCACATCGGCAGGCGCCACACGGATACCGGAGACCAGCGCCCGTCTGGCCATGGCCTGCTGAAACAGCGGATGATTGCCCTGATTGGCCAGCAGAGAGCGCCCCTGCGAGAGCAGGGTCGGATGCTCGCGCAGCAGCCGGGTGACGGTCTTGTTCAGATAGTGATGATCGAACAAGGAGGCAGGCGGCGTGCAGCCACCGATGTCCATATAGACCTCGGCCTGACGGCCGCGCTCGAGCAGCAGAGAAATATGCTCGTTGATGCCCACGAAATGCGCATGCGCGCCGGGAGACAGCGGCTGGCTCAGGTCCGGTTCGCTGGTCAGAGGAATATCGCCCGTCCTCGTCGCGCACACAAAGTAGCCCACGCGGGGCCTGGCCTCCAGACAGCCCTGCGCTTCCAGAAAACGCAGCACCTGCAAGGCCGTCGAGAGGCTGATGTCATGCCGCGCCATCAACTCGCGCACCGACGGCATGCGCTCCCCGGGTTTCAGGCTCCCCAACTCTATGGCTGCACTGTAGTGCGCGGCCAGCCGTTGATACAGCGGCAGCAGCACATCGCTTGCCGCATGATCGACAGGCTGTGATTCGGAGAGGGAGGAAGTCAGCATGATGACAAAACGCAGGACCGGGCAGGCATCATGCCAGCAAGCCCTGTTCTGCAACAGATACAGATTGTCAGCAAACATACCGGAACAGATGCACAGCAATCCACGCTGCTACGCCTGCACGGAACGCTTGCTGTGCCTGTTCTGCCAAGCCGTGCTTCCTTACGCTTGAGGCCTGAATCACAGACCCCTAGCCACCATGTCACAGCCGGACCCCACCCCGAAAACACATAGTCTCAACAACGGCCAGGCCGCGTCGCTGCTGTTTGAACCAGGCAGCGAACTGTTCTGCCAGCAAGGGCCGCTGCGTCTGGCCATTGGGCCGCTGAGCTTTACCGACAATCACTTCGGTCAGGTCATGGTGCTGCAAACCGGGCAAAGCTGGCGTTGCCCCAGTCGCACCTGGGTGCAACTGAGCACGCCGGCAGGTGCGGCCTGGATTCAATATCCGGCGGCACGGATACAGCAAAGCCGCCCCCACCCGAACAGGGCAGCGCAGCGGCTTGAAGAGGGAAAAGGCCTGAGCTTCGCGCTTGCCAGAATCTGGCTGCAGCTTGGCAAGCTCGGCCTCAGACGTGGGCAGCGCGCAGCTTGACGGAGAAATCCTTGAGTGCCGCAATGCCGCTGGCCTCGGCGCGCTGGCACCAGGCCTGCAGCTGACCGGTCAGTTGCTCGCGACTCAGGCTGGTGTTGAGCCACAGCTGACGCAGCTCTTCGCGCATGACCAGCATCTGGTCAATCACCGGGTGCGCAGCGCGCGCCTGCGCCAGTTGGCTCTGGGCACGCTCGGGCACCTTGTCGGCATCGCGGTGCAGCCAGCGCTGCACGCCCTTGAGCAGGGAAACATCCGACTTCTGCGCCTGTTTCTGCTTGAGCAGATCCAGCTCATGCTGAACCGCCGTGCGAACGCCGCGCGCATAACGGGCCATGACCTCGTAGCGATTGGCAATGATGGCTTCCAGCGTCAGTTCATCGGCCACGGGCTTGACGGCACCCATGCGCAGGCGCGGCGGGGTCTTCTTGACCTTGGCCCAGCCCAGCTTCTGCATGAGGCTGATATAGACCCAGCCGATATCGAACTCGTAGGGCTTGACGGAGAACTTGGCCGAAGTGGGAAAGGTATGGTGGTTGTTGTGCAGCTCTTCGCCGCCGATGATGAGGCCCCAGGGCACCAGATTGGTGGAGGCATCCGTCGCCTCGTAGTTGCGATAGCCCCAGAAATGCCCCACGCCGTTGACCACGCCCGCAGCCCAGAATGGAATCCAGATCATCTGCACGGCCCAGATCGACAGGCCGATCACGCCGAACAGCGCCACATTCAGGATGAGCATCAGCGAGGGGCCCATCACCGAATGGCGGTAGATGTTGCGCTCCATCCAGTCGTCGGGCGTGCCGTGACCGTATTTTCTGAGCGTTTCCTCGTTCTTGGCCTCGGCGCGGTACAGCTCGGCACCTTCGCGCATCACCTTGCCCAGGCCGCGCGTCTGCGGGCTGTGCGGGTCATCTGCGGTCTCGCACTTGGCATGGTGCTTGCGGTGGATGGCCACCCATTCCTTGGTCACCATGCCCGTGCCCAGCCAGAGCCAGAAGCGGAAGAAATGCGAGGGAATAGGCCCCAGATCCAGCGCCCTATGCGCCTGGCTGCGGTGCAGATAGATGGTGACACCCGCAATCGTGAAGTGGGTGGTGATCAGGGTGTAGAGCAGCAACTGCCACCACGACAGATCCCACAGGCCATTGGCCATCCAATCCACGACGGCATTCCAGATCGAGGCTATATCCAGCGACATAAATAACAAAGCCTTTGGCAAAAAACCGTGCCCACCCGATAAGCACGGTCGTGCCATTTTAGGTGAACCGCCGACCGGGCTGCTGCCGATTCCCCGACAGCAGATACCGTATTTGCACCGAAGTTACGCCTTTTTCACCCAAACAGCGGCGAAAAACCCGTCTGTCTCGTGCTGATGTGGCCACAGACGCAAATAACGTCGACCCTCGTCACCGCCGCTGCAAAGCTTGTCGCCGTCGGCAATCTTGAGTTGCTCGAGCACCTCGCCCGCGTCCAGCGGAACGAACTCGGGGTGAGCGGCGCTGAAGGCTTCGGCAATGGCTTCGTTTTCCTCTGGCAGGATGGAGCAGGTGGCATAGATCAGACGGCCACCGGCCTTGACCAGGCGCGCGCTGCTTTCCAGGATGGCGGCCTGTTTCTGCGTCAGCTCCTGCACGGCCTTGACGCTCTGGCGCCACTTGAGGTCGGGATTGCGACGCAGCGTACCCAGGCCCGAGCAGGGAGCATCGACCAGCACACGGTCGATCTTGCCGGCCAGGCGCTTGACGCGCTCGTCGCGCTCGTGGGCAATTGCGGCTGGGTGGACATTGGAAAGACCCGAACGCGCCAGACGGGGCTTGAGCGCATCGAGGCGATGACCCGAGACGTCGAAGGCATACAGGCGGCCGGTGTTGCGCATGGCCGCGCCAATGGCCAGGGTCTTGCCGCCGGCGCCAGCGCAAAAGTCCACCACCATTTCGCCACGCTTGGCATCCAGCATCAGTGCCAGCAGCTGCGAGCCTTCGTCTTGCACTTCGATGGCGCCGCGGTTGAAGGCATCAATCTTGGCCAGCGCGGGCTTGCCGTCCACACGCAGACCGATGGGCGAGAACGGCGTGGGCTCGGCCTTGATGCCGGCTTTTTCCAGCTCCTTGCGCAGATCGGAGCGCTTGTCGTTGAGCGTGTTGACACGCAGATCCAGAGGAGCGGCCTGCTCCATGCTGGCGGCCAGTGCCCAGAATCCATCGCCCAGCTGGGCCTTGAGCGGCTCGACCAGCCATTCGGGCAGATTGTGGCGGTGCGCCTCCATCAGCTCTTCGGGCTTGACGCCGTCGCAGGCAGCCAGCCACTTGAGTTCCTGGGGCGTCAGCGCGGCCTTGATAAAGGTCTCGCTGTCCTGGCCGTCCTTGTTCTTGACCTTGCCTTCCTTCTTGGCCTGCTCGCGCAGCACGGCGGCAAAGCCCAGGATGGCCAGCCGGCGCTCGCGTGCGCCGCTGCCCGAATGCGCCAGCGCTTCGAACAGCAGCTTCTTGCGCAGCACGGTGTAGACGGTTTCGGCCAGGGTGGCGCGCTCGCGCGGGCCCAGATAGCGGTTTTCGCGGAAAAAGCGGGACACCACGGCATCGGCCGGGTGTTCAAATGTCAGGGCGCGCTTGACGAGTTCAGAGCAAGCGTCGAGAAGGGCTTTGGGATGCATGGGCGCAATTGTCCCACTCTCGCCCTGGCCCTGGCTGGCACCAGAAATCTATGACGCCGGCCTGCTCCAAACAATTCGTAGTAAAAACAGGCTTCAGCCCTTTTCCTTCAAGCGTTGACAGCTCATCTTTTTAAAGCATCATGTCCGACCACGATCTGCCTGCACTCATCACCACCGAGCCCGGTCTCTACGAACACTACAAAGGCATGCGCTACGAAGTCATAGGCACGGTGCGCCACAGCGAAACGCTGGAGCCCATGACGCTTTACCGCGCGCTCTATGGCGAGCATGGCCTGTGGGTGCGCCCGGCTGCCATGTTCAACGAGATGGTGGTAATCGACGGCGTGGAACGGCCACGCTTTCGCCGCCTGCCCGCGAAGGAGCAGAAATCAGCATAAAGATAGGCTCTATCGCTTACCTATAAAGAGATAGAAGCTATCAAATCTGATCAAGCCTTGATCAGATTGAGCACGGCTTGCGGATAGATGATGTGCTCCTGCACCAGCACGCGTGCAGCCAGCAGCTCGGCCGTGTCACCCTCCAGCACGGGCACCACGGCCTGTTCCAGGATGGGGCCCACGTCGAGCTCGGCCGTCACGCGGTGCACGGTGCAGCCCGCAAACTTGCAGCCCGCATCGATCGCTCGCTGATGGGTGTGCAGACCGGTGAAGGCCGGCAACAGCGAGGGATGGATGTTGATCAGCCGGCCCTCATAGTGCGCAACAAAGCCTGGCGTGAGAATGCGCATGAAACCGGCCAGCACCACCAGATCGGGCGCATGGCGATCGATGACCTGCGTCAGCTCGGCATCAAAGGCCTCGCGGCTGTCGAACTGCTTGTGATCCAGAACCTCGGTGGCGATGCCGTTGTCCCGCGCGAACACCAGGCCCTTGGCCTCGGCCTTGTTGCTCACCACGGCGCTCACGCGGGCGTTGTACTGCTTTGCCCAGTTCTGCTGCTGGGATGCACGCACAATGGCAGCCATGTTCGAGCCGCCGCCCGAGATGAGGATCACGATGTTTTTCATGGGCGGCGATTGTCGCATTGACGGACAAACCCTATCGGGTTTGCACCAGTTCCTGTGCGCAGCCCTAAGACTTTCGAGGAGATCCCATGCCGTTTGACCCACGCAACACCCCTTTGAGCGCCATCGAAGCCCGCGTTCTGGCCACGCTGATGGAAAAGGCCCGCACCGTGCCCGACAGCTATCCGCTCACGCTCAACAGCCTGGTCACGGGCTGCAACCAGAAGTCCAGCCGAGATCCGGTGATGGAGGTCAGCGAGGGCGAAGCCCAGGAGGCACTGGACAGCCTGCGCCTCAAGACCCTGTCGGTCCAGATCAGCAGCGTGCGCTCCACACGCTGGGAGCACAACTTCCCGCGCGGCATTGGCGTGCCCGACCAGTCGGCCGTGCTGCTGGCCCTGCTGATGCTGCGCGGCCCTCAGACCGCTGGCGAGCTGCGCATCAACTCCGAGCGCTGGCACCGCTTTGCCGATATCTCCTCGGTCGAAGCCTTTCTCGACGAACTGCGCGAACGCAGCGAGGAAAAAGGCGGCCCGCTGGTCGTGCAGTTGCCGCGCGCCCCTGGCGCCCGCGAACAGCGCTGGGCCCACCTGCTTTGCGGCCCGGTGGATGTCAACGCCCTGGCTGCAAGTACCGGCAGCGCCAGCACAGGCGGCAATGCATCGGCCCTGCAGCAGCGTGTGGATGCGCTCGAAACCGAAGTCGCCCAACTGCGCGCCACCGTGCAGATGCTGTGCGAATCGCTGGGCGTGGAACCGCCTGCTGCCTCGGCTGAATAAATCCAGACAGAAACTGATAGCTGCCGGCCTTTATCCAGTAAGCGCTGGCAGCATGTTTCATTACAAACGACAGGCCGGCGCTAAGAACTGGCTCACGCCACGCAAAGACAGGCAGGCGCAGCCGCTCAGAGGGATGCTCATCCCTGGGGTTTCCCGCCATTTGTCGCAACCCGGACAGCCAGAAAAAGAACGTGCGTGCTACAAATCTCCAGCATTTGCAGGAGACAACGCATGGACTTGGCATTCACCCCTGAAGAACAGGCTTTTCGCGAAGAGATCCGCAGCTGGGTGCGGGCAAATCTGCCCGAGGATATTGCGCACAAGGTGCGCAACGATCTGCACCTGACGCGCGAGGACATGCAGCGCTGGGCCAAGATTCTGGGCAAAAAAGGCTGGCTCGGCTACGGCTGGCCCAAGGAATTCGGCGGCCCCGGCTGGAGCGCCGTACAAAAGCATTTGTTCGAGGAAGAATGCGCACTCGCCGGCACGCCGCGCATCGTGCCCTTCGGCCCCGTGATGGTGGCGCCGGTCATCATGGCCTATGGCACACCGGAGCAGCATCGGCGCTTTCTGCCCGGCATCGCCAGCGGCGAAGTCTGGTGGAGCCAGGGCTATTCCGAACCGGGTTCGGGCTCGGACCTGGCCAGCGTCAAGACCCGCGCCGAACGCGTGGGCGACAAATACATCGTCAACGGCCAGAAGACCTGGACCACGCTGGGCCAATACGGCGAGTGGATCTTCTGCCTGGTGCGCACCAGCAACGAGGGCAAGCCCCAGACCGGCATCAGCTTCCTGCTGGTCGACATGAAGTCGCCGGGCGTGACCGTGCGCCCCATCAAGCTGCTGGACGGCTCTCACGAGGTCAACGAGGTCTTTTTCGACAATGTGGAAGTGCCTGCCGACCAGCTGATCGGCGAGGAAAACAAGGGCTGGACCTATGCCAAGCACCTGCTCAGCCACGAGCGCACGAATATCGCCGATGTGAACCGTGCCAAGCGCGAGCTGGAGCGCCTCAAGCGCATCGCCAAGACCGAAGGCGTCTGGGAAGACCAGCGCTTTCGTGATCAGATCGCCCTGCTGGAGATCGATGTGATCGCGCTGGAAATGCTGGTGCTGCGCGTGCTCTCGGCCATGAAGTCGGGCAAGAACCCGCTGGACATTGCCGGCCTGCTCAAGATCAAGGGCAGCGAGATTCAGCAGCGCTACTCCGAGCTGATGATGCTGGCCGCAGGCCCCTACTCCCTGCCCTATATCCAGGAAGCCATGGAAGCCGGCTACCAGGGCGACTTTCCCGGCAACGTGCTGGGCAATGCGCCGCTGGCCGCGACCTACTTCAATATGCGCAAGACCACCATCTATGGCGGCTCCAACGAGGTGCAGCGAAACATCGTTGCTCAGACGGTTCTTGGCTAGCCAAGAACCGTCTTCGCTTTGCGAAACAGGACTACTCCCCCGTGCCCCCTCCGGGAGGGGGTTCTAGATTGAGCTTCGCTGGGCTGGTTTGGCGCTTCGCGCCAATTGCGGCCTGGTGGCAGGAGACAAATATGGATTTCGATTTTTCCGACGACCAGCAGCAACTGCGCGATGCCGTGGCCCGCTGGGTGGACAAGGGCTATACCTTCGAGCGACGCCAGGGCATTGCCAAACAAGGCGGCTTCTCGCGCGAGGTCTGGAACGAGCTGGCCGAGCTGGGCCTGACGGCCCTCACCGTGCCCGAGCAATATGGCGGCCTGGGCCAGGGCGCGGTCGATGTGATGGTGGTCATGGAGGAACTGGGCCGCGGTCTGGTGATGGAGCCTCTGACCCAGGCTTTCGTGGCCTCCGCCTTGCTCGGTCAGTTCGGCGACGAAGCCGTCAAACAAGCCTGGCTGCCCCGTATCGCCAGCGGTGAAAAGCTGGTTGTGCTCGCATCGCAGGAGCGCAAGGCGCGCTACCAGATTGATGTTTGCGCCGCAAAAGCCTCTAAATCCGGCGATGGCTATACGGTAGATGCTACGAAAAACATTGTTCCTGCAGGCGACCAGGCCGACGCCTTCATCGTGCCGGCACAGCTCGACGGCAAGATCGCGCTCTTCCTCGTCGAGAACGGCAGCGAAGGCGTCGCCACCAAGCCCTATGCCACGCAGGATGAGGGTCGCGCGGCCGATCTGGTCTGCCGGTCAGCAGCGGCCACCCTGATCACCACCAATGGCGTGGCTGCCCTCACCCTGGCACAGGATGTGGCCAATGCCGCTCTTTGCGCCGAAGGCGTCGGCGTGATGGAGCAGACGCTCAAGCTCACCACCGAGTACATGAACCAGCGCAAGCAGTTCGGCGTGGTGATCTCCAGCTTCCAGGCCCTGCGCCACCGCGTGGCCGATATGAAGATGCAGCTGGAGCTGGCTCGCTCCATGAGCTACTACGGCACGCTCAAGCTGGTCGCGCCTGCCGAGGAGCGCCATGTCGCCATCGCCCGCGCCAAGGTGCAACTGGGCCAGTCCATGCGTTATGTGGGCCAGCAGGCCGTGCAATTGCATGGCGGCATCGGCGTGACGGACGAATATGTGGGCAGCCACTATTTCAAGCGCCTGACCCAGATGGAGATGACGGGCGGCGACACCTTGCACCACCTGGGCACGGTATCGGCCCATATGCAGGACAGCGCCGGCGTCTTTGCCTGAAAGCCTGCATCAATATTCATCAAAATCACGGCAACTGCATTCAACCCAAAACTAAAAGTCAACAGCACGCTTCGGCGTGCTGTTTTGCTTCCTGCATGCACTATGGGCCCTATCGCTCTTCCTATGATTCTTGCGCCATTCACAAGAATCAAAGGAGACATGCATGAGCAAGCAAGACAGCGAAAAGTATCTGCTGGAGTCCATCCGCCTGGCCATGGGCAATGTCAAGGGCCGCGAATCCGCGACCTGGCCTTTCGGTGCCGTGCTGGTGCGTGACGGCAAGGTCCTGGCGCGCGCCGTCAACCAGGTCGATGATCTGTGCGATCCCACGGCCCACGCCGAGATGCAGGCGCTGCGCATTGCCGCCAAGGCCCTGGGCAGCACGGATCTGTCCGGCTCGGTCATGTATGCCAGCGGCTATCCCTGCTCCATGTGCCACACCGCCATGCTGCTGGCCGGCGTGAAACAGGTGTACTTCGCCTACTCCAACGAAGACGGCGAGCCCTACGATCTGTCGGCCGCGCGCGGCTATGAGGAACTGGCTCGCCCCGAAGGCCGGCGCGAACTGCCCGTCATCAGCCACCGAGTGCGCGATGCCGGCGAGGACCTGTACCAGGCCTGGCAAAAGGCCGTGGACGAAGATCGCGCCACGGTCTAGCCAACACTGGCTCCAGCCGCTATCAAGAACAAAGCCCTGAATGACGAGTTCAGGGCTTTTGCATTCTGGAGGACCTCAGGTCAGCAGATAGTCCACCGGTTTGAGCGGCGCCGGAACCTGGGGGTCGCCCAGCGACTGGCTGAGGCTGATCTCGATGCTGCGGCAGATGCTGTCCAGTGCCAGGTCGTTGCTTTCCATGCCGAATGGCTCTTCCAGCTCGTCACCCAGCACATCGAGACCGTAGAAGGTATAGGCCACGATGGCTACGACAAACGGCGTCATGAAGCCCGTGATGTCCACCAGACCGAAAGGCAGCAAAAAGCAGTACAGATGGGCCGTGCGGTGCAGCAGCAAGGTGTAGGAAAACGGAATCGGCGTATTGCGGATGCGCTCGCAGGAGGCTGCAGCCGTCGTGAAGCCGTTGAGGGTGCGGTCCAGCTCCACGGCCAGGCAGGGGTCTATGCGCTGCTCGCGCACGCACTGGCCCAGATCCTTGCCCATGGCCAGCATCAGCGCATCGGTGCGCTGATTCAGCGGCAGTAGTTGCAGGCGCCGCCACTCGGCATGGGTCAGCCACTGCTGGGCCGCCACATCGTCCTTGAGGCCGCGCAGCTGGGCCCGCAGCACATGAGAAAAAGCCACGGCCCGGTGCACCATGCGCACCCGCACATCGCTGGCCCGCTGGCGCGGGTCTATGGGGTGATCGAGCTCGATCAGGCTCAGGCACTGGCGGGCCAGCGTGCGTGCATAGATCACGATCTCGCCCCAGAGCTTGCGTCCTTCCCAGTAGCGCGCATACGCGGTGTTGTTGCGAAAGCCCAGAAAAATCGCCAGCGGCAGGCCGATCAGGGTGAACGGGATCGGCGTGATGGGAATCTTGGTGTGGAACAGCGTGCCATGCGCCACGGTGACGATGATGGCCAGCACGATGTTGACGGCAAGCACGCCTTTGATGCGTTGCAGCACCGAGCCCCGGACAATCCACAGCAGCTTGAAGCCCGACGGGCGATCTCTGACGATCATGAAAACGAGAAATGAGGTCTAAACCCGAATTCAATCACAAGCATGCGGGGATTTCAGCCAGTGCCGAGAACTCCCACTGCGTCAGTAGGCAGCCTGGGCCGCGCCAGCACGCTCCAGGCGGCATCTGCTGCACATGGGCAGCAAACTCCGACATATGGTGCCAACCCGCCAGCCAGCATAAGAAAAGCCCCGCATTGCGGGGCTTGGGCGGCGATAGGGGCTCAGGCTGCCTGCAGGCTGCTGGCACTACTCACGCGTTGCGACAGGCGCAGGCGACTGATGAAGCCGATCTGGCGCAGGGCTTCGGCAAACTCCTGCTCGGTGCCGCGCTTGATGCGCGAGGCCAGTTCGGGGTGACCGCAGAGAAAGTCCAAGGTCTGCTCGCGCGGGCTGCCATGCATGGCGGCATAGGCGTGACCTATGAATACGTGGGAAGCAACGACTTCAAGCGCCTGACGCAGATGGAGATGACCGGCGGCGACACCCTGCACCACTTGGACATGCTGTCGTCCAACCTGCAGGAAACCGCCGGCGTATTTGCCTGATACGGCAGCAAGCCTGCAAAAGCCCCGCTTATGAGCTGAATACCTAAAGCTGGACAGTCAATTCGCGGGCATCTGACCTGATTTCGGTATGGCACCGTGCTCAGGCCTTCTCACCTCATCTCGAAGCGGTCATGGCCGCCCTGGCAGATGCAGTGCACACGCTCGTCGCGCCAACCATCCGGCGCCAACAGGCGGCCTTGCCCGGACCAGGCCGCCTGGCTTCCCGCTGCACCGCCAAGCCCCCTGCCCTGCGGCAACCGCAATCTCTCCTCCCTTCCCGCAGTAGATAGGAGAGCCGCGCCACGCCTGTCCTGGGCTCTTGCATTGAAAGCGTTGCCGGCAACCGCTGCACCCACCCGCTCCCGATGCGGCGAGAGCCCGATGGCAGCATTCACCCTCTGGACAAAATAAATCACATGATTTAATTTTATCCATGACGGGCAGGCAATGCGGCCGGCCCGGTGTCCCGACCAGAACTCTTCCAGGAGACGACATGCAATCCACACGGATCACGCGCCGGGCCATGCTGCAGATGGCTGCGGCAGGGGCCGCCGGCATTTCGCTGCCGTCGATGGCGCAACTGGGCGGCGGCAGGAAGCCGCTGCGCATCATCGTCGGCACGGCGGCGGGCGGGGCAGCGGATGCGATCGTGCGGGCCATGGCGCCGGGCATCGAGGCCGAGCTGAAGGTGCCGGTGCTCGTTGACAACCGGCCCGGTGGCCAGTCGGTGATTTCGCTGGAGGCGCTGGCGGGGCAGCCGGCCGACGGCAACACGCTGCTGTATATCTACAGCGGCTACGTCGCCACCCAGGTGACGCAGCGCCTGTTCGACCTGGAAAAGAGCACGATCCCGCTGACCCGGGTCGGCACCTCGCGCATCGTGCTGCTGGTGCGCGGAGACTCGCCCTTCCAGTCCCTGCGCGAGATGCTCGACTTTGCGCGCATCAGGCCGGGCAAGCTGAACTACGTGACCCTGGGCGATGCCGGGCTGGAGCACCTGAAGATGGCGCAGATCACCAAGGCTGCGGGAGTGATGGCCACACCCGTTCCCTACAAGACCGGCCCCGATGCGGTCAAGGACCTGATCGGCGGCGCGGTCGACTGCTATATGGCACCAGCGCTCTTCGCCAAGATGTATGCCCCGTCGAAACGGGTGAAGGTGCTGGCGGTGTTCGATGCCCAGCGCTGGTCCGACTTTCCCGAGGTGCCGACCCTGCAGGAGGCCGGCATCCCGGTGGACCCCTTGCGCTACTGGGGCGGTTATGTAGCCCGCGTGGGCACACCGCCCGACTCCGTGCAGCGCCTGTCCAAGATGCTGGGGCGCGTGGCGCAACTGCCCGAGGTGCGGGAGCGCTTCGAAGGCACGGGGCAGTCCGTGGACGTGGAGGACGACCCCGAGAAGTTCCGCCGCCAGATCCAGGGCGACAAAGCCTGGATCACCGACGCCTACCGTCTGATCCGTACCTGATTTGAAAAAGGAGTCACCCCATGAAAGCTGCAGTGCTGGAGAAATTCAACGAGCCCTTCGTCATCCGCGACATCGAGCTGGCGGCGCCGGGGCCCGACGAGGTCCTGGTGCGCACCGCCGCCGTGGGCATCTGCCACAGCGACATCCACATGCAGGAAGGCATACGCCCCAACCTGCCGCTGCCGGCGGTGCTGGGCCATGAGGTGTCGGGCGTGGTCGAGCAGGTCGGCTCCGGCGTGCGCGATCTGCAGCCGGGCGACCACGTGGTGGGCACGCTGGCCGCGTTCTGCGGCCATTGCCCGCATTGCATCGCTGGCCGGCTGGTGCTGTGCCAAGACACCAACGTCAAGCAGCCACCGGGGCAGGCCAGGCGCCTGCGCGCGGCGGATGCGCCGGTCAGCCAGGTCTACAACCTCTCGGGTTTTGCCGAGCAGATGCTGGTGCACCGCAGCACCCTGGTGCGCATCTCCAAGGAGATGCCGCTGGACCGCGCCGCCTTGCTGGGCTGCGCGCTGACGACCGGCGCCGGCGCGGTGTTCCGTACGGCGCAGGTGCGTGCCGGCGCCAGCGTGGCCGTCATAGGCTGCGGCGGCATCGGGCTGGCCGCGATCAATGGCGCACAGATTGCCGGCGCGGCCCGGATCATCGCCATCGACCGGCTGCCGCACAAGCTGGAGCAGGCGCGGCAGTTCGGCGCCACCGACACCATCGACACCATCGACGCCTCCAGCGGCGATGTGGTGGAGCAGGTGCGGCAGCTGACCGGCGGCGGCGTGGACTATGCGTTCGAGTGCATAGGCCTGCCGGCCACCGTCGAGCAGTGCTGGGCCATGCTGAAGCCGGCCGGGGTGGCCACCATCCTGGGGATCTTCGGCCCCGGCGCCAAGGTCAGCGTCGCCGGCATGGACCTGCTGCAGGAAAAGCAGCTGCGCGGCTCCATGCTGGGCTCGGTGCGGCCCCCCGAGGATATTCCGGCGTTGGTCGAGCTGTACCTGCAGGGGCGGCTCAAGATCGACGAGCTGATCTCGCGCCGGATTCCGCTGGAGCAGATCAACGAGGGCTTCGAGGCGCTGCGCCGCGGCGAGACGACCCGCACTGTCATCGTCTTCGACCGGTAATCCTCCGACCCCACCCTTCCTGCCAGGAGCGTCCATGTCTTCTTCCCCCCAGCTTCGCGGAGACCGCGCCGATCCAGCCGCGGAATGCCTCGATGTACTCTTCATCGGTGCCGGTATCTCCGGCATCGGCGGCGCCTACCACTTGCGCCACCAGTCGCCCCACCGCAGCTTCGCCATCCTCGACGAGCAAGAGGGCTTCGGTGGCACCTGGTGGACGCACCGCTACCCCGGCATCCGCTCCGACAGCGAGCTCTACACCTTCGGCTACCGCTTCAAGCCCTGGGTCGGCGCACCGATCGCCACCGGGGCGGAAATCCTCAAGTACCTGGGCGACATCGTCCACGAGAACGGCCTGGATCGGCACATCCGCTACCGGCACCGAGTGCTGAGCGCGTCCTGGTCGACGGAGGAAGGGCGCTGGACCGTGAGGGGCGTGTGCACGGACACCCAGGAGCCCTTCGCCATCCAGGCCTGCTTCCTGTGGATGGGCCAGGGCTACTACCACCATGACAAGGGCTACGTCCCCGAGTGGCCCGGCATGGAGGACTACCAGGGAACCCTGATCCATCCGCAGCAGTGGCCCGAGGACCTGGACCTCGGCGGCAAGCGCGTGGTGCTGATCGGCTCCGGCGCGACGGCGGCCACCGTCATCCCGGCGATCGCCGGACGCTGCGCGCATGTGACGATGCTGCAGCGCTCGCCCACCTACTTCAAGACCGGACGCAACGCCAATGACGTGGCCGACATGCTGCGCGAGCTGTCCATTCCCGAGGAGTGGGTGCACGAGATCGTGCGCCGCAAGCTGCTCAAGGAACAGCAGGACGTGGTGGACGCGGCGTTTTCCCAGCCGGAGGAACTGCGCGAGCGCCTGCTGGCGGGCGTGCTGGAGCACCTGGGCTCGCAGGAGATGGTGGACCGGCACTTCACGCCGCGCTACCTGCCCTGGCGCCAGCGGATTGCCTTCGTGCCGGACGGCGACCTGTTCAAGGCCATGCGCTCGGGCGACGCCTCCGTCGTCACGGACGAGATCGAGCGCTTCGAGGCCGACGGCATCCGCGTGAAGTCGGGCGAGCTGCTGCCGGCCGATATCGTGGTGGCGGCCACCGGCCTGGAGCTGGCGGTGATGGGCGGTATCGCGTTTTCCGTCGATGGGCGTCCTGTCGACTTTGCTCAGACGGTGATGTACCGCGGGGCCATGTTCACCGGCGTGCCCAACCTGCTCTGGGTCTTCGGCTACTTCCGGGCCAGCTGGACGCTGCGCGTAGACCTGCTGGGCGACTTCTTCTGCCGCCTGCTGGCGCACATGGAGCAGCAGCAGGCCACCCAGGTTACGCCGCAGCTGCGTCCCGAGGATGCCGGCATGCAGCGGCTGCCCTGGGTCGAGCCCTCCAGCTTCAACCCGGGCTACCTGATGCGCGTCATGGACCGCATGCCGCAGCAGGGCAGCCAATCGCCCTGGCAGCACACGCAGGACTATTGGCGCGACAGCGAGGAGCTGCCCGCAGCCCGGCTGGACGATGGGGCGCTGGTCTATGGTGGCGGCCCGCAGGCCGCGGCGCGGTCCGTTCCCAGCCACGAGGTCGCAGCCCAGGACCTAGCCTAGCGAGCGAACACCATGATGGCCCGAAAGTCGAAACCCGTGGCGCTGGATCCCTGGCTGGCAGAGCTGGTGCGGCTGGCGCAAGCCCAGCCTGCGCCGCACACCTTGCCGCCGGCCGCCGCACGCGAGCTGGCCGCGCAGCGCTATGGCGCCGCCGCCACGGCGGCGTGCGTGCGCCTGGTGCTGGACGTGGCGATACCCGGCCCAGCGGGGGATCTGCCCGCCCGGATCTACCTGCCCGAAAGTTCCGGGCCCTGTCCCGTGACGCTGTACTTCCATGGCGGCGGCTTCGTGCTGATGGGATTGCAGACGCACGACGGCATCTGCCGCCGGCTGTGCGAAACCAGTGGCAGCTGTATCGTGTCGGTCGACTACCGCCTGGCGCCGGAAAATCCGTTTCCCGCGGCCATCGACGATGCCATGGCGGCGCTGCGCTGGGCGCTGCGGGAGGCTCGCGCCTTCGGTGCCGACCCAGGCAGGCTGGCGGTGGCCGGCGACAGCGCCGGGGGCAATCTCGCCGCCGTCACGGCACTGCGCTCGCGCGACCAGGCAGGCCCGGCGCTGCGAGCGCAGCTGCTGTTCTATCCGGTCGTCGATTGCGCCGGCTGCGGTGTGGCCTGGCAGTCGTGGTCGGACCATGCCAAGGGCGTCGGCCTGACGGCCGAAACCATGCTCTGGTTCCGCGACCAGTACCTGCCGCGGCAGGATCAATGGTCGCATCCCTACGCCTCGCCGCTGCGGGCCCCCGGGCTGCATGGCCTGCCGCCGGCGCATGTCGTGACGGCCGGGTACGACATTCTGCGCGACGAAGGCGAGGCCTACGCGGCCGCGCTGGCCGCCGCCGGCGTGACGACCACGCTGACCCGCTACCCCAGCCTCAACCATGCATTTCTGCACTGGACAGAGCATGTTCCGCCGGCCATGGAAGCATTGCGCCAGGCCGGCGCCTGGTTGCGCTTTGCCTTGGCCGCGCCCATGGCGCCGGCTGCAAAGGGCTGAATCCAGCGCTGCTGCGGCGGATACACTTCCAGCGTTGATTCAAGCGCGAGGATGTGGAGTGCAAAGGGATGCTGCAGCGACCGAACCGGAAAAGCCGGCAAAGGCCATGAAAACCCGTGAGCGCCTGCTGCTAACGGCGGAGCGGCTGATCGCCGAGGAAGGCGTGGGTCAGGTATCCATGCGCCGCATCAACGCGGAAGCCGGGGCCCGCAACCTCTCGGCGATCCACTACCATTTCGGTTCGCTGGAGGGAGTGATCAGCGCAATCTTCGACTACCGAACCCCTGCAGTGGAGCGGCAACGCAGCAGCCTGCTTGATGCATTGCTGCAGGGTGCAAGCCCGCCGAGTCTGGAAGACGTTCTGCACATTGCCGTGTGGCCGCTGGCTGAGACCATGCTGAGCGGCGCCGAGAACAACCACTATGTGCGATTTCTCTCCGCGATCAATCGCATGCCGCAGCTCGATACCTGGGAAGTGGTGCCCCACCGCAATCTTCGCAGCATCAAGCGCTGCTATCTGCTGCTGCGGCGCATGCCGCTGGGCGTTCCGGCAGATGTCCTGCACCTGCGCATCATGATGGGTTTGCGCGAAATGCTTCATGTCCTGGCGGATGTGGATCACATCG
This sequence comes from Comamonas sp. A23, assembly GCF_004522605.1. Lineage (NCBI taxonomy): Bacteria > Pseudomonadati > Pseudomonadota > Betaproteobacteria > Burkholderiales > Comamonadaceae > Comamonas > Comamonas sp. A23. The sequence goes on from NZ_RSDT01000002.1 coordinate 381,169, forward strand.
TGAGCGAGCGCCACCCCGATCTGCGCGATCCCCTGGTGCTGTTTCACACGAACGATTTGATCACTAGGCTGGCGAGCTCGCTGCGGGCTCCGGTCAGCGAAGCCTCCCGGGATGCGCTGGGGCTTCTGCGAACCGGCTCCGCACCGAAAAAGGCCTCGGTCTACGGAGTCGACTCCATCCTGCTGCCACCAGCACGCTGAGCGACTCGGGGCCAGGGCCGGCGACAGGGCAAGCGGGCTAGCTCTGTCGCGCGGCTTTTCCTGCACGGATGAACGGGATTCAGGCCGGCTGCGGGCTACGGGCACTCACACGCTGCGACAGGCGTAGGCGGCTGATGAAGCCGATCTGGCGCAGGGCTTCGGCAAACTCCTGCTCGGTGCCGCGCTCGGTACGCGAGGCCAGCTCGGCAAACAGGCCGGCGCGCGTGTAGTGGCGCACGCAGGCGATGAAGGGAAAGCCATGGCGCGTGCGATAGGCCTGGTTCAGCTCGGCCAGGCGCTCGCCCTGCTCCTGCGCCAAATCTCCCAGCCCCGCGCTTTGCTGCTCCTGCTGGGAGTCAACGGTCAGCGTGCCGGAGCGCACGGCGCTGGCCGACAGCTCGGGGTGGCCACAGAGAAAGCGCAGGGTCTGCTCACGCGGGCTGCCATGCACGGCGGCCAGCATGGCCTGGTGCAGTGCGTCCAGGCTGGCAAAGGGGCGCTGCTGCGCTGCAGCCTCGGCCACCCAGGGGGCGTATTCAAAAACCTCGCCGAGCGCGGCAGCAAAGTCTGCGTGCGTCATGACGTTGAGCTCGTCGAGCGTGGGGATGGAGGAGGTAGTGGTGCTAGTCATGAGGCCAGTGTAGGAAGCGCGTTTCCCGCCTCACAGTGCTGGCTTGTTATAGCCCGTATAGCAGCCGGCTACGTCGATGCCGTCAGCACCTGCGAGGCCTGATTGAGCAGAGCGCGCAGCCAGATATGGGAGGCATCCCGGTGCCGGGACGAATGCCAGAGCTGGTAGAAGCGCATGACGCGGTTGCCCATGGGCAGAGGCACCATGGCCAGCGGCAACCGTTTGGCGTGATAGGCCGCGAAATGACGGCTGGTGGTCAGCAGCAGGTCGGTGCCCACCAGCAGATCCGGCGCCATCGAGAAATGCGAGCATTGCACGCGGCCGTCACGGCTCACGCGCATGGTGCCCAGACTGCTCTCCACCACGCCGCGCTGATCGGGCGAATAAGGCGTGAACACCACATGCGCGGCCTGCAGATAGTGCTCGGCCGTGAGCCGGCCCGGCCCGGCCAGAGGATGCTTTTCATCGAGCAGGCAGACCACCTCGTCCTCGAGCAGCGTGGACATGTGCAAATGCTCGGGCGGGCTCGGCCAGTTGCCGATGACGATATCCACCTCGCCGCTTTGCAAGGCCTGCTCGTAGTCGAAGTTCTGGCCCAGCGGCAGCAGGACCAGCCTCGCGCCCGGTGCCTGCGCTCGCATGAGCTGGACCACACGCGCCATGAAGGGCGGTGCCAGATAGTCGGGCATGGCGATGGTGAAACGCAGTTGCGTGGTCTCGGCCACAAATTCCTTGCCGACGCTCAGCAGCCCGTCGATCAGGCCCAGCGCCGCACGCGCCTGCTCCACGGCCTGAAGCGCGCGCGCCGTCGGCACCATGCGGTTCTTGTCCCGCACCAGCAAAGGGTCGTTGAAGATGGCCCGCAATCGCCGCAGCGCCGCGCTGATGGCCGGTTGTGACTGATTGAGGCGTATTGCCGCGCGCGACACGCTTTTTTCGCTGATCAGGGTGCACAGCACGCGCAGCAAATAGGTATCGAACGGTTCTTCGCTGCGAGACACGTGTTTTCCCTAGAGATATGCATTTTGCTATGCGGCTCATAGCAGGCGCTTAGTTTCGCATATCGCCACAAGTCGCGACCATGCAAGTGTCCGCAAACCCAACAACAAATTTCCGAGACAAGGACTTGCCATGAGTGCTCATCATGTGCCGATCAGCGGCACCGCTGCTTCCGTCGATCAGGTCGACGCCACCTATTCCAAGATTTCCTGGCGCCTGCTGCCCTTTCTGGGCGTGCTGTGGGTGCTGGCCTGGCTGGACCGCGTCAACATCGGCTTCGCCAAGCTGCAGATGCTCGACGACCTGAAGTTCAGCGAAGCCGTCTACGGCCTGGGTGCCGGCATCTTCTTCATCGGTTACTTCCTGTTCGAAGTGCCGTCCAACATGTTGCTGCAGAAGATAGGCGCCAAGAAGACGGTGATGCGCATCACCATAGGCTGGGGCCTGATCTGCATCTTGCAGGCCTGGGTGACAACACCGACCCAGTTCTACATCCTGCGCTTTCTGATGGGCGTGTTCGAGGCCGGCTTCTACCCCGGCATCATCCTCTACCTGACCTACTGGTATCCGTCCAAGCGCCGCGCCAAGGCCTTCGGCACCTTCATGTCGGCCTCGGCCATCGCCGGCGTCATCGGCGGCCCGCTGGCTGGCGGCATCATGACCTGGGCTGCAGGCGCGCACGGCATGCACGGCTGGCAGTGGCTGTTCATCATCGAAGGCATCCCCTCGGTGCTGGCCGGCATCTTTGCCTACTTCTACATGACCGACCGCCCCGAAGAAGCCAAATGGCTCACCGACACGGACCGCGCCGTCGTGCGCCAGCAGCTCGAAATCGACCAGAAGGCCCAGGGCGAGCGCCACAGCGACTGGCGCACCCTGTTCGGCAACCCCATGGTGTGGCTGCTGATCGCCGTGTTCTTCTGCCTGCTGTGCGCCAACTCCACGCTGACCTTCTGGATTCCCACCGTGATTCGCGAAGCGGGCTTCACCTCGCCCATGCAGGTGGGCTGGATCGCCGGTGCAGCCTATCTGCTCGGCGCGGCCGGCATGATCATCAACGGTCGCCATTCCGATCACCGTGGCGAGGTACGCTGGCACTTCGCGGGCTCGGCCCTGCTGGGCGCCGTGGGCATGCTGGCCCTGGCCTTCACCATGGGCATGGACAGCATCCCCGTGATCGTGGCGCTGACGGCCATGGTCCTGGCACTGGTGGGCACCATGAGCGCGATCCCCGTGTTCTGGCAGATGCCCAATATGCTGCTCAGCGGCGGCGCTGCTGCAGTGGGCGTGGCGCTGATCAACTCGGTGGCCAATCTGGCCGGCTTCGGTGCCCCTTATCTGATGGGCGTGATCAAGGCCTCCACCGGCAAGGTCGCTCCGGGCCTGTACCTGGTGGCCATCGTGGAAGCGCTGGCAGCCGTTCTCGCCATCGCCTTCGTCGCCCGCATCCAGCGCCGCAAGAACGTCTGAAGGAGTCATCCCGCATGCATCCCACACCCACACCGCCCCCGTCGCGCCGACGGTTCGCACTCTCGGGCCTCGTGCTCGGCGCCTCGGCCCTGACAGGCACACACGGCGCGCTGGCCGCCGACACCCCCCCGGCAGTGCCGGCCCAGACCACCGGCCCCATCGTGCTGCATGGTGTCAGCCCGCGCCTGACCATGCATGCCGTGGACACCTTCCATGGCTCTGCAGCCACGGGCTTGCGCATCGAATTTTCGCGCTTCGACGGCGAAACCTATGTGCCGATACGCAGCTTTGTCGTGAACGCCAACGGCCGGGCCGACGAACCGCTGCTGATCGACGACAGCTACCGCAGCGGCCGCTACGAAATGCTGCTGCACGTGGACGAGTACTTTGCTGCCAAGGGCGCCAAGCTGCCGCGCCCGGCCTTTCTGTCCAAGGTGCCGGTGCGCTTCCAGATCGTGAACACGGCAGAGCGCATCCATCTGCCCATCCAGTTCGGCCCCTGGAGCTATACCTATTCGCGCGGCAGCTGAGCCGGCATATCCGCGCTCTATCGCAACCCATCGAAAGACCACTATGGCAGGCATCAGCACCCATGTACTCAACCTCACCACCGGTCGCCCCATAGACGGCATGCGGGTGGAACTCTACGACGTGGCGCAGACCCCGGCGCAGCGCCTGAACAGCACCCGTACCAATGCCGACGGTCGCACCGACGCCCCCATGCTGCCCGCCGCCGCGGCCCGCACCGGGGACTTCGAGCTGCGCTTTTACACAGGCGAGCATTTCAAGGAGCCCACGGCGCTGTCGGAAGAAGTGCTGGTGCGCTTTTCCATCTTCGACGCGGCCCAGCACTACCACGTGCCCATGCTGTGCTCGCCGTGGTTCTTCAACACCTACCGCGGCAGCTGATTTTTTACCAAGGAGAACGACTCGATGAACAACGAAAACGACAGCGGCAAATACCTGCTTGAATCCATACGCCTGGCCATGGGCAATGTCAAAGGCCGCCAGCAGCCCACCTGGCCCTTCGGCGCCGTGCTGGTCAGGGACGGCCAGGTACTTGCCCGCGCCGTCAACCAGGTCGATGAGCTCTGCGACCCCTCGGCCCACGCCGAGATGCAGGCCCTGCGCATAGGAGCCAAGGCCCAGGGCAGCACCGATCTGTCGGGGGCCGTCATGTATGCCAGCGGCTACCCTTGCTCCATGTGCTACACGGCCATGTTGCTGGCCGGCGTGAAGCAGGTGTATTTCGCCTACTCCAACGAAGACGGCGAGCCCTACGATCTGTCGGCCGCGCGCGGCTATGTGGAACTGGCCAAGCCCGAGGAGCAGCGCGAGATGGCCCTGATCGGCCAGCGCGTGCGCGACGAGGGCGAAGACCTCTACGAAGCCTGGCAAAAAGCCGTCTCCACCACAGTCTGAACGCGTTTCTGTCCTCTTGCTCCTGCCCCGCGGCGCCAGCCCGGGGCTTTTTTTACGCCCTAGCTGCGCCAGCGCGATCCACGCGGCACATGGGCCACGAGAAACTCCATCTGGTCGGCCAGAATGCGGCGGTTTCTCAGGATGAAGTCCTCCCACAGCGTGGGCGTGTAGGGGGTGTAGAGCAAGGGCATGCGGGCCTGCTCCGGCGTTCTGGCCCCCTTGCGGTGGTTGCAGGCGCGGCAGGCCGTGACCAGATTCATCCAGCTGTGCTGCCCGCCGGTGCTCACGGGGACAATGTGCTCGCGCGTGAGATCGCTCTCATGGAAGCGCCGCCCGCAATAGGCGCAGACGCAGCGGTCACGAGCAAAGAGCTTGCCATTGGTCAGACCCGGCAGCAGCTCATGCGGGTTGATGTTCGGCATGCCCTTGGTGCCGATGATGGAGTTGATGTGAATGACTGACTGCTTGCCGGTCACCGCATTGTGGCCACCGCGAAAGCAGGCGATTTCGACACCGGCTTCCCAGCGCACATCTTCTGCTGCGTAATGCAGCGCCGCCTGCTCCAGCGTTACCCAGGACTGCGGCAGCCCCTGGGCTGTCAGCTTCAAGACTTTCACAACCAGCCTCCATACAGTCAAACTTGGACCACGGAAAACGGACAAGCGTCTTGGCGCTTTTGAGCACAATCGTGCAGCCTCCACAGCTGCCTGATTTGAAGCAATATACTCTGAAACTATGTCAAATTGACGGCTTGTGTCGCATGCATCGGCGCCAGTTGCTATAAATAACAAAGCAGTCCATGAAGATTTTCCGCGGCATCAATCATCCCGGCGTGGCCCCGGCCTGCGCTGTGACCATTGGCAATTTTGATGGTGTACACCGGGGACATCAAGCCATGCTCGGCCTGCTCAAGGCCGAGGCCGCCCAGCGCGGCATCCCCAGCTGCGCCATGACCTTCGAGCCGCACCCGCGCGACTACTTTGCCCAGAAGCTGGGCAAGCCGGAGTTGGCGCCTGCCCGCGTGGGCACGCTGCGCGACAAGCTCAGCCAGCTCGAGGTCTGCGGCGTCGATCAGGTCGTGATCCTGCCCTTCAACCAGGCCCTGGCCAGCCAGAGTCCCGAGGACTTTATTCAGGACGTGCTGATCTCGGGCCTGGGCGCCAAGTACGTGCTGGTGGGCGACGACTTCCGCTTTGGCTCCAAGCGCGCGGGCGACTACGCCATGCTGGACAACGCCGGCCAGGCCCTGGGCTTTGATGTGGCCCGCATGAACAGCTATGAAGTCCATGGGCTGCGCGTCTCCAGCACGGCCGTGCGCGAGGCCCTGGCCGCCGGCGACATGCAGCAGGCCGCCAAGCTGCTGGGCCACCCCTACCGCATCTCGGGCCATGTGGTGCATGGCCGCAAGCTGGGCCGCAAACTGGCCGAATCAATGAGCGGAGCCGAGGACGGCTTTCGCACGCTGAATCTGCGTTTCGACCACTGGAAACCTGCCGCCAGCGGCATTTTTGCCGTGCTGGTGCATGGTCTGACGGACAAGCCGCTGCAGGGCGTGGCCAACCTGGGCGTGCGCCCTTCGCTGGACCCCAACGACATCAACGGCGGACGGGTGCTGCTGGAGACCCACTGTTTCGATTGGCCCGCCCAACTGGGTGGAGAAGGTGCCTACGGTAAAATCATCCGTGTGGAACTTCTGCACAAACTGCACGACGAGCTGAAGTATGACAGTCTCGATGCCCTGACGGTCGGCATCGCCAAGGACTGCGATGACGCGCGCGCGTTTTTCGCCTCGGCCCACATACCGTCTCACACCTCGTCGCACACAGAGACCCGTCGCCAGACCACGCGCGACCGAATTTGAAGCTCGCTGCTCGCACGTCCCAGGCGCAGCAGCGCACTGGCGCTCACCTCACCATTCACGCCCAGGCAGAACTGCCCGGGCATTGCATTGCTTTCAAGGTTTCCCATGTCTGATTCGAAGTCCAACAAGCCCGAAGCGTCCGCTTACCGCGCCACGCTGAACATGCCCGACACCCCTTTCCCCATGCGCGGCGATCTGCCCAAGCGCGAACCCGCCTGGGCCAAGGAATGGGATGACCAAGGCATCTACAAGAAGCTGCGTGACGCCCGCAGCGGCGCGCCCAAGTTCATCCTGCACGACGGCCCTCCATACGCCAACGGCAAGCTGCACATCGGCCATGCGGTGAACAAGATCCTCAAGGACATGATCGTCAAGAGCCGCCAGCTCGAAGGCTTCGACGCGCTCTACGCACCGGGCTGGGACTGCCACGGCCTGCCCATCGAGAACGCCATCGAGAAACTGCATGGCCGCAACCTGCCACGCGACGAGATGCAGGCCAAGAGCCGCGCCTTTGCCGCCGAACAGATTGAGCAGCAGATGGTGGACTTCAAGCGCCTGGGCGTGCTCGGCGACTGGGATCACCCCTACAAGACCATGAACTACGCCAACGAAGCCGCCGAGCTGCGCGCCTTGAAGAAGGTGATGGAGCGTGGTTTTGTCTACCGCGGCCTCAAGCCCGTTTACTGGTGCTTTGACTGCGCCTCCTCGCTGGCCGAGTTCGAGATCGAATACGCCGACAAGCAAAGCCAGACCCTGGACGTGATGTTCCCCGCTGCCGAGCCAGCCAAACTGGCCGCAGCATTCGGCCTGGACAAGCTCGACAAGGAAGCCTTCATCGTCATCTGGACGACGACAGCCTGGACCATCCCCGCCAACCAGGCACTGAACGTCAACCCCGATCTGGAATACAGCCTGGTGGACACCGAGCGCGGTCTGCTGATCGTGGCCTCCGCCCTGGTCGAGAAATGCCTGGCCCGCTGGAAGCTGGAGGGCCGCGTGCTCGCCACCGCCAAGGGTGAGAAGCTCGACCACATGCCCTTCAAGCACCCTCTGGCCCATGTGGACAAGGGCTTTGACCGCATCTCGCCCGTGTACCTGGCCGAATACGCCACCGCCGACGACGGTACCGGTATCGTGCATTCGGCCCCGGCCTATGGCGTGGACGACTTCAACAGCTGCATGTCCAACGGCATGGACTACAAGCAGATCCTGAACCCCGTGCAGGGCAACGGCGTGTACGCGGCCGACCTGCCCATGTTCGGCGGCCAGCATATCTGGAAGGCCGTGCCCGTCATCCTCGACGCCCTGAAGGTCGCGGGCCGCCTGATGGACACCACCACCATCAGCCACAGCTATCCGCACTGCTGGCGCCACAAGACGCCCGTCATCTACCGCGCTGCCGCCCAGTGGTTCATCCGCATGGACGAAGGCGAAGGCGTGTTCACCGATCCCGCGCAAAAGCCCGAGAAGACCCTGCGCCAGATCGCGCTGGACGCCATCGAGCAAACCAACTTCTACCCACAAAACGGCCAGGACCGCCTGCGCGCGATGATCGCCGGCCGTCCCGACTGGTGCATCTCGCGCCAGCGCAGCTGGGGCGTGCCCATCCCCTTCTTCCTGCATGTGGACACGGGCGCTCTGCACCCCCGCACCATGGAGATCATCGACCAGGCGGCCGCCATGATCGAGCAAGGCGGCATCGAGGCCTGGAGCCGCGTCAGCACCGAAGATATCCTGGGTGCCGAAGAGGCCAAGAGCTACACCAAGAGCACCGATATTCTGGAAGTCTGGTTCGACTCCGGCTCCACCTTCTGGCATGTGCTGCGCGGCACCCACCCAGAGCACCACCACGACAAAGGCCCCGAGGCCGATCTGTACCTGGAAGGCCACGACCAGCACCGCGGCTGGTTCCACAGCTCGCTGTTGCTGGCGTCGGCCATCTTCGGCCGCGCGCCCTATCGCGGCCTGCTGACCCATGGCTTCACCGTGGACGGCCAGGGCAAGAAGATGTCCAAGTCGCTGGGCAACACCGTGGCCCCGCAGGACGTGTCAAGCAAGATGGGTGCGGAAATCATCCGTCTGTGGGTGGCCTCGACCGACTACTCGGGCGACCTGGGCATCGACGACAAGATCCTGGCCCGCGTGGTGGACGCCTATCGCCGCATCCGCAACACGCTGCGCTTCCTGCTGGCCAACACCAGCGACTTCGACGCGAGCAAGGACGCCGTGGCCTACGGCGAGATGCTGGAGATCGACCAGTTCGCGCTGGCCCGCTCGGCCCAGCTGCAGCAGGAAATCCTGGCCCACTACAAGGTCTACGAATTCCACCCCGTCGTCGCCAAGCTGCAGCTGTTCTGCTCCGAAGACCTGGGCGGCTTCTACCTGGACGTGCTCAAGGATCGCCTCTACACCAGTGCCCCCAAGAGCCTGGCACGCCGCTCGGCCCAGACCGCGCTCTACCAGATCACCCAGGCGCTGCTGCGCTGGATGTCGCCCTTCCTGTCCTTCACGGCCGAGGAAGCCTGGAAGATCGTGGGTCACAGCGAATCCATCTTCCTGGAGAAGTTCACCGAGCTGCCTGCCGGCGACGAAGGCCTGCTGGCCAAGTGGACGCGCCTGTGCGAGATCCGCAACCAGGTCAACAAGGACATCGAAGTGGTGCGCACCACCGGCGCCGTGGGCTCCTCCCTGCAGGCCGAAGTCACGCTCACGGCCGAGCCCGAAGACCTGGCCCTGCTGCAAAGCCTCAAGGACGATCTGAAGTTCGTCTTCATCACCTCGGCAGCGACTGCCGTGGCCGGCGATGCGCTGACCACTACCGTGAAGGCCAGCGAGCATGCCAAGTGCGAGCGCTGCTGGCACTACCGCGAAGACGTGGGCGTGAACCCCGAGCACCCCTCGATCTGCGGCCGCTGCGACAGCAATCTGCACGGCACGGGCGAAGTCCGCACCAAGGCTTGAGTCTTCAAAAAGTGAGCTGCCAACGTATGCTGGCAGCCATTTTCAGCATTTATTCTTGCTGAAATCCTTTTGAGTCAAGCGCTAACCGCTATCAAAAAACCTTAGCAAAGAGCTGCCATGAGCAACACCCAGACCTCCTCCGCAGGCCTTGGCCGTATCTGGCCCTGGCTGCTGTGGGCGCTTGTCATCATCGGCGTGGATCAGGTCACCAAGCAGATGATTCTGAGCCACTACCAGTATGGGGACTGGACTCCCATCACCGGCTTCTTCAACATCGTGCGCGCGCACAACACGGGCGCCGCCTTCTCCTTCCTTGCGGGCGGCAGCGGCTGGCAGCGCTGGCTGTTCGTGGCCATCGGCGTGATTGCCACCGTGCTCATCGTCTGGCAGCTGCGCAAGCACCCTGGCGAGAAGATGTTCTGCCTGTCGCTGTCCAGCATTCTGGGCGGGGCCATCGGCAATGTGGTGGACCGCCTGCAGCACGGCTATGTGGTGGACTTCCTGGACTTCTACTGGGGCAGCAGCCACTTTCCGGCCTTCAACGTGGCCGACATGGGCATCACGCTGGGCGCCATACTGCTGATCCTGGATGAGGTTTTGCGCGCAAAACGCGCCAAGAACCAGAGCGTGTAAGCGCCAGTCGCTTTCCATCGGCAAGGCCCGCTGCCTCTCTAGCAGACAGCGGGCCTTGCTTATTCCGCCCCGCTCCGGCAGGATTCGGCCGACTCGTAGACGGGCTCGGCAGCACCTTCAGGCATATCGCGCTGAATATGGCTGCCCGCAGACAAGATGATGCCGCCCCGGACCGCGGACTGAACCAGCGTGGAGATGGACAGCAATACCGCCAGCACCCATTGCTAGATGCGCAGCGGCCGCCTGGGCTTGCCGCGCCGCAAATGCCATACCTGCCATGGCTGCCAGCAACATCAAAAGAAAGCTCACCGCAGCAGCACCGGGCATGGCAGGAATCATGAACCCGCCTTTTTAATAGCATCGAACGCAATACCGATATACGGAAAACTCGGTCGCCTCTGAAATCTCATCCGTAGAAACGATGTTTCGAATAATTCGTTTTTGTTCTATTGTGTTCCTTATTCCGCACTTATTTGTGCGTGAAGAGTGAGCCATCGGGGCAGACCGGCCTCACTCAGGGGTATATTAGATCGCTCCTTCGCGGGCAGAACATGAAGCATTTATTGAATCTTTTAGCAGCCATTGCCCTCTTGATCTGGGGCTCTCAGATGGTTCGCACCGGCGTTCTGCAGGTCTTCGGCGCAAACCTGCGCAACATTCTCGCCCGCAGCATGAGCAACCGTTTCTCGGCAGCACTATCTGGCATGGGCGTCACGGCCCTGGTGCAATCAAGTACGGCCACCTCGCTGATGACCTCGTCCTTTGTAGGCCAGGGTCTGATCACCCTGCCCTCGGCCCTGGCCGTGATGCGCGGTGCCGATGTCGGCACGGCTCTGATGGCCGTGCTGTTCTCCACCGATCTTTCTTGGCTGTCGCCGCTGTTCATCTTTGTCGGCGTGGTGCTCTATATCTCGCGCAAGGACTCCAAGCCCGGTCGTATCGGCCGCGTGCTCATCGGCCTGGGCCTGATGCTGCTGGCCCTGCGCCTGGTGGTGGAAGCCACCGAGCCCCTGCTGCAGGCCCCTGCCGTGCGCACCCTGCTGGCCTCGGTCAGCAGCGATCTGTTCATGGAATTGCTGCTTGGTGCGGTACTGGCCGTGCTGGCCTACTCCAGCCTGGCCGTGGTGCTGCTGATTGCGGCCATGGCCAGCTCCGGCGCCATTCCGCTGGATGTGGCTCTGGGCCTGACCCTGGGCGCCAATCTGGGCAGCGGCCTGGTCGCGGCGCTCACCACCGCCAAATCGGCGGTGGAGGAGCGCCAGGTCACCATAGGCAATCTGCTGTTCAAGATCATGGGCGTGGCCATCGTCGCGCCCTTTATCGGGCTGTGGTCGCAGTACGCCCAGCCCTATCTGGCCAACGCCGGCCAGAACGTGGTGATGTTCCATCTGGCGTTCAATATCTTCAACAGCCTGTGCTTCATCGGCCTGACCCAGCTCGTGGCCCGCTGGGTGACTGCCATGCTGCCCAAGCCCGAGGAAGAAAGTGCGGCCAAGCTGCTGCGCCCACGCCACCTGGACCCCTCGGCCCTGTCCACCCCTTCGCTGGCCATCACCTGTGCCGTGCGCGAGTCACTGCATCAGGCCGACGTGGTGGAGTCCATGCTGATCGGCCTGCAAAAAGTGGCTGAAACCGACGATGCCAAGCTCTCCGAGGAAGTGCGCCACCTGGAAGGCACGGTGGACGATCTGTACTCGGCCATCAAGTACTACATGACCAAGATCTCGCGCGCCGAACTCGACGAGCGCGAAGGTCAGCGCTGGACGGAAATCATCAGCTTCACCATCAATATGGAGCAGATCGGCGACATCATCGAGCGCGTGCTGCTGGATCTGGAAGACAAGAAGATCAAGAAGGGCCGCCAGTTCTCGGCCGCCGGAAAACAGGAAATTCACGAGCTGACCCAGCATCTGCTGGACAATCTGCGCCTGGCCATGAGCGTCTTCCTCAACGGCAATGTGCGCGAGGCGCAAAAGCTGCTCGAGGAAAAAGCGCGCTTTCGCGATCTGGAACTGGCCTACTCGGCCACCCATCTGGAGCGCCTGTCGCAGCACACGGTTTCGAGCATAGAGACCAGCTCCCTGCATATCGACATGATCAGCGACCTCAAGCGCATCAACTCGCTGCTGTGCTCGGTGGCCTACCCGATTCTCGAGCAGGCCGGAGCCCTGGCGCCCAGCCGGCTCAAGTCCACCGCACTGGAGAACCAGCGCTAGCTGCTCTGCCGCCCTACCATCCCATGTAGGCGGCAAGCACCAGGGAGGCCTCGGGGGTGAAACGCCCCTGCAGCATCCAGCCCTGGACCTCGGTCAGCTCCAGCCGCTCGAAACGCTGTACCTCGCCATCCTGATTCACAGGCTGCAGCGCATCGGGCACCAGGGCCGAGAACCAGTCTATGCGCTCGACCATATAGCCCTGTCCCTCTGCTTCGTCGCTGGGTCTTGCGAACATCACATTTCCGCCGTGCCGAAGCTCGCCGAGTTCTGCCACATGCAGACCGGCCTCCTCCCAGGTTTCACGCGCCAGTGCCTCGACCAGACCATCTGTCGCCGAGACCATGCCGCCCATCAAGGTATCCCACATGCCGGGGTTGTTGGCCTTGTCCTCCGAGCGCTGCTGCACCCAGATCAAGCCATCCGCGCAAACGCCCACCAGATGCACGGCTCTGGTGGCAATGCCCAGCGGCCGCACGGCACCACGCTCGACGGTGGCCAGTTGCCGGCCCTCGGCATTGCAGACCGCCAGTTGTTCGTTGCGCCAGGCACCGGCAAGACCGGCGCTGCGCATGGCCTGTGCCAGCCGGTTCAGATTGTCCGTCGCCCCGCCCTGGCCTTCCAGCCGCCATTGCCCGGCCAGCAGCCTCAGCGCTATTCCGTGGGCCACCAGCAGATCAGACCCCAGCTTGCGCGCAAAGTCTTCCTCGATACTGCCGATCTGCTGATCATCAATGCACAGCGGCTGGCGCGGGCGCAGAGGCTGCCTGCTGGCCATGGCCTGCTGTGCCTGCAGCCATTGCTGCTGGAGCGACGTGGTTTGCTGCTTCATGAAAAATCTCCCAAGCCTGCATTGTGCTCAGCTTCGCAAAACGGGAAGGCTTGCATCACTATTGATGCTCGCCAGTTTGGCGGCAACAGCCGCTGGCGCAGGACGCGGCAGGTCCAGAGGCCAGCTGCCGCGCGTTACAGTGACAACCCATGAATTCCCCCCTGAAACCCGCCACGGTGGCCATGCTCAGCCTGGCTCCGGCACTTTGGGCCGGCAATGCCATCGTGGGCCGCCTCGCTCACGATCTGATCTCGCCCTTTGCACTCAACTTCCTGCGCTGGTGCATCGCCTTTGTGCTGCTGTTGCCACTGGCATGGCGGGTGCTGCGCAAGGACAGTCCGATCTGGCCGCTGTGGCGGCAGTACATGCTGCTGGGACTGCTTGGCATAGGCTGCTACAACGCCTTGCTGTACTTGGCGCTCAAGACCTCGACCCCGCTGAACGTGACGCTGGTGAGCTCGAGCATGCCGGTCTGGATGCTGGCCATAGGCCGGCTGTGCTGGGGCATTCGCATCAGCCGCCGGCAGATGGGCGGGGCTTTGCTGTCGGTGCTGGGCGTGGCGGTGGTGATGTCGCGCGGCGACTGGCAGACGCTGCTTGCTCTGCGCTTTGTGCCCGGCGACCTGTTCATGGTGCTGGCGACGATTGCCTGGGCCTTCTACACCTGGCTGCTGTCGCGCAGCACCGGCCCCCAGGAAGTGAAATCGCACTGGGCCAGCTTTCTGCTCGCACAGATCGTTTTCGGCCTGCTCTGGTCCGGCCTTTTCACGAGCGGCGAAGCCTTGCTGGGCGAGTTCCGCCTGGTGCCGGGATGGCCGCTGCTGGGCAGCCTGCTGTTCATCGCCGTGGGCCCGGCCATTCTGGCCTACCGCTTCTGGGGCATGGGCGTGCAGCGCTCCACGCCCGCCATTGCGGGCTTCTTCGGCAATCTGATTCCGCTGTTCACGGCCCTGCTGTCGATTCCCGTGCTCGGCGAAACCCCGCACCTCTACCACGCGCTTGCGTTTGCGCTGATCGTGACCGGCATCGTCGTGTCATCCCGCAAATAAGCGGCTTCCCACCCAGACAAAAGCCCCGCATTGCGGGGCTTTGTCGTTTCAGCACTCGATCACGGATCAGTAAGTGCCGGGATACAGACCGCCGTCGGGCAGGATGTTCTGGCCCGTCATATAGCCGGCCTGGCGGCTGCACAGGAAGGCACAGATGGCGCCGAACTCTTCGGCCGTGCCAAAGCGCTTGGCAGGGATCTGGGCAGCCTGCGCCTGGCGCACGGCATCCAGGTCCTGGCCGCTCTTGTTGGCCGCGGCTTGATGGGTTGCCACCAGACGGTCGGTGTCGAACTTGCCGGGCAGTATGCTGTTAATGGTGACGCCCTTGGCGGCGATGCCCGAACGCGCCAGGCCGGCCACAAAGCCCGTCAGACCGCTGCGTGCACCGTTGGACAGGCCCAGGATGTCGATGGGCGCCTTGACCGCGCTCGAGGTGATGTTGACGATGCGGCCGAAGCCACGCGCAGCCATGCCATCCACCGTAGCCTTGATCAGCTCGATGGGGGTCAGCATATTGGCGTCCACCGCCTTGATCCAGGCCTCACGATCCCAGGTGCGGAAGTCGCCGGGAGGCGGGCCACCGGCGTTGGTCACGACGATGTCGTAGTCCTTGCCCGGGCCGCCGGCGGCTTCGAACACTGCGGTGCGGCCTTCTGGCGTGGTGATGTCTGCGGCGACACCGATGACCTTGATCTGAGGAGCAATGGCTTGCAGCTTCTGCACGGCCAGCTGCAATGCCTGGTCGTTTCTGGCGTTGATGACCAGATTCACTCCCTCTTCGGCCAGAGCCTTGGCACAGCCAAAACCCAAACCCTTGCTGGCGCCGCAGACCAGAGCCCAGCGCCCGGCGATACCAAAGTCCATGTCAGTGTCCTTTCACACAGTTTCCAAGCCGGACAAACTGCCCGACGCTATCAAAATCAATAACCGCTAGAGCTTTATCAGAAAGCGCTGGCATCCAATTTCATGCTCAATGACTGCGACCATGAAACAGCTTGTGGTGCAGCCTGCGCAGCGACCACCAGACGCCCAGTGCCACAACCGGAATGGCCACGGCCGCCGTCGACTCGGGCGACCAGGGCCAGCCCAGCTTCTGCCCGCCCTTGGCCAGATAGCTGATCAGGCCGGTGATGTAGTAGGTGATGGCCGCGACCGACAGGCCTTCCACCGTGGACTGCAGCTTGAGCTGGGTGCCCTGGCGGTCGTTCATCGTGCCCAGCAGCTGCTGGCTGCTTTGCTGCTGCTCGATCTCGACGCGCGTGCGCAACAGACTGCTGACACGGGAGACTCGCTCGGACAGCGCATTCTGACGGCGTGTCGCCCATTCGCAGGTGGCGCGCGCAGGTGTAAGTCGCCGGTCCATGAATTCACGGATGGTCTGGATGCCATCCACCCGCGTCTCCTGAATTTCCTGAATACGCCTGTCTACCAGCTCGAAATAGGCGGAACTGGCCGAAAAGCGCGAATGCGTGGCCGCATATTCGCTCTCCACCTGGCCGGCCAAGCGGGTCAGTCGGTCCAGCAGCGCCGGTTCGGTGTCGCGGTCGGCAGCGCGAATGGCATTGGCCAGCTCGGCCAGTTCACGCTCGGCTGTGGCCAGCACGGCTGCAGCCTTGCGTGCGGCCGGCAAACCCAGCAACGCCGCCATGCGATAGGTCTCGATCTCCAGCACGCGCTGCACCAGACGGCCCAGGCGGCGCGGGGACAGATCGGCACCGGCGAGCAGCAGCATGCGCGAGAAGCCGTCAGGGTGAATCGCAAAGTCGGTAAAGATGGCCCCCGCACCGCCGGAGACGCGCGAGCCGACCAAAGTATCGGCTTGCAGCATGTGGCGCATCAGATATTGCGGGTCCACATCCTGCTCGTTCAGCGCCCACAGGTGCAGGCTGCTCAGGCACTGCCCTGGCAGGGTTGCCAGCCAGTCGCGCGGAACGGCGTCGATGGCTGTCTCGGGCTCGCGCACATCGGCCACGCCGGCTTGCGCCATGGGCGTGGTGAAGGTCCAGGCCACGAACTCGGTGTGCTGCTCCCAACGCAGGCGAAACGCACCCAGGTCGATCAGCACATGGGTGGTTGCCGCATCGGGCAGAGGGCGATGGTGGTTGCGCAGCAGGGCCGCCACATGCTCGCGGCTGGCTTCACGCTGTGCCGCATCGGTGAGCATCACGATATGCGTGATGGCCAGAGGGGCCTGCATGATTTCCGCAGGACGGGCATGAATTTCGTTGTGCAGCAAGACCCGCTGAGGGTGCTGCGCGGGCAATAAAGACAAGGCCATGCAATCTTTCGAATAACTGCAGCTATTTTGCCGCCCTAATCCATAGTCCCAGAAACAAAGGTCCTCATATAAAAAAAGCGGCCCCGGAAGGGCCGCTTTAACGATGATCAGCGATCAGGTTGACGATCAGTCTTCCACGAAAGCTTCTTCACGCTTGTTCTTCACTGCGGGCATCAGCACGATCACCAGCAGCACCACGGCAGCAGCCAGCAGGCAGGCGGAGATGGGGCGGGTCACGAACACGGACCAGTCACCACGCGACAGCAGCAGGGCACGGCGCAGGTTTTCTTCCATCATCGGGCCCAGGATGAAGCCCAGCAGCAGAGGAGCAGGTTCGGTACCCAGCTTGTGGAACACATAGCCGATGAAGCCGAAGATACCGACCATCCACACGTCCCAGACGTTGTTGTTGGTACCGTACACGCCGATCGCGCAGAACAGCACGATGGACGGGAACAGCCAGCGATAAGGCACGGTCAGCAGCTTGATCCAGACGCCGATCAGCGGCAGGTTCAAGATGATCAGCATCAGGTTGCCAATCCACATGGAGGCGATCAGACCCCAGAACAGTTCGGGGTTGCTGGTCATCACCTGAGGACCGGGCTGGATGTTGTGGATAGTCATGGCACCCACCATCAGCGCCATCACGGCGTTGGGAGGAATACCCAGGGTCAGCAGAGGAATGAACGATGTCTGAGAGCCGGCGTTGTTGGCGGATTCAGGAGCGCACACACCACGGATATTGCCTTGACCGAAAGGAACTTCGCCGGGCTTCAGCTTGGTCTTCTTTTCGATGGTGTAGGCAGCGAAGGCCGACAGCATGGCACCGCCACCGGGCAGGATACCCAGGGCCGAACCCAGAGCCGTACCGCGCAGCATGGCTGGCAGCATGCGCTTGAAGTCTTCGCTTGTGGGCAGCAGACCCGTCACCTTGGCAGCGAACACTTCGCGCTCGTCGTCGGGCTTGGACAGGTTGGCAATGATTTCGCCGTAGCCGAACACACCCATGGCGATCACGACGAAGTCGATGCCGTCGGTCAGTTCAGGAATGTCGAAGCTGTAACGAGCCACACCGGAGTTCACGTCGGTTCCGACCATGCCCAGCAGCAGACCCAGCACGATCATGGCGATCGCCTTGAGCAGCGAACCGGAAGCCAGCACCACGGCACCGATCAGACCCAGGGTCATCAGCGAGAAGTATTCAGCGGGGCCGAACTTGAAAGCCACTTCGGTCAGGGGTGGAGCGAAGGCAGCCAGGATGACGGTGCCCACGCAGCCGGCGAAGAAGGAGCCGATACCAGCCGCTGCTAGCGCAGGGCCTGCTCGACCTTTTCGCGCCATCTGGTAGCCGTCGATCACGGTCACCACCGACGAGGATTCACCTGGCAGGTTCACCAAAATGGCAGTGGTGGAGCCACCGTACTGGGCGCCGTAGTAGATACCGGCCAGCATGATCAGCGCCGCCACGGGGGGCAGAGCGTAAGTGGCGGGCAGCAGCATGGCGATGGTCGCCACGGGGCCAATGCCGGGCAGCACGCCGATCAGCGTACCGAGCAAACAGCCCACAAAGCAGTAGATCAGGTTCTGGAACGTGAAAGCCACGCCAAAACCCGTCGACAAGTTCTGAATCAGATCCATGGACGATGCTCCTGATTAGCCTGCAATGAAGCTAGGCCACACTGGGAACTGCAGATTCAGCGCCCACACGAAAGCGAAATAGCTACCCACTGCCAGCACGGTGGCCAGGATTGCTGTTTCCTTGAAGTTGAAACTATGACCGCCCAGGCTGGCGATGAAGACCAGCGCATAGATAGCGATGATCAGACCGAACTGAGGGATACCCACAGCAGGCACGCCCACCAACAAGATGCCGAAGGCAAAGTTGGCTGCCAGGATGAAGAACACCTGCCTCCAGGCCCACTTACCGATCTTGTCACCACCTTCGGGGCCCTTGGTCAGGCCGCCGACGCAGATGGCTGCACCCAGGATGGCCATGAGCACACCCAGGATCAGAGGGAAGTAACCTGGACCCATACGGGCGCCGGTGCCAATGGTGTAGTTGGAAGCGCCGATCGCAAATGCGAGACCGACGGCCAAGAACATCAGACCGGAGAAAAAGTCTTTTTGGCTCTTGATTTTCACAAAACGTCTCCTTACGGAAATCACGACTTGGCGATTCTCGTTTCATAGAAATGCCAAATTGATGTGGATTCCACCTACAGAGGGCATACCCTAATGCCGACGCTTTGTAC
The DNA here is from genome assembly GCF_004522605.1 of Comamonas sp. A23. Lineage (NCBI taxonomy): Bacteria > Pseudomonadati > Pseudomonadota > Betaproteobacteria > Burkholderiales > Comamonadaceae > Comamonas > Comamonas sp. A23. Next base: position 399,970 of record NZ_RSDT01000002.1, read on the forward strand.
ACATTTACCGCATTCAACCCAGGCCAATACCGACCTTCTCTTACTGCACCAAACCAGAAGCAAGCACCAACACACAGCCTTTCAGATTTCGCTCATCAGCGGCGTGCAGGCCAGCACCTCGGGCAAGGTGGTCACGCCCTCGGCAACGCGCAAAGCCCCGGCCAGGCGCAGAGGACGCATGCCGTCCTGCACGGCCTGACGGCGCAGAACGTCCATCGACGGGGCATCGTGAATCTGCTTCTTGAGGGCCTCGGTCACCATCAGCAACTCGTACAGACCCATGCGGCCGCGGTAGCCTGTCATGCGGCAGTCCTCACAGCCCACGGGCTTGTAGGGCTGGTAGCTGCCGGTCAGTTTCCAGGGCTTGACCGATTCGGCCAGATCCTCGGGCTTTGCGTCTTCATCGCGCACCTTGCAGCTGGAGCACAGCGTACGCACCAGACGCTGGGCCAGCACGCCCAGCAAGGTGGCGTTGATCAGATAGGAGGGCACGCCCAGCTCCATCAGGCGGCTGACGGCGCTGGGCGCATCGTTGGTGTGCAGCGTGGAGAAGACCAGGTGGCCGGTCAGTGCGGCCTGCACCGCCATCTCGGCAGTGGCCAGATCGCGAATCTCGCCCACCATGATGATGTCCGGGTCCTGACGCATCAGCGCACGCAGGCCCTCGGTGAAACCGAAGTCGAGCTGGGGCTGAACCTGGGTCTGATTGAAGCTGGGCTCGATCATTTCGATGGGGTCTTCCACCGTGCTGACATTGACCTCCTCGGTCGCCACACGCTTGAGCGTGGAGTACAGCGTGGTGGTCTTACCCGATCCCGTGGGGCCGGTGACCAGAATGATGCCGTGCGGGCGCTTGACCAGATCTTCCCAGCGCTGCGCGTCATGGGCACTGAAGCCCAGCGCATCCAGGTTCTTGACCGTGTTCTCCGGGTCGAAGATACGCATCACCATCTTCTCGCCAAAGGCCGTGGGCAAGGTGGACAAGCGCATTTCCACTTCCTCGCCGCGCGGGTTGCGCGTCTTGATGCGGCCATCCAGCGGGCGGCGCTTTTCCACCACATCCATGCGCCCCAGCAGCTTGACGCGCGCCACCATGGCATTCAGCACGCCCATGGGCATTTGGTAGACCGGATGCAGCACGCCATCGATGCGAAAGCGGATCACGCCCTGCTCGCGCCTGGGCTCCAGATGAATGTCGCTGGCCCGCTGGTCGAAGGCATACTGCCACAGCCAGTCCACCACGCGCACCACGCCCTGGTCGTTGGCATCGAGCTGCTTGTTGCTTTTGCCCAGCTCCACCAGCTGTTCAAAACTGGCGCCGCCGGTCGCGCCACCGGCTTTCTCCGCCGCACGCACGGACTTGGCCAGGGCGAAGAACTCTGCCGTATAGCGCTTGATATCCTGCGGATTGGCCACCACGCAGCGCACGCTGCGGCGTGCCTGCCGCTCCACCTCGCTCACCCAGTCGCTGATGAAGGGCTCGGCCGTGGCAATCACCACCTCCTTGGCGGTCACCTGCACGGGCAGTACCTTGTGACGCTCGGCGTAGCTGGCGCTCATGACCTCACCCACGCGGCCCACATCCACACGCAGCGGATCGATGCGCAGATAGGCCAGACCGCTGCGCTGTGCCAGATACTGGGTCAGGGTCTCCAGATCCAGCGGCTGACGCGTCTGGGCGCTGACAACACCGACATTGGCGAGCCGCACCAGCGGCAGCTGCGCGCTCTCCGCGGCCGAGCAGCGCGCAACCGTGCGCTCGGCCTCCTGCGCCGTGATCACAGCGTCTTCATGCAACCATTGCACCAGCTTGCGCCAGTCCAGCGGTCCCTGGTATTGAGCAGGCTTGATGGACTGGGACAGAAGGGATTCAGTCAATGACATGGGCGGCAGTGGCAACAAAACTGCCTTGACTGTACCGCCATCGGCCCACGCTCCTGACTAGGACGATATAAAGCAGGCGGACGATGGCATTCATCTCTGATGCAGCTCAGGCGTATTCGTCCAGCAGTCCGCCCAGGCCGCCCTGGCCACCCTGGCCCAGATTGCCGCTACTTCTGCTCTGCATCTGCTCATCCTGCTTTTGCTGGACTGCCTCCGTCCCGCGCTGGGCAGCCTGCTGGGCTTGCTGTGTCTGCTGGTTCTGCAAGGCCTCTATCTGGGCCTGCAACATCTGGATCTTGGTCTGCAGCAGTTGTGCCTGCTGCTCCTTGGTTTTGGCATCAGCGTCGCTGTTGGCAACTTCCTTGAGTTCGTTGGTGGCATCCTTGATCTGCCTTTGCAGCTGCTGGATACGCAATGCCGCGCCGGCCCCCGAAGAGGCTGAGCCGGCATAACTGGATGAGATGGCACTGATCGTCATAGCCACATCATCGGCACAAAACCTCCACCCTCAAGGCCTGCACCATCAATTTACTCAGGCTTTGCAATTACACGGTAGCGCCCCGGCCGATGCGGCTGACTTTGGCTTTGCCCGTCTTGCTGCCTGCTTCTGCATCGCGTGCCGGCACAAACACCTTGGCCCAGCGGGTGGTGTTCAAGTCCCAACGGGCCTGCACCTGATCGCAGGCCAGATCCAGCTCCGCGCCCTGCAGCACACGCGGCGTGCGCTGTGCCAGCACCACGGTATTGCCTTCGCGTGTGGGGCGGAAGGCCCAGAGAGCGTCCTCGCCAAAAGCCTGGGCCATCTGATCCAGGCTTTTGTCAAAGCTTGAGGAGCGGCCAAAGAGGTTGACGGTCATGATGCCGTCCTCGGTCAGCAGATTGCGGCAATCGGCATAGAACTCGGCGCTGTCGAGCACGGGAGCCGCCGCTTCGTGATCGTACAGATCGACGGCCAGCGCATCGACAGTGCCCTGCCATTCGGGCTTTTTGATTTCCTGGGCTGCATCGGCCAGCACCACCTGCAGCGTGCTGCTGTCGGGCGGCAGCTTGAACCAGCTGCGGCACACGGCCAGGACCTGAGGGTTCAGCTCGACCGCCGTGGTCTTCATGCGCAGTTTCTTGTGACAGAACTTGGTGATGGCGGCCGCTCCCAGACCCAGTTGCATGGCGTGCATCCGGGGCACTTCAGCAGGCTCGGCAAACAGCAGCCAGCCCATCATGCGCTGCACATACTCCAGATCGATATCAAAAGGATCGCGAATACGCATGGAGCCCTGCACCCAGGGCGTGCCCAGATGCAGATAGCGGATATCGCCGTCGTCGGAGACGCTGACTTCGGGCAGCTCCTGCACGCTGGCCAGATTCTTGTCTTGCGCGGATTTAGCACCGCCACGGGTTTTACGGATCACGTTTCACACCAATCTTCAAAGCAGGCCATGGGCCGCCAGCGCATGGCGCCAGGCCTGCAGTTTTCTATCGAACGACCAGCCGGCATTGGCCGGGCTGGTGGATGGCAGCTTGAGGGCGATCAGCCCCAGTGCCTCGGTCTGACGGGCATGCTTGTAGCTCTCGCCGCCGTTGTGCAACGCCAGTTGCAGATCAGGGCAGCGCTGACGCAGTCCGGCAAAGTCGTTGACCTGTGCCGCGCGAATGGCGCTGTCCAGACTGCCTTCGCGCTCGCAGCTCGCATACACATCCCACAGACCCAGCCCGCGTGCCAGCAGCCATTCGCAGCGGCCCGCATAATCACTACGTGGCGGCTGCAGATGCTGGGGCCACAAGGCCTGCAGCAGCGGCCAGAACTGGTTTTGCGGATGGGCGTAGTACTGGGCCTGCTGCAGCGACTTCATGCCCGGAAAGCTGCCCAGCACCAGGGCCCGCGTGCGGCCATCGGCCACCGCAGCCAGCCCCTGCCAGCGCGGGCCTGTCTCTGTCACGGTGGCAGAAGAATCCTCGGTCATGCCCTATTGTCGCCGAGCCATCATCATCCTGGATCTTGGGCTGACATTCAAAAAGATGAGCATGAGCCTCTTTGCCTGCAAAGGATAGCTACTGCCCCATCTACGGCAGTGCCGGCAGCCCTTTGAGCGCCTTACGTGCATTGGCCGTGCAGGCCTGCGCCAGCTGCTCAATGCCCATGCCGCGCAGCCGCGCGATCTCCGCCGCAATGCGCGGCAGCTCGGCGGAGCTGTTGCGCCCTTGGGGCTGACCGGCCGCACGCTGTTCGGCCGTGGTATAGAGCCAGTGCGGCGGAATATCGGGAGCGTCGGTTTCCAGAACCAGCGCCTCCAGCGGCAGGCTGGCCGCCAGCTCACGCAGCTTGAGCGCGCGCTCATAGGTGATGGCACCGCCAAAGCCCAGCTTGAAGCCCATATCGATGAAGGCCTGCGCCTGCTGGGCGCTGCCGTTGAACGCATGGGCAATGCCACCCACAACCCTGTGCTGACGCAAGGTCTTGAGCAGACGATCGCTGCTCTTGCGCACATGCAGGATCACGGGCAACTCGAACTCGCGTGCCAGCCGGATCTGCTGTTCGTAGAACCAGATCTGGCACTGTTCGTCCAGTCCGGGGACAAAAAAGTCGAGACCGATTTCACCCACCGCCACCAGTTGCGGGTCGCCGCGCTGCTGATTCAGCAACTCGCGCAGCGCCGCGATATCGGACTCCTGCGCGCCGGGCGTGTAGAGCGGATGAATGCCCAGCGCATAGCTGTCGCCATGGCGATGGGCAAGTGCAATCACATCCTGCCAGTGGCTGCGCTGTACGGCAGGAATGACCAGATGCGTGACGCCTGCGGCCTGCGCAGCGGCGCGCACGGCATCTCTGTCAGGTGCGAACTCGGGCGCATCCAGGTGGCAATGGGTATCTATCCAGGTTGGCATCCACACATCATGCATCGGCTGGGCTGCTTGCGCAGCCCAGCCTCGGCCGATGACACGTCAAGTGACTACAGACAGTTTCCTGTCTTGTCCTACGATTCACATATTGAAACAAATAAAACATTAAGCAACTTCACCCCCTACCCTGCGCGACCGGCCAAAGGAGCATGTTATGACGGGACTTCTGCAAAGCACGCTCTGGCAACGCCTGAGCCAAAGTCATCAGCGCGCCGACATGCAGGGCAAGCTGGCCGCGCTGGATCAGGTGCAGTCCGTGATCGAATTCGATCTGCAAGGTCATGTGCTGACGGCCAATGACAACTTTCTGCGCACCATGGGCTATAGCCCTGAACAGATCATCGGCCAGCATCACCGCATGTTCGTCGATGAGGAAACCCGCGGCTCTGTCGAGTACGCCCAGTTCTGGCAGCGCCTGGCAGCGGGTCTGCACGACAGCGGACGCTACCGCCGCATCAACAGCCAGGGCGAGGATGTGTGGCTGCAGGCCAGCTACAACCCGATCTTCGACAGCCAGGGCCAGCCGCGCAAAGTCATCAAGTACGCCACCGACATCACCGAGCAGCAACAGCACGAAGACGATGCCCGCGGCCAGCTCCAGGCCATTGCCAAGGTGCAAGCCATCATCGAGTTCGATCTGAACGGCAACATCCTCACGGCCAACGATCTGTTCCTGCAGACCATGGGCTACTCCCTCGCCGAAGTCGTGGGCAGGCACCACAGCATGTTCGTCCAGCCGCACGAGCGCCAGTCCCCGGCCTATCAGCATTTCTGGCACAAGCTGGCACTGGGCCATCATGATGCCGGCCAGTACCTGCGCATAGGCAAGGCCGGCCGCCAGGTCTGGATCGAAGCCAGCTACAACCCCATACTCGACGCCGAAGGGCGCCCCTTCAAGGTCGTCAAGTTCGCCACCAACATCACACGCCGCGTGACCGCAGCCCAAACCCTGCGTGCCACGGTGGAAGGTCTGACCGAAAGCGCCAACCATGCGCGCCAGGCCAACGAGCTGGCCCAGGACGCCTGCAGCGTGGCTGAGGCCGGCGGCCGCACCGTGCAGGATGTGGTGACCACCATGGAATCCATCAGCGCCAGCTCGCGCAAGATCAGCGACATCATCGGCATGATGGACTCCATCGCCTTCCAGACCAATCTGCTGGCGCTCAACGCCGCCGTGGAAGCGGCCCGCGCCGGCGACCAGGGGCGCGGCTTTGCCGTGGTGGCCAATGAGGTGCGCCAGCTGGCCCAGCACAGCGCCGAAGCCGCCAAGGAGATCAAGCAGCTGATCCAGACCTCCGTCACCCAGGTCACCCAGGGGGTGAACCAGGTGCGTGAGGCCGGCACCACCATGGCCGAGATCGTGAACTCCTCGCGCCAGGTCACGCAGATCATGGGCGAGGTGGTGCAGACCTCGCTGGCCCAGTCCGCCAGGCTGCGCGAGGTCACCGACGATCTGACGGCGCAGGATGTTTCAGCCAATCCAGGCTCGGTCAAGCCGCGCCCTGCCGTGCCGCAGCAGGCTTCGGCCCGTGAGCAGGCCACGATCGCCATCCGGAACGCGGCGGTCAGCGCTTATTGAAAAAGGAAAAGCGCCCCAGGCACTTCATGAAAAAGGCCCGGCGCTGCAAAGACAGCGACCGGGCCTTTGCCCGTCGGCAGGCAGGAGATCAGGCCAGCTGTCCCTGCCCCAGCCTGACCATGCGATCGCAACGCGCGGCCAGTCCTTCGTCATGAGTGACCATCACAAACGCCGTGCCATGGCTGCGCGCCAGCTCCAGCATCAGCGCAAACACCGTATCGGCCGTGCCGCGATCCAGATTGCCCGTGGGCTCGTCGGCCAGCACGCAGGCCGGACGCGTGACCAGGGCACGTGCAATGGCCACGCGCTGACGCTCGCCGCCCGACAGCTCGGCCGGGCGATGCGCCATGCGCTGGCCCAGGCCCACGGCGCGCAGCATCTCGGCCGCGCGATCCATGCAGTCCTCCTTGGCATCGCGGCGAATGCGCAGCGGCATGGCCACATTCTCCTGGGCCGAGAACTCGGCCAGCAGGTGGTGGAACTGGTAGATAAAGCCCAGATGCTGGTTGCGCAGCGCACCCTGCTTTTGCGGGCTGAGCTGGTGCAAGGGCTGGCCCATGAGGCTGACGCTGCCGGTGGAGGGTGCATCCAGCCCGCCCAGCAAGTGCAGCAAGGTGGATTTGCCCGAACCCGAGGCTCCGACAATCGCCAGTGTCTCGCCCGCCTGAACCTGCAGATCCACTCCCTGCAGCACGGTCACATCCAGCTTGCCTTCGGCAAAGCGCTTGGTCAGGCCGCGTGCCTCCAGCACGCTCTGGCCCATCACAACATCATTCATAACGCAGTGCCTCCGCAGGGTTCACGCGGCTGGCACGCCAGCTGGGGTAAATCGTGGCCACAAAAGAAAGAATCAGGGAGATCACGGCAATCGGCACGATGTCCGTGGACTGCGGCTCGCTGGGCATCTTGCTGATCAGGTAGATGTCCTTGGGCAGGAAATTGGCATGCAGCGCCTGCTCTATGGCCGGCACGATGACGTCGATATTGAAGGCAATCGCCAGCCCCAGCGCCAGACCGGCCAAGGTACCGATGACGCCGACCATGGCTCCCTGCACCATGAAGATGCCCATGATGGACGAGGGCGAGGCCCCCAGGGTACGCAGGATGGCAATATCGGCACGCTTGTCCTGCACGCTCATCACCAGGGTGGACACCAGATTGAAAGCCGCCACGGCCACGATCAGGGTCAGGATGATGAACATCATGCGTTTTTCGAGCTGCACGGCGGCAAACCAGGTCTTGTTCTGCTGCGTCCAGTCACGGATGAACAAACGGTCCGTCAAGGTGTCAGCGAGTTCATGCGCCACGCGCGGGGCCTCGTGCAAATCCTTGAGCTTGAGGCGAATGCCGGTCGGCCCTTCCAGACGGAAGATGCGCTGCGCATCCTCGTAATGCATCATCACCAGTGCCGAGTCATATTCGTAGTGACCGGAATCGAAGGTGCCGGCCACCGTCATCTGCTTCATACGCGGCAGCACGCCGGCCGGAGTGACCTGTCCGCTGGGAGCGATCAACGTGATCACATCGCCTTCGCTCACACCGAGATTGCGCGCCAGCTCGATGCCAAGCACCACCTTGAACTCGCCAGGCACCAGACGCTTGAGCACCTCGCCGCTGGTGGCCGCCAGATCGGTCACCTCGCCCTCACGCGCCGGATCGATACCGCGCACCAAGGCGCCTTTCATATCCTCGCCGCGCGCCAGCAAGGCCTGAGCCGCCACAAAAGGCGCAGCCCCCACCACATCGGGGTTGGCTCTGGCCTCGCGCATGGTGCGCTCCACATCAGGCAGAGGCGCGCCCTGCGGGGCGTAGATTTCCACATGGGAGACGACGCTGAGCATGCGATCCCGCACTTCCTTCTGGAAGCCGTTCATCACGCTCAGCACAATGATCAGCGCCGCCACGCCCAGCGCAATGCCAAGCATGGAGACACCCGAGATAAAGGAGATGAAGCCATTGCGGCGTGTGGCGCGCCCTGCACGGGTATAGCGCCAGCCCACGGCCAGTTCGTAGGGAAATTGCATGTTGCCAGCATTGTGGCATTGCCGGCAATGCCCTGCCGGCGGCGCCAGCCTTATGCAATTTGACTGCCCCCCGACCCTCTATCGAGGCGGCCTGCTGCGCCCTATGCGCGGCAGATCCGCGTATTGCTCGTGCTGCTCCAGCGTCACCGCATGGGCCTGAAGCTTGGCCAGCAGACCGTCAAACAAGGCCAGCTCTTCATCGCTGAGGACGGACACGATGTCGGCATGAATCTTGACCATCTCGGGCAGGATCAGGCCGTACATGCGCCGCCCCTCATCGGTCAGATAAATGGCCACGCGCCGACGGTCTCCATCCAGAGGCTTGCGCAGCACCCAGCCTTTTTCCTCCAGGCCGCTGAGCGCCCGCGAAGTGCGCGCCCTGTCCAGCTGCACCTTCTGCGCCAACTTGGAGGACAGCAAACCCTCCTCGGTCGCCAGCGTCGCCATCACGCCCCATTCCCGGCGCGTCAGGCCGAAGCGGGCCTCGCACATGCGCATGGCCATGCCGCCCGCCACGCCAAAGAAGCGGCTGATGCGAAACAGCAGCATCTGCTGAATGGAGGTGGGTTGTCGGGTATTCACGGGGATGAGTTGATTAGATCAATTGTGGATGTCACTTCTACAGTGTGCATTCCCAATACAGAGACAAGGGAAGTGCCGGGGATTTTCGCAAATGCCAGCACTTTCCTCAGACCAGAGAGTGATTCCATGGCCCGCCTGACTGCACCCCGCCGCCTTCTTCAAACCAGCCTGGCTCTGCTGCTGGGCTGCTCCGCCTTCGCCTCCCAGGCCCAGTCTGCCGATGGCGCAGCCGTCGCCGCCTGGCCTCACAAGCCAGTTCGGCTGATAGCAGCCTTCGCTCCCGGTGGGGCTGTGGACATACTGGCGCGCGGCGTCGGAGAAGTGCTTCAACGTGAGACCAAGCAGCCATTCGTTGTTGAAAACCGCACCGGCGCTGGCGGCAATATAGGAGCCGATTACGTCGCCAAGGCTGCCGCCGACGGATACACCATGCTGATCGGCCTGGACACGAGCTTCACGGTCAACCCGCTGATCTACAAAAGCATGCCGTTCAAAAATGGCGACCTGCGTCCTGTCATGGTGTTCGCCTCGCAAGGCATGCTGATGGCCGTCAGTCCCAAGACAAATATCAAGACACTGGAGCAGTTCATCGCCCGCGGCAAGGACAAGGGCCTGACCCTGGGGTCCGCCGGCTATGGAACCCCCGGCCATCTGGCCTCCAGCATCCTGACTTACGCCACCGGAGCCAAGGTCAACCATGTGCCCTACAAAGGCAATGCACCTGCCACGCTGGCCATGCTCTCTGGCGAGGTGGACGGCGGCGTCATCAGCTCCACCGCCATGCTGCCCCATGTGACCACTGGAAAGATCACGGCGCTGGCCGTGACCACGGCCCAGCGCAACCCCTTGCTGCCGGAAGTTCCATCCGTGGGCGAGCTCGGACATAAAGAGCTGCAGCAGGAAGTGCTTTTCGCTGCCTGGGTACCCAGCAGCACACCTGAGCCGCTGGTGCAGAAAATCCAGGCCCAGTTCGAGAAGGCCATGAAGGACGGCACTTTGCGTGAACGCATGCGTGTCAACGACATGGTCTACGAAGGGCTGACAGGCGATGCGGCCGTCAAGCGCATTCAGGCCCTGGCCGACCGCTATCGCGTCCTGGCCCAGGCCACCGGCATGAAGATGGAATGAGCGCTTGCGCCAGCCATCAACCCCATGACAACGACCCGCATTTCATGACTCGCCCCAACATCATCTTTATCGTCGCTGACGATCTCGGCTATGCCGACCTGGGCTGCTACGGCGGCCGCGATGCCGAGTTCGGCCCGGTATCCCCGGTGCTCGACCGCCTGGCGGCCAACGGCCTCAGGCTCACCCAGGGCTATGCCAATTCACCCGTGTGCTCGCCCACGCGTTTTGCCCTGGCCACGGCCCGCTATCAATACCGCTTGCGCGGCGCGGCCGAGGAGCCCATCAACAGCAAGACGCGCGGCACGCCGCTGGGCGCCAAGCTGGGCCTGCCGCCCGAAATCCCCACCGTTGCCTCGCTGCTCAAGGGCGCGGGCTATCGCACGGCACTGATAGGCAAATGGCATCTGGGCTACCCTCCCCACTTCGGTCCGCTGCGCTCTGGCTACGAGGAATACTTCGGCCCCATGTCGGGCGGCGTGGATTACTTCACCCATCTGAGCAGCTCGGGCCAGCACGATCTGTGGGTAGGCGAAGAGGAGCATCACGACGAAGGCTATCTGACCGACCTGCTGTCCCAGCGCAGCGTGGACTTCGTCAACCGCATGAGCGAGGGCAACGCCCCCTTCTTCCTGAGCCTGCACTACACGGCGCCGCACTGGCCCTGGGAAACCCGTGATGACCGTGAGGCTGCCGAGCAGTTGGGCGCCGGCATCACGCATCTGGCGGGCGGCAATATTCACCAGTACCGCCGCATGATTCATCACATGGATGAAGGCATAGGCTGGATCGTCGAAGCCCTGCGCAAGAACGGCCAACTGGACAACACGCTGATCGTCTTCACCAGCGATAACGGCGGCGAGCGCTTCTCGGACAGCTGGCCTCTCGTGGGTGGCAAGATGGATCTGACCGAAGGCGGCATCCGCGTGCCCTGGATCGCCCACTGGCCTGCCGTGATCGAGGCCCATCGCAGCAGCGCCCAACAATGCATGAGCATGGATTGGGCCGCCACGGTGCTGGATGCAGCCGGTGTGAGCGCCGATCCGGACTACCCGCTGGACGGCGTCTCCATCCTGCCCGTGCTGCGCACCGACGGTGCGGAGTTTGCCCGGCCGCTGTACTGGCGCATGCTCTACCGCAACCAGCGCGCGCTGCGCGAAGGCGAATGGAAATACCTGCGCGTGGAAGACAACGAATACCTGTTCAATCTGGCGCAGGACGAACGCGAGCGTGCCAATCTGGCCGGCCAGCACCCAGAGCGCCTGCAGGCCATGCGACAGCGCTGGGACGACTGGAATGCCGGCATGCCCGCCATTGCCGATGATGCGAGTTACAGCCTGGTCTACACCCTGAAAAATATGCCTGCGAGGTGACAAAGCACCCCGCACCATGCCCGGGCTGCGGCCATGCCCGACAATAGCGCCCATGTCTTTGACCGCGCCTTTGCTGCCTGCCGCCCAAGCCCTGGGCACAGGCGCCTCTGAAATCATTGTTGCCTATGCCAGCGGCCCTGCCGACATTCCCCTGGCATGGGACGGTTTGCAACTCCCTCACCTGCAGGCCTTGCTGGCAACGCTGGCTCCGACCACGCTGGTGCAGGGCGACGAGATGGACTTCTCCCCCCCGCATGAACGCGCCCTGGCCCGCAGCATGCAGCTGCCCGATACACCCGGGCTGATTCCCTGGGCTGCGCTGGCGGCCGGAGACAGCAGCCAGGCCTGTGCCTTCATCACTCCCTGCCACTGGCATATCACGCCGGACCAGGTCCACCAGACCGACCCGGCCAGCGCGCCACTGGACGAAGACGAATCCCGCCAGTTGCTGGCGCTGATCGCACCCTGGTTCAGCGACGACGGCATCACGCTGGAATACCTGCGTGCCGACCTCTGGCTGGCACGCGGAGCGGCCTTCAAGGACCTGGCTACCGCCTCGATGGACCGGGCACTGGGCCGCGACGTGCGCCCCTGGATGCCCGAGCCTATCCAGGGCGCCATCATCCAGCGTCTGCAGACCGAGTTGCAGATGCTGCTCTACACCCATGTCTTCAACGACCAGCGTGCCGCACGCGGTCTACCGCCCATCAACTCCTTCTGGGTACATGGCACGGGAAGCCTGAACAGCCTGCCCGCAGCGGGCCCTGCAGCAGTCTGTGTCGATGATCTGCGCCACACCGCGCTGCAGGGCAATGTGCAAGGCTGGCAAAAAGCCTGGCAGGCGCTGGACAGCGGCCTGATCGCCGAGCTGCAGCAGCGGGCTGCCCGGGGCGAGCCCGTCAAGCTCACGCTCTGCGGCGAGCGCAATGCCGTGCAATGGCAAAGCCAGCCGCGCAGCCTGCGGGACAAGATCAAGAGTGTTTTTGGCACGAAAAGATTGCCTGACCTGCGAGAGATGCTATGAAAATAATCCCCAGGTCCATTCCCGACGGCAGTGTCTCTGCACTGCTGCAGGCCAAGATTCATCCCTTGCTGGCCCAGCTCTATGCAGCGCGAGGCGTCTGCTCGGCCGACGAATTGGACGATGCCCCGGCGCGCCTGCTGCCGCCCTCGGGCCTGCGCGGCATAGATACTGCCGTGCAGCTCCTGGCCGATGCCATCACCGCGCAAAAGCGCCTGTGCATCGTCGCCGACTATGACTGCGATGGCGCCACGGCCTGCGCCGTGGGCCTGCGCGGCCTGCGCATGCTGGGCGCGGCCCATGCCGACTACCTGGTGCCCGACCGCGTGGTCGACGGCTATGGCCTGACGGCCCCCATCTCGCGCCGAGTCAAGGAGACCGGTGCCGACATGCTGATCACCGTGGACAACGGCATTGCCAGCGTCGAAGGCGTGGCCGTGGCCAAGGAGCTGGGCATGTCGGTCGTGGTGACCGACCACCATCTGCCCGGCGACCACCTGCCGCTGGCCGATGCCATCGTCAACCCCAACCAGCCCGGCTGCGAGTTCGCGAGCAAATCCATGGCCGGCGTGGGAGTCATGTTCTATGTGCTGCTGGCCCTGCGCACCGAGCTGCGCAATCGCGGCCGCTTTGACCGCCACAACCAGCCCCGTCTCGAGCAATTGCTGCCTCTGGTAGCACTGGGCACGGTGGCCGACGTGGTCAAGCTCGATGCCAACAACCGCCGCCTGGTGGCACTGGGTCTCAAGCAGATTCGCAAAGGCGTCATGCAGCCCGGCATACGCGCGCTGTTCGAGGCATCGGGCCGCCGCTTCGACATGGCCACCACCATCGACTTCGGCTTTGCCCTGGGCCCGCGCATCAATGCCGCCGGTCGTCTGGCAGACATGACCATAGGCATCGAGTGCCTGACCACGGAAGATGTCAGCCGCGCCGACAACCTGGCACGCATGCTGGACAGCATCAACCGCGAGCGCCGCGAGATCGAAGTCAGCATGCGCGAGCATGCCCTGCTCATGGCCGAAGGCCTTTGCGAGGACGGCATGACGCCGCCGCCTGCCATCAGCGTGTTCGACCCCGACTTTCACGAAGGCGTGGTCGGTGTGGTGGCCTCGCGCATCAAGGACAAGCTGCACCGGCCCACGTTTGTGTTTGCAGCCAGCGGCGCCCCGGGCAAGGAACACGAGCTCAAGGGCTCGGGCCGCTCCATTCCAGGCTTTCACCTGCGCGATGCGCTGGATCTGGTCAGCAAGCGCCACCCCGGTCTGATACTGCGTTTTGGCGGCCACGCCATGGCGGCAGGCTGCACCATCGCAGAAGCGCACTTTGACGAGTTCGAAAAGGCTTTTGCCCAGGTCGCCAGGGAATGGCTGGATGCCGCCACGCTGACGCGCAGGCTGGAGACCGATGGCCCGCTGTCGCCCCAATGGCTGGACACCGGCCTGATCGAACAAATGCAGCTGGCCGTCTGGGGCCAGGGCTTTGCCGCGCCGACTTTCAGCGAAGAGCTGGAAATCACCTCGCAGCGCCTGGTCGGTGAAAAGCACCTGAAGCTGGAGCTGCTGCACCATGGCTCCAAGATCGACGGCATCTGGTTCAACCACACCGACCCGCTGCCCTCGCGCACCACCCTGGCCTATCGCCTGGACATCAACGAATGGCGCGGCGAACGCAAGGTGCAGTTTCTCGTGGAAGCCGCACAGGACTTCGAGGGCGGTGCCGGCAACATGGGCTTCTGATCCTCGCCCCAGCCTGGACCGCCGCCACCGCGAACGTGGCGGCTGCCCATTTCACGCTGTGCCCGACACTTAGAACTGCTCCCAGCTATCGTCCTCCGCAGTGCTTGCAAGGGACTGCTCCTTGGACCTGGACGCTACCGGCCTGGGAACTGCAACGGCAGGCTGAGCGGTCGGGTTGAGCGCCTTGATCGTCGCTAGCGGCTTGGGGAGCACTGCGGACACGGTCGTGAAAGCCTCGGCATTGCGTCCCAGCTTGAAGACTGAGACCACCTCCGCCAGGCGACGCGCCTGCTCCTGCATGGACAGCGCCGCCGCGCTGGATTCCTCCACCAGAGCCGCGTTCTGCTGCGTCATCTGGTCCAGATTGCTCACCGCCTGGTTGACCTGGTTGATGCCGTCGCGCTGCTCGGTGGACGAGGCCGTGATCTCGCCGATCAGATCGCTGACGCGGCGCACGCTGGCCACGATCTCGCTCATGCTCTGGCCCGCCAGCTCCACCTGCTGCGAGCCCGACTGCACATTGTCCACGCTGGTGGTGATGAGCTGCTTGATCTCCTTGGCCGCCTCGGCGCTGCGCTGCGCCAGGCTGCGCACCTCGCCCGCCACCACGGCAAAACCACGGCCCTGCTCGCCGGCGCGTGCCGCCTCGACGGCTGCATTCAGGGCCAGGATATTGGTCTGGAAGGCAATGGAGTCGATCACGCCGATGATGTCGGCAATCTTGCGGCTGCTGTCGGTGATCTGGCCCATGCTTTGCACCACCTGCTGCACCACGCGACCGCCTTGCTCGGCCGCCTGAGCGGCTGTCGATGCCAGCTGATTGGCCTGACGCGCAGTGTCGGCAGACTGGGTGACAGTAGCCGTCAGCTCTTCCATGCTGGCCGCGGTTTCTTCGAGATTGGCCGCCGTCTGCTCGGTGCGGGCCGACAGGTCCTGGTTGCCCGTGGCAATCTGGCCCGAAGCCGAAGAGACGGATTCCACGCCCGAGCGCACCTGGCCGACGACGGAGCGCAGGCGCTCGGCCATGGCGTTCAGGGACTGGTGCAGATGCCCCAGTTCGTCTTCGCTGCCATGCCCGCTTCTGAAACTCAGATCGCCCTCGGCGATCGCATCTGCCAGCTCCACGGCCTTGACAAGAGGCCGGGTGATGGAGCGCATGATGAGCAGGCCAGTCACCAATCCCAAAAACATGATGACGCCGCAAGCGACGGCTATCACCACATAGGCTTTGGAGCGGCTGGACTCACCCAGCTCCAGCGCCTGAACCCGGTAGCGGTCCTGCAGTTGCACATAGGCATCCAGGGCCGCGTAGTACTTTTGCGCCATGGGATTGAGCCGCTCTTCGATCAGCTTTTGCGAACGCTCGAAATCCTTGGATTGACGAGCCTGATCCACCTCCTTGTTCACCGCAAACAAGGCATCTCTATGCGTGTTCACATCGGCCATCAGGCCCTTGGCCTCTTGGGTATGAACCTGTGCCAGCACCTTGTCGCGCAACTCGTTGATGCTGGCGATCAGGCCGGCCATGGCCTTGTACTGGTGCTCGACCAGATTCTCTTCCGTGGACATGGCAGCTGCCGTGAAGCGATCCATGCTCATCTGGGTCAGGATGCGCCACTCCTTGGCCTGCGCAGCAGCCGTCTGCGCCTCCACCACCGCCGTAAGAACGCCCTCGTTGACACGTTTGGAATAAGCCAGGCTGCCTGCCACCAGCAACAACATCCCCGCCAAAAGACCGATCACCAATGCCCACAGCTTCCGGGCCACGGTGAATTGAAACAACTTCATGAACCAACCAATCCAGACAAAAGAACCCACACACACAGGCACGTCCGCATCGTGAACTACGGGCTGGCTTGTGCATGACTCTGGCGGTCAATTCCTGGCCCCTGACGTCCTCCCTCCACCTCTTCGGGATGCTCTCCCGAGAGCTGCATCAATATATTAATAATTGTTACAACTGCTTTGCGCATTGCGCACAACTGATGTTCTCAG
Source organism: Comamonas sp. A23 (assembly GCF_004522605.1). Lineage (NCBI taxonomy): Bacteria > Pseudomonadati > Pseudomonadota > Betaproteobacteria > Burkholderiales > Comamonadaceae > Comamonas > Comamonas sp. A23. The sequence goes on from NZ_RSDT01000002.1 coordinate 416,190, forward strand.
TACTTTCCCGCTTTTCGGCAAGGCTGGAGTTGACAATCCAGAATGAAAAAGCCCGCAGCCTCCTGTCAGAAGCGGCGGGCCTGCAAGCGGGTGTCAGCCTGCGGTTTAGAAAGTTTCCCAGTCCCCATCGTCGGAGTCCGCGGCTGGCTTGGCCTTGCTGGCACTCAGTGCCGTAGGTGCCGGGCCAGCAGGCGCTTTCTTGATCGCGGGTCTGGCTGCAGCAGCAGTCTGCTTCACCGGCGCCATGGCCGGCATGGCGCGGCTGGCCGAGCGCAGGGGTGCTGCAACCTTGGCATAGCCGGTTTCATGGCCCAGCTTGAAGACTGAGACCACTTCGGCCAGGCGACGCGCCTGCTCCTGCATGGACAGCGCCGCCGCACTGGATTCCTCCACCAGCGCCGCGTTCTGCTGCGTCATCTGGTCCAGATTGCTCACCGCCTGGTTGACCTGGTTGATGCCGTCGCGCTGCTCGGTGGACGAGGCCGTGATCTCGCCGATCAGGTCGCTGACACGGCGCACACTGGCCACGATCTCACTCATGCTCTGGCCCGCCAGCTCCACCTGCTGCGAGCCCGATTGCACATTGTCCACGCTGGTGGTGATGAGCTGCTTGATCTCCTTGGCCGCCTCGGCGCTGCGCTGCGCCAGGCTGCGCACCTCGCCCGCCACCACGGCAAAGCCACGGCCCTGCTCACCGGCGCGTGCCGCCTCGACGGCCGCATTCAGGGCCAGGATATTGGTCTGGAAGGCAATGGAGTCGATCACGCCGATGATGTCGGCAATCTTGCGGCTGCTATCGGTGATCTGGCCCATGCTCTGCACCACTTGCTGCACCACGCGACCTCCTTGCTCGGCCGCCTGGGCGGCTGTCGATGCCAGCTGATTGGCCTGACGCGCAGTGTCGGCAGACTGGGTGACGGTGGCCGTCAGCTCTTCCATGCTGGCCGCGGTTTCCTCGAGATTGGCCGCCGTCTGCTCGGTGCGGGCCGACAGGTCCTGGTTGCCCGTGGCAATCTGGCCCGAAGCCGAAGAGACGGATTCCACGCCCGAGCGCACCTGGCCAACGACGGAGCGCAGGCGCTCGGCCATGGCGTTCAGGGACTTGAGCAGACGGCCCAGTTCGTCATGACGGTCATTGCGTACCGTTGCCGTCAAGTCGCCGGCAGCGATGGAGTCAGCCAGAGTTACCGCCTCATTCAACGGAGCGATGATCGAGCGCAGGATCAGAGCCGCCATCGCCAGCCCCAGCAAAACGATCAGGCCGCAGACCAGACCGATAGCCACATAGGCCCGAGACTGGCTTGCTTCGCCATCGGCAACCGCACGTTGGCTGCGTTGCTCCTGCAACTGCACAAACTTGCGCTGCGCATCCACGTAGACCTTGGCGTTGGGACGCAGCTGTTTTTCAACCAGATCGAAGGCCGCCGCAAAATCATTGTCCTTGCGCGCGGCCTGCACGGCTGCATTGCTCTCCAGCGTCGCGCGCCTGCGCTCGGCGACCTCGTCCAGCACCTTGCGCGATTCATCGTCAGTGACCAGTTCGTTGAGCTTTTTCTGCAGCTCGGTGATATGCGCAATCCCGTCACTCATCAGCTTGCGCTGCTGCTCCACCAGGTTTTCCTCGGAGGAAATGGCCGCGACGATGGAGCGATCCACACTTTGCTCGGTCAGATGACGCCACTCACTGGCAATGTTGGCTGCCATTCGGGTACGCGTGGCCTCCTTGGAGATGCTCACGTACACGCGGTCCAGATAGATCAGGCTGCCTGCAGACACCAGCAGCAAGCCCGCCAGCAAGCCAATCACCAAAGCCCACAGCTTTTGTGACACAGAGAACTGATTCAATTTCATTTTTTATCCATCTCAATAGATCAAGCAACACCGTGGCAGCCTTAACGAATTCAGAAACTCACAAGCGCTGTAGCCAATCCTTAATCGGCATACTTGCAGGAGATTTGAGCTTTGTTACAAGCTTCGACCGCAATAGCGCTCGTGCTATAACACAAATCATGATTGCGTACAGCCGCCTACAATCAAGCCGTGCCCAAAACCTATCTGAACGCCGATCTGCACTGCCACTCCGTCGTCTCCGACGGCACTTTGACGCCCGAGCAACTGGCTCTGCGTGCCGCCGAGCGAGGGGTGGAGCTCTGGGCGCTGACCGATCACGACGAGGTCGGCGGCCAGCACCGGGCAGCAGCCGCAGCCAGGTCAGCAGGGCTGGACTACCTGACAGGCACTGAAATTTCCGTCAGCTTCTCGGGCAGCGGCGTACATATCGTGGGCCTGGGCTTTGACGCCGATAACGCAGCTCTGACCCAAGGCCTGTACGACACTCGCAACGGTCGCGGCCCACGCGCCCGCAAAATGGCCAGGCAGCTGGAACTGGCCGGCATTCCCGGCGCCTATGAAGGAGCACTGCGCCATGCAGGCAACCCCGAGCTGATCTCGCGCACCCACTTCGCGCGCTTTCTCGTGGAGAGCGGAGTCTGCAGCGACACCTATGAGGTCTTCAAACGCTATCTGACCGAAGGCAAGCCCGGTTATGTCGCCCATGTCTGGGCGAATCTGGAGGACGCCGTGCGCTGGATCGTGGATGCCGGCGGCGTGGCCGTGATTGCCCACCCGGCACGTTACGACTTGAGCCATAACGAGGAATATGCGCTGTTTTCCAAGTTCAAGGAACTCGGCGGCCAGGGCGTGGAGGTCGTGACCGGCAGCCACCGTCCGCACGAATATGCGATCTATGCCGATCTGGCCCTGGAATTCGGCCTGGCCGCATCGCGCGGCAGCGACTTTCACAGCCCCGATGAATCGCAGATAGACCTGGGGCAACTGCCCTATCTGCCCAGCCAGCTCACTCCCGTCTGGGAGCTGCTGCAGGACCGCATACAGCGTGCATAAATCACAGAGAGAGATTGCATGACCACCGTTTTTGAAGTCTATCCAGAGAACCCGCAGCCTCGCATCATCAAGCAGGCTGCGGACATGCTGCGCAAGGGTGCCATTCTTGCCGTACCCACTGACTCCAGCTATGCCCTGGTCTGCCACCTGGACGACAAGAACGCCGTGGACCGCATGCGCCGCATCCGGCAGATCAACGACAAGCACCACCTCACGCTGCTGTGCCGCGACCTGTCCGAGTTGGCCAACTATGCCCGCGTGGACAACCGCCAGTACCGCTTGCTCAAGCTGGCAACGCCAGGCCCCTACACCTTTATTCTTGAAGCCAGCAAGGAAGTGCCCAAGCGCCTGAGCCACCCTTCGCGCAAGACCATCGGCCTGCGCGTGCCGGATCGCAAAGGTCTGCAACTGCTGCTGGAAGAACTGGGCGAGCCCTTGCTGGCCACCACCTTGATCGCGCCCGGCGAGACCGAGCCGCTCAATGATGCCGAGTCGATTCTGGAGCGCTTCCCCCATGAGCTGGACGCCGTGGTCGACTCAGGCGCCTGTCCGCAGCAACCCACCACGGTGCTGGACCTCACGCCCATGGCCTTGAACAATCCCCCCGTCGTGGTGCGCCAGGGCATGGGCGGCCTGAAAGACATAGGCCTTCAGCCCGAATAGGCGCGGCCTCATGCAGGAAAAGCAGCTGCCGCAAGACTTTGTTCAGCGCCACTGGCCCTGGCTCATCGTCTCTTTGTGCGCGTACTCGGTGATGGTGGCGGTGCTGTTCTGGCAGGCGTCTCAGGCATGGCTGATCTATGCCCTGGCCACCCTCTGGACGGCATGGACGATTCGGGCTTATGCCGGAGGCAAGTCATTCCATGTCTCGCCAGGGCTGTCGGCACAGGCCGATGACTCCATACTGCGCCGCAGAGTCCTGCTGGGAATGGCTATCTGCCTCCATTTCGGCTTTACCGTCGTAGCCATTTACGGCTATCTGCACGAAATTCACTGAATCAAAGTTCTTCATAGGCCAGCTCGCGGGCACGAGCCGGACGCGCCTGCGCGGCCACAGCTCCGCGCGGAGCCGGCATGGCAGAAGGAGCCAGAGCAGGTGACTCATCGTCATCGAGTTTGAAGGCCCCCACCGCCTGCTGCAGATCCTGCGTGCGCGCATTGAGCGCAGCAGCGGCTTGCGTGGCCTGCATGACCAGGGCGGCGTTTTCCTGATTGGTGCTGTCCATGTGAGCCACGGCCGTATTCACATGGGCGATGCCCTCGCTTTGCTGCTGCAGCGCACCGGAGATTTCGCTCAGCAGACCTGTGACCTGACCTACGGACTGCATGATTTCCTTCATGGTGCTGCCGGCCTGGCCCACCAGGCCAGAGCCGCTTTCCACCTGAGTCACGCTGGCCGTGATCAGCTCCTTGATCTGTTTGGCCGCTTCGGCACTGCGCTGCGCCAGCGAGCGCACCTCGCTGGCCACCACGGCAAAGCCACGCCCCTGCTCTCCGGCGCGAGCCGCTTCCACGGCCGCATTGAGTGCCAGGATATTGGTCTGGAAGGCGATACCTTCAATGACCTGAATGATGTCCACAATCTTGCGAGAGCTGCCGCTGATGGCATCCATGGTGTGAACGACCTGGTCCACCACATCACCGCCACGTCCGGCCGTGGCCGATGCAGTGACTGCCAGAGAGCTGGCCGAATGAGCGCGCTCTGCGTTCTGACGCACGGTGACGGTGAGCTGTTCCATGCTGGCTGCGGTTTCTGTCAGCGCGCTGACCTGCTGCTCGGTGCGGCTGGAGAGGTTGATATTGCCCGCATCGATTTCATAGGCCGAAACAGCCAGCGAATCAGTGGACTGCTTGATACGGCCCACCAGCTCGGTCAGCGTGTCTTCCATGGTGCTCAGCGCAGTCAGAAGACGACCGAACTCGCCTTCGGCATTCGAAGAGAACTCCTTGCTCAAATCACCTGCCGCCACGGTCTCGGCAATCAGAATGGCTTCCTGCAAGGGCGCCACGATGCGGCGGCGCAGGCTGATCCAGGACCAAGTGCAGGAAATGCAGACCCAGGCGCCCAGTGCCAGCAGCCACCAGCGCGAACGCTCGACTTCCGCCATCAAGTTCTGCGACTGCTGCGCCGTGAGCGATCCCGCCTTCAACACCTCCAGCACATCAGACATCGCTGACCAGGCAATTCCCATCAAAGCCAGGACAAAAACACTGATGCTGACAAATGCAATCACCAGTCGCTTGCTTACCGTCATATTGATCCCCTTGCCCTGTCCTGCCGAACGCCGTGTTATGTAGTGATTTCGTCAACCCGCACAAAACCTGTTCCGCTGTGCAGGCAGCAACCACGGATTTGCGCGAGTTGCATTTTGCAACATCTGGTTTACCACACAACTATGTGCAACCCGTATTTCTGCAACGGCAAACGGCTTGTCCCGGTACAAGACAGCAGCTTGGCGCGGCGTCTGAGACAATCAGTGCGTGGAACTCACCGAACTCATACAAACCGTACTGATTTACGCACTGCCCGTGCTGTTCGCCATCACCATTCATGAGGCGGCGCACGGCTATGCTGCGCGTCACTTTGGCGACAACACCGCAGCCATGATGGGTCGCATCACGCTCAACCCCATCAAGCATATCGACCCCATCGGCACCATCTTGATGCCGCTGCTGCTGTATTTCGCTACCTCGGGCGCGTTTCTTTTCGGCTATGCCAAGCCCGTGCCCGTGCGCTTTGACCATCTGCGCCACCCCAAGCGCGACATGATCTGGGTAGCGCTGGCCGGCCCTGCCTCCAATTTCGTGCAGGCCGTGTTCTGGGGCCTGCTGCTGATCGTCTTGGTAGGCACAGGTCTGCACGAGCGCTTTTTCCTAGAGATGTGCCGCGCCGGCATTCTGGTCAACCTGGTGATGTGGGCTTTCAATCTCTTTCCGCTGCCGCCTCTGGACGGCGGCCGCATTCTGGTCGGTCTGCTGCCCTGGAAACAGGCGCAACTGGTGGCGCGTGTCGAGCCCTATGGCTTTTTCATCGTCATGGCACTGGTGATTGCCGGCGTGGTCGGCAGTTACTGGCTGCGCCCGTTGATGAGCCTGGGCTACTCGGCCATCGATCTGATCCTCTACCCCTTCATGGCCTTGCTGCGCTGAGCCCAGCGCCTGGTCTGCTACTGATATCTGTTGTTGATCCCTATGAGCACCACCCGTTTTCTGACCGGCATCACCCCCAGCGGTACCCCACACCTGGGCAACTACGCAGGCATGATGCGCCCCGCCATCGAAGCCAGTCGCGACAAGAATGTGGAGAACTTCTACTTTCTGGCCGACTACCACGCGCTCATCAAGTGCCAGGACCCCGAGCGCGTTCAGCGCTCGACCATCGAAATCGCCGCCAGTTGGCTGGCCGCTGGTCTCGACCCCGAGCATGTGACCTTCTACCGCCAGTCGGACATCCCCGAGATTCCGGAGCTGACCTGGTTCCTGACCTGCGTGACCGGCAAGGGCCTGCTCAACCGCGCCCACGCCTACAAGGCAGCGGTGGACAAGAACAATGCATCCGGCAGCGAACCTGACGACGGCGTGACCGCCGGTCTTTTCATGTATCCCGTGCTCATGGGTGCCGACATTCTGATCTTCAACGCCAACAAGGTTCCCGTGGGCCGCGATCAGGTGCAACACCTGGAGATGGCACGCGACATGGCGTCGAGCTTCAACCACATCTACGGCGGCGAGTACTTCACGCTGCCTGAGGCCGTGGTGGAGGAGTCCGTCGCCACCCTGCCCGGCCTTGACGGCCGCAAGATGAGCAAGAGCTACAACAATACGATTCCGCTGTTTGCGCCACGTGAACAACTCAGGAAGCTCATCAACAGCATCACCACCGACTCGCGCGCCCCCGGCGAGGCCAAGGAAGTCGAAGGCTCGGCCCTGTTCCAGATCTATCAAGGCTTTGCCAGCGAAGAGGAAAGTGCCGCCCTGCGCCAGCAATATGCCGAAGGCATTGCCTGGGGCGATGCCAAGCAGATCCTGTTCGAGCGCATCGACCGTGAAATCGCCCCCATGCGCGAGCGTTATGAATACCTGATTGCCCACCCGGCAGAGCTGGAAGAGATTCTTCAGGCCGGTGCCATCAAGGCACGCAAGCTGGCGACTCCTTTGCTGCAGCAACTGCGCGGCGCCGTGGGCATCCGCAACCTGGCGCAAGCCAGCAAGGCCAAGACCAAGGCTGCCAAGACTGCACTGCCCCAGTTCAAGCAGTATCGCGAATCCGATGGCCAGTTCTACTTCAAGCTGGTGGCCGCCGACGGTCAGCTGCTGCTGCAAAGCCTGGGCTTTACCGCCCCCAAGGAAGCGGGGCAGAACATCGCCCGGTTGCAGCGCGAAGGCGCGATGGCTCTGGCCGCCATCAAGCCGTGCCTGCAGACACTGGATGGTGTCAGCGATGACCTAGTGATCCAGGCTCTGGAACAACTGCGTGAGGCGGCCGAGCAATAGCTCCTCGCTGCCCGATGGACGCTGCCTCCGCATTCAAAGGACAGCGTGGATGTAATCCTTCGCACTAAAGGAACTACCGATGCGTATTGCTGCTCTGGATGACGATCCGCTACAACTGGAACTGTTGCAACAAGTCGCGACGGAAGCCGGGCATAGCTGTCACTCTTACCTCAAGGGGGCCGCCCTGCAGCAAGCCCTGCGCCGCGAAAGCTTCGATTTGCTGCTGATTGACTGGGAGCTGCCCGATAGCAGCGGGCCGGATATCGTGCGCTGGGTGCGCGAGCAGATCAGCAAGGAAGTGCCGGTCATCTTCGTGACCCACCGCAGCGAAGAGGCCGACATTGTTGAAGGCCTGGCCAGCGGCGCCGATGACTTCATGATCAAGCCCATCCGCGCGGGCGAGCTGCGTGCTCGCATCGCTGCCCTGCTGCGCCGTGCCTATCCGCTGACGGCACAAAGCGTGCTGGACTTCGGCCCCTACCGCTTTCTCACCACCACCAATGGCATAGAGATGGACGGCCAGCCCGTGGAGGTTACGCACCGTGAATACACTCTGGCATTGACGCTGTTCCAGAACCAAGGCCGTTTGCTCTCGCGCGATCATCTGCGCGAAGTCGTCTGGGGCCACAACGCCGAGGTGCAGTCGCGCTCGCTGGACACCCATGTCTCGCGCCTGCGCAATCTGCTGAACCTGCGCGCTGGTCAGCCCTATGCCATTTCAGCCGTTTATGGCTATGGTTACCGCCTGGATGCCCCCGAAGCTGCGCAGCCCGCAGCCCCAGCTGCCTGAGTTCGGCAGCCCCCATAACCTAGCTTTAAAAATGCCTGATTTACGTCAAAACCTCTTTTCCGCCCACTCCCCGATGCCCATTCTGGGTGCTGGCATGCTGTGGGTGGCGTTTGGAGGAATGACGGCAACAGGTCTGGCCCATGCCCAGATCACTCCCCCCGGCAACGATGCCATTGCCCACCGCGTGGTGACTGGAGATACGCTGGAGATGCTGGCAGAACGCTATCTGGGCGACCACAAGCGCTGGACAGCGCTGCAAAGTCACAACAAGGTGGAAAACCCCCTGCGCCTGCGCCCCGGTTCGGTGCTGGAAATTCCCACACGCCTGTTGCGCGCCGCGATGGCTTCGGTGGTGTTTGTGCAAGGCGATGTGCAAAGCACACGCTCTGCGAGCCATCTCGCAGACTCCGTCAACGCGCCGCCTCAGCCCGTGCAAAAAGGCCAGCTGCTGCAGGAAGGCGATTCGCTCCAGGTTCCGGCCAACGCCTTTGTCTCCGTGCGCCTCGCAGATGGCTCACTGGTGCGCGTGCAGTCCGAATCCGATGTCGAGCTGCGCCAGATGCGCCGCAAAGGCCGAGCCGGCAGTCTGCAGTCCGTCATCGATCTGCGCGAGGGCGCAATTGAAGCAAAAGTGTCCAGGCAAGCCAATGGCGAGCGCCGCTTCGAGGTGCGCACCCCGGCGGCCTCGACCAGCGTGCGCGGCACCCAGTTTCTGGTGATGAGTGATGACGAGGGCCGCACGGCTGCTGCCGTCGACGAAGGCTCGGTCGCCGTGCAGACGGGCCAGCCCTCAGCCTTGCTCAGGCCAGGTCAAGGTCTGTCCGTCTCCGCAAACGGCCAGATCGGCAAGCCCACAGCCATGCTGGGGGCTCCCGATATTGCGGCCTGGCCCGCTCTTGTCGAAGACGCCAACTGGGTCAGCCTGCCCCTGCCAGCCATGGCTGGTGCCGTGCGCTACCAAGTGCTGCTCGCTCAGGACAAGGAGCTGACCCAGATCGTGCGCGGCGGCATGTTCACAAGGTCGCCTGCACGCCTGACGGGTGTCGAAGACGGCAGCTACATTGCGGCCATTCGCGCCATTGACGCCAACGGCATTCCTGGCAAACGCAGCGTGCAAGTGTTGCGCGTCAAAGCCCATCCGGTGCCGCCGCTCTATGAGTCTCCAGCACCTGAAGCCACCATCGGACAGGGCCAGCACGGCCTGCAATGCACCCAGGTGGCGGAAGCCTCGGCCTACCGCATCCAGGTAGCCACAGCCGACGGCAGCTTTGCCCAGCCGCTCATCGACGCCAACGACCTCAAGGACTGTGCCCTGCCTGCCAGTACGCTGGCCAAGCTGCCTGTCGGCGAATATATGTGGCGCGTAGGCAGCATCCGTAAGCTCGGCAACGGCCAGCCGGATGCGGGTCCTTTCGCCGCCTCGCAAAAGATGAAACTGGCCCTGGCACCCAAATCGCCCGAGCTGGAGATCGGCGGCGCGCCCGGCGAAGGCAGCAGCCATATTCACTGGGCAGGTGAAGAGGGTCAACGCTACCGTATCGTGGTGGCCAGCGACGCCGGTTTCACTGCGCCCCTGATCGACACCTGGATAACCCAGCCTCAGTGGAGCACGCAGGATCTGCCTCCTGGCACCTACTATCTGCAGATGCAGGTCGAGGATGCCAACGGCCTGCGCAGCAATCTCTCTGTCGCGCGCCAATTCCAGACCGGCAACTGGGTGACCTCATCCGAGGGGCAGGCGCTGACTTCCGGCGACGGTTCACGCTTGATGCGCCAGTAAAAACCATAGCTGCCAGCGCTTGAATTCCATGAAGCTTCATAGGATTCATATCTTGATCGCTTATATGACAAGCGCTGGAAGCTATTGTTTTATGAGCTTCTCACCGAGTCACCCACATGGTTGAAGCGCCCAACCTGCGTAAAAACCGCTTGCAGGACCTGCGCCTGAGCTGGCTGTTGCTTAGCGCTTTCCTGCTCGGCATGACCTGGTGGTTCAGCGGCCCTGGGCAGCTGGCACGTTTCAACGGCATTATTCAGGACACCTCGGCCTGGCTTCATCAGCGTCCAGCCTCGCCCGAAGTTGTCATCGTGGCCATCGACGATGACAGTATCGACAGCATAGGCCGCTGGCCCTGGCGCCGCGCGCTGCACGCCGCCGTGCTGGAGCGCATCACTCAAGGGCAGCCCCGCGCCATCGGCATGGATGTGGTCTTCAGCGAGGAAGACTGGGACTACCCCGGCGACGATCTGCTGCTGCAACGAGCACTGCAAAAAAGCGGCAACGTAGTGCTGCCCGTCACGCGCGCCGCGCAAAGCGCTGCCACCACCCCTTTACAGAGCCTTGCCAGCGAGGCTGCTGCTCTGGGGCACACCCAGATGCCTGTGGATGCCGACGGTGTGGTGCGACGCTTTTATGCGCAGGAAGGCAAGGCCGGCCAGCTCTGGTGGCATATGGCGCTGAGCCTTCACTGCGTGGGCCAGACCACCCAGCCCTGCCAACCATCTGCCCCACCTCCAGCAGACTCGGTTGCAACCAACTCCTGGCAAAAGCTGCAGCCCCAGTTCATCGCTTTTGCCCGGGCTTCGCGGGACCGCCAGAACAGCCTGGGCTCGCCGTTCACCACCTACTCCTATATCGACATCCTGCGCGGTAATATCCCAGCGGTCGCTTTTCGCGGCAAATACGTGCTGATTGGAGCCACTGCCGCAGGTCTTGGCGAAAAATTCACAGCCCCCATCGGCTTTGATGCGCGCCTGATCTCGAATGTGGAGATGCTGGGCCATGTGCTCAACGGCATCCTTGAGGGCACACATCTGGAGCCAGCCACTGCCACGCTCAACCGCAGCCTCAATCTGCTGCCCGTACTGCTGGGCCTGCTGGCTCTGGCCTGGCTCGGCCCTTCTGGCGGGCTGATTTCCAGCATCCTGCTGGCCTTGCTCAGTCTGTCGATAGCCGGTTTGGCGCCACGTTGGGGTCATGTGCAGACAGCCCCCGCTGCGGCACTGCTGAGCCTGTCGCTTGCCTACCCGCTCTGGAGCTGGCTGCGCCTGCGCGCCGCCACACGCTTTCTGGCGCTGGAGCTGCGCGATCTGCAGGGCCAGGGCCTGCCCGCGCCCTCGCTCAAGAGCGATGCCCTCGATCAGCGGATCGACGCTGTGGAGCAAGCCTCGCGCCAGCTGCGCGCATTGCATCACTTCGTCAGCGAAAGCCTGCGCCAACTGCCCTCGGCCACTTTTGTCTGCGACCGCGAAGGGCTGCTGCTGCTTGCCAACACGGCCGCGCACCGCTATATCGAAAGCCTGGAGCACAAACTCCAGCAAGGTGACGATCTGGTCGCCCTGCTCCACGGCCTGAACAGCGCCAGCAGCGACGGTGGCCGCACTGCCTGCAGCACGCCACTGCTCACGCACAGTGCATTGCAGCAAGCCACTCTGTCACGCCAGAGTGAAGGGCGCGACACCCAGGGCCGCCATCTGATGCTGCTGAGCCAGAGCTTCGAGGCACCGCCCACCTCAGGCTGGCTCATCACCCTGGTCGATATCAGCGACCTGCGCAGTGCACAGGCCCAGCGCGACCAGGCCATGCAGTTCATCTCCCACGATATCCGAGCCCCGATAGGCTCCATCATCACCTTGCTGGAGATGCAGCGCACAGGCAAGCGCATCGAGTCGCAAGATGCACTGTTTGACCGCATTGAGGGCTATGCCCAGTCGTCTCTTCAGCTGGCAGACGATTTTGTGCATCTGGCCAGAGCCCAGCAGCAGCAATACCGCAGCGAAGTCGTGGATCTTGGTCTGCTGGCGGATCAGGCCGTCTCGGATTGCTGGACCCTTGCCCAGCAGCAGAACATGCGACTGGTGTTCGAGCTGCCGGATGCCGAAGCCTGCGTGCATGGCGACCCCGGCCTGCTGCACCGCGCCGTCATCAACCTGCTGAGCAATGCCATCAAATACGGCAAGCCACCGACTGGGGATGGCGGCGCCCAAGTGGAAGTCGCCGTTGTCGAGCAAGACAGCCAATGGGGCATCGCCGTGCGCGATCATGGCTCCGGCATGGACGAGGCATCGCTGGCCAGACTCAGCCAGCCGTTCGAGCGCCTGCAGCAACACCAGCGCATGGATGGCGTGGGCCTGGGCCTGGCCTTCACGCGCACCGTGGCACAGCGTCATGGCGGCAGCCTGCAGATAAGCAGCCAGCTGGGCCAAGGCAGCAGCTTCACCTTGCTGATACCCAAAGCCTGAGCCCAGAAACGAAAAAACCTCAGAACTTTTCAGTTCTGAGGCTTGACGTTTTGTGGTGCGGCTGGCAGGAATCGAACCCACGACCCCTTGGTTCGTAGCCAAGTACTCTATCCAGCTGAGCTACAGCCGCAACAGGGTTGTATTCTAGCAGTGCAAAAACGGCTCTCGGACCAAATCGACAACTTTTTCGCGTTCATGCAAAGAAAAAGCCTGCCATCAGTGAAGACGGCAGGCTTTCATGCAGCTTGGTAGGGCGTGGCGGACTTGAACCGACGACCAAAGGATTATGAGTCTACAAGTTACTTTTTAATTCTAAAAAAAATCATTAAAAAACAAATACTTATCTATTTTAGAAATTGCACATAAGTTGCACACAATGCTTCTATGTGCAATGAATTGCACACGATCTTCTGCCCCACAAACCACCCAAAAACCTAGCTATACATTTTGTAAATTTTGTGTAAAGCAGCGCTTATGCAGCGCACCTCGGCGCTATACCTCTGGCAGTCATCTGGCTGCGTTTTATAGAGAGTAAACATGAGCCGACGACCACCTTTCGAACCCATTGTGTACGCCCAAGAACTGGAGAAATCGGGCAACTACGCAACCTACGAACAACTCTTGTACCGCTGGACGGGTACCCACTGGTCCATGGTCGATGATGAGTCCGGGGTAAAACAAGCAATGCGATGGATTGCTGACGGAAACCATGGCATCGTCAACCCCAGCAACGCAAAAAGCACACATCAAACCGCACTGTTGTGGCTACCATCCCTCAAGGAAACCCACTCTCGCGCAATCATTCCCGTAAAGAACGGCTATCTCCACCTTGATGGAACACCAAGCCTTCTGCCGCACGACAAAAAATTAGGCATTCGACATGTTCTTGACTGCAACTTTGATCCAGCAGCCGCAACCCCTACAGAGTTTTTTAAGCTTCTAGAAAGAATTCTTCCCGATGCCGAAGTCAGGGATCGCGTCCAAGAGTACTGCGGCTACACGCTCCTGCCTGACGCCCGTTTTCAATGCGCCCAACTCTGGGTCGGATCCGGCGCCAACGGGAAAGGGACACTGGCAAACATTTTGCAAGCGCTACACACCAATAAAGCTGCAGCATCTCCTAACAAGCTCGACGGATTCCATGCTGCCACGGTGTTAGGTGCTTCGTTGCTGTACTGCGATGAAGCACCGCCAAATGACTGGTGTGAGCAAACCCTTAAGTCGATGGTCGCCGGTGAATCAGTGGCAATTGACCGTAAATATCTCCCCCCCATCACAGCCCGAGTAACGGGAAAATGGCTGATTCTTGCAAACCATATCCCTGCAATTAAGGATCAGTCCAATGGCTTTTGGCGTCGATTTGGTGTGGTACCTTTTCCAGTCTCCATCCCTGCGGCCGAACGTGATCCACTGCTGGCTGAGCGCATCATCAAGCATGAGCTAAGTGCTGTGCTCAATTGGGCCGTGGAAGGTCTTCAACGCCTATTGCTGCGTGGACGCTTCGACCCCAATATGCCGCGAGCTATGCAAAATGCTATTCAATCAGCGAAAGTGGAGACGAATTCTGTCCACAGCTGGATCAGTGATGCTGCGATCGAACTCATGACGGATCTGAGCACTGCAAAAGCAGAGGTCTATGCCGTGTACTCGGCTTGGTGCAAGCAAAACGGCATGCTTGCGGTGTCAGCTCCAAAGTTTTGGAAACGCTTGCAAGAGTCTCTAGGTGAGATTATCGAGAGCCGATCTTTTACAAGCGAAGGGGCTCGGATACGCACCTGCAATGTGCGGCTGACCAGTTAATGACCAGCATCTAAAAACGAAAAGACCGTCTTTTGGACGGCTTTTTCGCGTGGACCGGATGTGACCGGCATTTTCAGAAACTTTATTCTTCATACATGTCTTTTTTGTTAACTCCATAAAAGTCACAAAAAAGTGAAATCAAAAAATTTCTCCATAAACCCGGTCACCTGGTCATAGCCGAAAAGTCTCAGCAAGCAAAGCCATCTTTGTGACCAATCATTGAGCGAATTCGCACCCAAGCCCGATGCAGCGCATCGTGCGACATAGATCATCACCAAGCCCCAAACAAGGGGCGAGCTTTCCGGTTCGAGAATTGACCGGCACACTCGCCCCCTGGGTGCAGCAGCAGCTACTAGGTGCCATCCAAACAGAAGTTAGCGCATGTCCCTATGCTGATCCCCACCTCTTGCCCTCAAAGCTTCATACAGTTGCGCAGGACCCAAGAGAATGGACTTGAGCCCTGCACGCACGCGCTCACTGTCCAGTGCCTGCTTGCTCATAGTGCTGTAAGCATCGAAGGCATCAATGATCGCGTCGGTCAGCGCGCTGTCCAAGTCTGGCGAGTTATCGAATTGCCCCTTGCTGTTGTTGCTTGCCTGCTGCACGAGGATCTCCGACTCCAGCAACTTGCCTTTGACGTGGTTCACATAGACCAGCCTGTCTTCGTCGCTCAATTCGCCGTCAAACAGATCATTGACCTTAGCCACCAGCTCCGACAGCAGCACCTTTTGCTTATCCTGCACCGCTCCGCCACCTACTTCGGTCATCGGCTCCAGCTTGTGCTGGCCGTCTGCCTGGTGCAGCGCCAGGCTGCGCTGGCCTTGGTCTTTGAGGCGATGGTGCGTCAGCATCACCTTGGACAGGTCCACACCTTCACGCTCACGCCCGAAGTCCAATAAGGGCAACAGACGCTTGAAGAACAGGGCACGCTTTTCAATTGCTGTGTTGCCGTAGTCGAAGACCTGACCCAAGAAGGCATAGACGCGCACAAAGGTACCCAGGTCACGCTTGAACAGCACCAGGGCATCCAGCTCGTCCTTGGCTGCCTGGGTTATCGGGCCATCAACGATGTCACCGCTCTGCGCTTCTTGCAGGGCTAACTGTGCGCCTTTGTAGCGCTTGAGCAGACGGTCCGCCACGGGCTCAATGGCAGCCACCAGCATGGCTTGCGTGGCCTTGGGATTCATCTCCGCCTGTACCACGCGCTCCACCTCGAAGTCGTCGTAGTGGCCCGCTGCATCGAGCTTGGCACGCAGGTCATAAACTAAGTGTGGGTCTGTCACGCCGGACAGTTCAGCAGTTTCGTAATACGTCTTGAACGCAGCCAGGACGTCGTCGGGTTCGTTCACAAAATCCAGGATATAGGTCGTGTTCTTGAGGCCATAGGGGCCGCTGTAAGCGCGATTCAAGCGGCTCAGCGTCTGCACGGCCTGGATGCCGCCCAGGCGCTTGTCCACGTACATGCCGCACAGCAGGGGCTGATCAAAGCCAGTCTGGAATTTGTTGGCCACCAGCAGGATTTGGTACTCATCCGTGGCGAAGGCTTCGCGCATGTCTCGGCCTTTGAGCAACGGGTTGAGTTGCGTGCTGTTTTCCGTCACGGGGTCTGGCAGGCTTTCCGGGTCATTGACCTCGCCAGAGAACGCCACCAGCGCACCCAGCTTGTAGCCTTGCTCTTTGATGTAAGTCTGGATTGCCAATTGCCAGCGCACGGCCTCCTGGCGACTGCCGACCACGACCATAGCTTTCGCATGGCCATCCAGCAGCGGTTGTACGTTCTCGCGGAAGTGCTCAACGACCACGGCCACCTTTTGGCTGATGTTGTACGGGTGCAAGCGCACCCAGCGCATCAGGCCTTTCATGGCCTCGCTACGCTCGACTGCTTTCTCGTCCCACTCCTTGCCTTCGTTCGCCAGTTTGAAGGCCAGCTTGTAGGGCGTGTAGTTCTCCAGCACATCGAGGATGAAGCCCTCCTCAATGGCTTGGCGCATGGAGTACACGTGGAACGGCGCTGGCAGATTGCCCGGACCGGCGGGCAATTCAGGCTGCGGGCGACGGCCGAACAATTCCAGCGTCTTGCCCTTGGGCGTGGCAGTGAAAGCCACATACGTGATACCAGCATCATTGGCCCGCGCGGCCATCTGTGCGGCCAGTAGATCTTCGGTACCGATCTCGCCGCCGTCGGCCAGTTCCTTGAGTTCCTCGGCGCTGAGCAACTGTTTGAGCTTGCTCGCAGCTTCGCCCGTCTGGCTGCTGTGCGCCTCGTCGGCAATCACGGCAAAGCGTTTGCCTTGGGTCGCAGCCAGCTCCTGGACCGCCTTCAGGGCGAACGGGAAAGTCTGGATCGTGCAGACCACAATCTTTTTGCCTCCACCCAGCGCCTCGGCCAGTTCGCCGCTTTTGCTGCCACCCTCACCCTTGATGGTGGCCACCACGCCCTTGGTACGCTCAAAGTCGAAGATAGCCTCTTGCAATTGAGCATCAAGCACATTGCGGTCGCTGACCACCAGCACACTGTCAAACAGCTTGTGGTTGTCGGCGTCGTGCAGATCCGCCAAAAAGTGCGCCGTCCAGGCAATCGAGTTCGTCTTGCCTGAGCCAGCGCTGTGCTGGATCAGGTACTTGTGCCCTGCCCCCTCTTGCAGCACTGCGGCCACCAGTTTGCGCGTAGCATCCAACTGGTGGTAGCGCGGGAAGATAAAGCCCGAGACGTTCTTTTTGCTGTCACGCTGGGTGACCAAGTAGCGGCCCAAAATCTCCAGCCAGCTATCGCGCTGCCAGACCTGCTCCCACAAATACGCTGTGCGGTGACCGTTGGGGTTGGCAGGGTTGCCAGCGCCGCCGTGATCGCCCAGGTTGAATGGCAAAAACCGCGTGCTCGGACCTTGCAAGCGGGTAGTCATCATCACCGTCCGGTTGCTCACCGCAAAGTGCACCAGAGCGCCACGCGGGAAATCGAGCAATGGCTCGGCAAACGGTTTGCCTTTGGGCTTCGGAATACGGTCAAAGCGGTACTGATCGACCGCTGCATTGATGTCTTGCGTGAAATCGGTTTTGAGCTCCGCCGTAGCCACCGGAATGCCGTTCAAGAACAGCACCAAATCGATGATGTCGTCGTGGTTGGTACGGCACTGGCGTACCACGCGCAGGCGGTTGGCAGCGTAGCGGGCCTGCAAGTCCGGGTTCATCGCCAGCGCAGGCTTGAACTGAGCCAGTTTGAGCGGGGTTTTAAGGCCCAGCATGTCCATGCCCACGCGCAGCACTTCCAGCGTGCCGCGCTCGTCCAGCGTTTTGCGCAGGCGGTCCAGCAGCATGGACTCGGCAGCAGCTCCGTGGTTCTTGGTCAGCGCCTCCCAAGCCTGCGGCTGCGTGGCCTGCACCCAGGCCAAAACATCGGCAGGGTGCAGCGCACGCGGCGTGTCGTAGCCGCTGGCATCCCCCGCAGTACCGGGCGCTGCATACAGCCAACCATGGGCTGCCAAGTGTTCACAGATGTCTAACTCAAACTGGATTTCGTTGTGCAACGCCACGCCCACTCCCTCGGTATGTTCAGTCTTGGTCTTCTGTCTCGGACAGCGGCTGGCCAGCCATCCGCCGGGCCACCACGGCTTCTATCTCATCCAGCACATGGGCTTGCACACGTTCGGCAAAGCGCTTGCGCCGGTTGTTGGAGAGTTTGCCGCCGTTTTGGTAGATCGTAACAATCAGTGTTGCCAGGTCGGTGCTGCGCAGGTCATGGCGGTCATTGATATAGCGGGCCACATCGTCAAACAGCCCCAGAAACTCCACCTCCTGGCGCAGGTGAATCTCCAGCGATGCCCGTGCCATCGCCAGCGTGAAAGCCACTCCCTCGGTGACATCCATATAGCGGAACCACACATCTTCACCCGGCTGCCAGGTGTAGCTGTACTGATCGTCACCGGCCCAGAGGACCTGACACAGTTCCCGTGCAGGACGACTGAACGCCGTCAGCGCCTGCCAGTACTGTTCTTCGTGCTTTTTCATGGCCACCGACACCGGCAGCAAAAATCCCGCAGGCAAGCCACCCGACTGACCCAGACAGTGGTGAATCAGAAAGCGCGACAGGCGACCATTGCCATCCATAAACGGATGCAGAAAAACAAAGGCGAACGAGACCAGCCCTGCATGAACGAGCGGATCAAGCCCCTGCGGGCGCCGGTTGGACAGCACCATCAACTGCTCCATCAGCTCCACGCACAGCTCGGGCGGTGGCGGCACATAAGTCACCCCCGCGGCACCCACTGCATTGCCTTGTAAGCGGTTTTGCTCGGCGCGGAACTGGGTGGCCTGATCAAACGGGTTGCTGACAGTGGCGTTCTGCAGCTCCACCAGATAGTCCTCGCTCAAAGGCCGCGGATCGTGCGCCCGCTTGAGCAAGGCGGCAAAGCGGCTCGCTTTATCCTGGGTCGGCGTTTCCCCCTCGATGGCAAACGAGCCCTCCGTCTCGCTCAGATAAGCCCATGACAGAGCCCGCTCCAGCATCTGTGGGCCAATGGATGCGGCGAACGCCTTGGCATCGGCGAGCACATCGTGCTGCAAGCCTTGCAGCACCTCATCGGTCTTGCGCACCACCGGGCAAAAAGCCAGCTCCCCCAGTCCATTGAAATCCACCCGCCAGCGCGCATTGCGCCGTGAAGCGCCCGTCAAATACGCGGCGGGGTCAAACATGGGTACATAGGCAGCCGCCACGGGCTGTGTGTCCGCCGCTGGCAAACTGCGCTGGTGGGCGGCCTCCCACAGCAGGCACAGCTTGCGCACATAGGTACCGTTGGGAGTGCGCAGAAACTCGGCCTCCATCTCCTCCTGGCTGACCTGGCGCAGGGCCGCCGTCAGGTAGTCCAGCCGCACCCCTTCGTGCTTGATGGCAAACAAGGCGTGATCCAGCCAGCGGGTGCCAGGTGCCAGTTTGGCGGGCACCAGCAAAGCCCCCTCGGGCAGCCGTTGCAAGCTTTGCACAGCCCCTAGCCGCGCTTTGTGGACACCTAGAAAGTCCGGGGCTTGGAGCGCTTCCTGAATCCAGGCGTAGCCAATTGCAGTGCTCATATCAGTGGGGGGTTAAGGGCGAGAAAAAACTTCAGACACCGGGCATTTTCCTCAAAAAAGAGGATGTGCTTGATTTTTTCTTCAGTCCCCGGTGGTGCTTGCGGTGAAACAAGCACCCACAACGAGAAAAATCTTGTGCACGCCCAGATTTTTCTCAGTTTGGCGCCATCCGGCGAACTTTCTTTCAGCAGCCGTGCAGAGGCCGCCGCCCGCCAACACCCACACAGGCTGTTTCCACAGCGACCATCCTGCGCCTTGCATATTGCTTTTCAGGCTGGAGTGAGCCAGGCGATAGTGAGCAAATATGCATCAAATCAGCCTCAAACGCTTTCTGCACCTACGCTAGCAGCTATGAAATTCGATGTTTCACCCGCTTGCGCCCAGCCTCGCACATCAATCTGGCCGGTGACGGCAGCGGAGATCAGGGCGGTGCGGCGTTCTTGCAGGAGGGCGATAGCGGTGCGGGCTTCGGTCATTAATGAATCAAAGCTCTCGGCTTGCGCTAATAAGTGGTTTGCGATCTTTATCTGCTCATCCGGCGGGGGAAATGCGAGCACAAGAGACCGAATCTCCTCGACATTGATTCTTTTAAAGGTCGATCCAACCATGCAGAGGGAGAGTTGGAGCATGACTACTGATGAACGTATAGCAAGCTGGAGGAAGTCTGGCGAAGTCGCTTCCGTGATCCTGCGCAGCAGCACCACGTCTTGCCCCATGGCAAATGGCTGGTGATCCTGATGGACTTGGGCAACTTCGCCGACTGTTGCATTTCTTGAAAAGATCAAGTCACCGGGGCGTGGATCGCGACCACCTTCAATAAGCAACTGATAAAAGTGCTCAGTCGTTCGCTTCGCCTCTCCAAGCTCAACCCAACGACTTTGGACTTCGCGAATACTTGCCAATGGAATGCCGTCCTCGACGAACTCTGCTGTCACGTGTTTGCAGTCTGTCGCCGTCCAGTGCCTTTTGAGTGCCGTGACCTCCCAATGCACCGGCACCTCCCTCAGCCACTCCACGCCCGAGTCCTTCATGGGCGCGTTCGGGTTCAGCCCCTTGGTTACGGCGTGGGAGATGACGGCCTGGCGCTTTTCCTGCAACAGGGCGATCAGCTTTTCCTGCTCGGCCACCAACGCGTCAATCTTGGCGGTTTCGTGGTCGAGAAACCTAACAATGGCGGTTTGTTCGGGTGGCAGCGGAAAAGGGACTGGAACGGCTGCAACCTTCTCCGCCGTAAAGTGTGCGATCGTGGACTTATTGCAGAGCACATCAACGTACCCTTTGTCCTTGATTGTAGACATCCAGTAGTAGAGAAACCGGGTAGAGCCGCCATGAGTTGCCCGCACACGATTCACCGAATTTTGGAACGAGCAGTTGGCAATCTCGTCTGCCCATAAGCATGACCTGCCTACGTCACCACCCTCACTTACCAGAAGATCCCCAAGCTGAAGTGCCAGTTGCACCCGGTCACGCGGTGATAGCCACATCTGCTTGATGTCTGAAGCATCAATTCCCGTCCATTGAATGTTTGCTGCGCGCAAGTACGGCAACAGCTCGTCTTCGGGACCACTTGAATCTGATTGCAACATCTTTCCAAGCGTGACCGAGAAACCCCGCTTCAATGGTGCAACGATCCAATGCGCCGGCACCTCCCCCAGCCACTCCACCCCACTGTCCTTGTACGCCGGGTATCTTGGAAAACTCATGCCGACAGCCCCTTGATCATGTCCAGAATCCGGTCTGTGGTCTGTTTCAGCTCGGAATCAATCTCGGCCAGCGGGCGCGGTGGCTTGAACACGTAGAAGTGCCGGTTGAACGGGATTTCGTAGCCCACCTTGGTTTTATCCGGGTCAATCCAGGCATCGGGGGCGTGCGGCAGCACCTCGCGCTGGAAGTAGGCCATGATGTCTTCGGTATAGGGCACGTTTTCGGTGTCGCGCAAGCTGCTATCAGGTTGTGGCTTACCCTTCTGCTTGCCTTTGAGGCCCAGCACGATAACGCCCGCCTCGTCGCGCAGCGGGCGCTCGACAGTGATGCTGTGGTAACCAAAATCTTCGTTGTCAAAGATGCGGCTCAGGGGTTTTCCGTCTGCGTCTTTGGCTTCCACAAATTCCCCAAACAGACGGGTGATGTGCTCAATGTGCGCGTCGCTCAGTTCCTTGCGCTTGGACCCCAGGCTTTTGCGCATCTTCTGCCACATACCGCTGGCGTCGATGAGTTGCACCTTGCCCTTGCGAGCTTCGGGCTTACGGTTGCTGATGATCCAGACGTAGGTAGCAATCCCGGTGTTGTAGAACATGTCCGTGGGCAAGCCCACGATGGCTTCGAGCAGGTCGTTTTCCAGCACATAGCGGCGGATTTCCGATTCACCCGAACCCGCTCCGCCGGTGAACAGCGGCGAGCCATTCAGCACGATTCCAAAGCGACTGCCACCTTCTTGCGCGGGCCGCATCTTGCTGATGAGGTGCAGCAGGAACAGCATGGAACCATCAGATACACGCAGCAGACCGGGTCCGAAGCGGCCGTTGTAGCCCTGTTGCTCGTGCTCCTTGCGGACTTCCTTCTCGACCTTTTTCCACTCCACGCCAAACGGGGGATTGGAAAGCATGTAGTCGAAGTGCTTGGCCGTATGACCATCATCACTGAGCGTGTTGCCGAAGGCGATGCTGGCCACGTCCTGGCCTTTGATGAGCATGTCAGCTTTGCAGATGGCATAGGACTCGGGGTTGAGCTCCTGGCCAAACACCGTCAGACGCGCGTGGGGGTTGTGCTCGGTCAGATATTCACCTGCGACGCTGAGCATGCCGCCCGTGCCCGCTGTGGGGTCGTAAATGGTGCGCACCACGCCAGGCTTGCTGAGGATGGCGTCGTCCTCGATGAAGATCAGGTTGACCATCAGCCGGATAACCTCGCGCGGGGTGAAGTGCTCCCCGGCGGTTTCGTTGCTGATTTCAGAGAACTTGCGGATCAGCTCCTCAAACACCAGGCCCATTTGCATATTGCTGACACGGTTCGGGTGCAGGTCGATCTGGGCAAATTTTTCGGTGACTTGGTAGAGCAGGCCGGCCTTGGCCAGACGCTCCACCTGCACGTGGAATTCAAAGCGCTCGAACACATCACGCACGGCGGGCGAAAACGCCTGCACGTAGCTGTAAAGGTTCTGCGCAATGTGGTCCGTATCACCCAGCAGGGTTTTGAGGTCCAGCGCCGAGGTGTTGTAGAAGCTTTGCCCGGACTTGCGCAGCAGGAAAGGCTCAGGGTTGACACCCTGCTTTTGCTTGACGGCCAGCTCGGCCAGTACTGCGGACTTGGTATCCGTCAGCACGCAATCCAGACGGCGCAACACGGTGAACGGCAGGATGACTTTGCCGTAGTCGGACTGCTTGTAGTCGCCGCGCAGCAAATCAGCGACGGACCAGATGAAAGCGGAGAGGGATTGTTGATTCATAAATCTCGAAGCAAAAAAGGCCTGCATATATCGTTGTTCTAAGACGCAGGCGTTGCGCGTAGTGTGCAACAGATCATTGCCCTCCACGGCAGTCGTTGCTCCTTCGTCAGGCTAAAGCAGCCATCAAAAAAAGCGTTCTCCCCCGCAAGGTAGAACGCCTCCTAACTGTTGTGGTTGGGCAGCTTTGGGCCACCTACCGGCTTAATGGTTGCGCAGTCGCTGCTCCGCACCGTTTACACGTTCAGCAGCCACTGCCGCCGCAATCTCGGCAGCAACCTGTGCTTTTCGGGCCAGTGCCAGTTCTTCACGGCATTCACACAGTTCTTGCAACAAACGCGGCATAGCTTCTTCAAAGCGCAGCGTGGCTTTGGCCAGATCCACCTGCAACACGCTGATGCAGCTGCGTTCATTTTCAAGCATGCTTTTCAAACCTGCGTTATCGGCTTGCACTTGACTCAGTTGAATCTGCGCTCTAGTCGCATCTTCCTGAGCACCGTTCATGCTCACCTGCAGGGATGCCAAATCCGCTTGCAATTGTTCATTCTCTTGAATCAATGCCTGCTCGCTTTCACGCGCATTGGAGAGCTCTGCCATGCAAGCATCACGCACCGCTTTTTCTGCATTGCGTTGCAAGGCCTCAAGTTCGCGAAGCAGACCTGACGGTAGCGCTGCTGCATTTACGCTTACCGCAGGCGATTCATTGCGCCAGACGTTCATAAACTTGGCAACCGTTGTCATGCTGCCCCCCACAACGTTCAACACTTGTCGATTGCTTGGCCGAATTCCGCTCTCTGATTGAAGCCGATTTGCTGCGGCACTGACAACTTCTTGGTTCAATTGAGCTACTGCCATAAGGTCTCCCGTATCACTGGTTTATTGATATCGATATCACCATTGATATCTGAACGATATCGGTACGGTATCGATACCGATGTCATCTGCTGATGTATAGGCAGGAAACACAAGCATGAAACGAGATTGCTATTGATTGGGTAGCAAAAATAACGAGAACAGCCAGCCATGCAACGACATATTTTTTTCTTCATCAGTTCCGAAAAAATCATGAGCATGCAGCCTCTATGGAGCTATACAACCATGAGGACTGCATCGATGAAGGGCATACATTCAAATTTGCAGGACTCGTGTATCCATGTTTTTCCTCTGACCTCACTTGCCCGGGCTTATCGCCCGGGCTTTTTTTGCGCCTGTTCCGCAACGAAAATTTAACGCAACTGCACCCAACGGGGGAGCCGCTTTTCTGGCCGCGACGACGATCGCCGGAGCGAAGCGAAGTGGTCGTCGCGGAGCAGAAAGCGGGGGCGTGAGCCACTGGTCCAGCAGGCTGCTGGTGGGGGAGCCGACAGGGCCTGACAGACAAATCCCGTAGCGAAGCGAAGTGGTCTGGCAGGAGCCTGTTGGGGGCAAAGCCCGCGCTCCCGAACGGCGAAGTCGGGCGGGCAAGGGCAGGTCGAAAAGCATCCCTCGAAGGGGGCCCCGACGAACGTGAAGCGGTCGTTGGGGGAGGGATGCTGGTGGCGACGGTCGTTTACGACTGGCGACATGAGAGCTGCGCTTGCCCGCCCGCGCAGCGGTCGCCAGGGCACCTGGTGATGGCCTCTGGCCAGCGGGAGCGCCCCCGAGCCCGCCGCAGGACGGGTGCTGGAGAAAACGGACCACGCAGTGGGTAGTTTTCGTGAAGGCAAGTGCGATCAGGAGCGCAGCGACCAGCACGCGCAGCCACCTGCTGTTGGCACCGTAGGTGCGCAGGTGGGCGTAGTTGTCCGACCTAGCAAGGTCGGAAAAATGCCTTACGCAGCAAGGCATTTTCAAAGATTCAATGCATAGGAGGTACAGCCTCTCCGACTGACACCTGAACCTTCCACCAGTAGTCAAACATGTTCCTCAAATTCGCTTTCAAGGAACATGTTGAGGAACATGCAGCAATGGTCATTTTTTGACGCACCAATACTGCTCGCTTGCCAAGGAGCTATACAAATGCATGACACCTCCAGAAAAACACAACGAGATGCTGGCACTGAATTGGATATCCGATTTTGGATGGATCCGAGTGCCAGAACTTGGTCTGCTTCTTTTCGGAGGCAGCAATACGCGAAAGCAAGCCGAACGCTTAGTTCGTCTGCTTAAAAAACGTGACCTAATTCTAGAAAGGGTACTACCTGGACGTGCAGGTCGAGCAGTTGTACTCGCCGCCAAAGGCGTGCGTTTCTTGAATGATGAAGGTATCTTCGCTCAATCAGGAAAAGACATCGGATGCATCAAAAATGGTGTTTGGCTTCCGCCCAAAACATGGCGACATGACTTGCTAGCGCAGTCTGTCTTATGCACGCTATACAAACTTGGGTATGAAATAATTCCGGAGCATCAGATTCGTCGCCAGGCAGGTCGTACTCGAAAAATTCCTGATGGACTGGCAAAGAAGCCCGGAGGTCAATGGTGCTGGCTCGAAGTTGAAAGCACTCGAAAAAGTGGCCCGCACATGCACCGGTTAGCAGCCGCATTGCTTGCTGTCACCACGGGTACGGTCGATATCTGCGGAATCCATCCACAAGGCTGCTTCGTGGCTTACTACTCAGACAGCAAGGATGAACGTAGCAACAAGCTGAATCACAAGCAGCGCATTTCAAATGCAATTGCTGCTACGGCAGGATCTGATACTAAATTAACTTTTGTAGAGTGCGCACGTAATTCAAGCGCTGGCCTTACCAGCATAGAGTTCATCGAGACCAAAATTGAATCCCAGAAAACCACCAAAGTACTGGCATGCCTTAACGCGAATGGCTGGATTTTGGATGGGCAAACAGGCTTGCAATCTGCTAATTATGGAAGCTTCATTGCTTATGTTTGGCAAGACACAGACACCCCAGGCACTTGGTCTTTTGATGCGCGATCCAATGAATTCTCTGGCTTTGCTGGCTATGCTCAAAACCTGCATGAGGCTAAGCGCTGTGCTGCCGCACTCATTGCCGCTGCATAAGACATTCACTGTAAGCAAATGCATATACCCAGACTGAAGGGTAATAGTCCTCACATGAATCGAAGAATTCCATCAGCCTGCAGGTTAGAACACCTGATAGTCTTCATCGCTGAGACCAAGAAGTTCTTTCATTTTTTCCCGCTGAGCTTCTGAAAGCCCAGCGCGATCAAACATTCCGGCAAAATTTTCTGCTTCAACCTTTTCAGCCAGTTGATTCCAAACAGCCCTCAACGCCGGCGCAGTAGACAACCCTTGATCATAAATTTCCAAAGCTGCTGCGCTTTTGTGACCCGTTTGCTTTTTTATGGACCCATAAGGAATACTTTCTTCAATCGCTCTCGATATAAACTCGCGACGACCAGCGTGTGCATGGTAATCAGCATCAATATCATCACTCTTTCGAAGGATCTCCACACCGTAGCTATAGTTGTATGGAACCCAGGCTCCTTGCTTCGACCTCGTCGAAAAAACATACGGGCAATCATCTTCGAGATCCTCCAGTTGAAGGTTAAGAAGAACTCTGGCGTCTTTCGTTAAATGGATGCAGCGGGTCTCTTTATTCTTTGTCTTGCGAAACGTTAATTGATGTCGACGCAAGTCAACATCTTTCACAAGCAACGTAGAAAGCTCCCCGGGGCGACAGCCCAAATGTCTAATCAACAGCGCAAATCTAGCTGCTTTAGCAATTCGCTGGTCACTATTTCTTGCATATGCTTGAAAAGCACTTTGCTCCAGCGTCGGAACTCGGCGTGTTCGTGGCCGCGTAGCAGGGCGTGAAATACCTGAAACAAAATTCTCTCGTACTAATCGACGATTCTTGGCAAAAGCAATGAGTGCGGAAAGTGCTGCTATCTCCAGCCGAACAGTCGAGTTACTTAATTTCTTTTTAGTTTTTTTCGAGATGCATCTCAGACGCTCATCGATGTAATCGTAAATTAGGTCTGTACGGTCCCCAAGCTCGCTTACAGCATAGTTTCCGAGCTTTTGCAGAACCGGCTTGATTCGAACCCTCTCGGTCTCTTGCGTGGTGCTTTCCTTCGCGGCAAACATGCCAGAGACAGAATACTCGTCCCACAAAACCTTTAGTAGCTTTCCAGCCCCCTGTACTGCAGGGTTGCTCAAGGCTCTCTTTTCTGCTTCTTCAGCCTCAAGTTCAGTATCAAAAACTTGGTCAATTCGAGAATTTTTCCGACGGATCTGCACTCGAAACTTGCCGCTGGGTAACTTGCTGATGCTCACGTCCACTCCTGCCAAGCCTGTTCATGTGCAAAGTATTGCACATGGACTGAGTGGAAGCACAAGAAAAAAGGCTCCACAATTTCTCGTAAAGCCTTGTTTCCATTCAGAATTTAATGGTAGGGCGTGGCGGACTTGAACCGACGACCAAAGGATTATGAGTCCTCTGCTCTAACCAACTGAGCTAACGCCCCAACACTGACAACAGCCGTGGCTGCCACCAGAAAAACTTCGCCATTGTAGGGCCTAACGCTTGTGACTCAGAGCATTGCTCACCAGTTTGGATGTGATATCGACAATCTGGATCATCTTGTCGTAGTGCATGCGCGTGGGGCCGATCACCCCCAAGGTGCCGACCACCTTGCCGTCGAGCTCATAGGGAGCACTTACTACAGACAAATCTTCAAACGGCACGGTCTGGCTCTCGCCGCCGATGTAAATGCGTACGCCATCAGCCTGATTGGAAAAGTCCAGCAACCTAAGGATTTGCGTTTTCTGCTCGAACAGGTCGAAAGCGCGGCGCAGATTGCCCATATCGCTGGAAAAATCGCTCACGGACAGCAGATTGCGCTCGCCGGCGATCACCACATCCTCGCGATCATGGTTGCTCATGACCTCAGTGCCTACATTCACCGCTGCCTGCATGAGGCTGGCAACCTGGCCCCGCAATTGCTCCACCTCGGTTTGCAGCCGCGTGCGCACCTCCTCCATTGTCAAACCGGCGTAATGGTGATTGAGGAAATTCGAGGCTTCTATCAGTTGCGAGGACTCGTAATCCACATCCGTGAAGATCACGCGGTTTTGCACATCGCCTTCGGGCGAGACGATGATGACCAGAAAGCGCCGCTCCGACAGGCGCACGAACTCGATATGCTTGAAGACGGAGCTGCGACGCGGCACCATGACCACACCCACGAACTGGGAGAGGTTGGACAGCAGATTGGCCGCATTGGCAATCACCTTCTGCGGCTGTTCAGGCATCAGGCCGGGCGTTACAAGATCGCAGCGGTCCACAGTCAGCATGGTGTCGACAAACAGGCGGTATCCCCTGGCTGTCGGCACGCGGCCTGCCGATGTGTGAGGGCTGATGATCAGACCCATCTCTTCCAGGTCGGCCATCACGTTGCGTATGGTGGCAGGCGACAATTCAAGCCCGGATGCACGTGAAAGAGTGCGCGAGCCGACTGGTTGACCGTCAGCGATGTAACGCTCGATCAGCGCTTTGAGCAATAACTTGGCACGTTCGTCGAGCATGATTTCATTTTAATGATGTAATTTCCCAGATGACATCCACGTTCCACCATATTGCCCTGATCGGCAAGTACCACACACCCGCAGCAGGCGTTCCGTCCGATGCAGCCAGCGAAGCGCTGCAACGGATTGCCGGTTACGTGCGCAGCCTGGGTTGTGAGGTGATTCTGGATACCCAGTCCGCCATCTATGCGGGCCTGCCCGATTACCCGAGCATGGACGTTGACGGTCTGGGCAGGCATTGCGACCTCGGCCTGGTGGTGGGCGGCGACGGCACCATGCTGGGCGTGTGCCGCCATCTGGCGCGCTATGGCACGCCGCTGGTCGGCATCAACCAGGGCCGCCTGGGGTTTGTCACCGATATCGCCCTGGATGAATTCGAAGCCTCCATCACGCCCATACTGCAGGGCGAGTACGAGGAAGACGAACGCACCCTGATGAATGCTCGCGTAATGCGCGACGGCCAGTGCGTGTTTGAAGCCCAGGCCATGAATGATGTGGTGGTCAACCGTGGCTCGACCTCGGGCATGGTGGAGCTGCGCATCGAGGTCGGCGGCAGCTTTGTCTCCAACCAGCGTGCGGACGGCTTGATCGTGGCCACCCCCACGGGCTCCACCGCCTATGCGCTCTCGGCCGGCGGCCCCATGCTGCACCCTTCGATTCCGGCCTGGGTGATGGTGCCCATCGCGCCGCACAACCTCTCCAACCGCCCCATCGTGCTCTCCGACGCTCAGGAAGTGACTATCGAGGTGGTGGGCGGCCGAGGCGACGCCAGCGCGAACTTTGACATGCAGTCACTGAAATCGCTGCAGCATGGTGACCGCATCCTGGTGACGCGCGCCGATCACAGCGTGCACTTTCTGCACCCCAAGGGCTGGAATTACTTCGACACCCTGCGCAAAAAACTGGGCTGGAACGAGGGAGGCGTCTGACCATGGCCTTGAAGCGCATCGTCCTGCGGGACTTTGTGATTGTCCAGTCACTCGATCTGGACTGGCAGACCGGCTTCACGGTGCTTACCGGCGAAACCGGAGCCGGCAAATCCATCATGCTCGACGCTCTGCAACTGGTGCTGGGCGCACGAGCCGATGCACAGGTAGTGCGCGAAGGCTGCCCTCAGGCCGATATTTGCGCAGAGTTCGATTGCCCGCCCCATCTTCATGAATGGCTGGAAGAGTCGGGTTTTGCGCAGGAGCAGGATTTGCTGCTGCGCCGCGTCATCGACAGTCTGGGCCGCAGCCGCGCCTGGATCAACGGCTCTCCCGCCACAGCCACGCAGCTGCGCCATCTGGGCGATCAGCTGATCGACATTCACGGCCAGCATGCCTGGCAAAGCCTGACCCGCCCGGATGCAGCACGCGCCATGCTGGATACCTACGGTGGCATTGAAACGGCCCAGCTCAAATCGCTTTGGCTGGACTGGCGCCAGAACCATCAGGCACTGGAGCAGGCGCTATCGGCCCAGGACAATCTGCAACGCGAACGGGAACGCCTGCAATGGCAGATTTCCGAGCTGGACAAGCTGTCGCCGCGCGCCGAAGAGTGGGATGAGCTCAATGCCCAGCACACACGTCTGTCACACGCGCAGACCTTGATGGACTCGGCCCAGTCCTGCCTGCAACTGCTGGAGGATGACGATTCGGGAGCAGCCACCCCATTGGGCAGGGCCCACCACCTGCTGCAGGACCAGGAGCATCTTGAGCCTGAGTTTCAGAGCATTGCCGACGTACTGGGCTCCTGTGTGGCCCAGTTGCACGATGCCCGTCACTCGCTGCAAGCCTATCTGCGCCGCGCCGATCTGGATCCCGAGTTGCTGGCCGATCTCGATGAACGCCTGTCGCTGTGGATGCAACTGGCGCGCCGCTACAAGCGCACACCCGAGGACTTGCCCGCCCTGCTCGAAGGCTGGAAACAGGAGCTGCACCAGCTGGATGCTGCCGTCGACGTGGAGGGGCTGCGCGCCAAAGAGCAAGCCGCCCATCTCAGGTATCAGGCCGAGGCGCGCAAAATCTCGCAGCAGCGCACCCTGGCTGCACCACGCCTGTCACGCGCCATCACCCAGTCCATGCAAAGCCTGGGCATGAAGGGCGGCCGTTTCGAAGTGCAGCTCGAGCATGCCGATGCCGCCAGCCCTGCGGGCACGGACAGCATCACTTTTCTGGTTGCAGGCCATACCGGCGCCACGCCCAAACCCGTTGCCAAGGTGGCATCGGGCGGCGAGTTGTCGCGCATCTCGCTGGCCATCGCCGTGACCACCAGCGAACTGGGCCAGGCCGGGACCCTGATCTTTGACGAGGTGGACTCCGGCGTGGGCGGAGCCGTGGCCGAAACCGTGGGCCGCCTCATGCACTCGCTCGGCGGGTCGCGCCAGGTGCTGGCCGTCACTCACCTGCCCCAGGTCGCTGCCTACGCAGACCAGCACTACCGGGTGACCAAGCGCCCCAAGTCCAACACCACCATCAGCAGCGTGGATCCGCTGACTGGCGAGGAGCGCGAGATGGAAATGGCCCGCATGCTGGGCGGCGAGCACCTGTCCGAAGCAACCATGGCCCATGCCAGAGAAATGCTGGCCATGGCAAGATTGCCTGCAAAGCAGGCCGCAAACAGCGCCCAGCGTCCATCGGCCACCCAGGCCCGAAGTGCCAAGGCCAGCACTACAGCACGCAAAAGCGGCAAAGTCAGAGGAGTTTGAAATCATGTCCATGGAGATTGTTCTGATCAGCGGCATGTCCGGATCGGGCAAATCCGTTGCGCTGCATGCGCTGGAGGATGCTGGCTACTACTGCGTCGACAACCTGCCCCCGGAACTGCTGCAGTCCTTTGTGGAGCTCAAGCTCAACCATCAGGACGAGAAAGTGGCCATTGCCATGGATGCACGCAGCGCCAAGGGCCTGCCTCAGCTGCCTGAGCAGCTGCATCGCCTCAAAAAGCAGGGGCTGATGCCACGCATGATTTTTCTCGATGCCGACAGCAGCACCCTGATCAGGCGCTTTTCGGAAACCCGCAGGCGCCACCCTCTGTCCCCCGGCTCCCTGACGAACGAGCGCCAGGCACTGGAGCTCGATATCGAAAAGGAACGCGAGCTGCTGGGCCTGCTGCGCGACCGCTCCATCGTCATCGACACCGGCGACCTCAAGTCGGCGCAGCTGCAAAGCTATATCAAGCAGATCATCGAAGCACCCACAGGGCAGATGACGCTGATGTTCCAGTCCTTTGGGTTCAAGCACAGCATGCCTACAGACTCTGACTATGTGTTTGATGTGCGCATGCTGCCCAATCCCTTCTACGACAAGGAACTGCGTGCCTTGACGGGCCTGGACAAGCCGGTTGCCGACTATCTGGGCGCCCTGCCCGAGGTGCAGCAGATGCAGCTGGATATACAGCAGTTCCTCGAACGCTGGCTGCCGCTGCTGGCCAGAGACCACCGCAGCTATGTCACCGTGGGCATAGGTTGCACGGGCGGGCAGCACCGCTCGGTCTTTCTCGTCGAAGCTCTCGCCAGGCACTTCGAGAAGCAGTGGCCCACCGTCCGCCGCCACCGCTCACTGGATTTTCGCGACAAATTCATCCAGGTCTCTCAGCAGTTTCTGGCCCCGGACGCCATCCACCCGATCAGTTGACCCGCATGCTCAGTCCTCAGACGTCAGCCATGCAGGTGCTGCTGCTCGAAGACGACCCAGCCATTGCAAGAACGATTTGCTACGCTCTGGAGCGCGAGGGCATTGCCGTCACCCACAGTCTGCTGATCGCCGATGCGCGTCAGCAATGGAGCAGGACAGCGTTTGATGTGCTGCTCATGGACGTAGGCCTGCCCGATGGCAACGGCCTGGACTGGTGCCGCGAGCTGCGCTCTGCCGGCTCCATTGTTCCGGTGCTGGTGCTCAGTGCCAGAGGCGAGGAGATGGACAAGGTTCTGGGCCTGGAGCTGGGCGCAGACGACTATCTAACCAAGCCATTCAGCCCGCGCGAACTGCTGGCGCGCACCCGCGCCCTGCTGCGCCGCTCCAGGCAATTTCAGCCTACAGCACCCGCCCAGCTTGCGAGAGCACTTCAAATAGATGAGCAAGGGCAGCGTGCCCTGATCCACAGCAAGGCGCTGGATCTGACCAGGCGCGAATATCAGCTGCTGCAGAGTCTGGTCAATGCGGCAGGCCGCATCCTGAGCCGCGACGCCTTGCTGGAGCAAATCTGGGGGCTGGACAGCGAGAGCACGGACCGCACGGTGGATACCCATATCAAGACCCTGCGCGCCAAACTGCGCGAGCGTTTGCCCGATCAGGAGCTCATCGTCACCCACCGCGGTCTGGGCTATAGCCTGAACCAGCCCGGATAGCTGGTATGCGTCTGGGCCTGCGTCTCTTCTTCGCCTTCTTCCTGATCAACGGTCTGGCCGCCTTTTTCGTACTGCGCGTCTTCATGGTGGAGATCAAGCCCAGCGTGCGCAAGGTGACCGAGGACACGCTGGTGGAGACCGCCTATGCGCTTGCCACGCTGGCCAGTGCCGACATGGAAAAAGGCCGGCTGCAAGCCGGTGCGGACAGCACGTTTGCCGCTCAGCTGCAGGGCTACACGCAAAAGCCGATACAGGCCTGGATCTGGGACACGCGCAAGACCACGCTGGATCTGCGCATCACCGTCACCGACGCCCGGGGCATGGTGCTGTTCGACTCCCAGGGCAGGGACCAGGGAGCCGACTACTCGCGCTGGCGCGATGTCTATCTGACGCTGCGCGGTGAATATGGCGCACGCACCACGCGAGCCGTCAAGGAGGACGAATCCAGCAGCGTCATGTATGTCTCCGCGCCCATCATGGTGGACGGCCAGATTGCCGGGGTGCTGACCACCTCCAAGCCTTCCAGCTCGGTACAGAAAATCGTCGACGGCGCGGAGCAGAAGATTCTGCGCGGCGGCCTGCTGTTTGTGCTGCTGTCCGCCGCCGTGGGCTGTGCGGTGACCTGGTGGTTTGTGCTTCACGTGCGCCGGCTGCGCAACTATGCACAACAGGTGCAGGCCCCCACGCTCAACGAGTCTGCCCACCCCGCACAGGCCTCGGCTCCTGCGGCCATACCCGACATGCCCGGCGAGCTGGGCGAGCTGGCCCAGGCCATGGACAATATGCGCAAGCGCCTGGAAGGGCGCGACTATATCGAGGGCTATGTACGCGCCCTGACCCATGAACTCAAAAGCCCGGTAGCCGCCATACGCGGCGCGGGCGAGTTGCTGCAGGAAGAGCTGCCACCCCAGGACCGGGCCATGTTTGCCGGACAGGTGGTGGACCAGAGCCTGCGCCTGCAAAACCTGATCGACCAGCTGCTCCAGCTCAGCCGCCTCGAGCAGCGCCAGCAACTGGACACCAGCCATGGCTGCAGCCTGATGGAATGTGCCCGGCAGGCCATAGACTCCCTGCAAAGCCATGCCGAGCAACGCGGCATGGCCATGCGCCTGAGCGGTGTGGACAGCAGCGGCCCCTGGGAGGCCGGCCTGGTCACTCTGGCCATCAGCAATCTGCTGCAGAACGCCCTGGATTTCTCTGCAGAGAACAGCGTGATCGAGCTTGAGCTGGCCCCGCACCGCATCACCGTCAGCGATCAGGGCCCGGGCGTGGCCGAGCCCTTGCTGGCCCGTCTGGGCGAGCGCTTCTTCACAACCCCCAGACCCAATGGAGAGCGCAGCGGCACCGGGCTGGGCCTGTCCATCGTCACCCGCATCATGCATCTTCATGGCGGCAGCATGCAGGTTCGAAATCGCCACCCCGGCCTTGCCGTGACACTGGATTTCGCTCCCCAAAGCTGAGCAGCCAAGGCTTTCGGGCAGGACTTCACGCCCGCTTCACAGACTTCATTCCGTTCACACAGTCGCTGCCGACACTGCGCCCTGAAACCCCTCATTCAGGAGCACGCATGAAAAACCGACTGCTGTTCAAGACAGTCTCACTGCTGATCGTTCTGGCCTTGCTCATGGCCGGCCTGTCCATGATTCAGGATGTGGTGAAAGACCGCATACGCAACCGCGACTACGCCGTGCAAAGCGTGGTCTCCAGCCTGGCCGGCACGCAGACGCTGATCGGCCCGGCCCTGGTGCAGAACTGCACCGAAACCACCAGCACGACCAATGGCAAGAAAATCGAGTACAGCACCCGCGAATTCCAGCGCATGCTGCTGCCCGACACGCTCAACCACGATGCCAACGCCAAAATGGAAGAGCGCTCACGCGGCCTGCACCACATCAACACCTATGTGCTGCACGACCAGATATCGGCCGGTTTTGCCAATGCCGCGCAGTATGCGGAGCTGCCCAAACCCAGCGAGCCCAACGCCGTGGTGCGCTGCAAGAAAGTCTTTGCGGCATTCGCGCTCAGCGACCCCCGCGGCATCCGCAGCGCGACGCTACAGGCCAACGGCCAGGACCTGGCGGTCGAATCAGGCACTCCGCTGGAGCGCTACGGCAAGGGCATCCAGGCGGAAATTGACGCCAGCCTGCTGAAAAAAGGCCAAGCCCTGAATCTGGACCTCAAGCTGCAGTTGCTGGGCACGGAGCAGCTCGCCTTCAGCCCCATCGCCACGGAAAGCAAGGTCACGCTGACGGCCGACTGGCCTCATCCCTCGTTTGGCGGCAGCTTTCTACCCAGCCGACGCGAAGTGACGGACAGCGGCTTTACCGCCAGCTGGGAGCTGTCCTCGCTGGCCACCTCTGCCAGCACGGCCTTCACCCGCCAGCAACGTCTTTGCAGCCCTGGCTACTGGGGCAGCTCGGAAACCTATGCCGCCTCCGCAGCCCGCGGCCATGACGACAGCGGCCCCTGCCTCGAAACCATGGACACGGAGTTCGTCAACCCCGTCAATGTCTATTCGCTGAGCGAGCGCGCCACCAAATACGGCATTCTTTTTGTGATCCTGACCTTTGTCGCGGTCGGCCTGTTCGAAGTCATGAAAAAGCTGCGCGTTCACCCCGTGCAGTACCTGCTGGTCGGCTCGGCCTTGTGCAGCTTCTTCCTGTTGCTGATCAGCCTGTCCGAGCACCTGGGCTTTGCCACGGCCTATGCGATTGCGGCCAGCTCCTGCGTGGCTCTGCTGGCCTTTTATGCCAGCCACATTCTGGGCAGCATCAGACGCGGCCTGCCGTTCGCGATTGCCATCTCGGCCCTGTACGGCCTGCTGTATGTGCTGCTGCAGCTGGAGCAGACCGCTCTGGTCGTCGGCTCCATCGCCCTGTTCGGCGTGCTGGCCCTGGTCATGATCTGTACCCGTCATGTGGACTGGTACGCCTTTGGACGCAGCGAGAGCGAAGCGCCAGGCAAGTCTTCGAAACAAGAGGAGGCCGCATGAACCAGTCACGACACACTCCGCAGGCTCAGGCCTTGTTGAACACCTCGTCGCGCCATCTGTTTGGCGAGCCTTGCCAGCTCAGCGTGCAGCAGTACCAGCAACTCTGGCTGAGCGCACAAAGCCAAGGCGACCGCAAGGCGCAGCAAGTCCTGCGCCAGCAGGTGGTGGCCGCCGGCCGGCAATTGCAGACACAGCGCGGCAACCCTCAGGCCAGGGCCCTGTGGCTGGCCTTGATGGGGCTGCGCTGCTCCATGCTGATGCCCAGATTGCGCTTCTGAAATCTTCAGCCATCAAGAAAGGTGACGCCGGCCGTCACCTTTTTTCATTCATGCGGCAGGCATTCAGGCCAGCTCGGCATCGAGCAGCTTGCGGATCGGGGCCGGCAGACCCAGCTCCGCCCAGGCCGCGGCATCCGCCCAGCAGGACTCATCGGCCTCCGAGACCAGGGCGGCGTGCGCCTGATCGACGGGCACCAGAACCGGATGCAGGTGCAGATCCTTGTGGGTCAGCACATGCAGAAAGCCGGGAAGATCCTGCCAGCTCCGGGTCCCGTCCTGAGGCCATGCGGCCTGCGCATGGCTTTGCAGTGCCGCATAGTCTTCAAAGACCGGCGGGCTGTAAAGCCCGGCCCAGATACCGGCTTGCGGACGCTTTTGCAGCCATACGCGGCGCTGCACGTCCACCGCCAGCAGCAGCCACCAGGACTCGGCGCTGCGCTTGATCTTGCGCGTGCGCACAGGGTAGTTCTCCGGGTTGCCGGCGCGGGCCGCCCGGCATTCGGAGTGCAGAGGGCACACCAGGCAGGTGGGCTTGCGCGATGTGCAGACGCTGGCGCCCAGATCCATCATGCCCTGGGTGTAGCGCGGCATGGCTTCGTGCAGATTCTCGGTGGGGCACAGTTGCTGGGCGTGTTCCCACAGCTGCTTTTCATTTCTGGACTGAGCCAGATCCGCATCGAACGCCAGCACCCTTGTGAGAACACGTCGCACATTGGCATCCAGGATCGGCACCCGCTCGGAAAAGCAGAACGATGAAATGGCGCCGGCCGTGGAACGACCAATGCCTGGCAAGGTCGCCAATTCTTCGGCCGTTTGCGGAAAAGCCCCGCCCCATTGCTCCATCACGGTCTGCGCGCATTTATGCAGATTGCGCGCGCGGCTGTAGTAGCCCAGGCCGCTCCACAGCGCCAGCACGGCATCCTGCGGTGCAGCCGCCAGGCTGGCCACATCCGGAAAAGCGTCCAGGAAACGCTGGTAGTAGCCCAGCACGGTGCTGACCTGGGTCTGCTGCAGCATGATTTCAGACAGCCAGACGCGGTAAGGGTCACGGGTTTGCTGCCAGGGCAGATGATTGCGGCCATGGCTGGCCTGCCACTGCACTACGGCTGCGGCAATCGAAGGGAGAGTCAAGATTTCAAGCTACCAGGTTGATGTCCAACGGCATGGACGCGGCCTGCGGCCGCTCGGCCGCAATCGGATCCAGCAATTGTGCCGATGCGCTGATCAGCTGCGTCTGCAGCATGCCCAGGCGGGCTTGTGCATTTTCCATGTCTGCAATGCGCTCCTCCAGCTCAGTGGCTGCACCGCTGATCCGGTCCACGGCCTCCAGGCGGCGCGTGTAACTGCGTTTACGTTCGCGCAATTGTGCATCGACTGGTGCAGTCAGTGATTTGCTCCACATATCCACGTCGTTCGATGCCGCTTCAAACACCGTGCGCAGACGCAGCGCCAGAGCTTTGATCAGGCGCTGCGAAAAGTCGGCACTGCCGAGCCTGATGACACTGCCAAGCCCCAGATACTGGGTGTAACTGCCTTCGATGCTGCGCAAGTCATCCTTGAGCTCGGACAGCACCAGCTGCGGCGGTGTCTGCAGGGAGAAGCCAAACTCCGCATTGAGCTCCTTGAACGAGGAACTCATCATTGCCTGGATCTCATCGGCCTGGTCCTGCGCCTTTGCAGCCACGGCATGCAGACGCTCGAAAGTCTGCTCATAGACCTTGCGCAGGCCAAGTTTGAGCCCACGCTGATCCAGCGCTTCTTTCAGCTCGGCCAGTTCGGCCTTCAAAGTGCTCGAGCTCAGAAGCAGGAAAAGTTCCTTGAGCATGCGCATATGGATGTTGCGCATGGCCTGGATGCGGCTGGCACTCTGGTCGAATTCCTTGTGCTCGGCCTCGATACGGGCACGCATGCCGGCAATCACCGTCGCATTCTTGCCGCGCAGGCCGCAGAGCTCGGCCAGTTGGTCGTCGAGATCGCCGCGGCGCATATTGATGACGCGCTCCACCTGCGACTGCAGTTGTTGCACATTGGTACGCACAGCGGCCTGCAGCACTTTCTGGCGCTGCCCCATGATGCCATTGGCCAGAAGGTCTTCAAAAGCGGGCAGGCCGCTGGCCTGAAGCAGGCTGTCGTTACGCCCCACCTTGGCGACCAGCCCCTTCTGGGCGGAGATGGGCAGCACGCGCTCCAGCGCCACCCCCAGCAACTGGGCCGAGTCCTGCTGCTGACGGCGCAACTGGGCCTGCACCTGCGCGCCAGAGCTCAGACTGTCCCACAGCGTATCCACCTTGTTGAGTACCACCAGACGCGATGCTGCCAGAGCGTCATCGCCCCCCGCCTTGCCGGCTCCTGCCGGCAGCACATGGTCACGCCAGATGGCAAGGTCGGACTTGGTCACGCCGGTATCGGCGCCCAGCACAAAGACCACGGCATGTGCCTGGGGTATCAGATTGACGGTCAGCTCCGGCTCGGCCCCCACGGCATTCAGACCAGGCGTATCGAGAATCACCAGTCCCTGCTTGAGCAGAGGATGGGGCATATTGATCAAGGCATGGCGCCACATCGGCACTTCGACCCAGCCGTCGGCATCGACCATGGGGTTGTCGGCAGCCTCGTCGTCATGCCAAAAGCCCCAGGCCCTGGCCTGATCGATGGAGACCTTGCGCACCTCCGCCACCTTGGCCAGCGTGTCGGATATCTGCTGCGCATCGGCGATATCCAGCGGCTGCTGCACCCAGGCGTCGGGACGCATGCGCCACTGGCC
Organism: Comamonas sp. A23; assembly: GCF_004522605.1. Lineage (NCBI taxonomy): Bacteria > Pseudomonadati > Pseudomonadota > Betaproteobacteria > Burkholderiales > Comamonadaceae > Comamonas > Comamonas sp. A23. Next base: position 454,778 of record NZ_RSDT01000002.1, read on the forward strand.
GAGGCTCTCCGGCGACTCTCTGGTATCGATGGGCAGCAGACGCAGACAAGGCGGCAGCTCCGGCTCCCAGCCCAGCTCCGCCGGACACATGGTGGTGCGGCCTGCACTGGCCGGCATCAACCGGCGGCCGTAATGGGCAAAGAAGACAGCGTTGATCAGCTCGGATTTGCCGCGCGAGAACTCGGCCACGAAGGCAACCATGACCTTGTCGGTGCGCATCTGCTCTTCCAGTCTCTGCAAGCGCTCCTGCACCGAGGCGTCCAACAGATCCTGGGCCATCAACCATTCACGCAGCTCCTGCAGTTGGGTGGCAAAACCCCGTCGCCATGCGCCATACTGACCAAACTGCTCGTTGAATGAAGCTGACACATCTACCCCTCTTGTTTGTCTGAGTCGCCGGGTCAGCCAGGGCTGACCGCCTGATCAATATATAGCATTGCCCCTTGACAGCATCTACGGCTCTTCCAGAGGCTGGCCTGATATCTCCAGCCGCCAAGTATCTGCGCGCAACGGCGCAGAACAGCGCCAATGCCTGGGCACTGGCGACGCCTCTGAGGCATATCAAGCATCAAAATGAAATTGTGACGTCAAAACATGCCTGAACGCATACTCAAGCTGCGGTATTAGCTATCAAATTCAGAGAGTTTTCGCGGCCTTCTGGCAGCGGGCGCAGTAATAGGTGCTGCGCTGCCCCTGGCGCATGAGCTGGATGGCGGCGCCGCAATGCGAGCAAGGCAGGCCATCGCGACCATAGACCTGGGCCTCCAACTGAAAGTGCCCTTCCATGCCGTTGGCCGCGGAAAAATCGCGCAAGGTCGTGCCGCCTTTCTCCACCGCCAAGGCCAGCACGGAGCGAATGGCCTCATACAAAACCTTGACCTTGCGCCTGCCCACATCGCGCGCCGGTGTTGCCGGGTGAATCCGCGAGAGAAACAACACCTCGGAAGCATAGATATTGCCGACACCGACGACCACGCTGCCGCTGAGCAGCAGCTGCTTGATGGGCGAGCGACTGGCAGCCAGCCCGGCTTGAAAGGCGTCCAGCGTGAATCCGTCGCTCAGCGGCTCCATACCCAGATGGTCAAGCAGCTTGCGCGCCAGGACATCGCCTTCATCCGGAACATAGATCACGGCTCCGAAGCGGCGCGGATCATGCAGACGCAGCAAGCCGCGCGATGTCTGCAGGTCGAAGTGATCATGCGCTCCGCCAGTACCCAGCGGCTCCTCGTCGCGGCCCGCAAAGCGCAGACTGCCAGACATGCCCAGGTGCATGAGCAGCAGACCCTCGCTCAGGTCCAGCAGCAGATACTTGCCGCGTCTGCGCACGCCCAGCACGACTCTGCCGACCAGTGCCTGCGGCAACAGCCCCAGAGGCCAGCGCAGGGGCTTTCCCAAGGTGGCTTTCTCAATCCGCGCACCCGCAATGCGGTCAGCAAAAGAGCGGCGCGTAACCTCGACTTCGGGCAACTCAGGCATGCAATCTCATCTTCGCCAAGTGTTCAACAAGCTTGGATTATTATGAGCCGATGGTTCATCCTCTACGTTTTCAGGGACTCGCCGTGGCCGCCGTTCTGGCCATGGGATCGGCAATCGCATCCGCCCAGACCGCTGACCCGCCATCCCAGCAGGACAAGATCGAGCAAAGCACTGATCTCGAACAGGCCGCGGAGCGTGAGAATGAGCAAGCAGCCCTCTCTGCCGAGCTGTTCTACGAAATCCTGGTGGGAGAGATGGCCGCTCAGGAAGGCGCCCTGACGGACGCCCAGGCCCTGATGATGGAGGCCGCGCGCAGCAGCAACAACGAAAAGCTCTATCGCCGCGCCACCGAGCTTGCCATTCAGTCCCGCTCGGGCGACCGCGCACTGCGCAATGCCCGCGCCTGGCTGGAGGCCTACCCCGAATCACGCGATGCCAACCGCGCAGTGCTGCGCATTCTGGTGGTGATGAACCGCATTGCAGACTCGGCCAGCTATCTGCGTCGAGAGGTCGAGCTGACCCCTCAAGCCAATCGCAGCACCACTTTTCTGGCCATCACCCAGCTCTACAACAATGCCTCGGACAAGCCTCTGGCCGCCGATGTGGTCGAGCAAGCGCTGGAAATCGATTTAAAGGACCCGAAGAACGGCCCCATGGCCTGGGCCGCCATAGGCCATATGCGCCTGATCGCCGGTCAAAAGCCTGCCGCCCTGCAGGCGCTGCAGAACGGCGCCAAGCTGGGTCCTGAATCGGGTGCCGTCGCCTTGCTGGCCATGGAACTGCTGGAATCGGGTTCCGCCGAAGTGGAGCCGCTGGTCAAGCGCTATCTTGAAAAGAATCATTCGCCACAACTGCGCCTGACCTATGCCCGCGTGCTGCTGGGACAAAAACGCAACGCCGATGCCAAGACCCAGTTGCAGCTCATAACGCGCGAGGCGCCCGAATTTCCGGAAGCCTGGGTCATGCTCGCCAATTTGCAATTGCAGGATGGCGAGCTGGATGCTGCCGACGTTTCCCTGACACAGTTCAGCGCTCTGCTGCCCAAGCTGCCTGAGGGTGTGGGTCGCGCTGCTGGCGAATCCCAGCTCTATCTGCTCAGGGCCGATCTGGCCGAGAAGCGTCAGCGCTACGACGAAGCCGACATCTATCTGCAGCGCATTCCCGATGCCGCCAACCTGCTCAGCGTGCAGGCTCGGCGCGCCGATCTGCTGGCTCGCCAGGGCAAGGTGAAGGAAGCTCGCGCCCTGATCCAGGCCATTCCTGCAAACGGTCCCAACCAGAAGCGCCTCAAGCAGATTGCCGAGGTGCAGCTACTGCGCGACGCAGGCCTGAACAAGGAAGCCTATGCGCTGCAAGCTCAGCTGCTGAGCCAGGCACCCGATGATGTGGAGCTGGCCTACGACACCGCCTTGCTCGCGGAAAGAGCCGGAAACTTCAGCGAGATGGAGCGCCTGCTGCGCGACATCATCAAGCGCAAACCCGATTTCAAGCATGCGTACAACGCACTGGGGTACTCCTACGCTGATCGCGGCATCAAGCTGGAAGAAGCGCAGACCTTGATCCAGACCGCTCTGGACATGCAGCCCGGCGATCCATTCATCACCGACAGTCTGGCCTGGGTGCATTTCCGCCGCGGCAATCTGGACGAAGCCGAAAAACTGCTGGAGCAGGCCTATGCCACGCGTCAGGACGCGGAAATTGCCGCCCACCTGGGGGAAGTTCTCTGGGCCCAAGGCAAGCAAGACCGCGCCCAACTCATCTGGCGCCAGGGTATGAAGGCAGACAGCAGCAATGACACTCTGCTGGAAACCCTCAAACGCCACAAAGTGACGCCATGAAGCGCAGGCCGACTTTCTTGAAAATTCTGCCAGCCCTCGGGCTGGCTCTGGGAGTGGCCATGCTCGGCGGCTGCGCCCAACCGGCACGGCAGCTGCAACCCGATGTGACGGCCAGTCACCACTGGTCCGGCCGCATGGCGCTGCAGGTCCAGGATGCCCGGCAGCAATCCTTCAGCGCCGGTTTTGAGCTGCAAGGCCAGCCCGAGAGCGGAACACTGCTGGTCTTCAACCCGCTGGGATCCATCATGGCCCGCCTGCAATGGACGCGTGCCGGAGCCACCTTGCAGCAGGGCGATCAGATCACCCAGTCAGACTCCCTGCCTGAGCTCATCACCCGCATGACAGGCAGCGAGATTCCCGTCACCGCGCTGTTCGACTGGCTGCAAGGCAAGAACACGGCTGTGACCGGCTGGCAGACAGATCTTTCGCGCATCAACGATGGCCGCCTGCGTGCCGACCGTATAAGCCCCCCACCCGAGGCTTCCTTGCGCATCGTTCTCGATCAGGACGCTCGCTGACTGGCCGGCAACCCGGTGCTATCGTTGCACCGTTTTTCTCTTACTGACACATACACGCCATGCACTCGCTCTATGACGTGCCGGCCCCGGCCAAGCTCAACCTTTTTTTGCATATTACCGGCCGCAGGCCTGACGGCTATCACCTGCTGGAATCCGTCTTCATGCTCATCGACTGGCATGATGTGCTGCATCTCGAGCGCACGGTCAGCAGCCAGATCAGCCGTGAAGACCTCAACGGCGTTGCCCTGCCTGCCGATGATCTGATCACACGCGCGGCCCGTGCCCTGCAGCAAGCCACAGGCTGCACGCAAGGCGTGCGCATAGGGATTGAAAAGCACCTGCCCGCCCAAGCCGGCATGGGGGGCGGCTCATCCGATGCGGCCAGCACGCTGATGGCATTGAACCGCCTCTGGAATCTGAAGCTCTCACGCCAGGAACTGCAAGACATAGGCTTGAAGCTCGGCGCCGATGTCCCCTTTTTCCTCTGCGGTCACTCGGCCTGGGTCAGCGGCATCGGCGAAATCATCACCCCGCTGACAGGCCGCAATGCCTTGCCGGAGCAGCAGTTCCTGGTGGTCAAGCCCGAACAGGGCCTGGAAACGGGCAAGATTTTTTCCAGCGAGCTCCTGAAACGCGACACAAAGCCTGCTATAGTTGCGGACTTCGCTGCGAATCACTTCGGCTTTGGCCGAAACGACCTGCAGCCGGTCGCTGAAGGCTTGCAGCCCGAGGTGATGAAAGTCAGAAGCTGGCTCGAATCACTGAAATTGCATGCTACAATGACGGGCTCTGGAAGTGCGGTATTTGCACCGATAACGCAAAGCATTGATTTGAGCTGTGCATCTAGCACATGGCAGATCAAGATTTGCAGAAATCTGGAAAAACACCCACTTAATAGCTGGATTCCAGAGAACAAGTTATAAGGCTTTTTGTTTTCGACAAAAGGCCTGTGTAGGGGAGTCGCCAAGTTGGTTAAGGCACCGGATTTTGATTCCGGCATGCGAAGGTTCGAATCCTTCTTCCCCTGCCAAACATCTTCTTGCGTCATAGCAACCCACAGCACTGGGACGCACAATGCATTCACATCACTCTGATTTCATGGTCTTCACAGGCAATGCCAATGCTGGCATGGCCGAAGAGATTGTTAAGCACCTCGGCACCTCTCTTGGTGCTGCTGACGTTGGCCGCTTCTCCGATGGAGAAGTCGCGGTCGAGATCAAGCAGAACGTTCGCGCCCGCGACGTTTTCGTGGTTCAGTCCACCTGCGCTCCGACCAACGACAACCTGATGGAGTTGCTGGTCATGGTCGATGCCCTCAAGCGTGCATCGGCCGAGCGCATCTGCGCCGTGATCCCCTATTTTGGTTACGCCCGTCAGGACCGCCGCCCCCGCTCCAGCCGCGTGCCCATCACCGCCAAGGTGGTGGCCAACATGCTGCAGGCCGTAGGTGTCGAACGCGTGCTGACCATGGACCTGCACGCCGACCAGATTCAGGGTTTCTTCGACATCCCCGTGGACAACATCTACGCCACCCCCGTGCTGCTGGGTGACCTGCGTCAGAAGAACTACGAAGACCTGATCGTCGTCTCCCCCGACGTTGGCGGTGTGGTGCGTGCTCGCGCCCTGGCCAAGGAACTGGGTTGCGATCTGGCCATCATCGACAAGCGTCGCCCCAAGGCTAACGTGTCCGAAGTCATGCACGTGATCGGCGATATCGACGGCCGCAACTGCGTGATCATGGACGACATGATCGACACAGCCGGCACGCTGGTGAAGGCAGCCGAAGTGCTCAAGCAGCGCGGCGCCAAGAACGTGTACGCCTACTGCTCGCACCCCATCTTCTCGGGCCCGGCCCTGGAGCGCATCGGCAACGGCAGCGCTCTGGACGAAGTGGTTGTGACCAACACCATTCCTCTGAGCCCCGCAGCACAGCAGTGCGGCAAGATTCGCCAACTGTCCGTAGCCGGCCTGTTTGCCGAGACAATTCACCGCATTTCCACAGGTGATTCGGTGAGCAGTCTGTTTACCGCTTAAAATCTCTGGTTTTTCGGCCTTGAGCCCAAGCAAACCTCCTTCGGGAGGTTTGAGCGTTTCGAGGCCACCGCAAGAATCCACGGCCTTGCTGCAAGGTGCAGATTCTTTTATCAATCGGGCGAGACTGGTCGCGGTCCGCCCATCTAGGAGTTAGTTATGCAATTCGTCGCTACTGAGCGCGCCAAGCAAGGTACGGGTGCGAGCCGCCGTCTGCGTCTGTCGGGCAAGACCCCCGGTATCGTCTACGGTGCTGGTGAAGCCCAACTGATCGAAATCGATCACAACGCCCTGTGGCACGCTGTGCACAAGGAAGCTTTCCACTCCAGCATCCTGGACATGGAAATCAACGGTCAAGTGACCAAGGTCGTGCTGCGCGACGTGCAGTTCCACCCCTACAAGAAGCTGGTGCAACACATCGACTTCCAGCGCGTGGACGGCAACACCAAGCTGCACATGAACGTGCCCCTGCACTTCGAAGGCGCCGCTGAATCCCCCGCCGTGAAGGTCGAGAACTGCACCGTGACTCCTCTGATGCACGAACTGCAAGTGATCTGCGAACCCGCAAACCTGCCCGAGTTCATCAAGGTGGACCTGAGCGCCCTGACTTCCAAGTCCGTGCTGGGCCTGCAAGCTCTGAAGCTGCCCAACGGCGTGAAGGCTGTGGTGCGTGGCGCCAACAAGAACCCTTCGCTGATCTCCATCAAGCTGCCCGAAGTGGCTCCTGCCGAAGGCGCCGCACCTGCTCCCGCAGCTGCTCCCGCCAAGAAGGGCAAGAAGTAATTCTTGCGACTTCGGTACGGCGGCTGCCGCTGTACTCCAAGAAAAGGCCCACCTCGGTGGGCTTTTTCTTTGGTCCATGCACAACAGCCCTCGCCCGCCCAGCTTTGCTGGCAAGAAGATAATCGAGCAATGATCAAACTGTTTGTCGGCCTCGGCAATCCTGGCCCTGAATATGAAGACACCCGGCACAATGCCGGCTTCTGGTGGATCGATGCGCTGGCGCGCGAACTCAAGGTCAACCTGGTTCCAGAACGCAGCTACTGGGGATTGATGGCACGCACCAGCATCCACGGCCAGAGCATCTGGCTGCTGGAGCCGCAGACCTTCATGAATCTCTCGGGCAAGTCGGTCGGCACACTGGCCCGCTTCTTCAAGATTCAGCCCGAGGAAATCCTGGTCGTGCATGACGAGCTGGACTTCGAGCCCGGCGTGGTCAAGCTCAAGCTCGGCGGCAGCCATGGCGGCCACAACGGCTTGCGCGATATCCATGCCCAGCTGGGTTCGCCCAATTACTGGCGTCTGCGCGTGGGCATAGGCCACCCCGGCCACAAGGGCGAAGTCGCCAGCTGGGTGCTCAAAAAACCGGCCCCCGACCAACTCAAGCTGATCGAAGACGCCATCGCACATTCGCTCAAGGCCTGGCCCGATATGGTGGCCGGCCAGATGGACAAGGCGACTCTCGCGATCCACACCACCAAGGCACCACGCCCCAAGCCACCCCGCAAGCCTGCGCCCGAGGCCGCCCAGCCCGCAGCTGGCGAGGCCTGAACCCGAGGCAGAATGAAAAATAGCTCCTGAATCAGGAGCTATTTGCGCTTGATATACAAAGAATTCAGACTCAAAGAGCCTTAACTTTCTTTCTTGGCCTGCGTAAGCAGCTCATATTTCTTGAACAGCACCTCACGGCTTTCGATGTACTCGGGGTTCACCGGTATGCAGGCCACGGGGCAGATCTGCACGCACTGGGGCTCGTCAAAATGACCCACGCACTCGGTGCACTTGTGCGGATCGATTTCGTAGAACTCCTCACCCATATAGATGGCATCGTTGGGGCACTCGGGCTCGCACACATCACAGTTGATGCATTCATCGGTAATCATCAATGCCATGTGCCAGCTCCTGTGAAGTTCTCGGTATCGACCCACATTATCCCAAGCTCCCCAAGACATGGCAGCGCCCGGGACAAAGCCACCCCCTCCCGGACGCGGCACAATTGCCGCTATGCTGCGCAGCACGCAAACACCGCGTCTGAGCCCACTTCACGATGAAACAACGCCCCACGCCATGAGCATCTTCTTGCTCAAACGCCTGCTTACGCTGGTCGCCACATTGATCGGTGCCTCCATCGTGGTTTTCGCCGTGCTGGAAGTCCTGCCCGGCGATGCCGCCCAGATGCTCATGGGCCCCGATGCCGAGCCCGAGGCCGTGACGGCCATGGTTCAGCAACTGGGCCTGGACCAGCCCGCGCTGACGCGCTACTGGCAGTGGATAACCGGCTTGCTGCACGGCGACATGGGCGACAGCTACGTCTATGGCTCGCCCGTGGCCGAACTGGTCTGGGAACGCCTTGCGGTCACCGTGCCGCTGGCCATCATGGCCATGTGCATCACCGCCGTGCTGGCCATTGCTGCGGGAGTGTTTGCAGCCGCCAACCATAAACGCTGGGGCGATGTAGGCCTCATGGGCCTGGCCCAGATCGGCATTGCCATCCCCAACTTCTGGTTTGCGATTCTTCTGATCCTGCTGTTCTCGGTGAAGCTGCAATGGTTCTCGGCCGGCGGCTTTCCGGGCTGGAGCGAGGAGGCCGGCGGCGGCTTCTGGCCTGCGCTGCAGGCACTGCTGCTGCCGGCCGTTGCGCTGGCCGTGGTGCAGGCAGCCATCCTGGCGCGCATCACCCGCTCTGCGGTGCTGGAGGTGCTGCGCGAGGACTTTGTGCGCACGGCCCGCGCCAAGGGGCTGTCACGCGGCGAGGCGCTCTGGCGTCATGTGCTGCGCAACGCCATGATTCCCGTCGTCACCGTCATGGGACTGCAGTTCGCCAATCTTCTGGCAGGCACCATCGTGGTGGAGAACGTGTTCTATCTGCCGGGCCTGGGCCGGCTGATCTTTCAATCCATTTCCAACCGAGATGTGATCGTGGTGCGCAACTGCGTGCTGCTGCTGGCCGCCATGGTGGTGGTGGTGAATTTTGTCGTCGACGTGCTTTATGCCGCCATCGACCCCCGCATCAAGGCCGGCGATATATGAGCAGGCAGACCGATACCCGCGCCAGTGTGAGCGACTACCCGACACGCGCCTTCACGCGCACACAGCCCCAAGGCTTTGGCCGGCGCGCCTTGCAGCACCGCAGCTTTGTGCTCGGCGCCCTGCTCACGACCTTGCTGATTGCCGCCGCGCTGCTGTCTTTTGCCTGGACCCCCGGCTCGGCCTATGAAGTGGATATGGACGCAGCCCTGCAGGCCAGCAGCAGCCGGCACTGGCTGGGCACCGATGCCTTCGGGCGCGATATTGCCTCGCAGATTCTGGTCGGCGCACGTGCATCGATTGCCGTGGGCCTGATCGCCGTGGGCATAGGTCTGACGCTGGGTGTGGTGCTGGGCCTGGTCGCCGCTGCACGCCGTGGCTGGGTGGAGGAAATCATCATGCGGCTGGCGGACTTCACCTTTGCCTTTCCAGCCCTGCTCTCGGCCATCATGCTCACAGCCGTGTTTGGAGCCGGCATGGTCAATGCCATCATTGCCATCGGCATCTTCAACATCCCCACCTTTGCGCGCATCACCCGCGCCTCGGCCAATGCCATCTGGGCGCGCGACTACGTGCTGGCCGCGCGCGCCTGCGGCAAAAGCCGCAGTGCCATCACTTTGCAGCATGTGCTGCCCAATATTGCGGCCGTACTCGTCGTGCAGGCTACCATTCAGTTTGCACTGGCCATTCTGGCCGAGGCCGCCCTATCCTATCTGGGCCTGGGCACGCAGCCGCCCCAGCCATCCTGGGGACGCATGCTCAGCGAAGCCCAGACCCTGATGTTCCAGGCGCCGCTGCTGGCCGTCTGGCCCGGCTTGGCAATCGCCTTGTCGGTGCTGGGTCTGAACCTGCTGGGCGACGGTCTGCGCGACCTGCTGGACCCCCGACTGACACGCGAGCGTTGAATCACCATGGCTTTGCTTGAAGTCTCCAACCTCACCATCAATCTGCAGACCCATCGCGGCCGGGCTCAGGCCGTGCGCGATGTGAGCTTTACGTTGGAGCGCGGTGCCACGCTAGGCCTGATCGGCGAATCGGGCTGCGGTAAATCGCTGACGGCATTGGCGCTGATGGGCCTGCTACCCGAACACGCACAGGTGGACGGCAGCATCCAGCTGGACGGCCAGGAACTACTGGGCCTGAGCGAGCGCCAGCTCTGCGCCCTGCGCGGCAACCGCATGGCCATGGTGTTTCAGGAACCCATGAGCGCCCTCAACCCCGTGCACAGCATCGGCCGCCAGGTGGCAGAGCCGCTGCGGCTTCATCTGGGAATGAGCCGCGCCCAGGCCCGCGCCCGCGCCACCGAGCTGCTGGAGAGAGTGGGCATTGCACAGGCTGCGCAGCGGCTCGATGAATATCCTCACCAGTTCTCCGGCGGCCAGCGCCAGCGCATCATGATTGCCATGGCTCTGGCCTGCGGTCCCGATCTGCTGGTGGCCGACGAGCCCACCACAGCCCTGGATGTGACGGTTCAGCAGCGCATTCTGGATCTGCTTCAAGAGCTGGTGGCCGAGCATTCCATGGCGCTGGTGCTCATCAGCCATGATCTGGGCGTGATTGCCCAGAATGCGGAGCAGTTGCTGGTCATGTATGGCGGCACCGTGGTCGAATCCGGCATGACGGAAGCGGTGTTCGCCAGGCGCGCCCACCCTTATACGCGCGGCCTGTTTGCTGCACGCCCACAACTCCACGCCACAGAAGGTACAGCCCATCTGCCCACCATTGTCGGAGCCGTGCCAGAGCTCGTGGACCTGCCCGCAGGCTGCCCGTTTGCGGGCCGCTGCGCCCATACTCAGGACGAGTGCTATGTGGAGCGCCCCCAGCCTCGCACGCTGCACCAGCCCAGCATGGCGGCACCTGCCTCTCTCGCTTCCTGGCGCCAGCCCCATGTGGCACGCTGCCTGTATGAACAGGTGCTGACGGCAGGAGCAAGGACATGAACGAGCCAGCCGAAACCTCTGAAGCTGGAACCAGCAGCGCAATCTTGCTGAGGGTTAGCGGCCTGAAACGCGCATATTCACGTCCCCGCACATCACTGTGGCACAAGCCCGAGCCGCTGCAGGCGCTGCGCGGCGTGAGCTTCGAGCTGCAGGGCGGACAAAGCCTGGGCGTGGTCGGCGAATCGGGCTCCGGCAAGTCCACGCTGGCACGTCTGGTCATGGCTCTGGACCGCCCCAGCGAAGGCAGGGTGGAACTGCTGGGCCGCAATCTGCACCGGCTGTCCGAACAGGAACTGCGCGCCGCGCGGCGCGACTTCCAGATGGTGTTTCAGGACCCCTATGGGTCGCTGGACCCGCGCATGACAGTGGAGGCCATCGTCAGCGAGCCTTTGGGAACGACTCATGAGAAGCTCAGTCGCCCTGCCAGGCGCCAGCAGGTGCTGAGCGTGCTCGACCAGGTCGGTCTGCGCGCGCAGGACGCCGACAAATATCCGCACGAGTTCTCCGGCGGCCAACGCCAGCGCATCGCCATTGCCCGCGCTCTGATAACCCGCCCCCGCCTGATCGTGGCCGACGAGCCGGTCAGTGCGCTCGATGTCTCGGTACAGGCCCAGGTGCTCAATCTCATGCAGGACCTGCAGCGCGAGCTGGGCCTGTCCTATCTGTTCATCAGCCATGACCTGGCCGTGGTCCAGCATGTCTGCGATCAGGTCATCGTGCTCCATCAGGGTGAAGTGGTGGAGCGCGGCACACCGCGCAAGCTGTTCTCCGCCCCCGAGCACCCCTATACCCAGGCCTTGGTCAAGGCCGCACCGCGAGTCATCTGAACCGGGCCGGCAAACAGTTGTGCACACTCGCAGCAGCGATATGCCTGCGACCACTGCAAAGACTGCTCCGACTGGTGTAAAAACGCATATGAAACAAGTCCGCTCCCCGCGATGACTTGCAGCGCTTTTGATGGCCCCATGCGGCCAGCCCCCCCATCGGAGACTTTGTTGATGCTCAATCGCCGCTCCTTGCTGGCCAGCTCGGCTGCCAGCTTGCCCTTGTTCGCTGCCTGGCCTGCCATGGCCCAGGCCAAGAAAGACAGTGTCACGCTGGCCATGACGCTGGAGCCGCCAGGACTGGACCCCACGGCCGGGGCGGCCTCCTCGATTGCCGAAGTCGTGCTCTACAACGTGTTTGAGACACTGACCAAGATCAACTCCGACGGCAGCGTCTCGCCTCTGCTGGCCGAAAGCTGGGAAGTCTCGTCCGATCTCAAGACCTATACCTTTCGCCTGCGCAAGGATGTGAAGTTCCAGAACGGAGAGCCCTTCAACGCTGCCGCCGTCAAGTTCTCGTTCGACCGCGCGGCCGCGGACAAAAGCACCAACAAGGACAAGCGCACCTTTGCCAATCTGAGCACCAAGGTCGCCGACGAGCATACGGTGGTGCTGACCAACCAGGAGATCGATCCCGACTTTCTGTTCATGATGGGTCAGGCAACCTCCATCGTTGTCGAACCCAAGAGCGCCACCACCAACGCCAGCAAGCCCGTGGGCACCGGCCCCTACAAGCTGGCGGCCTGGGCCAAGGGTGCATCGGTCACGCTGACCGCCTGGCCCGGCTATCGCTCGGCACAGAGCATTCGCATCAAGCGCGCCGTGTTCCGCTTCATCCCCGATCCCGCAGCACAGGTTGCAGCCCTGCTGGCCGGCGATGTCGATGCCTTCCCGCGCGTCTCGCCGCGCAGCGTGCCCCAGTTCAAAGCCAACGCCCGCTTTCAGGTGGTGGTGAGCAACTCGCGCGCCAAGACCATTCTGGCCATCAACAATGCGCGAAAGCCGCTCAGCGATATCCGCGTGCGCCGTGCCATTGCCGCCGCCATCGATCGCAAGGCCGTGATTGCCGGTGCCGCCGATGGCTATGGCGTGCCCATCGGCAGCTACTATGTGCCCACGGCCTTTGGCTATGTGGACACCACAGGTGTCAACCCCTTTGACCTGGAAAAAGCCAAGGCTTTGATGGCTGAAGCTGGCGTCAAGACCCCGCTGACCCTGACCATGACGCTGCCGCCCGCGCCCTATGCGCGCCAAGGCGGCGAGCTGATTGCAGCCCAGCTGGCCAAGATCGGCATCCAGCTCAAGCTGCAGAATGTGGAATGGGCACAGTGGCTGTCGGGCACCTACACCAACAAGAACTACGACCTGACCATCATTTCGCATGTGGAGCCGTTTGATCTGGGCAACTTTGCCAAGCCCGATTACTACTGGGGCTACCAGTCCCAGGAATTCAACGAGCTTTTCGACAAGATCAAGCACACACCGCGCCCCGCCGACCGCGCGCGCCTGCTTGGCGACGCCCAGCGCCTGCTGGCGCATGATTCGGTGCACGGCTTTCTCTACACCCCGCAGTGGGTGACCGTGGCGAACAAGAAGCTGCGCGGGCTGTGGAAGGACATGCCGGTGTTTGTCAATGACTTGTCTGCGCTATCCTGGGGATAAGAACGACAAGCTCTCCCTGAGGCGCTACGCGCCTTCCCCCTAGCCGGGCGCCTCTCTCTCTACGTGCTTCGCTCACTATGGGAGGGGGGACGGAGAGGGACTGAGGGGGACGAAAACCTCGCTGCGGGGCGGCGCGGCCGGCACAGGCCCTTGCTCGCTGCCCCTTTGCTGGGGCGCGCCAGTTTTAAGAGTGTTTGCCTCTAGCGTTGCACCATCACAAGACGAAGTGCGAGCGCACCGAAAACGGTCGCAGCAATGCGGTTCAGCCAGCGCTGGGCGCGCACGGAGCGCTGCAGGATCTGGCCAAAGAGCCCCGAGAAACAGGCGATAGAGCCAAAGACCAGCCAAGCTGCTGCCATGAAGACGCTGCCCAGCACCATGATCTGCACTGGCACGCTGCCGCGAGCGGGGTCGGCGAACTGGGGCAAAAAGGCCAGAAAGAAGATCAGCACCTTGGGGTTGGTCAGGTTCATGACCACGCCTCTGCCCACCCAGCCCATGGCGGAGCGCAGAGTCAGCACATCGCGCTGCTCCTGCGCCCTGGCACTTTCTTCGACGCTGACCGGCGCATGCCATGCACCCCAGGCCAGATAGGCCAGATAGGCAGCGCCGCAGAGCTTGAGCACCGTGAACAGCATGGGCGATGTGGCCACCACGGCCGCCAGTCCCAGTGCCACGGCGGCCGTATGTCCGACAATGCCCAGACACAGGCCCAGCACCACGCACAGCCCTACGCGCCAGCCGCGCTGTGCCGATTGCACCAGCACAAACAGGTTGTCGGGGCCGGGGCTCAGGCCCAGCAGCAAGGCCACGCCAAAGAATGTGATCAGGACTTCCCAGGTCGGCATTTTCAGATCTCTTCAAAAACAATAGCTATTTGCGATTCATCGGCAAGGGCTACAGGCCTTTTCGACAAACGACTCACTTCAACCCAGCCCCAGTGCCGTCACGCCCAGGGCAATCATCACGGCCCCGGCAATGCGCAGGGCCCGGTCGCCCTCGCCCAGCAACCTGCCGCCGATCAGCGCTGCGAACAACATGGACACCTCGCGCGCAGGCGCGACATGGGAGATGGGCGCGCTTTGCACGGCATAGAGCACCAGCACATAGGCAATGGGGCTGAAGAAAGCCACCACTGCCGCGTAACGCCACTGCAGACGCCACAGGCGCTTGGTCTCGGGCCAGTCCCTGGCGGCCAGCGGCGCCAGAATCACCAGGCGGATCAGGTTGCCCATATAGTCCACCAGAATCGGCGACATCAGCAGCATCTTGACGGCATAGCTGTCCACCACGGTGTAGCTGGCAATGAACAAGCCCGTCAGCAGGCCATAGTAGAGGCCCGCGAGCACACGCTGACGCGCCTCCAGGTCCTGTCCGTCGCGAATGGCCACGATCATGCGCGGACCGCCCGCGATCAGGAACACACCCAGCACAACGCCCGCAATGCCGGCAGCCCCCAGCGTTGAAATCTGTTCCCCCAAAAACATCACCGCCACCAGCGATGAGATCAGTGGCCCGCTGCCGCGCGCCAGCGGATAGACCACGGTGAGATCGGCCACGCGGTAGCCGCGCAGCAGCACCACGAAATAAGCCACATGCAGCACGGCGCTGGCGGTGACGAAGGCCCACTCCATCCAGCCCCAGCCCGGCACCACATCCTTGCCCAGCCACCAGCCCAGCGGCAACCAGATGACGGCATTGCAGATGGCGGTGTAGAGCGAAAAACGGGCATCTCCACCCGCCTTCTTGGCCACGATATTCCAGCCCGAATGGATCAGGCCGGCCAGAATGATGAGAGTGAACGCTTGCAGGGACATGAGAGCCGGAAATGCAAAAGGCCGCGCGATGCGCAGCCTTTTGAAAGGAAAAATTCAGTGCTTCATCTGGCCGAACATGGCCAGTGCGTGATGAAACTGGCGCAGCACATGTGAGAGACGCCAAGCAAGGGCCGCCCCGCAGCGAAGGCGTCGCCCCCCCTCGGGGGAAGGCGCGAAGCGCCACAGGGGGATCATTTATTTTCTAGCTGCTATGAGCGACAGGAATTCGCGGCGCAGTTCGGAGTTGGTGAGGAAAGCGCCGCGCATGACGGAGTTCAGCATCTTGGAATCCATCTCGCGCACGCCGCGCCAGGACATGCAGAAATGCGAGGCCTCCATGACCACGGCCAGCCCGTCGGGTCGGGTCTTGTCCATGATCAGGTCGGCCAGCTGAATGATGGCCTCTTCCTGGATCTGCGGGCGACCCATGATCCAGTCCACCAGACGCGCGTACTTGGACAGACCGATCACATTGGTGTTCTTGTTGGGCAGCACGCCGATCCAGATCTTGCCGATCACGGGACACAGGTGGTGACTGCAGGCGCTGCGCACGGTGATCGGGCCGACGATCATCAGCTCGTTCAGATGCTCGGCATTGGGGAATTCAGTGATGGCCGGCTGATGCACATAACGGCCGCGGAACACCTCATTCACATACATCTTGGCCACACGGCGGGCCGTGGCGCGCGTGTTGTGGTCATGCACGGTGTCGATGACCATGGAGTCGAGCACGCCCTGCATCTTCTCCTGCACCTCGTCCAGCAGCTTCTCCAGCTCGCCGGGCTCAATGAATTCGGCAATGTTGTCGTTGGCGTGGAAACGTTTCTTAGCTGCCTGCAGCCGCTCGCGGATCTTGACCGAAACGGGTGTTCCTTCGGCTGAGTTGTCTTTTTTCATGTCGGCGAGATCTCTGAACATTCAAGAATGGTACCAGTGAATCAACTTCCCGAAGCTACAAAGGATTTGCCGTCCAGATGCATGTTTACAAGGCGTTGGAAGCTATGGTTTCAGGAGCAATCTCAAAATAAGCATGCACCCGACCGGAGACAGCGAGCAAGCGCCGCCGCGCGGCGAGGCTGTCGCGCCCGCCCGAGCAGCAGGCGCGGGGCCGGGATCAGGGCCTCTACAGCTTGAACTCTGCGATCAGCGGCAGATGATCCGACATGCGCCACCAGATGCGCCCCTTGGGCACCTGCAGCCCCAGCGGGGTCAGGCCGCGCACATAGATATGGTCGAGCTGCGCAATCGGCAGCCGCGAAGGGTAGGTCAGAATGCCCTGCGTTTCCTCGTACTCGAACAGGCCGAAACCCGCCAGCATGCGCTTGATCTGGTTGCCCCAGTCATTGAAGTCGCCCGCCACCACCAGCGGCGCATTGGGCGGCACCTCACGTTCGATGAAACGCTGCAGCAACGCAATCTGGCGAATGCGGCTGCCCGGAATCAGACCCAGGTGCACGACGATGGAGTGCACGCGCTTACCGTGGATGTCCAGCTCCACATGCAGCAGGCCGCGCTGCTCGAAGCGGTGGTCAGAGATGTCCTCATGCTGGTAGCCGATCACGGGCCAGCGACTGAGCAGCGCATTGCCGTGCTCGCCGTCCCGGGTGTAGGCATTGGTCAGATAGACGGACTCGTAGCCTTCGGGAGCCAGATACTCGGCCTGCGGCACATTGGGCCAGCGGTCGAAATACTGCTCCTCCTTGCGGTTCATCTTGCGAACCTCCTGAAGGCAGACGATGTCCGCATCGAGCTGTTCCACCGCGAGTCCCAGATTGTGAATCTCCAGCCTCCTGGCAGGGCCCAGGCCCTGCACACCCTTGTGAATGTTGTAGGTGGCCACGCGCAGGATCTGCGGCTCTGGCGGCGTAAACAACTGAACTTCAGACATAGGCACTGTTGGTTTCAAGGCTGCGGCCTGCAGCGGCGCTCGACCAGCGCCGGCTCGAAGCGCGGCAACAGCAAAATAGCTTCTGCGTTGGAAGAAGAAAAGCAGCGCTGGGCTGCCTCACGCCAATCATGCCAATCATGTGCGGTGTGCTCCCTGGGATTCAAGTGCACGGTCATGTGATGCGGCACACGGAGGCCGAAGACACGCTCCTGGTTATGGCTGACGCCCGGCGCGTAACGATGCAGCCATTGCGGATAGATGGCGTAGACGTTCTCGAGTTCCCAGTCGGTCAGGCAACAGTCCGGCGCCAACGCATCGATGCCGGTTTCCTCGAGCACCTCGCGCACGGCGGTTTCGTGCCAGTCCTCGTCCAGGCTGTCCTTGCTGCCCGTGACGGATTGCCAGAAAGGCTCTCCCTCGGGCGCGGCAATGCTTCGACGCAGCAACAACACCTGCCCGTCTTCGCGGTAGATCACGACCAGCACGGACTGCGGAATCTTGTAGGGCCTGACTTCCATCGCAGCATATTAGCGCGGCCAGCATGACAGCAGGCTGAGTCGCCCTGCTGCTTGATAGCCATCAATATTCATAGCTTCAACCGCTCTCCATTCATTGAATTCAGACTGAAAACTATCTGAATTTCAAGATTGACAGGCGCAAGCAGCTCCCGATTTCAAAGCAATAAAAAAGCGCCAGCCGCTTTCGCGAACTGGCGCCCGGGTGTGAACAGCGACCGGCGCTGTTCACGGGGAGCTTGGGAATCAAGCCTCGGTGGTGACCACCATGGGGTTGCGCAGCTTGATGTGCAGCTCGCGCAACTGCTTCTCGTCCACGGGCGAGGGAGCCTGGGTCAGCAGATCCTGGGCACGCTGTGTCTTGGGGAAGGCAATCACGTCGCGGATGGAGTCGGAGCCGGTCATCAGCGTGATCAGACGATCCAGGCCGAAGGCCAGACCGCCGTGGGGGGGCGCACCGTACTGCAGCGCGTCCAGCAGATAGCCGAACTTGGCACGTTGCTGCTCGGGCGTGATGTTCAGGGCTTCAAACACCTTGGCCTGCACGTCGGCACGGTGGATACGCACCGAGCCACCGCCCAGTTCCCAGCCGTTCAGAACCATGTCGTAGGCCTTGGCAATGCACTTGCCGGGATCGGTGTCCATCAGGTCTTCGTGACCATCCTTGGGCGAGGTGAAGGGGTGGTGCACGGCCACCCAGCGGCCGGATTCCTCGTCATGCTCGAACATGGGGAAGTCCACCACCCACAGAGGCGCCCACTTGTCTTCGAACAGGCCGCTCTTCTTGCCGAATTCGCTGTGGCCGACCTTCAGGCGCAGGGCGCCGATGGAGTCGTTGACGATCTTTTCCTTGTCGGCGCCGAAGAAGATGAGGTCGCCATCCTGGGCGCCGGTGCGCTTGAGGATTTCGGTCAGGGCAGCATCATGCAGGTTCTTGACGATGGGCGACTGCAGGCCTTCGCGGCCCTTGGCCACTTCGTTGACCTTGATCCAGGCCAGGCCCTTGGCACCGTAGATCTTGACGAACTCGGTGTAGCCGTCGATCTCGCCGCGCGAGATGGCAGCGCCGCCGGGCACGCGCAGGGCTACGACACGACCGCCCTTGGTAGTGGCGGGGGTGGAGAAGACCTTGAAGTCCACGTCGCCCATGATGTCGGTCAGCTCGGTGAACTCCAGCTTGACGCGCAGGTCGGGCTTGTCCGAACCGAAGCGGAAGGCCGCGTCCTGGTAAGTCATGATGGGGAACTCGCCCAGATCCACGTTCAGCTGGGTCTGGAACACTTCCTTGATCATGCGCTGGAAGATGGCGCGGATTTCCTCTTCGTTCAGGAAAGAGGTTTCGCAGTCGATCTGCGTGAATTCGGGCTGGCGATCAGCGCGCAGGTCTTCGTCGCGGAAGCACTTGGTGATCTGGTAGTAGCGGTCGAAGCCCGAGACCATCAGCATCTGCTTGTACAGTTGGGGCGACTGGGGCAGCGCGAAGAATTCGCCGTCATGCACACGCGAGGGCACGAGATAGTCGCGGGCGCCTTCGGGCGTGGACTTGCCCAGCATGGGAGTCTCGATGTCGATGAAGCCTTCCTTGTCGAGGAAGTTGCGCACCTGGATGGCGGTCTTGTAACGCAGCATCATATTGCGTTGCATCACGGGACGGCGCAGATCCATCACGCGATTCGTGAGGCGCACGGTTTCCGACAGATTGTCATCGTCCAGCTGGAAAGGAGGCGTGACGGAAGCGTTGAGCACGTTCAGCTCATGGCACAGCACTTCGATTTGACCGCTCTTGAGCTTGTCGTTGGTGGTGCCGGCGGGACGCGCACGCACAACACCCTTGACCTGCACGCAGAACTCGTTGCGCACGTCTTCGGCCACCTTGAACATCTCGGCGCGGTCGGGGTCGCAAACCACCTGCACATAGCCTTCACGGTCGCGCAGGTCGATGAAGATCACGCCACCATGGTCACGGCGGCGGTTCACCCAGCCGCACAGGGTCACGGTTTCGCCCATTTGGGCTTCGGTCACCAGACCGCAGTATTGAGAACGCATTGCCATGAAAATTCTTCCTGCACCTTAGGGGTGCGACAAGGTTGTTTGTTTGGATTCTTCGATCAGGGCGAGGTCTGGCGGAGCCACCACTCCCATCGAAACAATGTATTTGAGCGCCGCATCCACACTCATTTCCAGCTCGATGCATTCGCTCTTGCGCACCAGCACGAAGTAACCCCCGGTGGGGTTGGGCGTGGTGGGCACGAAGACGCTCACATATTCATCGCGCAGCAAAGCCGCCACTTCACCGCTGGGCTGGCCTGTGACGAAAGCCACGGTCCATACGCCCTCGCGCGGCCACTGCACCAGCACCGCCGTGCGAAAAGCGTTGCCGCTGTCGGAAAACACGGTGTCCGAGACCTGCTTGACGCTGGAATAGATGGAGCGCACCACGGGAATGCGACGCACCAGCGCATCACCCCAGCCCACCAGCTTGCGGCCGATGAAATTGCTGGCAATGCCGCCCACGAGCAGCAGAATCAGCAAGGTCAGAATAACGCCAAAGCCCGGAATATGCATGCCCAGCAATCTGTCGGGCTGCCAGGCTTCGGGAAGAATGGCCAGCGTCTGATCCAGCGTTCCGATGATCCAGTTGAGCACGCCCAGCGTGATCACCAGGGGAACGATGACCAGCAAACCGGCAATCAGCCACTTGCGCAATGCAGACATAGTGTGGGTAAGCCTCAGGAATTGGCGGGCGCAGGGGCAGGGGCTGCAGCAGCTGCGGGAGCAGGGGCTGCGGCACTGTCACTGGATGAAGAGGTGCTTGCAGCCGGCTTGCTGCCGCTGTTCTTGAAGTCCGTGGCATACCAGCCAGAACCCTTGAGCTGAAAGCCCGGAGCGGTGAGCTGCTTGGAAAAGGCCTCGGCCCCGCAAGCTGGGCACACGGTCAGCGGCGCGTCCGAGATTTTCTGCAGCACATCCTTGGCGTGACCGCAGGAGCCACACTTGTATGCATAGATAGGCATAGCGCTAAAAACGGGGGAAGTGCAAAAACCCTCAATTATAGGCGCCGCCCCTGGTTTTGCTGCGCTGCGCAAGCAAGCCCCGGTGCAGCCGGTTTGCACTCTCAAGCCTTGATCTCGACAAAGGACTCTATTTCACGGTGATGGTTGCTGATCCACTGCGGCAGCAGCGAGCCTGCCAGCATGCCGGCAACCGCAGCCAAAAGACCAGCCAGCTGCTGTGGAAAAGCCTGGTTGAGCGCGGGCGTGACCATGAAGACCAGCCACACACCGATGCCCAGCGCCACGGCGCTGATGGCGCCCTGGGTGGTGGCCCTCTTCCAGTACAGGCCGAACACCAGCGGCACGAAGGCCCCCACCAGCGGCACCTGATAGGCACTGGCGACCAGCTCATAGATGGGTGTGCCTTCCATGATGATCGAATAGGCCAGCACGCAGGCCGCGAACACCAGCACGCTGATGCGCATGGTCCTGAGGTTTTCCTTGTCCGTGGTGTAGGGTCGGAACTGGCGCCAGATGTTCTCGGTGAAGGTCACGCTGGGAGCCAGCAAGGTGGCCGACGCGCAGGACTTGATGGCCGAGAGCAGCGCGCCGAAGAACAGCACCTGCATGGCAAACGGCATCTTGTCCATCACCAGGGTAGGCAGCACCTTCTGCGGATCATCGGCCAGCAGGGCCGTTGCTTCGGCGGGCATGATGATGAGCGCACTGGCCACCAGGAACATGGGTACGAAGGCAAAGATCACATAGCAGGCACCGCCGATGATGGTGCCACGCACGGCCGATTTTTCGGTGTCAGCCGACATCACGCGCTGGAAGATGTCCTGCTGCGGAATCGAGCCCAGCATCATGGTCACGGCAGCGCCTATGAAGAAAACGATTTCATGCAGCGAGGGCTCTGGCAGAAACTTGAAGAGATCGCGGCTGGTGGCCAGATCGACCACCTTGCCCGCACCGCCCGCCATGTCACCGGCAAAAAAGGCCAGTATCAGCAGGCCTGCGACCAGAATGATCATCTGCACGAAATCCGTCACGGCCACTGACCACATGCCGCCGAACAGGGTGTAGACCAGCACCGAGAGCACGCCTATCGTCATGCCCATGGGAATACTGACGACACCGCCCGAGAGCAGGTTGAACACCAGGCCCAGCGCCGTGACCTGGGCCGAGACCCAGCCCAGATAGCTGAGCATGATGATCAGCGAGCAGACCACCTCGATAGTCCGGCCATAGCGCGAGCGGTAGTAGTCGCTGATGGTCAGCAGATTCATGCGGTAGAGCTTGGCCGCGAAAAAGCACCCGACCAGAATCAGGCACATGCCCGCGCCAAACGGGTCTTCCACCAGCGCATGCAGACCGCCTTCGATGAACTTGGCTGGCACGCCCAGCACCAGCTCGGACCCGAACCAGGTCGCAAAGGTGGTGGTGATGATCATGTAGAGCGGCAGATGACGGCCGGCAATGGCGAAGTCCGCCGTGTTCTTCACGCGTCTGGCGGCCCACAGGCCGATGCCGATGGTCACAAGCAGGTAGACGATCACCAATGAGAGCAGCACGCTGGCACTCCTCGAACTCTAGAGAAAGGGAAAGCTCAGAAACGGATGCGCAGCAGAACCTGCAGCACCACCAGACCGATGACGAAACCGATGCCGCCGCAGAGGATGGCCTGCAGCAGACGGTTGGTCGTTTTCTGCTGCTGCAGCAGCTCCTTGAGCAGGGTCTCGCTGTCATTGCCGGCTCCGTGCCTGGACAGATACTGGTGCAGCACGCGCGGAATGTCGGGCAGAATCTTGGCGTAGCGCGGCGCCTGTGCCTGCAGCTCATGCCATAGGCGCTGCGGCCCCATCTGGTCCAGCATCCATTTCTCGAGAAACGGCTTGGCCGTGCTCCACAGATCGAGGTTGGGGTCGAGCTGACGCCCCAGGCCTTCAATATTGAGCAGCGTCTTTTGCAGCAGCACCAGTTGGGGCTGGATCTCGACCTGGAAACGGCGCGAGGTCTGGAACAGGCGCATCAGCACCATGCCCAGCGAGATTTCGGCCAGCGGCCGGTCGAAATAAGGTTCGCAGACGGCGCGGATGGCTGCTTCCAGCTCCTCGACGCGTGTCGTGGCAGGCACCCAGCCGCTTTCCACATGCAAGGCGGCAACGCGCTTGTAGTCGCGGCGGAAGAAGGCCAGGAAGTTCTGCGCCAGATATTCCTTGTCGAACTCGGTCAGCGTGCCGACGATGCCGAAGTCCAGCGAGATATAGCGTCCGAAGGTATCGGGCTCCAGGCTGACCATGATGTTGCCCGGGTGCATATCGGCATGAAAGAAGCCGTCGCGGAACACCTGGGTAAAGAAGATGGTCACGCCATCGCGCGCCAGCTTGGGGATGTCCACGCCGGCTTCGCGCAGGCGCTCGACCTGGCTGATGGGCACGCCCTTCATGCGCTCCATCACCATCACATCGGTGTGGCAGTAATCCCAGTGGATCTCAGGGATCAGCACCAGATCCAGCCCTTCCATATTGCGGCGCAGTTGCGCGGCATTGGAGGCTTCGCGGATCAGGTCCAGCTCGTCATGCAGATAGTTGTCGAACTCGGCAACCACTTCCTTGGGCTTGAGGCGCTTGCCATCATGGGAGAGCTTTTCCAGCCAGCTCGCCATCATGTGCATCAGTGCCAGATCCTTGTCGATCACGGACTTCATGCCCGGGCGCAGCACCTTGACGGCGACATCGTGCTCGACGCCAGCCTTGTCGCGAACCCTGGCAAAGTGCACCTGGGCGATGGACGCGCTGGCCACGGGCTCACGCTCGAAGCTGATGAAGATCTGCTCCAGCGGCTTGCGAAAGGAACGCTCAATGGTGTCCACCGCGATCTGGGAATCGAACGGCGGCACGCGGTCCTGCAGCTTGGCCAGTTCCTCGGCCACATCGGGCGGCATCAGGTCGCTGCGCGTAGACAGCACCTGACCGAACTTCACGAAGATGGGTCCCAGCTCTTCCAGCGCTTCGCGCAGGCGCACGCCACGTGGCTTGTCCAGCTTGCGGCCAAAGGTCAGCACGCCGCGCAGGCTGCGCAGGCGCGGATGGGGAATCCCGGAGAGCACCAGCTCATCGAGTCCATAACGAAACACCACCCAGAGGATGGCCCAGCCCCGCAGAAAGCGGCTCATGGCTGTGTGTAATCGGCCCCGGGCATGGCTGCCACGGGTGCCGTGCCGGCAGGATTGGCGACATCGGCAGCAGAGGCAGACTTGCTGCCCATGCGTGCGCCGACGAACTGACGCAGCCCCTGTGCGGCCGTGCGTGCCACCTTGCCAATGGTGTGGGCCGGCACATCGCCAATCAGGCGAGCCAGATCTTCCTCCACATCCCACTTGACGTTATCCACCAGCCAATTGATCTCGGCGGCAAACTGCACATCGCCTTCGATGCGAATGCTGGGCTTGTCGCCACGCAAGGCCGTCTGAGCCAGCGACAGAGGAGAGGTCTCGGTGACTTCCAGCATCAGATCGGGTGCGGCCTCCGCAGGAGCCACGTCGAACAGGCCAGCAGGGGTGACCAGCAAGGCGACCGAATACTGGCGCCATTGCACGCGCGCAATACGCCCCTTCTGGCGCACGAGGCGGTCCATGGCCTCTTTTTCCTGCATCAGCACGTGATTGAGGAAAAGCACCAGACGCTGGTGCATTTCACTCACCAGCCATTCGGGAGCTTGGGGACCGGCCATCACGCGTTCGACGAGACCGCCCAGAAAAGAAAAAGGGGACTGTGTTGCCATAGTCCCCGATTATTCATGAAATTGATTCCCCCCTGTGGCGCTTTGCGCCTTCCCCCCAAGGGGGACGGCACCATCGCTGCGGGGCGGCCCTTGCTCGGTGCCCCTTGCATGGGCCGCGAGCAATCTCCTCCTGCGGCGCTTATTGCAGCGCCTGCACGCCTGCCACCAGCCAGCCGCTGGTGCCACTCTTGGGCTTGGTCATGTTCCAGACTTCACGGAAGGGGCTGGGGCCTGCCGATGCCTCTTCGCGGATCATGCCGGAGAACTCGACGCTGGCCATATAGCCATTGCCCAGATCTTCGATGCCCAGCAGTTGCGCATCGATCATCAACACGTCGGTGTGGTTGGGTTCACCGGCACGCTGGCTCTCGCGCTCGGACAGCTGGCTGCGGATTTCCGCGAGCATCTCGTCGGTCATCATGGAGCGCAGAGTGGTGATGTCGGACCTGTCCCAGGCCGACTGCAGCGTCACGAAGTTGCGCTTGGCTGCCGTGAGAAAGCCTTCGGCATCGAAGTCTGCAGGCACGCCCCAGTTCTGCGAACCCGACAGGGCAGAGCCGATCATGGAGCCGCCAGCTGCAGCTGCGGCTTCGGGAATATGGTTCTGTTCCCAAGGACGAGCCGACGCGTCATTGCCCACTTTTTCGGGGTTGTACTGGCGTGCCTGAGGTGCATTCACATCACCGCCCAGATTGCCTGCGCCCTGAAAGGCGAATGGACTGCTGGTGCTCTGCACGGCAGGCGCTGCCTTGCGACGGCGCATGATCATGCCGACCACCACCATGATCACCATGGCCAGCAGACCGAACATCAGCATATTGGCAAAGGCTTCGCCCATGCCCAGCGAGTTGGCCAGCCAGGCCAGGCCCAGGCCTGCGGCCAGGCCGCCCAGCATGGCGCCCCATGGTTTCTTGGGTGCAGCGGCCGGAGCCGCTGCAGGCGGAGCAGCACGGTTTTGCTGCGCCGCACTCTGCTGCGGAGCCTGCTGGGTATTCTGAGCGGGAGCACGAGACGCTTCGCGTTGAGTGACGTTGCCCGACTGCTTGCCGAACGATGAGCCACCGCCCATGCGTTTTGCATCGGCCTGACCATGTGCCACCACCAGCATTGCCACCAAGGCGATTGACCAAAGTTTCTTCATCTCATCTCCCTTCTTATAGAAAGTCGCTACAAATCTGCGCACAGGGCGCACTTAACACTTGATTCCCACATGCAAGGCACAGACGCCTCCTGTCATGTTGTGATAGTCCACATGGCCAAAGCCGCATTGCTGCATCAGGGCCTTGAGCTCCTTCTGGCCTGGGTGCATGCGGATGGACTCCGCCAGATAGCGATAGCTTTCGGCATCGCCGGCAATCATCTTGCCCATGGTCGGCAAAATCTTGAACGAGTACCAGTCATAGACTTTCTCCAGCGGTTTGGCCACCTTGGAAAACTCCAGCACCAGCAGCTTGCCGCCGGGACGCAGCACACGGTTCATTTCCTTGAGCGCTGCATCCTTGTGCGTCATATTGCGCAGACCGAAGGCCACGCTGACCAGATCGAAATAGTTGTCGGGGAAGGGCAGCTTCTCAGCATCGCAGACCAGCGTGGGCAGGATCACGCCCTTGTCGGTCAAACGGTCACGCCCCACGCGCAGCATGGCTTCATTGATGTCGGTGTGCACCACCTGACCGCTGGCGCCCACCTTCTTGGAAAAAGCCAGGGACAGATCTCCTGTGCCGCCTGCGATATCCAGCGCCTTGTCGCCTTCCTTGAGGTTGGCCACCATCAGCGTGTAAGCCTTCCAGGCACGGTGCAGACCGCCCGACATCACGTCGTTCATGACGTCGTACTTGGAAGCCACGGAGTCGAACACACCGCGTACGCGCGATGCCTTCTCGCTTTCATCAACAGTCTGGAATCCGAAGTGTGTGGAGCTCATAACAAAGAATGCTAAGCAGGCAGTGCTTGCGCGTACAGCGACAACCCCGTATGGCTACAGGCTTTGAAGCACTATGGTTTTTTGAAAGAATTCGCCTTGAGCGCTTATTTCACATGCGCTGCCAGCTATTGGAAATATAGCACCAGCCTCAATAACCCTGTACCGTACGCATGGGCTATGTGGCGTGTACGGGACGTTGCTGCCGGCTTTTGAGCCGACATGCAAGCCCCTGGGAGTCAAAGCTCAATGCACGCTGCAGCCATGACCGCCGGCGCCCTTCTCGGGCATGGGCGTGTCGCGCTCCATCCCGGCCTCTTCAAGGCGCTGCAGATATTGCTGCCACAGAGCATCCTGCTGGCTGCCCAGCTGGTAGAGGTATTCCCAGGTGTACAGACCGCTTTCGTGCCCATCGCTGAAGAAGGGCTTGATGGCGTAGTTGCCGACCGGCTCTATGGTGTTGATGCCCACATCGCGCTTGCCGGTCTGCAGCACTTCCTGGCCCGGGCCATGGCCTTGCACCTCGGCCGAGGGCGAGTACACGCGCAGCAACTCGAACGGGATGCGGAAAGTCTTGCCGTCCGAATAAGAAACCTCCAGCACGCGCGATGCGCCATGCACGGTCAATGACTGGGGGGTGGGAGTATTGGCTTGCAGTCCTGCCATGGTTCTCTCCTAATCAATGCATAAAAGGGCAGCCTCAAGCTGCCCTTTGAATCTCCCGACGGAGATGAAAAACATCACGCGGCCCAGAGGGCCAACGCCTTTTGCAGCACTTCATCCACCTGCGGCAGCTGGCGGGCGATCTCAGCTTCGCGCTCTTCATTGCGCTCGCGCTGGGCCGCTGCCCAGACCGAAGCGGGAAAGTGGCTGTCCCAGTCATAGCGCGCAATCACATGCCAGTGCAGATGCGCCACCATATTACCGAGAGCCGCCAGGTTGATCTTGGTTGGAGCCAGTTGCTCGCGCAGCACGCGCTCCACCAGGGCCACGGCATCCATGCAGACAATGCGATCCGCCGCGCTCAGATCCGAGAACTCGGCCGCATGCTCATTCCAGACCACGCGATAGAAGGCCGGAAAGCCAGCTTCCGCTGCGCGGATCACGCGCAGCTTCTCACCGTTCCAGATCAATGCGCCGCCATCGGTTGCACACAGAGGACAATTTTCAACCAGCATCTGAAATCTCCATTGCAATGCTTCTCGATGTGACCCCAGCATAGGCCGGAGACACCGAGGCAGGACCGCCCCGGCCTCCCTTGGGAAAGGCGCGGAGCGACTCAGGGTGCATCACACCAGCACACGCTCGATACCGCCCTGGTTGGCGCGATTGACATACTCGGCCATCCAGTTCTCGCCCAGAATGTCACGCGCCATCTCGACCACGATGTAGTCGGCTTCGAGCAGACCGTTGTTCAGATCGTTGCCATAGCGGCTCAGGCCTTGCAGGCAGCTGGGGCAGCTGGTCAGGATCTTGACGTTGTCCTGGGCGCCGAGCTGACCGTTGTCGCGCAGCGCGGCCTCGCCCTTGCGGATCTCCTCGGTCTTGCGGAAACGGATCTGCGTGGAGATATCGGGACGCGTCACCCCCAGCGTGCCGGATTCGCCGCAGCAGCGCTCGCTCTTGAGCACGTTGTCGCCCATCAAGGCCTTGACGGTCTTCATCGGGTCCTGCTGCTTCATGGGCGTATGGCAGGGGTCGTGGTACAGGTAAGCACCCTTGTTCTGCAGCGTGATGCCCTTTTCGAGCAGATATTCGTGGATGTCGATGATGCGGCAGCCGGGGAAGATCTTGTCGAACTGGTAGCCCTGCAACTGGTCATAGCAGGTACCGCAGCTCACCACCACGGTCTTGATGTCCAGATAGTTGAGCGTGGTCGCCACACGGTGGAAGAGCACACGGTTGTCCGTGATCATCTTCTCGGCCTTGTCGAACTGGCCCGAACCGCGCTGGGGATAGCCGCAGCACAGATAACCGGGCGGCAGCACGGTCTGCACGCCGGCATGCCAGAGCATGGCCTGCGTGGCCAGACCCACCTGACTGAACAGGCGCTCCGAGCCGCAGCCGGGGAAGTAGAACACTGCCTCGGTGTCCGACTTGGTGGCCTGCGGGTCGCGGATGATAGGCACGTAGTCCTTGTCTTCGATATCCAGCAAGGCGCGCGCCGTCTTGGTCGGCAGACCACCGGGCAGCTTCTTGTTGATGAAGTGAATCACCTGCTCCTTGATGGGAGCCGTGCCCACAGATGCGGGCGGATGTGCGGTCTGCTTCTTGGCGACAGCCCCCAGCACGTCGGCCGCCAGGCGCTGGGCCTTGAAGCCCACACCCACCATGGCCGTGCGCATGAACTTGATGGTGTCGGGGTTGGTGGCATTGAGCATGGCCATGGCCAGCTTGTTGCCGGGACGGAAGCTCTTCTTGTCCATCTTGCGCAGCAGATTGCGCATATTCATGGTCACGTCGCCGAAGTCGATCTTGACCGGGCAGGGGTTGAAGCACTTGTGGCAGACCGTGCAGTGGTCAGCCACGTCTTCGAATTCCTGCCAGTGCTTGATGGAGACGCCACGGCGTGTCTGCTCTTCGTAGAGGAAGGCCTCCACCAGCAGCGAGGTAGCCAGGATCTTGTTGCGCGGCGAGTACAGCAGATTGGCGCGCGGCACATGGGTGGCGCACACGGGCTTGCACTTGCCGCAGCGCAGACAGTCCTTGACGGAGTTGGCGATGGCGCCGATGTCCGACTGCTGCATGATGATGGATTCATAACCCATCAGGCCGAAACTGGGCGTGTAGGCATTGGTCAGATCGGCAAACATCAGCGACTCGCGCGGCGAGCGACCGTCGTGACTCTGGTGCGCCAGGGCATCCCACTCTTCGTTGCGGATCAGCTTGCCCTTGTTGAAGCGGCCTTCGGGGTCCACACGCTTCTTGTAATCGGCAAACGGAGCCAGCTCGGCATCCGAGAGGAATTCCAGCTTGGTGATGCCGATGCCGTGCTCGCCCGAGATCACGCCGTCCAGACTGCGCGCCAGCTCCATGATGCGGGCCACGGCTTCGTGCGCGGTCTGCAGCATTTCATAGTCGTCGGAGTTGACGGGGATGTTGGTGTGCACATTGCCGTCGCCGGCGTGCATGTGCAGGGCCACCCAGACACGGCCCTTGAGCACCGTCTGGTGAATCTCGTTGACGGACTCGCGCAGCGGCTGGAAGGCAGCGCCCGCGAAAATCTTGGACAGCGGCTCCTTGAGCTGGGTCTTCCAGCTCGCACGCAGGCGGTGATCCTGCAGCTCGGGGAACAGCGTGGCCACGCCGTCCAGCCAGCCCTGCCAGAGCTCGCGCACCTCGGCCACCAGCGCCAGGGCCTGCTGCACGCGGTCCTCCAGCAGTTCGGCACTGGGGATGTCGCCGGCATCGTCGCTCTTGCCCAGGGGCAGATCGGAGTGCTTGAAAAAGCCGCTCAGCTCGTCGCAGAGCTTGAGCTTGTTGCGCAGCGACAGCTCGATATTGATGCGCTCGATGCCATCGGTGTACTCGGCCATGCGCGGCAGCGGAATCACCACGTCTTCGTTGATCTTGAAGGCGTTGGTGTGACGCGAGATCGCTGCCGTGCGCTTGCGGTCCAGCCAGAACTTCTTGCGCGCCTCGGCGCTGACGGCGGTAAAGCCCTCGCCGTTGCGCGAATTGGCGATGCGCACCACCTCGGCAGCCACGCGGGCCACTTCGTCGGCATCGTCACCGGCGATATCGCCCAGCAGCACCATCTTGGGCAGACGGCCGTTGCCCTTCTTGCTCTTGGTCGCGTAGCCCACGGCCTTGAGGTAGCGGTCGTCCAGGTGTTCAAGGCCGGCCAGCAGCACGCCCGAGCGCTTTTGCTCGGCGAACATATAGTCCTTGATCTCGACGATGGAGGGTACGGCATCCTTGGCATTGCCGAAGAATTCCATGCAAACGGTACGCGTATGCGCCGGCATGCGGTGCACCACCCAGCGCGCGCTGGTGATCAGGCCGTCCGTGCCTTCCTTCTGGATGCCGGGCAGGCCCGAGAGGAATTTGTCGGTCACGTCCTTGCCCAGGCCTTCCTTGCGGAAGGTGTGGCCGGGGATGTCCAGGCGCTCGGTGCGCACATGGGTCTTGCCGTCCGCCTCGAAGTACTTCAGCTCGAAACAGGCCATCTCGGCATCATGGATCTTGCCGAGGTTGTGATCCAGGCGTGTGACCTCCAGCCATTGCGCATCGGGCGTGACCATGCGCCAGGACACCAGATTGTCCAGGGCAGTACCCCAGAGCACGGCCTTTTTGCCGCCCGCGTTCATGGCGATATTGCCGCCTATGCAGGAGGCCTCGATGGAGGTCGGATCCACGGCGAACACAAAGCCGCCGCGCTCGGCCGCATCGGCCACACGCTGGGTCACCACACCGGCTTCGGAGTAGATGGTGGGCACTTCGTGATCCACGCCGGGAATCATGCGCATCTCGACTTCGGTCAGCGCTTCCAGCTTCTCGGTGTTGATGACCACCGAGCGCCAGGTCAAAGGAATGGCGCCGCCCGTGTATCCGGTACCGCCTCCTCGCGGAATGATGGTCAGACCGAGTTCGATGCAGCCCTTGACCAGGCCGGCCATCTCGGCTTCGGTATCGGGCGTCAGCACGACAAACGGGTATTCGACGCGCCAGTCGGTCGCATCGGTCACATGGGCCACGCGCGACAGACCGTCGAACTTGATGTTGTCCTTGGCGGTATAGCGACGCAGCGTCTTCTGCGCGCGGCGGCGCAGCTGCTCGGCCTCGACAAAAGTGGCGTTGAATTCATGCACGGCGCGGTGGGCCGCTTCCACCAGCTGACCCACCAGCTGATCGCGCAGCGCATCCTCGTTGGGCTCGCGGCGCTTGTCGATCTCGGCCAGGCGGTGCTCCAGCGCCTCGACCAGCGACTTGCGGCGGTCGGGGTTGTGGATCAGGTCGTCCTGAAGATAGGGATTGCGCTGCACAACCCAGATATCCCCCAGCACTTCGTAGAGCATGCGGGCAGATCGGCCGGTACGGCGTTCCTGACGCAGCTGATTGAGCACATCCCACATGGATGAGCCCAACAGACGAATCACAATCTCACGGTCAGAGAACGATGTGTAGTTATAGGGAATCTCGCGCAGTCGTGCGGGTTCGGCAGCCTGGGCCTGGAGGGCGGCAGCCAACGCAATCGGTACATTCATGGGGGTAGACCGTGTCGGGCGCCCTCTGTGTGGCGCCCCTAAGCCAGTGGGATGACGATTTTAAGCGACGGAGGCTCAGCCATGCTTTGCTATGGGTTCTGAGTGGCCAGCCCTGCTATCGCCAAAGCAGCAAGCCCCACCGACATTTCCCCGGCGATTCGCTGAATGACAGTGCACAAAGGCGCTGCGAACCCGTTCACCGCTGCACGCAGCCAAAGGGTAGATGAATCTTTCATAGGCTATTTAGACAAAAATCATACATTTCCGAATCAAAAACAACTCAATACGAAAGACTACCAACAACAAACGAAATGCCGTTGACCTAGAATGGCGCAGCTTCGCGCACCATCAAATGTCACCGGATCGTCATACAAAGGCTTGTGACTGCGGGTTCTGCCCATGGTGCGGCGCGTTGCCCATGCAAACAATGACATCCATATGTCATACGGATGACTTAGTGTGCATCACCGCATATTTCGTCAACGATCGTTAGAGGAGCCTTCATGCAATTCAAGCAACTGGCCATGGCCGCCGCCGTCGCCGCTACTACTTTCTCGGCACAAGCCGTCACCGAAATCCAATGGTGGCACTCGATGACTGCCGTGAATAACGAGTGGGTCAATGACCTGGCCAAGCAGTTCAACGAAAGCCAGAAGGATTACAAGGTCGTGCCCACGTTCAAGGGCGTGTACGACGAATCCATGACGGCCGCGATTGCAGCCTTCCGCTCGGGCAACGCCCCTCACATCCTGCAGGTGTTTGAAGTGGGTACCGCCACCATGATGGCTTCCAAGGGTGCGACCGTGCCCGTGGGCAAGGTGATGCATGACGCCGGCGTCGCTTTCGATCCCAAGGCCTATATCCCCGCCGTGGCCGGTTACTACACGGCCCCCAACGGCCAGATGCTGAGCTTCCCCTTCAACAGCTCGACAACCATCTTCTACTACAACAAGGACGCCTTCAAGAAGGCCGGCCTGAACCCCGACGTCGCCCCCAAGACCTGGCCCGAAGTCTTTGCTGCCGCCAAGAAGCTCAAGGAAAGCGGCCACAGCTGCCCCATGACCCTGGCATGGCAAGGCTGGACCCAGCTGGAGTCCTTCTCCACCTGGCACAACGTGGAATTCGCCACCGAGCACAACGGTCTGAGCGCCAACGGCTACAAGGCGCGCATGAAGATCAACTCGCCTCTGCACGTCAAGCACATCGACAACCTGGCCGCAGCAGCCAAGGCTGGCGAGTTTGTCTACAAGGGTCGTGCCTCCACTTCCCAGGCTTCGTTCACCGCCGGTGAGTGCGCCATGATCCAGACTTCGTCCGGCTTCTACGGCGACGTGGCCAAGAACGCCAAGTTCAACTACGCCCTGGCTCCCCTGCCCTACTACCCCGATGTCAAGGGCGCTCCCCAGAACACCGTGATCGGCGGCGCTTCGCTGTGGGTCATGGCAGGCAAGAAGGCCGAAGAGTACAAGGGCGTGGCCAAGTTCTTCGAGTTCCTGTCGCAGACCAAGGTGCAGGCCGCTTCGCACCAGCGCACCGGCTACCTGCCCGTGACCATGGCGGCCTATGACCTGACCGAAAAGTCCGGCTTCTACGCCAAGCACCCCGGCACCGACACCGCCGTGACGCAGATGATCCGCAAGGTGACCGACAACTCGCGCGGCATCCGTCTGGGCAACTACGTGCAGATCCGTACCATCGAGGACGAAGAACTCGAACAGGTGTGGGCAGGCAAGAAGACCGGCAAGCAGGCGCTGGACTCCATCGTGAGCCGCGGCAACGAACTGCTGGCTCGCTTCGAGCGCTCCTACAAACAGTAAACCCTCCAGGCACCCGCAAGGGTGCCGCCAAGGCCTGCGGGGCCTTCAAACAAGGCTCTGCACCCCCAAATACCCCGTTGACTGCACCCAGGCTCCGGCGGTTTTTTTATTTGTAACTCCTCATGGAAAAACGCGTTCTTTTCCGATCCAAGTGGCTTCCCTGGGTGCTGATCGCCCCCCAGCTACTGATCATCGGCATCTTCTTCTTCTGGCCCGCCGGTCAGGCTGTGCTCCAGTCATTCCAGATGGAAGACGCGTTCGGCATGAGTACCGAATGGGTTGGCCTGGACAACTTCCGCCAGTTGTTCGCCGACCCCACCTATCTGAATTCCTTCAAGCGCACAGCACTGTTCTCCGTGCTGGTGGCCGGCGTCGGCATTGCCGTTTCGCTGGCTCTGGCCATCTTTGCGGATCGCATCATCCGCTTTGCCATGGTCTACAAGACCTTGCTGATCATCCCCTACGCAGTGGCTCCCGTGATCGCAGGCGTGCTGTGGGTCTTCATGTTCTCGCCCTCCATCGGTGTGGTGACCCATTACATGGGCAAGCTGGGCTATGAATGGAACCATCTGATGAACGAAAACCAGGCCATGGCCCTGATCGTCATCACCTCGGTGTGGAAACAGATTTCCTACAACTTCCTGTTCTTCCTCGCCGGGCTGCAGTCCATTCCCAAGGCACTGATCGAAGCCGCGTCCATCGACGGTGCCGGCCCATGGCGCCGCTTCTGGAACATCCAGCTGCCGCTGCTCTCGCCCACCACCTTCTTCCTGCTGGTGATCAACGTCGTCTACGCCTTCTTCGACACCTTCGGCATCATTGATGCAGCCACGCAGGGCGGCCCCGGCCAGTCGACATCGATTCTGGTCTACAAGGTCTACCAGGACGGCTTCAAGGCGCTGGACCTGGGCGGCTCCGCAGCCCAGTCCGTGATCCTGATGCTGATTGTTGTCGTGCTGACTGTGATCCAGTTCCGCTATGTTGAAAAGAAAGTGCAGTACTGATCATGGTCGATCGTAATCCCTGGCTTGCCTTCATCTCCCACGCCGTGCTGCTGCTGGGCGTGGCCATCGTGGCCTTTCCGCTGTATCTGGCGCTGGTCGCATCCACCCATACTGCGGACGCCATCGTGCAGTCCCCCATGCCGCTGCTGCCCGGCTCGCATATGTGGGAAAACTACCGCGAAGCCCTGCTCGGTTCGGGCAAGCTCGGCTCCAACACCAATGTCGTGCAGATGATGTGGGTGAGCTTTGTCGTGGCCATGGTCATCACCGTGGGCAAGATCGCTATCTCGCTGCTGTCGGCCTTTGCCATCGTCTACTTCCGCTTCCCGTTCAAGATGGTCTGCTTCTGGGCGATTTTCCTGACGCTGATGCTGCCCGTGGAAGTGCGTATCCTGCCCACCTACAAGGTCGTGGCCGAGCTGGGCATGCTCAACAGCTACGCCGGCCTGACCCTTCCCCTGATTGCCTCGGCAACCGCCACCTTCCTGTTCCGTCAGTTCTTCCTGACCGTGCCGGACGAGCTGGTGGAGGCCGCGCGCATCGACGGCGCCGGCGCCATGCGCTTTTTCAAGGACATCCTGGTGCCCTTGTCCAAGACCTCGATTGCCGCGCTGTTCGTGATCCAGTTCATCTACGGCTGGAACCAGTACCTGTGGCCGCTGCTGATGACCACCTCGGAAGACATGTACCCCGTGGTGATCGGCATCAAGCGCATGCTGGCCGGCGGTGAAGCCGCCGTGGACTGGAACATTGTGATGGCGACCGCCATTCTGGCCATGCTGCCCCCGACAGCCGTGGTGATGCTGATGCAAAAGTGGTTTGTCAAAGGCCTGGTGGATACCGAGAAATAAAGCTCGCCCCCACTGCCTCCACCACCTTCTTTTGACCCATTGAACGAATACCTGGAATACCTCTCATGGCATCCATCTCCCTGAAGAACATCGTCAAGCGCTACGGCTCCGGCAAGTCCGCCGTACCCGTCATCCACGGCATCAACGTCGAAATCAACGACGGCGAATTCATCGTGCTGGTCGGCCCCTCGGGCTGCGGCAAGTCCACCCTGCTGCGCATGATTGCCGGCCTCGAAGAAATCACCGACGGTGACCTGCTGATCGGCAGCAACAAGGTCAACGACCTGGAGCCCGCCAAGCGCAATATCGCCATGGTGTTCCAGAACTACGCGCTCTACCCCCATATGAGCAACTACGAGAACATGGCCTACGGCCTGAAGCTCGCCAAGGTGCCCGAGGACGAGATCAAGCGCCGCGTGGACAAGGCTGCCAAGATTCTGGAGCTGAGCCATCTGCTGGACCGCAAGCCGCGCCAGCTCTCCGGCGGCCAGCGCCAGCGCGTGGCCATGGGCCGCGCCATCGTGCGCCAGCCCCAGGTCTTTCTGTTCGACGAACCCCTGTCCAATCTGGACGCCAAGCTGCGCGGCCAGACCCGCCTGGAAATCCAGAAGCTGCACGCCGAGCTGGGCATCACCAGCCTGTTCGTGACCCATGACCAAGTCGAGGCCATGACCCTGGCCCAGCGCATGGTGGTGATGAACGGCGGCAATGTGGAGCAGTTCGGCACGCCCGAAGAGGTCTATCACACGCCCGCCTCCACCTTTGTGGCTGGTTTCATCGGCTCTCCTCCCATGAACCTGCTCAAGCACTCGCCCAACGGCAAGCCCGGCATGATCCTGGGCATCCGTCCCGAGCATATCGACCTGGTGGAAGCCGGCGGCGTGGAGTTCAAGGTCCAGACCGTGGAACTGCTGGGCGCCGAACGCCTGCTCTACGGCAAGGTGGGCGACGAAGACGTCACCGTGCGCGTGGAAGAAGGCAAGCCCTATCCCAAGCCCGGTGAAACGGCCCGCATCTCGGCACGCGAAGACCGCCTGCACTGGTTCAACGCCGAAACCGGCAAACGCGTATAAATCGAAACACCCCCTGAGCGGCTTCGCCGCTTCCCCCTCTCTGGCGCGAGTGCCGGAGGGGGACGACACCCTCGGTGCGGGGCGGCCCTTCCTCGGTGTCTCCTGTTTGAATGCTGCCTGCTCCAGGCGCAGCGCCAAACTCGCAGAAAAGTGTTGAGCCGCAAACCTTTGTTGGATTGATCATGACTACTGCTTTGAAACCCTGGCCCTATCCCCGCTGGGTGGCCCACCGCGGCGCCGGCAAGCTGGCACCTGAGAACACCATGAGCGCCTTCCGTCTGGGCGCGCAACATGGCTACCGCTTTTTTGAATGCGATGCCAAGCTCAGCCAGGACGGCGTGCTGTTTCTGATGCATGACGCCACGCTGGAGCGCACCACCAACGGCCACGGCATTGGCGGCGCACTGAGCATGGGAGAGATCGCCCAGCTCGACGCCGGCAGCTGGCACTCGCGCGCCTATGCGGGCGAAGCCCTGCCCACGCTGGAGGCCCTGGCACGCTGGTGCCTGGCCAACCATCTGCACCTGAATGTGGAAATCAAGCCGACCCCGGGCCAGGAACTGGAAACCGGCCGCGCCTGCGGCGAGCTGATGCAGCGCATCTGGCCGCAAACCGAGGTACAGCCGCTGTTCACCTCGTTCAAGTCCGAATCGCTCAAGGGCGCCCGCGAGACCGCA
This sequence comes from Comamonas sp. A23, assembly GCF_004522605.1. Classification (NCBI taxonomy): domain Bacteria; kingdom Pseudomonadati; phylum Pseudomonadota; class Betaproteobacteria; order Burkholderiales; family Comamonadaceae; genus Comamonas; species Comamonas sp. A23. Next base: position 491,643 of record NZ_RSDT01000002.1, read on the forward strand.
GCCCATATTCCGCGCGGCCTGCTGGTGGACAAGCTGGCCGACGCCAGCGGCGACGCCGACCTGAAGCTGGCCCTGGAGCTGGACTGCAGCGCCATGGTGCTCAACCATGCGCTGTGGACACCCGAGCTGGTGGCCAAGGTGCATGGCGCAGGCCTCTACTGCAGCAGCTACACCGTCAACGACCAATGGGCCGCACAACGCCTGATCGACCTGGGCACGGACGGCATCATCACCGACCGCGTGGATATGTTCAGCCCCGCGCAGACAGGCGATCAGCTGTAAATCAGTAGCTGCTTACGCAGATCCACCTTGAATTTCAGCATCAATCAATGCTGGATTCCTTTCAAATCAATCGCAAACAGCTTCGATACCCATAGCAAAACAAAAGCCCGGCCACCCAAAGTGACCGGGCTTTTTTGCGTTCACCACCTCCAATACTGGCACTGACAAATCAGGGCGGCCGCGCAAGGGCCTCAGGGGGTGTCAATCCAGTTTCGTGCCGGAGGCCTTGACGGCTGCCGCCCAGCGCGGCGTCTCGCCGGCCAGGAACTTGCCGAAGGCTTCAGAGCCGAGGAAGGCCGGGTCGGCGCCCTGCTCCACCATGCGGCTCTTCACGTCGGGCATGTTCATCACCTGCTGGAAGGCATTGCTGAGCTTGGCCGTCACCTCCTTGGGCAGACCGGCAGGCGCGAGGAAGCCATAGAAGCCCACCACCTCGAAGCCCTTGAGGCCGGACTCGATGGCGGTCGGCACCTCGGGCAGCGCGGGGTTGCGCTCCTTGCTGGTCACGGCCAGAGCGCGCACCTTGCCCTGCTTGTGATAGGCCGCAGCCTGAGGAATGCTCTCGGCCATGAACTGCACCTGGCCGCCGATCAGATCGGTGAACGCAGGCGCACTGCCCTTGTAGGGAATGTGCACCAGGTCCACGCCTGCGGCGCTCTTGAACATCTCGGGCACCAGATGGCTGATGCCGCCGTTGCCGGCCGAGCCGAAGTTGATCTTGCCGGGGTTGGCCTTGGCATAGCTCGTGAACTCGGTCAGCGTCTTGGCCGGCACCTTGTTATTGACCAGCAGCGCCAGCGGCTGCATGGCGGTGCGGGCAATCGGCGTGAAATCCTTGAGCGTGTTGTAGGGCAGTTTGCTGTAGAGCGCAGGGTTGATGACCATCACGCCGGTATTGGCCAGCATCAGCGTGTAGCCGTCGGCGGGCGAGCGCATCACGTCCTGCGCCCCCACCGAGCCGCCCGCTCCGGGCTTGTAATCCACCACCAGCGGCTGACCGAGCACGCCCTGCAGCTTGTCGGTCAGCAGACGGGCATGCTGGTCCAGCGGGCCGCCGGCGGGGAAGCCCAGCACGATGCGAATCGGCTTGGTGGGAAAGGCGTCCTGAGCCTGTGCGCCCGCGGACAAAAGCAGGCCTGCGCCAGCCATCAGGCCGGCCAGCATGTTCATTGAAGTCTTGTTCATTGTTGTCTCCTTGGTTTTAGAAATCACCGGCCGCACAAAGCGCTGTCCGGGCAGGCTGATCTGGCAGCCAGCCTGCGCTGGATCGCTGCATTCGAGCCATGATTTGAACCATGGCGAGAGCCGGCCGGCATAAAAAAGCGCTTCTCGAGGGAAGCGCTTGTGTGCCAGAGTGCCAGGCGGCAATCAGCGCTTGGGCTGCCAGGCCAAGGCCTTGTTCTGCTGCTCGGCCACCTGGGCAATGGTGAGCTTGTTGGCCGCTTCGTCACGGCGCTTGGCGGCATCGCCGCCCAGCTCCATGGCCGCCAGGTTGTACCAGAAGTAGGCCCTGGCATTGTCACGCGCCACACCCTGGCCCTGTGCATAGACCATGCCCAGGTTGTACTGGGCCGCGGCATCGCCCTGTTCGGCCGCACGCTGATACCACTGCACGGCCTTGCCGTAGTCGCGCGCAGCGCCCTGGCCTTCGGCGTACATCACGCCCAGGCGGTTCTGCGCACCGGAATGGCCTTGCTCGGCTGCCGCCGCATACCACTTCATCGCCTGAGCGGGGCTGGCGGCACTGCCCTGGCCATCGGCATACAGACGCGCCAGGTTGAACTGGGCCGAGGCATCGCCCTTGTCGGCCGCGCGGCGGAACCACTGCATGGCCGTCGCATAGTTCTGCGCAACGCCACGGCCTTCGGCGTACAAGGTGCCCACGTTGTTGATGGCAGCTGCATGGCCTTGCTCGGCCGCCTTCTGATACCACTGCAGAGCCGTGCCGTAGTTCTGGGGCGTGCCCAGGCCTTCGGCATAGATGGTGCCCAGGTTGTACTGGGCATCGGCATGATTCTGGTCGGCCGCGCGCTGGAACCATTGCGCCGCATAGGCAGGGCTTTGCTCCACACCCAGACCGTAGAGATACAGACGACCCAGATGGTTCTGGCCGTCGGCATTCCACTGCTCGGCGCTCTTCTGGAACCAGGAAGCCGCCAGCTTGTAGTCGCGCGGGACACCCACGCCATCCATATACATGCGGCCCAGGCTGTTCTGGGCCCTGGCATCGCCCTGCTCGGCAGCGCGCTGCAGCCACTGAGCGGCCTGCACGGGGTCCAGCTTCACGCCCACGCCGTCGGACAGCATGGAGCCCAGCTGGTTCTGCGCTTCCGCATGGCCTTGATCGGCCGCTTTCTTGAACCAATCGGCAGCCGTCATGTAGTTCACGGCCACGCCATTGCCCTTGAGGTAGCGCTGGCCCAGCTCGAACTGGGCCGTCACATGGCCTTGAGCGGCAGATTTTTCCAGCCACTGGGCTGCGGTGCTGAAGCTCTGGGGCACGCCCAGACCTTCCTGATAGAGGTGGGACAGGTTGTACTGGGCCACGGCATTGCTCTGCTGCGCCGCGCGGCCATACCACTGGGCGGCCTCGCGATAGTTCTGCGGCAGGCCCTGGCCGTTGGCATACAGCGCCCCCAGGCTGTTCTGGGCACCCGCATGTCCCTGGGCCGCGGCCTTGCGGAACCATTGCGCGGCCGTGGCGGCATTCTGGGGCACGCCCTGTCCATGCACATACATCTCGCCCAGCTGGTTCTGCGCCTTGGCATCGCCGCGCTCGGCCGCCTGCAGCGGACCGGCCGTGGAGGCTACGCGCGAGCCTGCAATCGGCAGCGGGCCGTATTGCAGACGGCTGAATTCAAACTGGGGGCCCGATGTGGCGGCTCTGGAATCGCGCAAAAAATTCATGCGACCTTCCGCACCGGTTTGCGCGGATGCGCTCTGGGCAAAGGCCGCCAGACTCGACATGACCAGCGCTGCGATGGGAGTGAACTTCATTCCGGTACGATTCCTAGACGCGTGTTGTTACATCAGACATACGATGACACCAGCCTGCGAGCGTAACTGATTCTGATAGCAGCTTCGATAAGGAATCCCTCAATCGCGGCATCCTCGCCACAGTTTTTTGACATTTGGCCGTGACATTAAAAAAGCCCGGCAATGCCGGGCCTGTCAGGACGCAAAGGTTTCAGCCCCTGGCCATCTGCTGGCGCACATAGTCCGCCAGCACCTGCATGAGCTCGGCAAAATGCGCGCGCAGCGGCTCGAAGCCGGCATTCGGTTCGCGCGTGTCCTCGTCCATATAGACGGGGCGACGGATCTCGATCTGCATCGAATGGCGATTGAGCTGCGGCTGGCCTATGCGCCCGATCAACTCCACGCCCTTGTAGGGCTCGTTGTAGGCCACGCTGTAGCCGAAGCCCTTGAGCGTATCGCCCACCAGATGGATGAACTCGGGCGCGCAGGTCGTGCCGTCGCGGTCGCCCAGCACGAAGTCGGCCAGCGGCGGCGCATCGCTGCGTCCCAGTCGCTGGTACACATCGTTGGGCATGGAGTGCAGATTCAGGTGCCACACGGCTCCGAAACGAGCCACGCTGTCGTCGATGGCCTGCGCCAGCGCCGCGTGATAGGGGCGCCAGTAGCGCTCGATACGGTGCTGGACCTCGGCCACGGTGCGCTTGCGCTCATACAGGGGCGTGGCCACGCCGGCCTTGCTGATGCGCTGCCAGATCAGGCCCAGCCCCTGCTGGGTCTTGATGCTGGGCGACAGCGGCACCGGCCATTCGCCCTCGATCTGCGCGGGGTCCAGGTCGGACTCGTTGCGATTGGGGTCGACATAGGTACGAGGAAAAGTCGCTTCCAGCAATGTGGCGCCGAACTCGGGCCAGCGGTCCCAGAGCGCTGCCACATGCGTGTCCTCGCCACGGCGCAGCAGGCTCATGGGCACGACGGCACCGAAATCCTCGGGATAGGCCGTGCCGCTGTGCGGCGAGTCGCAGACTATGGGCAGAACCTCGCCCCGGGCCGGGTGCACCAGCACAGGCTCGGCCGGTCTGGCTTGGAGAAAATCAGGCACAGACATTGAAGCCTTCATCAGTCCAGCTTGATATTGGCGCGCTTGGCCACGGCCGTGTAGCGCTCGATCGCAGTCTTGATCTGCTTGGCAAACTGCTCGGGCGTGTTGCCCATGGACTCGCCGGAGATGGACTTCTGCTTTTCCAGATAGTCGGGCGAAGCCATGACCTTGTGTGCCGCAGCATTGAGCTTGTCGATGATGGGCTTGGGTGTGCCCGCAGGCGCCACCAGGCCGAACCAGCCGCCGTCACCCATCTGGGGGTAGCCCAGCTCGGTATAGGTGGGCACATCGGGCAGCACATCGCTGCGCTTGAGGGCCAGCACGGCCAGGGGACGCAGCTGGCCGGCCTTGATATGCGGCAGGGTCGAAGGCAGGTTGTCCGTCATGGCATTGACCTGTCCGCCCAGTGCATCGGTAATCGCCTGGCCCGCTCCCTTGTAAGGAATGTGCAGCAGCTGGATACCGGCCAGGTTCATGAAGTTCTCGATATTGGCATGTCCCAGCGAACCCGTGCCCGGTGAGGCAAAGGTGTACTTGTCGGGGTTGGCCTTGGCCAGCGCGATGAATTCCTTCATGGTCTTGGCAGGCACGCTGGCGTTCACCACGAACACGCTGGGCACGCTCATCACATTGGTGATGGGAGCAAAGTCCTTGATCGCGTCATAGGGCAGCTTGCGGAAGATGGCAGGGTTGGAGCCATGGGTGGACACCGTGGCCATGCCGATGGTGTAGCCGTCGGGAGCGGCCTTGGCAATTTCCGAAGCGCCGATGGAGCCGCCGGCTCCGCCACGGTTGTCCACCACCACGGCCTTGCCCAGTATCTGGCCCATCTTGTCGGCCAGCAGGCGCGCCACCATGTCGGTGGAGCCACCGGCTCCAAAGGGCACGATCAGGCGGATAGGGCGATTGGGGTAGTCCGCTGCTGCATTCGCAGCGAACGCGGGGGACAGCGCGGCGGCTGCGGCGCAGGCGGCAATGGATGACAGAACGGTACGACGAATAGCCATGCGGCTTCTCCTTGACTGGTTATGAGTCGGTCGAAGGGCGCAGGATTTGGCACTCCAACCTTTTTTTCATTCTGTGCCGCAGGCCGCACCACGAAAAGCGACAAGACGGCACGCAAGTATTACCAGCCGTCATAATTCAAGCCGTCATGCGCATGCACTCTCCGTCCCTGTCCGAACTTCACGCCTTTGCCGCAGCCGCCCGCCTGGGCAGTTACTCGCTCGCCGCGCAGGAGTTGTACGTGACGCAAGGCGGCATCAGCCGGGCCATTGCCAGGCTTGAGGAGCATCTGGGCTTTGCCCTGTTCGAGCGCCTGGGCAGACGCAACGCGCTGACCGCGGCAGGACAGGACTATCTGCAGGCGATAGAGCCTGCCGTGATGGCGATAGAGGCCGCGTCGGCCGCCGCCCGCAGGCGCCGCCACGGGCCGCAGCTGCGCCTGTCGGTCATTCCCACGCTGTTCAGCCACTGGCTGATTCCGCGCCTGCCCGACTTCAACCGCCGTCATCCGCAAATCATGCTTTCCTTCGCGCCCTATCGGCGCGACGATTCGCTCAATGCGCCGGAGATCGATGCCTGGATTCGCGTCGGCAGCCAGCAATGGCCGGCGGGCGTGGAGGCCGAGTATGTAATCGGCCGCGACCTCATCCCCATCTGCCACCCGCGCGAGCTGCAGGGACCGAACCCCATCCGCAGCGAGCAGGATTTGCTGAGCCGCCCGCTGCTATTCCACACCAACTACCCGGGCAACTGGGCCAGCTGGATGCAGGCCCGGGGCCTGAGCCAGCCCTGCCCCGCCCCGGTCGCGGACTTTGAGACCGTGGCCTTGCTGGTGCAGGCCGTGGCCGCGGGCATGGGTGTGGCCATGGTACAGCGCTGCCTGGTGGAAGAAGATCTGGCCTCGGGCCGCGTGGCTCTGGCGCTGGATGCGCCGGTGCATATCGAACGCGGCTACTTTCTGTGCCAGCAAGGCAACCGCCCCCCCACGGAGACCTTGAAGCAGTTTCGCAGCTGGATACTGGAGCAGGCCGGGCCCAGGGCCGTCAGCGACTGAGGCCTGGCCAGACACTGGCGCGAATACAACAGGCACTCTTGAGTCAGATCAAGATTTCACGCAAAACAGCTTTCCGGCCGGTACGCCAATCAGCGCCAGGCTCGGGAAAGCACCCACTGGCAGCAGGCACTTGTGCAGACCAGTGCGGCATAAGCGAGCATCTTGCCGTCGCGTGAAAACAGCCAGAGACTGAGCAGTAAAACCGCTACACCCAATATGAAATTAATAGCTACCTGCGCAATAAAGGATTGGGCTCCAGCCTTGTTTTGCTTTAAAAAGCGAGCACAGATTGCCAGGCCCAGAGCGAGAAAAAACGCAGGGGCGAGGAAGTTGAGTAAATGATTAACGCTCGCAACAAAATCCATGGCAACAATCGATTCCAAGGCTTTGAGCCCGGGGGGTGCCCAATTCGGTACTAAATTTTATAATCCCCTGTTATGGCAGTCTGGGCTTTAGGTATCAATCACCACACGGCTCCGCTCGATATGCGGGGCCGTTTTGCGTTCGCGCTCGATCAGATCGCGCCGACGCTGCAAGGCCTGCGCGCATCCCTGTCCCACGCTGGCCGGGCTCACAGCGCCGTGGAAACCGCCATCCTCTCCACCTGCAACCGCACCGAGATCTACTGCGCTGCCGACGCCCCCGCCATGGATCACACCATGCACTGGCTGGCCAACAGCGGCGGCGTGGCGCCTGAATTGCTGCGCCAGCACTCGTATCTGCTGCAGGATGGCTCGGTCGCCCGCCACGCCTTCCGCGTGGCCTCGGGACTGGACTCCATGGTGCTGGGCGAGGCGCAGATCCTCGGCCAGATGAAGAACGCCGTGCGCGCGGCCGAGACTGCGGGTGCCCTGGGCACCACGCTCAACCAGTTGTTCCAGCGCAGCTTTGCCGTGGCCAAGGAAGTGCGCAGCTCCACCGAGATCGGCGCGCACAGCATCTCCATGGCTGCCGCTGCCGTGCGCCTGGCCGGCCAGCTGTTCGAAGACCTCAGCAAGATTCGCGTGCTCTTCGTGGGCGCGGGCGAGATGATCGAGCTGGTCTCCACCCACTTCGCCGCCCGCAACCCCAGGCAGATCACCATCGCCAACCGCACCATGGAGCGCGGCGAGAAGCTCGCCGCCCAGTTCGGCGCCGGCACCATGCGTCTGGCCGACCTGCCCGAGCATCTGCACGAGTACGACGCCATCATCAGCTGCACGGCATCCACCCTGCCCATCATCGGCCTGGGTGCCGTGGAGTCCGCTCTCAAGAAGCGCAAGCGCCGCCCCATCTTCATGGTCGATCTGGCCGTGCCCCGCGATATCGAATCCGAGGTCAAAGACCTCAACGACGTCTATCTCTATACCGTGGACGATCTGGCAACCGTCGTGCGCACCGGTCAGGCCCAGCGCCAGGCCGCAGTGCAACAGGCCGAAGTCATCATCGACACCGGCGTGCAGAGCTTTATGCAGTGGATGGACCAGCGCAATCCCGTGGGTGGCGCGGTCTCGCTGATCCAGCAGGTCAATGCCCAGGCCGACGAATGGCGTGCGCTGGAAATTGCCCGCGCCAAAAAGCTGCTGGCCAAGGGCGAAGACATCGATACCGTGCTGGAAGCGCTCTCGCGCGGCCTGACACAGAAAATGCTGCACGGCACCATGGCCGAGCTGCACAAGGGCGATGCCGAAGAGCGCGCCCAGACGGCGGACACCGTCTCCCGCCTGTTCCTGCGCGCCAGCCGCAACCCCAGCAAGCTTTAGCGACGCTCGCCCGCTTGGTCGCTGCCGTCCTCGCGCAGCGCAAGGCCCGACCGTGGCCTGCCCTCCCTCTTCCCTGACTCCACAAAGGTGAGCCCCTTCACCTTTCCCAAGCCCTCGGTACCCCCTATGCAAGACTTTTTGCGCAACCAGCTCGAACGCTATGCCCAACGCCTGCAGGAGCTGGATTTTCTGCTCTCGCGCGAAGACATCATGGGCGACATGAAGCAGTACCGCACCATCTCGCGCGAACATGCCGATGTGACGGCCATTGCCAGTCGCTACACCCGCTACCTGCAGACCGAAGCCGACATCGCCGCCGCGCGTGAAATGCTGGACGACCCCGACATGGCCGAAATGGCTCAGGAAGAGATCGGCAGCGGCGAGGCCGAGCTGATCAAGCTCGAGGACGAACTGCAGCGCCTGCTGCTGCCCAAGGACCCCGACGATGCGCGCCCCGCCTTTGTCGAAATCCGCGCCGGCACGGGCGGCGACGAATCGGCCCTGTTTGCCGGCGACCTGACCCGCATGTACACCCGCTACGCCGCCAATGTGGGCTGGAAGGTGGAAGTGATGAGCGCCAGCGAAAACGAAATCGGCGGCTACAAGGAAGTGGTGCTGCGCATCGAGGGCGACAATGTGTACGGCGCGCTGCGCTTTGAGTCGGGTGGCCACCGCGTGCAGCGTGTGCCCGCCACCGAAACCCAGGGCCGCATCCACACTAGCGCCTGCACCGTGGCCGTGATGCCCGAGCCCGACGAGGCCGAGGCCATCACGCTCAATCCCGCCGATCTGCGCATCGACACCTTTCGCGCCAGCGGTGCCGGCGGCCAGCACATCAACAAGACCGACTCCGCCGTGCGCGTGGTCCACCTGCCTACGGGCATCGTGGCCGAATGCCAGGACGGCCGCAGCCAGCACAGCAACAAGGCCAAGGCCCTGCAGGTGCTGCAGGCCCGCATCCAGGAAAAGGAACGCAGCGAGCGGGCCGCCAAGGAAGCCGCCATGCGCAAGGGCCTGATCGGCTCGGGCGACCGCAGCGACCGCATCCGCACCTACAACTTTCCCCAGGGCCGCCTCACCGACCACCGCATCAACCTCACGCTGTACAAGCTGCTGGCCGTGATGGAAGGCGATCTGGGCGACGTGATCCAGGCCCTGCAACATGCACGCGAGGCCGAGTTGCTGGCGGAGCTGGCAGCTTCCTGAGCAGCCAGGCTTCAGCCGGCTCGAGCCGGGTCCGTTAGAACGCTTCGCCAGAAATGGGAACAATTTCAAGATGACACAGCGCTTTTTGCCGGTTCTGGTTTCTGCTCTGCTATCGGGCCTGTTGTTCACATCGACCGCCGCCCAGGCTCAGGCCTTGCGCAAGCCATCGGCCTATGACTCGGGTGCGGGGCGCCCGGTCGACGCCAGCGGCAACCGCAACGCTCCTGCCAGCCTGCCGGCCCTGACCAGCCGCGCCGATTTCGATCGCGTGGCCCGCATCTTCGATCCGGTCAGCGCCATGCCCCATGTGCTGTTTGTGATCGACCGCCAAAGCAAGAGCACGCCGCTGCATTTCATCAACACGCCGCGTTACGCGTTTCACGAAGATTTTCTGCGCGCCAAAAGCCTGCTACAGGGCGGCAAGCCAGAGCTCAACCGCAATTACCGCGAGTCGGGCCGTCGCTTCATTCTCGGCACGCTGAGCTGGCAGCCCGTGCTCAAGGACTACAGCTACGAGTTCTGGGAAGGCGACCAGCTCACGCCCGAGCTGCTGCAGACCACGGCGGCCGCGCTGAAAACCGGCTTCTTCGCCCCTGTGCGCTTCAAGGCCAACTCCACGCAGCAGGAAGCCGTGGCCCAGCAGGCCGGTGTTGCAGCGGTCACCCAGGCCCAGTTGCTGGGAGCCCAGACCTATCTGCCGCTGAACCAGGGCCAGACCGTGGGCCAGCTACGCATCCTGAACCGGGCCGAAGCCGTGAATGACCTCCAGCCCAGGGACATCGTGCTGTTGCGTGAAGTACCCATCAGCCTGCCGCCCGTGGCCGGCGTGGTGACGGAGCGCCCTTCCACGGTGCTATCCCATGTCAATCTGCTGGCGCGTGGCTGGGGCATACCCAATGCCTATGTGCAAAAAGCGGCCGAGCAATACGCGGACTTCAACGGCCGCTGGGTGCATATCGACGTACAGCCCGCCGGCTTTGCGCTGCGCGCCGCCACGGCTGCCGAACAACAGAGCGCCGAAAAGCAGGCCCAGCAACCGCCGGCCAAGGGCCGCAAGGTCTTGCTGCAGCCCGATCTGCGTCGCAGCGAACTGGTGCCTCTGGCCGCTCTGCGCAGCGCGGACCGCCGCCGCTGCGGTGCCAAGGCCGCCAATCTGGGCGAGATCCAGTCCGCCCGCCTCGCGGACGTCAGCGTGCCCGATGGCTTTTGCATTCCGTTTGCCGCCTATGCCGACTTCATGCGCTCCAACGGCCTGGCCGAGCGCATTGCCCGCATGCGCCAGCAGCCCGGCTTCGCGACGGATGCCGGTATCCGAAGGCAGGCCCTGTCCGCGCTGCAGGCCGAAATCGAGCAATGGCCCGTCAGCCCGGCCGTGGCCGATGCCTGGACCCAGCGCTGGTCCGGCCAGCTAGGCAGCCAGGGAGTGTTCGTGCGCAGTTCGTCCAGCTCCGAGGACCTGCCCAACTTCAGCGGAGCAGGCCTCTACACCACCGTGCCCAATGTGCGCAGCGAGACGGACCTGGTCGCCGCCGTGCGCAAGGTCTGGGCCTCGATCTACAACTTCGAGGCCTGGGAAGCCAGACAGGCAGCGGGCATCGACGATGCGCAGCTGATGATGTCGGTGTTTGTGCAAAAAGCCGTGGACTCCTCCGCCTCTGGCGTGATGATCACCCGCGACCCCTTCGATGCCTCACACCGCCACATGAGCTATATCGCCGCCAAGCGCGGCATAGGCATCCGCGTGGTCGAAGGCAAGCGGGTCGCGGAGCAAATCCTCTACTCCAGCCGCAGCAAGGCCGTGCAGGTGCTCAACCGTTCCCAGGACGATGTGGCGCTGCAGCTGGACACAAGGGGCGGCGTGCGCGAAGTGGCCGTGACTGCCGGCCGCGCCGTGCTCAGCGACGCACTGGTGCAGCGACTGGCCCGCACAGGAGCCGGCATCAAGCAACACTTTGGCGGCAAGGACCAGGACATCGAGTGGGCCGTGCAGGGCGATCAGCTCATCATCCTGCAGGCGCGCCCCTTCATCTCGGCGCCCGGACGTTAAGAATCCGCCATGCTGAATTTCGAGTCACCTGTCGTCATCGAGCTGCTGCAAGCCCGGGGCTGGACCCCGCAGCGAGAGGTCGCCATACCCGCGCTTATCCGGAGCGCTCTGGACCAACAGCCCGCTCTGGCCTGCCACCCCGCCGTGGCTGCGCTGCAGAACCTGGCGGGCTTGCACATAGGCCAGGTGGGCAAGGGACGGGAATGCGCCAGCAGCGATATAGAGTTTGGCTGGCTCGAAGCGTATTTCACCGGGGAAGATGCTGACGACACCCTGCTCTCCTGGGAACAGCGCCTGAACACCCGGCTGATAGCAGTTGCCGACGTTCACCACTCCCACGGCCAGCTGCTGATGGCAGGCGATGGACGCTGCTTTTCCTGGTCTTTTGTAGGCATGAGCTTCGAGGGCGAGAATCTTCAGCAGGCGCTGGAGCATCTGTTGCTGGGAATACGTTCGCGCCCCATGCTGGAGCCCGGCCAGTCGTCAACCCAGTTGTACGGCACGCTCTACAAGGCGGGTGCCCCCGAGATATACCGCTACTGAATTTCTGAAGACGATCGCCACCGGCCAAGCCATGACCGAATTCTCGCCCCCCACTTTCTCCGTCGCCCAAGCCCTGCAGCAAGCCGCCAAGCAAGGCCTGGCGCGTGTCGATGCACAGATGCTGCTGCTGCACTTGATGCAGCAGCCAGCGCATGCCCGCGCCTGGCTCATCACCCATGACGGCGATGGGCTGAGCGCCGAGCAGCAGGCCCGCTGGGCCCAGCTCTGCGCCCAGCGCCAGCAGGGCGCGCCCGTGGCCTATCTGACCGGCAGCAAGGAGTTCTACGGCCTGGATCTGGCCGTGGACAGCAGAGTGCTGGACCCGCGCCCCGATACCGAAACCCTGGTGGACTGGGCGCTGGAGCTGCTGCCCGAAGGCGCCGCCCACCGCGTCGTGGATCTGGGCACCGGCAGCGGCGCCATTGCCCTGGCCCTGCAAAGCCAGCGCCCCTCAGCCCGGGTCATCGCCGTGGACGCCAGCGCCGATGCCCTGGCCGTGGCAAGCAGCAATGCCGCCCGGCTCCAACTGCCCGTGCAGTTCGCCCATGGCAGCTGGCTGCAGCCTCTGGACGGGCAGGAACCTGTCGATCTGATCGTCAGCAATCCGCCCTATATCCGCGCCGACGACCCGCACCTGGCGGCGCTGACCCACGAGCCGCTGTCGGCCCTGGCCAGCGGCGCCGATGGGCTGGAGGACATACGCAGCATCATCGACCAGGCTCCGGCCCGCCTGAAAGACGGCGGCTGGCTGCTCTTCGAGCATGGCTGGGATCAGGCCGAAGACGTGGCGCAGCTCATGCAGGCGGCCGGCTTCGAGCAGGTCCAGCACCGCCACGACCTGGCCGGCATTGCACGCTGCACGGGCGGCTGCCGGACCGGCAAGGCTTGATTTCCAGACCTTCGCCCCCAGATAAACACGTAGCAAGATTTCCTCACAGCATCGCATTCCTTGCGGTCGGTGAAATAATTGCAGACATCGCGGCTGGTACCGCCATTTCCAAAATCCGGAGCCCACTATGAGCAACACTCAACAACGCATCGACGACCTGGTCAAGAACAACGACATCCTGCTGTTCATGAAGGGCAACGCCAGCTTCCCCCAGTGCGGCTTCTCCGGCCGTGCCATCCAGATCCTCAAGGCCTGCGGCGTGGACGCCAAGTCCATCGCCACCGTGAACGTGCTGGAAGACCAGGAAATCCGCCAGGGCATCAAGGACTACAGCCAGTGGCCCACGATCCCCCAGCTCTACATCAAGGGCGAATTCATCGGTGGCTCGGACATCATGATGGAGATGTACGAATCAGGCGAGCTGCAGCAAGTGCTGGCCGCCAAGTAAGCCCAACCCCGTCTGCAAGCCACCGGCACCCCGGTGGCTTTTTTCATGCCGCCCCCCAAACCTGTTCCCCCTCACCACTGCTGCATCCATATCGATGGCAGTGCCCTGCCCAACCCCGGCCCCATGAGCCTGGGCGTGTTGCTGCAGCTGCCCGATGGCAGCCGCCATACGCTGTCGCAGGATCTGCACCGCAGCGGCTGCAACAACGAAGCCGAGCTGCGCGCGCTGATGGCCGCCCTGAAGCTGGCACGCGATCTCGGCGCGCGCAGCCTGACCGTGCACACCGACTCCCAGGTGCTGCTGGAGCAGCTCGGCCCGCCCACGGCCAAGCCGGCGCGGCCCATCGCCCGGCTCAACCATCTGTTCGAGGCCGCCCGCGCACAGATGCAGGACTTTGACGAGCTGGTGCTGCAATGGGTGCCCAGACACCGCAATACCGAGGCCGATGCGCTGGCACGCCTGGCCCGTTCGGCAGCCGCGCTTCAGCCCTGAAGCCAGTACAGCTGCCTGCCGCAGGCTTTATGTGGTCGAATAGAGACTCCTTGATAACCGGCCGCAGGCACTGCCAGGTGCCGCAGCAGCCCTGCCTATGAGTGTGTCCCAAAGCCTTGCGGTGATTGTTCTGCTGATTCTGCTCAGCGCCTTTTTCTCTGTGGCGGAGATTTCTCTGGCCGCCTCGCGCCGCCTGCGCCTGCGCCAGATGGCCGACGACGGCAACGAGGGAGCCGAGCATGCGCTGCGCGTACAGGAGCAGCCGGGCGAATATTTCACCGTGGTGCAAGTGGGACAGAATGCCGTCGCCATCCTTGGCGGCATCGTCGGCGAGGGTGCGTTCAGCCCCGCACTGACCGAGTTCTTCTCGATCTGGTTCTCGCCCAGCCTCTCGGCGACGCTCGGCTTCCTGCTCTCGTTTTTCATAGTCACCTCGGCCTTCATCCTGCTGGCCGACCTGCTGCCGCGCCGCATCAGCATGAACGAGCCCGAGCGCTATGTGGTGCGCGTGCTCGCCCCCATGCGCTGGTTTGTGGTGATCTTCAAGCCCATCATCTGGTTCTACAACCTGGCGACCGACACCTTGTTTCGCCTGCTGGGCCTGCCCGCGACGCGCGACGAGCGCATCACCAGCGACGACATCCTGGCCATGACCGAAGCAGGCACCAAGGCCGGCGTGCTGGCCGCCCGCGAGCAACAGGTGATTGCCAATGTCTTCGAGCTGGACTCGCGCACCGTGGCCTCTGCCATGACCCAGCGCGACAGCGTGGCCTTCTTCTACCGCGACGACAGCGACGCCATCATCCGCGCCCGCATTGCCGAGGAGCCCTTTTCCACCTACCCGGTCTGCGACGGCGATATCGACCATGTGGTCGGCTATGTGGACGCCAAAGATCTGTTCCAACGCGCGCTCAACAACCAGCCGCTGTCGCTCAGCGACGACAGCCTGATCCGCAAGGTGCTCATCGTGCCCGACCGCCTGACGCTGGCCGAGGTGCTGGAGCAGTTCCGCATGGTGCACGAGGACTTTGCCGTCATCGTCAACGAATACAGCCTGGTCGTGGGCGTGGTGACGCTCAACGACGTGATGAGCACGGTGATGGGCGATCTGGTCGGCCCGGCCGACGAGGAGCAGATCATCCGTCGGGACGAGCACTCCTGGCTGATCGACGGCATCACGCCCATCGAGGACGTGATGCGTGTGCTGCATCTGGACGATATGCCGCATGACGACGAGTACGAGACACTGGCCGGCTTTCTCATGGTCATGCTGCGCCGGGTGCCGCGCCGCACCGATACCGTCACCTGGGGCGGCTTCAAGTTCGAGGTGCTGGACGTGGACAGCTACCGCATCGACCAGGTCATGGTGACCCATCTGCCCGAACCCGCGGCCGAATCTGCCGCACCTTCTGCAGCCGCAGCGGCCAAGGTGCAGGGCAGCGCTGCCCAGTCCCAGGCTGGCAAAAGCACCCACTCCTGAATCAGGAGCTTCTTGCACTCATCTCCAAAGGACTTCAGGTTCTTTTCTTGCTGAAATCAATGAAAAGAGAGCGCCAGGCGCTCTCTTTTTTTCTGTATATCGCCACGGCATCAGACCGGCTGCGGCTCTTCCACCAGCCAGCGCCGCTGGGCGCCGAACACGGCATTCGGATACTGGGGCTGGCCCCGGCTTCCGTTGTAGCGGCCCAGTGCCATATAGGCATCGCCTTTTTCGCGGTCCATGTAGTGGCGCAGGATCACGCAGCCGAAGCGCAGATTGGTCTGCATGTGGAACAGCTTGCCGATATCGCCGTCACCGATCAGCCGCATCCAGAACGGCATGATCTGCATATAGCCACGCGCGCCCACGCTGGAGATGGCGTATTTGCGATAACCGCTCTCCACCTGTATCAGGCCCATGACCATGGACACATCGAGACCCGCGCGCTTGGACTCGTACCAGACGGTCTGCAGGAATTCGCGCCGTGCCTGAGGATCGGGCTTGCGCTTGGCCAGCTTGTCGCTGCTGGCCACCAGCCAGCGCAGATAGCTCATGCGCGCCGCTGTGGAGGCGAACTCCAGCTCGGGCGGCGCGCCCGAGCCCGCCACGGCCGCGCTGAGCGCCGTGCGCACGGAGTCGGCCAGCGGCTCTTCGAGCTGCCCGCCGGCCCAGGCCGCCTGCGGCCACAGCCAGCCGGCCGCCGGGGCGGCCAGCGCAGCGGCAGTCCTCAGGCAGTGGCGTCGGCTCAGCAGGGTTTCGGGCATGGAAACAGCCGCTTACAGGCCCAGGCGGCTCTTGAGGTGAGCCAGCACCTCATTCGTCGCCAGCTTTGTGGCTTCTGTGTCACGGCGCTGCTGGTACTCGACCACGCCTTCCTTCAGGCCACGGTCGCCCAGCACCACGCGGTGGGGCACGCCGATCAGCTCCCAGTCGGCCAGCATGGCACCGGGGCGCTCGTCGCGGTCGTCGAGGATCACGTCCACGCCCAGTGCCAGCAGCTCGCCGTAGAGCTTCTCGGCCTCGGTCTTCACGGCCTCGCTGCGACCCATGCCGATGGGGCAGATCACCACGGTGAACGGTGCAATCGCATCGGGCCAGATCATGCCGCGCTCATCGTGGTTCTGCTCCACGGCAGCGGCGGGCAGGCGGGTCACGCCAATGCCGTAGCAGCCCATCTCGAAGTGCTGGGGCTTGCCGTTGTCGCCGAGGAAAGTGGCTTCCATGGCCTTGGAGTATTTGGTGCCCAGATAGAACACATGGCCGATCTCGATGCCGCGCTCGATCGCCAGCTCGCCCGCGCCGTCGGGCGAGCGGTCGCCAGCGACCACATTGCGCAGATCCGCCACCACGGCGGGCTCGGGCAGGTCGCGGCCGAAGTTCACGCCGGTGATGTGGAAGTCTTCCTCGTTGGCACCGCAGACCCAGTCGGCCATCACGGCCACATCGCGGTCCACCACGATGTTCACGGGCTTCTTGAGACCGATGGGGCCCAGATAGCCGGGCTTGGCACCGAAGTGCTCCTCAATCTCGCCCACGGTCGCGAAACGGAAGCCCGCCAGGCCCTCGACCTTGCCGACCTTGATCTCGTTCATCTCGTGATCGCCGCGCAGCAGCAGCAGCCACACTTGCGACTTGACGATCAGCCCCTTGTCGTCGAGCTCGTCCGTGGCCAGCACCAGCGACTTCACGGTCTGCGCCAGAGGCAGACCCAACTGCTCGGCCACGGCTTCGCAGGTGCTGTTGCCGGGCGTGGCGACCTTTTGCATGGCCTGGACGGCAGCAGGACGGGCCTGGGTGGGCGCCAGGCTCTCGGCCTTCTCGATATTGGCCGCGTAGTCGCTGTTCGGGCAGTACACGATGGCGTCCTCACCCGTGGAAGCGATGACCTGAAACTCTTCGCTCAGATCGCCTCCGATGGCGCCCGAATCGGCACGCACGGCGCGGTACTGCAGACCGAAGCGGTCGAAGATGCGCTTATAGGCTTCGCGCATGGTCTGGTAGCTGATCTGGGCCGCATCGCGATCCTTGTCGAAGGAATAGGCGTCCTTCATGATGAACTCGCGACCGCGCATCAGGCCGAAGCGGGGACGGCGCTCGTCGCGGAACTTGGTCTGGATCTGGTAGAGGTTCTTGGGCAGCTGCTTGTAGCTCTTGAACTCCTGGCGCGCGATATCGGTGACCACCTCTTCGGACGTGGGCTGGATCACGAAATCACGACCATGACGATCCTGGATGCGCAGCAGCTCGGGGCCCATCTTCTCGAAACGGCCGGTTTCCTGCCACAGCTCGGCAGGCTGGACCACGGGCATGGTGGTTTCGATGGCGCCGGCACGGTTCATTTCCTCGCGCACGATGGCCTCGACCTTGCGGATCACGCGCAGGCCCATGGGCATGTAGTTGTAAATGCCAGCACCCAGCTTTTTGATCATGCCAGCCCGCATCATGAGCTTGTGGCTGACCACTTCGGCGTCGGCCGGAGCTTCTTTCAGGGTGGAGATGAGAAATTGGGAGGCTTTCATGGAACTGGCAATTCAGTGGAAATAGGCATGGCCCGCTTGTCGATCACAAGGGGCCATGCATAATGAACACAATTCAAAAATTTGGGGTTTGATTATGCTTGACCGGGACGGATTTCGCCCGAACGTCGGCATCATCCTGCTCAACCAAAGAAACCAGGTGTTCTGGGGAAAACGCATTCGCACCCACAGCTGGCAGTTTCCGCAAGGTGGCATTGATCGGGGTGAGACACCCGAGCAAGCCATGTTCCGCGAGCTGCACGAGGAAGTGGGGCTGAAGCCCAACCACGTTCGCGTGGTTGCCCGCACCAGGGACTGGTTGCGCTACGAGGTGCCAGACAGGTACATCCGCCGCGACGCGCGCGGGCATTACAAAGGCCAGAAGCAGATATGGTTTTTGCTTCAACTGGTCGGCCATGACTGGGACTTGAACCTGCGTGCCACCGACCACCCTGAGTTCGATGCCTGGCGCTGGAATGACTACTGGGTTCCTCTGGATGTGGTGGTCGAATTCAAACGCGGCGTCTATGAAATGGCGCTGACCGAGTTGGCGCGCTTTCTGCCGCGCGGCGAGCAGCAGCGCAACCGCTATCTGCGCAGCGGCATGCGGCCACGCGATCAGGAGGCAGGCCAGACCACAGGCGGCACCGCCCATCCTGGGCAGCACCATCAGGTCATGTACCCTGCCCGCACAGGGAGCTTTCGCATCAACCCCGGCATAGAGCTGCCGCCCGGTGCCAGTTTTGACCCGGACCCGCAGACCGGCATAGACAATCCGCCCGATCACAAGCCTCTGCAATGAACAAAGCCGTAATGCCTCACAGCATTACGGCTTTTTTGTCGGCGGCCTGGGCTCAGTGTCCTGCCACCACCATATTGTCGCGGTGCATCATTTCGGGACCAGCCGAGTAGCCCAGCAGCGACTCAATCTCCGAGGAGCTCTTGCGACACAGCAGCCGCGCCTCGGCGCTGGCATAGCTGGCCAGACCACGAGCGATCTCGACACCGTTCTCATCACGCACGGCAATCACTTCGCCGCGCGAGAAATCGCCCTCCACGGTGATCATGCCTATGGGCAGCAGGCTCTTGCCTTCGTCACGCAGCTTGGAGACGGCACCCGCATCCACGGTAACCGAACCACGCAGCTGCAGATGGTCGGCAATCCACTGCTTGCGCGCCTGCATCTTGTGCGTGTTGGCAACCAGCAGCGTGCCAATGGACTCGCCACGCGTCAGACGCAGCAGCACATCTTTCTCACGTCCCCAGGCGATCACGGTGGAAGCACCGGAGCCCGCCGCACGCTTGGCCGCCAGAATCTTGGTGATCATGCCGCCCGTACCGATGGACAGGCCTGCTCCGCCGGCCATGGCTTCGAGCTCGGGGTTGCCGGCTTCGGCCACGTCGATGAACCTGGCATCGGGGTTCTTGCGCGGATCGGCGCTGTAGAGACCGCGCTGGTCGGTCAGGATGACCAGTGCATCGGCCTCGACCAAGTTGGCCACCAGCGCGCCCAGGGTGTCGTTGTCGCCGAAGCGGATCTCGTCGATCACCACCGTGTCGTTCTCGTTGATGACAGGCACCACGCCCAGTTGCAGCAGCGTGAGCAGCGTGGTCCGGGCGTTCAGATAGCGCTCGCGATCGGCCAGATCCGCATGGGTCAGCAGCACCTGGGCGCTGGGCACGCCTTCGCCGCGCAGCTTGGTCTCGTACATCTGGGCCAGGCCCATCTGGCCGACGGCAGCAGCGGCCTGCAGCTCATGCACCTCGGTAGGACGCGTGGCCCAGCCCAGGCGCTTCATGCCTTCGGCAATGGCGCCGCTGGAGACCATGATGACTTCGCGCTTGACGCCGTCTTCACCATTCACCAATGCCGCCAGCTGGCGGCTCCACTCTTCAATGGCGGCCTCATCCAGGCCACGACCTTCATTCGTGACCAGGCTGGAGCCGACTTTGACGACGATGCGACGGGCATCACGCAGCACATTGGAAGACATGAGAATTTACAGTGTTTTAAGCCTCTGACGCTTATGGATAAAGCGCAATAAGCTATTAAATTCAAAGCAAAACAGCGCACCAAGTGCGCTGCTGGGTTATACCCTCTAGCTTATTCCGGATCGTAAGAGGCAAAACGCGGATCGGTCATATCCAGACCAGAATCCTCACCTCCCGCAAAGCGAGGATCAATCTCCTTGGGTGCCTGCTCGGCGAGTTGCTGGTTGTGCACATGCTCGTAGATCTTGCGAATCAGCGGTTCGCAGCCTTCGCGGGTCAGCGCCGAGATCTCATAGACCGGGCCCTTCCACTTGAAGCGCTTGACGAAGTCCTTGACCTTGGCAGCACGTTCTTCCTCGGGAACCATGTCCAGCTTGTTGAGCACCAGCCAGCGCGGCTTTTCGTAGAGCTCGGCGTCGTACTTCTTGAGCTCGGCCACGATGGCTCTGGCCTGCTCGACCGGGTCCACGCCCTCGTCGAACGGTGCAATGTCCACGATATGCAGCAACAGACGCGTGCGCTGCAGATGGCGCAGGAACTGGTGGCCCAGGCCCGCACCTTCGGAAGCGCCTTCGATCAGACCGGGGATGTCGGCCACCACAAAGCTCTGCTCGGCAGCCACGCGCACCACGCCCAGATTGGGATGCAAGGTGGTGAAGGGATAGTCGGCAATCTTGGGACGGGCGTTGGAGACGGCCGTGATGAAAGTGGACTTGCCCGCATTGGGCATGCCCAGCAGGCCCACATCGGCCAGCACCTTGAGCTCCAGCTTGAGGTTGCGGCGCTCGCCGGGATAGCCGGGAGTCTTCTGGCGCGGCGCTCGGTTGATGGCGCTCTTGAAGCGCAGATTGCCGAAACCGCCGTCACCGCCCTTGGCGATGGTGATGACCTGGCCGGGCTCCAGCAGCTCGAACAGCACTTCACCGGTATCCGCATCGCTGATGATGGTGCCCACAGGCATGTTCAGCGTGATGTCGTCACCGGCTGCACCGAACATGTCGGAGCCCATGCCGTGCTGGCCGCGCTTGGCCTCGTGGCGGCGCGAATAACGGTAATCCACCAGCGTGTTCAGGTTCACATCGGCCACGGCATACACATGACCGCCACGGCCGCCGTCGCCACCGTCGGGGCCGCCAAATTCCTTGTATTTCTCGTGCCGGAAAGACACGCAGCCATTGCCGCCGTCACCGGCTGCAATGTCGATAAAAGCTTCGTCAACAAACTTCATGAGGCATCCAGTCTACAAAATCAGTGTGCACCAGAAGCTCTGGGCCACACTTGAGTGCTCTATTACCATGCCCCATCTGCCAGAAATCTGCTGCCTGGAGCCTTTTCAAACAACAAAGCCCCGACAAGTCGGGGCTTTGTTGGAGTCACAGACGACTTATGCAGCCGTGATGTTGACTGTTTGCTTGGACAGAGCGCCCTTCACACCGAACGACACGTGGCCGTCAACCAGTGCAAACAGGGTGTGATCCTTGCCCACGCCAACGTTCTCACCGGGGTGGAACTTGGTGCCGCGCTGACGCACGATGATGGAACCAGCTGTCACCAGCTCGCCACCAAAGGCCTTCACGCCCAGCATTTTTGGCTTGGAATCACGTCCGTTACGCGTAGAGCCGCCGCCTTTTTTCTGTGCCATGACTTAGCTCCTAAAATTAAGCAGCGATTGCCACGATTTGCAGTTCGGTGAACTGCTGACGATGGCCTTGGCGCTTTTGATAGTGCTTACGACGGCGCATCTTGAAGATGTGCACCTTGTCGTGCTTGCCGTGAGCAACCACAGTTGCCTTTACAGATGCACCGGACACCAGGGGGGCACCAACCTTGATTTCAGCGCCGTTGCCGACGGCCAAAACTTGGTCGATCACGATTTCCTGGCCTACGTCCGCAGCAATCTGTTCTACCTTGATCTTTTCGCCAGCTGCAACGCGATACTGCTTGCCGCCGGTTTTTATGACTGCGTACATTGAAAACCTCTAAAGTCTGAGAGTTCCATGAAATGATTTCCACGGAGCCGGCAATTCTAGCACGCATGCATTTTTTCTGCTGGCATACCCCTAGGAAGCGATTCAGGATCTCCGATGGCCGCGCGGAATGAGATGCCAGGCGCAGGTGCGCGGCAAGGCTTACTCCTTGCAAGCGACCGCAATGCCACAGAGTGCCCGCAAAGCCTCTGTTCACTTGAACGGGCTCTGAGGACACCACGCAAAACCCTGTTGCATCTTCCTATAATCGTGAGTCCACTTGGCGGTTCATCACCTTGACTACAGAAATTTCCACATCCAATCCGCTTGCCTTGATCGCAGATGACATGCGCGAAGTGGATATCGTCATTGCTCAGCGACTGACAACCAGCGTCCCCCTGATCGCACAGATCTCCCAATACATCATTGCCGCGGGCGGCAAGCGCCTGCGCCCGGCCCTGCTGCTGCTGATCGCCGGCGCCCTGGGACATCAGGGCAAGAACAAATACATTCTGGCCGCCGTGGTGGAGCTGATTCACACCGCGACCTTGCTGCACGACGATGTGGTGGACGAATCCACGCTGCGTCGTGGCAGGGCCACGGCCAACGAGACCTTTGGCAACCCTGCCAGTGTTCTGGTCGGAGACTTTCTGCACACCCGCTCCTTCCAGATGATGGTGGAAGTGGGCAGCATGCGCGTGCTGCAAATCCTGTCCGACGCCACCAACGTGATCGCAGAAGGCGAAGTCCAGCAGCTCATCAACACCCATGATGCTTCGCTGAATGAAGCCGGCTATCTGCACGTCATCCGCTCCAAGACCGCCCAGCTCTTTGAGGCCAGCGCACAGCTGGCAGCCGTGCTGGCCGGTGCCACGCCTGAAGTGGAGCAGGCCTGTGCCGCCTATGGCCAGGCACTTGGAACGGCATTCCAGATCATTGACGATGTGCTGGACTACACCGGCAACACTCAGGAAATGGGCAAGAACCTGGGCGATGACCTGCGCGAAGGCAAATGCACCCTGCCACTGATCGCCGCCATGCAGCGCGGCAGCGCCGAGCAGGCCGCCATCGTGCGCAACGCCATCGAACAAGGCTCTACGGATCAACTGGATGCCGTGGTGGAAATCGTGCGCAGCACCGGTGCCCTGGACGTCGCCCGAGCCGCCGCGCACGCGGAAGCCCAGCGCGCCATTGATGCGCTGGCCTCGCTGCCAAGCAATGCATACACCGCAAGTTTGCTACAATTGGCATCTCAGCTTTTGGAGCGCCGCACCTGAATCGCCAGGTGCACCACGGCGCTCGACAAACAAAGCCTGCGGGGTGTAGCTTAGCCTGGTAGAGCGCTACGTTCGGGACGTAGAGGCCGGAGGTTCGAATCCTCTCACCCCGACCAATCTCATTTTTGTCGCAGTTTCTTGCGCCATGTTCAATGACGCGGCATTGACGCATGCATGCGCGCCTGGCGACCTGCCGTTTGCCACAACAAGAATGGTAGGATAGATCCTCTACTCCCCTCCCAGACTTGGATACATGGCTGCTGCCGACACTCTGCAAAAGAACACTCCTGCGCCCATTGCCATCCCAGGTTTAGGCAGGGCCCTGATTTCTGCAGGAAAGGTTTCGCAGCAAGCCGCCGAGAACGCAGCCAAGAAAGCCGCCACAGGCAAGACCCCGTTCATCACCGAGCTCAGCCAGTCTGGTGAAATCAGCGCACTGGAAATTGCCGAAACCATTTCCATGATGTTCAGCACTCCGCTGCTGGACCTCAACGCCATCGACGTCCAGCAACTTCCGCGCGAGCTGCTGGACCCGAAAATCAGCAACGCCTATCGCGTGCTGGCACTCAGCAAGCGCGGCAATCGGCTCACCATCGCCACGGCAGACCCTACTCAGCAGGAAGCTGCCGAACAGATCAAATTCACAACTCAGTTGCTGGTGGACTGGGTGGTTGTCGAGGCCGACAAGCTGCAAAAGCTCGTCGAGCAGACCGGCAAGAGCGTCAGCGAATCCCTGGACACCTATTCCAGTTCTGGAGACTTCGACTTTGACGACGTCAAGATCGAGGATGCCCCCGAGGAAAAAGACAATGCCGTCGGCGCCGAGGTCGAGGATGCGCCGGTCGTCAAGTTTCTGCACAAGATGCTGCTGGACGCCTTCAATATGCGCGCGTCCGACTTGCACTTCGAGCCCTACGAACACAATTACCGCGTGCGCTTTCGTATCGACGGCGAGCTGCGCGAGATTGCCTCTCCTCCTATCGCGATCAAGGACAAGCTGGCTTCGCGCATCAAGGTGATCTCGCGCCTGGACATCTCGGAGAAACGCGTTCCGCAAGACGGCCGCATGAAGCTCAAGGTCGGCCCCGATCGCGTCATCGACTTTCGTGTCAGCACCTTGCCCACGCTGTTTGGCGAAAAGATCGTGATCCGTATTCTGGACCCGAGCTCGGCCAAGATGGGCATCGATGCCCTGGGCTACGAGCCCGAGGAGAAAGAGCGCCTGCTCAAGGCCATCAACCGCCCCTACGGCATGATTCTGGTCACCGGCCCCACGGGCTCGGGCAAGACCGTGTCGCTCTATACCTGCCTGAACCTGCTCAACCAGCCGGGCGTGAACATTGCCACTGCCGAAGACCCTTCCGAAATCAACATGCCCGGCGTCAACCAGGTGAATGTGAACGAGAAGGCCGGCCTGACCTTTGCTGCTGCGCTCAAGTCCTTTCTGCGCCAGGATCCGGACATCATCATGGTCGGTGAAATCCGCGACCTGGAAACCGCCGACATCTCGATCAAGGCTGCCCAGACCGGGCACCTGGTGCTGTCCACGCTGCACACCAATGACGCTCCGACCACGCTGACGCGCATGCGCAATATGGGCATCGCCCCTTTCAATATTGCCTCCAGCGTGATTCTGATCACCGCCCAGCGTCTGGCGCGACGCCTGTGTGCGCAGTGCAAGGAGCCCGCCGACATACCGCACGACGCCCTGATCGATGCCGGCTACGACGAAGCCGAACTCGACGGCAGCTGGGTCAGCTACAAGCCTGTCGGCTGCCCTGCCTGCAACAACGGCTACAAGGGACGTGTCGGTATTTATCAGGTGATGCCCATCAGCGAAGAGATTCAGCGCATCATCCTGCGTGACGGCAGCGCCCTGGAGATTGCCGCACAGGCCAAGGCCGAAGGAGTACGCTCTCTGCGCGGCTCGGGCCTGCATAAAGTCAAGCTGGGTCTGACCTCACTCGAAGAAGTGCTGGCGGTCACCAACGAATAAAACCAGTATCAGTGAGGGAACGCCATGGCAAGCGCAGCGTCCAAGGGAATCAAGGAATTTCTCTTCGAGTGGGAAGGCAAGGACCGCAACGGCAAGATCGTTCGCGGCGAGACTCGTGCCGGCGGAGAAAACCAGATCCAGGCCATGCTGCGCCGCCAGGGCGTGACTCCGTCCAAGATCAAGAAGCGCAGGACCCGCGGCGGCAAGAAGATCAAGCCCAAGGACATTGCGCTGTTCACGCGCCAGCTGGCCACCATGATGAAGGCCGGCGTGCCGCTGCTGCAGTCTTTCGACATCGTGGGCCGGGGCAACACCAACCCCAACGTCACCAAGCTGCTCAACGACATCCGCTCCGATGTGGAAACCGGCACTTCGCTGAGCGCCGCCTTTCGCAAGTTTCCGCTCTATTTCAACAGCCTCTACTGCAATCTGGTGGAGGCCGGCGAGGCCGCAGGTATTCTGGAATCGTTGCTGGACCGTCTTGCCACCTATATGGAAAAGACGGAAGCCATCAAGTCCAAGATCAAGTCGGCGCTGATGTACCCCACATCGGTCATGATCGTGGCCTTCGTCGTGGTGACCGTGATCATGATCTTCGTGATCCCGGCCTTCAAGGAGGTCTTCACCTCCTTTGGAGCCGACCTGCCCGCGCCCACGCTGCTGGTGATGGGCATCAGCGATTACTTTGTCCAGTACTGGTGGCTGATCTTCGGCGTGCTGGGCGGCGGCATCTATTTCTTCATGCAGGCCTGGAAGCGCAACGAGCGCGTACAGCAGTTCATGGACCGCACCATACTCAAGCTGCCCATCTTCGGCGTGCTGATCGAGAAGTCCTGCGTGGCCCGCTGGACACGTACGCTGTCCACCATGTTTGCCGCCGGCGTGCCGCTGGTCGAGGCGCTGGACTCCGTGGGAGGCGCCTCGGGCAACTACCTCTACAAAAACGCCACCGACAGGATTCAGTCGGAAGTCTCCACGGGCACCAGCCTGACCGTGGCCATGGCCAATGCCAATATCTTCCCTTCCATGGTGCTGCAGATGTGTGCCATCGGCGAGGAATCGGGCGCCATCGACCATATGCTGGGCAAGGCAGCCGATTTCTATGAAAGCGAAGTCGACGAAATGGTGGCGGGCCTCTCCAGCCTGATGGAGCCCATCATCATCGTCTTCCTGGGCACCTTGATCGGCGGCATCGTGGTGTCCATGTATCTGCCTATCTTCAAGCTGGGTCAAGTGGTCTGATGATTTCCGAACTGGTGTTGAATGCCGCTGCCGGCGGCGTGCTGGGCTTGCTGATCGGCAGCTTTCTGAATGTGGTGATCCACCGCCTGCCTCTGATGATGGAGCAGGAATGGCATGCCGAAGGTGCGCAATGGGCCGAGGAACAAAAGGACAAGGGCGCCAGAATCGAGCTGCCGCCGGCCAAGCCCGCTATCACGCTGAGCCAGCCTCGTTCGCGCTGCCCGCATTGCGGCCATCAGATCGCCTGGTACGAGAACATTCCCGTGCTCAGCTATCTGTTTCTGCGCGGACGCTGCGCCGAGTGCAAAACGCCCATCAGCCTGCGCTACCCTGTGGTTGAACTGGTCTGCGCCGCGCTGTTTGCCTTCTGCCTGGGCCGCGACGGCCTGACCGCCACCGGCTTTGCCTGGTGCGGCTTCAGCGCGGCGCTGCTGGCGCTTGCACTGATAGACTGGGACACCACGTTCTTGCCGGACTCCATCACTCTGCCCCTGCTCTGGGCCGGCCTGATCGCCTCCGCGCTGCAGTGGACCAGCGTGCCTCTGCAACAATCGCTGTGGGGCGCCGTCGCAGGCTATATGTCGCTATGGCTGATCTTCTGGGCCTTCAAGCTGGCAACGGGCAAGGAAGGCATGGGCTACGGCGACTTCAAGCTGTTTGCCGCACTCGGTGCCTGGTTTGGCTGGCAGGCACTGGTGCCCATCATTCTCATGGCATCGGTCGTGGGCGCCGTCATCGGCATTGCGCTCAAGATCAACAGCAAGCTGCGCGAAGGCGGCTATGTGCCATTCGGCCCTTTTCTTGCCGGCGGCGGTTTCGTCAGCCTGATCTGGGGCCCGCAGGCGGTGCTCAGCTTTGCAGGCCTGTAAGCCATGAAAGTCGCACCTGAGCGCTCACCATTCAGACTGGGGCTGACGGGCGGCATCGGCAGCGGCAAAAGCACGGTTGCAGCCAGGCTGCAGGCATGCGGCGCAACGCTGATCGATGCCGACCATATCTCGCGCAGCCTGACGGCAAGCGGCGGCATGGCCCTGCCCCTCATCGCTCAGGCTTTTAGTGCCGATCTGATCGACGCACAGGGCGCCCTCAACCGCGCCCGCATGCGCGAGCTGGTCTTCGCCGATCCGTCCGCGCGCCAGCGCCTGGAAGCCATTCTCCACCCCCTGATCGCCGAGCAGACCCGGCAGCAGCATGAAGCAGCCGTGGCTGCGGGCAGCAAACTCATCGTGCACGACATTCCGCTGCTGGTCGAGTCCGGCCACTGGCGAACACGCCTGGATGGCGTGCTGGTCGTGGACTGCCGCGAAAGCACTCAGACAGAGCGCGTCATGGCACGCAGCGCTCTCACACGCGAGGCCGTGCAGGCCATCATCGACGCCCAGGCCACGCGTGCCCAGCGTCTGGCCACGGCCGACTGGGTCATCTATAACGATGACGGGGTCACAATCGAAACTCTCCACGCATATACCGATCAAATCGCTGCATGGTTCGGGCTATGATGCAGACCATGGCTTGGCCTGTGCGTGTGATCGCCGCATGTGCACGTTGACCGCTGATTCCTGTGCACCCCGAGGAGCCCAGCAAACGTGATCCTGTACGAATATCCATTTAACGAGCGTCTGAGAACTTATCTGCGTCTTGAGCAGCTGTATCGCCGTCTGCGCGAGCTGCTGACCCGCGCGCATTCGGTCGATCATCATTTCGCCCTGATCACCATCTTCGAGATCATGGATGTGGCTTCGCGCAGCGATCTGCGGGCCGACGTCATCAAGGACCTGGAGCGCCAGAAGCATCTGCTGGACGTGTTGCGCGACAACCCCGATATTTCCCAGCACATGCTGCACCAGGTGGCGCGCCAGGTGGAGAGCTGCTTTGCCACCATCAATGCACAGACCGGCAAGACCGGCCAGGCGCTGACCGAAAACGAATGGCTGATGTCCATACGCAGCCGTGTGGGCATACCCGGCGGCACCTGCAGCTTTGACCTGCCGGCCTATCACGCCTGGCAGAACCTCGATCCGCGCTACCGCCAGCGCGACCTCGAAGACTGGGCCGGCGAGCTGACCCCGCTGGGTCAGGCGCTTGAGCTGATCCTGCAGCTGCTGCGCGAAACCGGCATTCCCCAGCGCGTGGTGGCCGAGCAAGGCGTGTTCCAGCAGGCCATGCCGGCCGGCCGCAGCTTCCAGCTGCTGCGCCTGCGCATAGAGCCGCATCTGAATCTGGTGCCGGAAATCAGCGGCAACCGCCTGTTGGTGTCGGTGCGCCTGCTCAAGCTGGCCCATGGCAGCAAGCCCCAGCCCAGCAATGACGACGCCACTTTCGAGCTCACGCTCTGCGCATAAGTCCCCGGCAGTCTTCTCGTCCCGATTGAGCCGCACATTGCGGCTCAATGGCTTTCAGGGTCGGCCACCCGTGTTTTCCAGCTGTGATACATCTACGCCATGAGCACTGACAAGCAATCCCCCACCATGGTGAAATGCCCGACCTGCGGCGGCCCCAGCGTTTTTTTGCCCAGCAACAAATTCCGCCCCTTCTGCAGCGAGCGTTGCCGCAATATCGACCTGGGCGCCTGGGGCAATGAAGAGTTCCGCGTCCCGGCTCAGACACCTCCCGAAGATGCGCCGTTTGGTGATCCACGCACGGAAAACTAAGCAAGGCAGCAAAAAACAAGAGCGCCTTGCGCATGGAATGTCTTGATTTCAGCTTGATTGACCAAGAAAATCGAGATTCAACCAGAGCAAGGCGCTCTTTATTTCAGAGCATACCGCTTCAGACCAGAGGCTGCTGCGCCTCGTAATGGCTTTGATCAAAGACCAGGCCGCGCTCCTCGCTCAGCCATTGCAGCACGGGATAGGCACCGGGCAGGACGGGGTGCACATCGAGCGGCAACTGCTGCCAGGCCATTTGCTGGCCCTCGCGCATCTCGAACTCGCCCGTCCATTCCGTCACCTTGCACCAATGCAGACGCACCAGCGCATGCGGGTAGTCATGCTCGGTCACCTTCCAGGCATGGGCCTGGCCAATGGTCACGCCCAGCTCTTCGATCAGCTCGCGGCGCAAAGCCTGCTCCACGCTCTCGCCTGCCTCCAGCTTGCCGCCAGGAAACTCCCAGTAGCCTGCATACGGCTTGCCTGCAGGGCGGCTTGAAATCAGCAGCGCCCCATCGGATTCGCGCAACAGCACGCCCACGGCCACTTCCGTGTGCTTGCGCTGCGCCTGTGTTTCAGCAGTCACTTCCACAAAACTCTTTCTTCATTCCAGGTCTGCTTCTTCAGCCAGACCGTCCACATCTTCAATGCGCTTCTTGACCGTCACGGGGCGCTCGTTGCGGCCCGCGTAGTCGCGCGCGAACTGGTGGGCCACACGACCGCTGCGCGAGCCGCGCTCCAGCGCCCAGACCAGGGCTTCGGGCCTGGCCGCCTCGATGGTGGCCTGGTCCATGCCCAGCGCAGACAGCCACTGCGCCACCACGCGCAGATACTCGTCCTGGCTGAAGGGGTAGAAGCTCACCCAGAGGCCGAAGCGCTCGGACAGCGATATTTTTTCCTCCACCACCTCGCCGGGATGGATCTCGCCGTTCTCGCTTTTTTGCTGTGCCAGGTTGTCCGTCATGTACTCGGGCAACAGATGGCGGCGATTGCTGGTGGCATAGACCAGCACATTCGGCGTGGCTGCGGAAACCGAGCCATCCAGCATGGATTTCATGGCCTTATAGCCTGGCTCGCCCTCTTCAAAGCTCAGATCGTCGCAATAGATGATGAATTTCTCGCTGCGGCCGGCGACCACGTCGACGATGTCGGGCAGATCGGTCAGATCGGCCTTGTCCACCTCAATCAGACGCAGGCCCTGGGGCGCAAAGCTGTGCAGGCAGGCACGGATCAGCGAGGACTTGCCCGTGCCGCGCGCCCCCGTCAGCAACACGTTGTTGGCCGTGCGATCGCTGACGAACTGCTCGGTATTGCGCGCAATCTTTTCCTTTTGCACGTCGATGTTCTGCAGATCGGACAACTGCATGGCGCCCACATGGCGCACCGGCTCCAGCACGCCGCAGCCGTTGGCGCGCTTGCGGTAGCGCCAGGCAATCGCCGCATCCCAGTCGGCGGGTGCCTGCAGGGGCTGGGGCAGCACGGACTCGATGCGCTGCATCAATTGCTCAGCACGCTCGACCAGGCGCTCCAAAGGGTTCATCACATCTTGCACGATCGAATCTCCATCTGTTTTTATAGCTTTCAGCGCTTGCCTAATCTTGATTTCAGAATGAAAAGCAATCAAAACTCAATATAGACAAGCGCAAGAAGCTCCTGAAATTGAAGCACACGCAGTCGCCTGCGAGGCATGAGGCTGGCGCGGCTCAAGCCAGAGATACCGAGCATGAGCCGCCTCGCAGCGAAGGTATCGTCCCCCTCCCGATGCAACGCATCGAGAGAGGGGGAAGGCGCGTTGCCCAGGCGGAACCGCCTAGGCAACGCGCCTCAGGGGGTGCTCAATTACGACCGGTAATCAGCGTTGATCGTCACATATTCGTGACTCAGATCGCAGGTCCATACCGTTTGCGCGGCATCGCCACGACCCAGCACCACGCGCACCACGATCTCCTGCTGCTTCATCACGCGCTGACCGTCTTCTTCCTTGTAGGAAGGATTGCGGCCGCCGTCGACCACCACATGCACATCGTCCAGGTACAGATCGATCTTGGTCTGGTCCAGGTCGGCAATGCCGGCATAGCCCACAGCGGCCAGGATGCGACCCAGATTGGGGTCGGAAGCAAAAAAGGCCGTCTTGACCAGGGGCGAGTGGGCAATGGAGTAAGCAACCAGACGGCACTCTTCCTCATTCTTGCCACCCTCGACCTTGACGCTGATGAACTTGGTGGCGCCCTCGCCATCGCGAACAATGGCCTGCGCGAGCTTTTGTGCCACTTCCAGCAATGCGGCCTTGAGCTGCTCGCCTTCGGCGCTGGAGAGCTCCTTGATCTGGGCGTTGCCTGCCTTGTGGGTGGCGATCAGCACGAACGAGTCATTGGTGGAGGTGTCGCCATCAATGGTCACGCGGTTGAAGGAGCCGTCGGCCAGCTCCTTGACCAGGGGCTGCAGCAGCTCGGGTGCGATCGCCGCATCGGTAGCCAGAAAGCCCAGCATGGTCGCCATATTGGGACGGATCATGCCAGCGCCCTTGCTGATGCCTGTGATGGCAACCGTCTTGCCGCCAATGCTGACGCTGCGGCTGAAAGCCTTGGGCAAGGTGTCGGTGGTCATGATGCCTTCGGCAGCCGTGGCCCAGTTATCCGCCTTGGCAGCAGCAATGGCCTTGGGCATGCCCGCCACGATGCGGTCAACGGGCAGCTCTTCCATGATCACGCCAGTGGAAAAAGGCAGGATCTGGCCTGCGTTCAGATCCAGCTCCTTGGCCAGAGCCGCGCAGGTGGCGCGGGCATTGGCCAGACCGGCGGCGCCGGTGCCTGCATTGGCATTGCCGGTGTTGACGACCATGGCGCGGATGCCGGTGCCGACCGCCAGATGCTCGCGGCAGATCTGCACGGGAGCGGCGCAGAAACGGTTCTGGGTGAACACGCCGGCCACCGAGGCGCCTTCGTCGAGCAGGAACACCGTCAGGTCCTTGCGATTGGCCTTGCGCACGCTGGCTTCGGTAACGCCAATGCGAACGCCATTGATCGCCAGCAGATCAGCGGCGACGGGAGCGGAAAGATTCACGGACATTTCTGTATGTTCCTGAGAAAAGCCTCCCCCTGAGCCGCTGCGCGGCTTCCCCCTGAGGGGGACGACATCTTCGCCGCGAGGCGGCTCTTGCTCGATGTCTCCGGCCAAGAGCGCGCCCCGTGCAGCAGCCTAGGGGTCGAAAGTTAAAACGTTCCCCATTATCGGAACAATCAAGCCGGCCTCAGGCTTTACTGGCATTGCCCGAGTAAAAAGCCAACGCACAAATGCAAACACGGGCCAATGCCCGTGTTGTAAATGCAGCTTGAGAAGCCATCCTCACGGCTGGGCCGTGAGTTCCCCTTGGAGCAAGGCGCGAAGCGCCTCAGGGGGTCAGGACAGCTTGCCGTGGCAAAGCTTGAACTTCTTGCCGCTACCGCAAGGGCAAGGGTCGTTGCGGCCCACATGCACGCCTTCGGGCATGGCCAGAGGCTCGGCCAGCATCACGTCGTCCTCGATGCTCATGCCTTCGGTTTCCGACGGGGAGGCATAGCTCATGTGCTCCAGGCTCTGCGCACCGCGCTCGTTCATGGCGACGGCGGCTTCGTCCATCTCTTCGCGCGAGCGGACCTGGACCGTCATCAGCACGCGGGTGACTTCGGTCTTGACCTGATCGATCAGCTGGCGGAACAGCTCGAAAGCCTCGCGCTTGTATTCCTGCTTGGGCTGCTTCTGGGCATAGCCGCGCAGGTGAATGCCCTGGCGCAGATAGTCCAGCGCGGCCAGGTGGTCGCGCCAGTTGGTGTCGAAGCTCTGCAGCAGCACGGCACGCTGGAATTGCGTGAAGTTCTCCTGGCCGATCATGGCCACCTTGGCGTCGAACAGATCGTGGGCCGCCTTGACGACCTTCTCCAGAATGTCTTCGTCGGTGATGGATTCGGAACCCGCCACGTCCTGCTGCAAGGAAAGATCGATCTGCCATTCGCTGGCCAGCGCCTTCTCCAGGCCGGGCACATCCCACTGCTCTTCCATGGACTCGGCCGGCACGTACTGACGCACCAGATCGGTGATCACGTCCTCGCGCATCGCGGCCAGCATGCCATTCAGGTCTGTGGAATCCAGAATGTCGTTGCGCTGCTGGTAGATCACCTTGCGCTGGTCGTTGGCCACGTCGTCATATTCGAGCAGTTGCTTGCGCATGTCGAAGTTGCGTGCTTCGACCTTGCGCTGCGCCGACTCGATGGAGCGGGTCACGATGCCGGCCTCGATGGCTTCGCCTTCGGGCATCTTCAGGCGGTCCATGATGGCCTTGACTCGGTCGCCCGCGAAGATGCGCATCAACTGGTCGTCCAGACTCAGATAGAAGCGCGAAGAGCCGGGGTCGCCCTGGCGGCCCGAGCGGCCACGCAGCTGGTTGTCGATACGGCGCGATTCATGACGCTCGGTGGCGATGATGCGCAGACCGCCCAGTGCCACGATCTTGTCGTGAGCCACTTGCCAGTCGGCACGCAGCTGCTCGATCTGCTGCTGGCGCTCGGTCTCGCTGAGCGCCTCGTTGCTCTCGATGGCCTTGAGCTGCTTGTCGATATTGCCGCCCAGCACGATGTCGGTACCACGGCCGGCCATATTGGTGGCGATGGTGATCATGCCTTCGCTGCCCGCCTGGGCAATGATGTCGGCCTCGCGCTCATGCTGCTTGGCGTTGAGCACCTGATGGGGCAGCTTTTCGCGCGTCAGCAACTGGTCGATGATTTCGGAGTTTTCGATCGAGGTCGTGCCGACCAGCACGGGCTGGCCGC
The DNA here is from genome assembly GCF_004522605.1 of Comamonas sp. A23. Classification (NCBI taxonomy): domain Bacteria; kingdom Pseudomonadati; phylum Pseudomonadota; class Betaproteobacteria; order Burkholderiales; family Comamonadaceae; genus Comamonas; species Comamonas sp. A23. The sequence continues at coordinate 525,349 of NZ_RSDT01000002.1, forward strand.
GCTCGTAGCACTCGCGGATGTCCTTGATCGCCGCGTCGTACTTTTCCTTGGTGGTCTTGTAGACGCGATCGAGCTGGTCCTGGCGCTTGCTGGGCTTGTTGGGCGGCACCACCACGGTTTCCAGGCCATAGATTTCCTGAAATTCGTAGGCCTCGGTGTCGGCCGTACCGGTCATGCCCGACAGCTTCTTGTACAGACGGAAGTAGTTCTGGAAGGTGATCGAGGCCATGGTCTGGTTCTCGGCCTGGATGGCCACACCCTCCTTGGCTTCCACGGCCTGGTGCAGGCCATCGCTCCAGCGACGGCCGGCCATCAGACGGCCGGTGAACTCGTCCACGATCACGATTTCGTCGTTCTGCACCACATAGTGCTGGTCGCGGAAATACAGCTGATTGGCACGCAGCGCGGCGTACAGATGATGCACCAGAGAGATGTTGGAGGGGTCGTACAGGGACGAGCCTTCGGCGATCAGGCCGGCATGGGCCAGCAGGCGCTCGGCCGCTTCATAGCCTTGATCGGTCAGGTAGACCTGATGGGATTTCTCATCGACCGTGAAATCGCCGGGCTTGGTCACGCCTTCACCCGTACGGGGATCGGCTTCGCCCTCCTGACGCACCAGATTCGGCACGATCTGGTTCATGGCCACGTACATGGCCGTGTGATCTTCGGCCGGACCGGAGATGATCAGCGGAGTACGCGCCTCGTCGATCAGGATGGAGTCCACCTCGTCGACGATGGCGTAGTTCAGCACGCGCTGCACGCGGTCGCCGGGCTCGTACACCATGTTGTCACGCAGGTAGTCGAAGCCGTATTCGTTGTTCGTGCCGTAGGTGATGTCGGAGTTGTATGCCTGCTGCTTTTGTTCGCGCGACAGATTGGGCAGGTTGATGCCCACCGACAGGCCGAGGAAGTTGTAGAGGCGAGCCATGGTCGTGGCATCGCGATTGGCCAGGTAATCATTGACGGTCACGACATGCACGCCCTCGCCCGACAGGGCATTGAGGTACACGGGCAGCGTCGCGGTCAGCGTCTTGCCTTCTCCGGTGCGCATTTCGGCAATCTTGCCGTAATGCAGCGCCATGGCGCCCAGCATCTGCACGTCGAAGTGACGCATCTTCATGACGCGCTTGGAGCCTTCACGCACTACGGCAAAGGCTTCGGGCAACAACTCGTCCAGCGCCTCGCCCTTGGCAACGCGGTCCTTGAACTCCTGCGTCTTGGCGCGCAATGCCTCATCGCTGAGCTTTTCGTACTCAGGCTCCATCGCATTGATGCGAGCGACTGTTTTACGGTATTGCTTGAGCAACCGGTCATTGCGGCTGCCGAACAGTTTGGTGAGGAAATTGGTGGCCATGCGTGCGAAGGCACATTGCTTTTTTGCCTGTTGCGCAAAGCAATGTGTCCAGAATCCCTTGATTGTTGGTCTTCAGATGGGGCCGTCCCTGCGGCAGTCAAGAGCCACACCCGAAATGGGTGAAAAAACCTCCTGACGCACCCCAAACAGGGACAGGACCAAAAAATGATTCTAACCGCGCAAGCCTGCCTTGGCTTTTCGCCACTCCAGAGCACGTATGGGATTGCACCGCGCGCGCAAATAGCCGGCACTGCGGCATTCATTCCCGGCTGAGCTAAGCTCGGGCTTGCCCTTGCCCAACTGTTTGCCGCTCGCATGACCATTGTTCGCCGCCATCACGCCGTAACTGCCATCAATGCCATGGAGTCTTCTCCCACATTGGCGCGCCTGGCAGCACTGACTCAGGACTCCAGCAACCGGCTCAAAGCCGTTTTACCCCTGGTTCCGCCCATGCTGCGCGCCAGCTTGCAAGCCGGCCCCATTGATGAAGACGGCTGGTGCCTGATTGTGAAAAACAACGCTGCTGCGGCCAAAGTGCGCCAATTGCTGCCGGCCATGGCGGCTCATCTGCGCACCAAAGGCTGGGCTGTCAACAGCATCCGCATCAAGGTTCAGGCCTGACAAGACCTTTTTAGAGGCAGAAAAACAAAAAAGGCCTCCGAAGAGACCTATTTGTTTGGTGCCGGTTGTCGGATTCGAACTGACGACCTACCGCTTACAAGGCGGGTGCTCTACCAACTGAGCTAAACCGGCGAAGACTGAATTCTAACGTAGAAATTCAGCCCCAAAAGAAGAATCCTGAAATTTCCCGATCTGCCGGCAAAAACACTGGCCGGACTACTTCACACGCTTGAGCGCCGGACGACCACCTGCGGGTGGCGGCGTACGAGGAGCATCATCTTCGCCGAAAGCTTCTGCTTCCGCCTTGACGGGAACCAGTTGCACCACACGCTCGGCCGAGGACTCCTCATCCGACTCCATGTCGGGCTCGGCATCCTCCATCGATGGCGCATCATCGTCCTCGGGGACTTCGTCCTCCTCGGGCGGGAAGGCCATGCCCTGTCCGGTCTCGCGGGCATAGATGGCCATGACGTTCGCCACAGGCACCATGATTTCCCGTGGCTGGCCACCAAAGCGTGCTTTGAATTCAACATACTCATTGCCGATCAGCAGGCCGCTGGTCGCGTCATAGCTGATGTTGAGCACGATCTGGCCATCACGCACAAACTCCATGGGCACCTGGGTGCTGCGATCCACGCGCACGGCAATATGCGGCGTCAAACCATTGTCGGTACACCATTCAAACAATGCCCGCAGCAGATACGGACGGGTTGAAGTCGTTTCAGGGGCTGTCATCTCATTTCCTGACGAATCAAATCCAGAAGATTGCAAAGACAAAAAAGCGGGCAGATGAAGGAAAGCCCTTCAACATGCCCGCTCTGCGCTCATGTGCAATTACTTGCGCATGACCTTTTCAGAGGGAGTCAGTGCTTCAATGTAAGCGGGGCGCGAGAAAATGCGCTCGGCATACTTGAGCAGAGGGGCAGCATTCTTGGACAGCTCGATGCCGTAATAGTCCAGGCGCCACAGCAGGGGAGCAATGGCCACATCCAGCATGGAGAAGTTCTCGCCCATGATGTACTTGTTCTTCAGGAAGATGGGCGCCATCTGGGTCAGGCGGTCACGGATATGGGCACGAGCCTTCTCCAGAGCCTTTTCATTGCCCTTGACGTTGCGCTCTTCCAGAGCGCTCACGTGCACGAACAGTTCCTTTTCGAAGTTCAGCAGGAACAGGCGCACACGGGCACGGTCCACAGGGTCGCCAGGCATCAGCTGGGGATGGGGAAAGCGCTCATCGATGTACTCGTTGATGATGTTGGACTCGTACAGAATCAGGTCGCGCTCGACCAGGATTGGCACTTGACCATAGGGGTTCATCACGGCGATTTCTTCGGGCTTGCTGAACAAGTCCACATCGCGGATCTCGAAATCCATGCCTTTTTCAAACAGCACAAAGCGGCAGCGGTGTGAGAAGGGGCAAGTCGTTCCCGAATAAAGCACCATCATGGTGGAGACTCCTAAAAATCAAAAAGAGTGGGTTGCCCACGGCACCCCACTCTGCACTAACACGGTTTGGCTGCAGACAACTTCTGCACGGCGGCAAAGCCTATTTCACGTCTTTCCAGAACGCGGCATTCAGGCGCCAAGCGATAAAGATGAAGAAGGCCAGGAAAATCAACACGCCCACCCCGATACGGGTTCGGGTGTTCTGAGCCGGCTCCCCCATCCATTGCAGGTAATTCACCAGATCGCCAACTGCCTGATCGTACTGCACTGCGCTCATCTTGCCAGGAGACACCTGCTCCCAACCCTTGAAGACCTGGGTCTTAGTTCCATGGTCGTCATGCTCTTCGAAGATGGCGCGACGCTCACCCTGCAGCTCCCACAGCGCATGCGGCATGCCTACGCTGGGAAAGGCAAGATTATTCCAGCCCGTGGCCTTGGTGTCATCCCTGTAGAAAGTACGCAAGAAGGTATACAGGTAATCAGCGCCCGAGCCGCCCGAGCCGGCACGCGAGCGCGCGATCACGGTCAGGTCGGGAGGGTTGGCACCGAACCACTCCTTGGCTTCCTTGGGATTGATGGCTGCCTTCATGGTCTCACCCACCTTGTCGGTGGTGAACAACAGATTGTCCTTGATGTCCTGATCGGTCAGACCGATGTCCTTCAAGCGATTGAAACGCATGAAGGCAGCGGAGTGGCAGCTCAGGCAGTAGTTGACAAAGATCTTGGCACCATTTTGCAGGGATGCCGTGTCGCTGGTGTTGACTGGCGCCTTGTCCCAGTGGATGCCGCCTTCAGAAGCTTGCGCTGCACCGGCAATACCCAGGGCTGCAACCAGGGTCAGAATCAGTTTCTTCATTCTTGTTCTCTCCTGCTTCAGTGAGGCTTGAAGGTGACACGCTCGGGCACGGGCTTGGTTTCACCCAAGCGGCTCCACCAGGGCATGAGCAGGAAGAAGCCGAAGTAGAACAGCGTGCCGACCTGCGACACCTTCTCGCCCACCGGCGACGGAGGCTGCACCCCCAGATAGGCCAGGACGACGAAGTTCACCACAAACACTGCATACACATATTTGTGCCAGCTGGGACGATAGCGGATCGACTTGACCGGGCTGCAATCGAGCCAGGGCAGGGCAAACAGGATGATGACCGCACCACCCATGACGACCACGCCCCAGAACTTGGCATCGATGGACAGCATCATGGCGATGGCACCCAGGGCCACGATGGCGACGGCACCCTTGGCAAAACCGGGCAGACGCGACTTGAGAATGCCGTAGCCGGCACCCAGCACCACGCAGGCGATCAGCACATACATCATCTCGCTGGTGATGGCACGCAACATCGAATAGAAGGGCGTGAAATACCAGACAGGGGCAATGTGATTGGGCGTCTTGAGCGGGTCGGCAGGAATGAAGTTGTTGTACTCCAGGAAGTAGCCGCCGAACTCGGGCGCAAAGAACACCACGGCCGAGAACAGGAACAGGAACACCGTCACGCCAAAGATGTCATGCACCGTGTAATAAGGGTGGAAGGGCACGCCATCCAGAGGGCGGCCCTTTTCATCCTTGGGCGCGTTCGGGCCCTTGATCTCGATACCGTCGGGATTGTTGGAGCCCACGTCGTGCAGCGCCAGCAAATGCGCAACCACCAGACCCAGCAGCACCAGAGGCACGGCGATCACGTGGAAGCTGAAGAAGCGGTTCAGAGTCGCATCGCCCACCACATAGTCGCCACGGATCAGCAGAGCCAGATCGGGACCGACAAAGGGGATGGCGGAGAACAGGTTCACGATCACCTGGGCGCCCCAGTACGACATCTGGCCCCAGGGCAGCAGATAGCCCATGAAGGCTTCGGCCATCAGTACCAGGAAGATGGCGCAGCCGAAGATCCAGACCAGCTCACGCGGTTTGCGGTAAGAACCGTACAGAAGACCGCGGAACATATGCAGATAGACCACCACAAAGAACGCCGAGGCGCCCGTGGAGTGCATGTAGCGGATCAGCCAGCCCCAGGGCACATCACGCATGATGTATTCCACCGAAGCAAACGCCTTTTCGGCATCGGGCTTGTAGTGCATCACCAGGAAGATGCCGGTGACAATCTGGATCACCAGCACCAGCAGCGCCAGCGAGCCGAAGATGTACCAGAAGTTGAAGTTCTTGGGAGCGTAGTACTCCGACATATGGACGCGGTACGCATCGAATGCCGTCGGAAACCGGTTCTCCAGCCAGTTCATGGCCTTCGCTCCGGTTGTGGAGTTCGGGTCGATTTGCTTGAATTCGTGAGCCATTGTTCTTGTCTCCCTCAGGCTGCCTTGGTGTCTTCACCAATCAGCAGCTTGGTGTCGGACAGATACATATGTGGCGGCACTTGCAGGTTGTCCGGCGCTGGCTTGTTCTTGAACACCCGGCCGGCCATGTCAAAGGTGGAGCCATGGCATGGGCACAGGAAACCGCCCTTCCAGTCTGCAGGCAGCGAAGGCTGAGGCCCGGCGACGAACTTGTCGGTGGGAGAGCAGCCCAGATGCGTGCAGATGCCCACGACCACCAGGATTTCAGGCTTGATGGAGCGCGCTTCATTGCGTGCATAGGGAGGAGTGAACTCTTCGGGATGACGCGCCGAGGTCGGGTCTGCCAGTTCGCCATCGAGGCCGGGCAAGTCCTTGAGCTGCTCGGGTGTGCGCTTGATGATCCACACCGGCTTGCCACGCCACTCGACGGTGAGCTTCTCACCATCCTTGAGATTGGAGATATCCACCTCTACCGCAGCGCCTGCTGCTTTGGCTTTTTCAGAAGGCTGGAAGGAGCTCACGAAAGGGACGGCCGTTGCCACACCGCCCACGGCACCAGCACATGCTGACGTGATGATCCACGTGCGCTTGCTGGAGTCGACTGGAGAGTCACTCATGGATTTCCTCGAAGTACATCGCTTGATTTGGGGTCAACTGCAAATTCTAGCGGTGGGGTTATGGTTATTCCAGCCCCAGTCCGACGTTGACAACCGCCAAAGTCACGCAATACTGCGCTATCTCAAACTCTTAGTGACTGGAACTGCTTATGGGCATGATGCAAGAATTCCGCGAGTTCGCAATCAAGGGAAACGTCATGGATCTTGCCGTGGGCGTGATCATCGGCGGCGCGTTCGGGAAAATCGTTGATTCCGTGGTCAACGACCTCATCATGCCTCTGGTGGGCCTGTTCTTTGGCAAGCTGGATTTTTCCAACCTGTTCGTCGTTCTGGGCACCATGCCCGAAGGAGTTCCACGCACTCTGGATGCACTGAAAAAAGCCGGCATTCCCGTATTTGCCTATGGCAACTTCATCACGGTTGCGGTGAACTTCGTGATTCTGGCCTTCATCATTTTCATGATGGTCAAACAGATAAACCGCCTCAAACGCGAGGCTCCGCCTGCACCGGAGCAAGCGCCCGCTACGCCTGAAGACATTCAGCTGCTGCGCGAGATCCGCGACAGCCTCAATCGCAAGGCCTGAGAGCGTTCAGCCCAGTGAAGAAAAGCCTGCTGACCTCCAGCAGGCTTTTTTCATGGCATCGAGCATTCGGCGCGACCCAGCACAATGCATGAATCCATCCGGCAAACGCTTGGATGCCTGAAGCATTGACGACTGGTGAACCTGCAGTTGAAGTCCCATCAACTCGCCAGGCTACGGGCCATATGCACGGCTTCAAGCAGGCTGGCCTCATCGGCCACGCCCTGACCGGCAATATCAAAGGCCGTGCCATGATCGGGACTGGTGCGTACCAACGGCAAACCCAGGGTCACATTGACGCCTTTTTCCACACCCAAATATTTGACTGGGATCAACCCTTGGTCGTGGTACATCGCCAACACCACATCGAATTCACCCGGGTGGGCTGGCGTATTTCGCGCCCGCATGAAGACCGTGTCCGGCGCAAACGGTCCCTGCACATTCATGCCTTCGGCCTGCGCTGCCGCGATCGCCGGGGCAATGATTTCGATTTCTTCACGTCCGAAGATGCCGCCCTCGCCCGCATGCGGATTGAGCCCTGCCACGGCAATGCGAGGCCTACGCCCCAGGTTCCTGCCCAGCGCCTGATGCGTGATGCGCAAGGTCTGCAGAATCTGCGACCCGGTCACGGCCTCGATGGCCTCGCGCAGCGAGACATGGATGCTGACCAGCACGGTGCGCAACTCGTCATTGGCCAGCATCATACGCACCGGCATCTGCTCCAGCGAAACGCCCGCATGGGCGGCCGCCTCGGCCTGCAGCAGCTCCGTATGCCCGGGGAACGTCACGCCGGCCAGATGCAGTGCCTCTTTATGCAAGGGCGCCGTAACCATGGCGGCAATCTCGCCACGCAAAGCCGCCTGCGCGGCCCAGACCACGCATTGCGCCGCGGCCTGCCCAGCAGCCGCGCAAATCCGACCATAGGGCTGAGGCCCCGCCAGCCCCGGCAGGTTCAGCAGTGCAACAGCACCCTCCGGAACAGACCAGGCTTCGCCCGGCTCATCGATCACCACCACGGGCTGGGCGATGGCCTGATCGCCGTCGGCGGCCCGAGCTGCCAGCGCCGTGGCTCGGCGCAGAGTCTGCAACTCGCCCACCACAAAACAGCCACGCATGGCCTGCGGCGCAGCCCGGAAGGCCTTGGCGATGATTTCAGGCCCTATGCCTGCGCAGTCGCCTTGGGTGATGGCGATGGTTTGGGTTGAAGCAATGACGGACATAGGCATCAGAGTTGCCGCAAGCCCCCTGTTCCAAAGTGCTTGCAGTCATCAAAGTGAAAGGCGGAGGCGGATCAGGCCGGGTTGTCGATATCGATGAAGCGGTGCTCCAGCCCGCACTCCTGGGCTACATGGGCCGCCACGGCCGGCGCGCCGTAGCGCTCGGTCGCATGATGGCCGGCAGCGATGAAGCTCACGCCCATCTCGCGTGCCAGATGCATCTGGGGCTCGGAGATCTCGCCGGTGATATAGGCATCGGCGCCGGCGGCAATCGCGGACTCGAAAAAGCCCTGCGCCCCTCCGGTGCACCAGGCCAGCCTGCGGATCGGCTTGTGCTCTTGCGCACCGGCCAGCGTCACCTTGCGCCCCAGCACGCTTTGCACATGCCCTGCCAGGGCGGCGGCATCGGCAAAGTCCACATCGGCCAGCCAGCCCAGGTTCTGCTCGCCAAAGGCCGCCTGGCCCCGCACGCCGAGCCTGGCACCCAGTTGCGCGTTATTACCCAGTTCGGCATGGGCATCCAGCGGCAGGTGATAGGCAAACAGATTGATGTCATGCGCCAGCAGCAGACGGATGCGCTCCTTGAGCCAGCCCGTGATGCGACCATCCATGCCGCGCCAGAACAGACCGTGGTGCACGAAGACGGCATCGGCCCCGGCCTCAATCGCCGCCTCGATCAAGGCGCGACTGGCCGTCACACCGCTGACGATGCGACGAATCTCGCCCTTGCCTTCGACCTGCAGGCCGTTGGGTCCGTAGTCCTTGAAGCGTTCGGGCTGCAGCAAGGCGTCGAACGCCTGCAGCATGTCTTGGCGAGTGGTCATCATGGGCATGATTGTCGCACCCGCCGCACTTCAAGATAAGGAGCTGCTAACGCATGCAATCAAAGCATTTCAGTACGAAATACACCTAAATACCTTTGTTGCCATGAGGTAGCAGCTATGGTTTTCAGAGAAACAAGTCCCGGTAGCGATCACGCAGCAGGTTTTTCTGCACCTTGCCCATGGTGTTGCGCGGCAGCTCCGAGACGACAACGCAGCGCTTGGGAATCTTGAAGTTGGCAAGCCGGGACTTGAGCGCGGCGACAATGGCGGCGCCGTCGAGTGGATGGCCGCTCCTGGCAACGACCACCGCCACCCCCACCTCGCCGAAATCCGGGTGCGGCACACCGACCAGGGCGCTCTCGGCCACGCCGGGCATATCGTTGATAAAGCCTTCGATCTCCGCCGGGTAGACGTTGTAACCGCCGCTGATGATCAAATCCTTGCTGCGACCCACGATGCTGACATAGCCGCGCTCGTCGATCCTGCCGACGTCTCCGGTCCTGAACCAGCCGTCGGCCGTGAACTCCTGCGCCGTTTTCTCCGGCATGCGCCAATAGCCTTTGAAGATATTGGGTCCCCGGACCTCGATGGCACCGACCTCGCCCGTGGGCAGCGGCTGGCCGCTGTCGCGCGCCACGCGCACCCCCACACCGGGCAGCGCAAAGCCCACGGTGCCACCACGGCGCTCGTCCTGCCCGCCGTGGCGTGCGTCGGGACCGTAGGGATTGGAGGTGAGCATGATGGTTTCACTCATGCCATAGCGCTCAAGAATGGTGTGGCCGGTGCGCTGGCGCCACTCGCCAAAGGTCTCGATGAGCAGCGGCGCCGAGCCCGAGATGAACAGCCGCATCCGGCCGGCCGCCTCCCTCGTCAGCGTCGGCTCGGCCAGCATGCGCACATACAGCGTGGGCACGCCCATGAACACGGTGGCGCGCGGCATGGCGGCGATCGCGGCTTTGGCGTCGAATTTCGACATCCAGATGATCTTGCTGCCATTGATCAGCGCACCATGGATGGCGACGAACAGCCCGTGCGCATGGAAGATAGGCAGGGCGTGGATCAGCACGTCACCGCCCTGCTCGCGCGTGCGCCAGCCCCAGTACTGCTTGAGCATGAGCGCGTTCGAGAGAAGATTGCCATGCGAGAGCATCGCCCCTTTGCTGCGCCCCGTGGTGCCACTGGTGTAGAGGATGGCGGCCAGATCATCGGCCTGGCGCGGCACGGGTGCATGCACCTCGTCGAAGCGCAGCGCCTGCTCCAGCAGGCTGCCGTCCTGCGCTTCGCCCAGCGTGAAAACATGCTGCGTGCCGCAGTCCGCCGCCACCTTTGCCACCCAGTCCATATTGGCGGGCGTGCAGACTACGACGGCGGGCTCGGCATTGCCGATGAAATATTCGATCTCGGCACTCTGGTAGGCAGTATTGAGCGGCAGGAACACATGACCGGCACGCAAGGTGGCCAGATACAGCATCAGTGCCTCGACCGACTTTTCCACCTGCACCGCGATACGGCTGGCGGCGGGCAGATCGAGCGAGGCCAACAGATTCGCCATGCGTGCGCTCATGCGATCCAGCTCGCGCCAAGTATAGAAAAGCGGTGCATCGGCCGGGGCCTGAGGCGATACCGCCTCGATGGCGACCTCGTCCAGATCGGCCGGGAAAGCCGCGCGCAGGGCGGTGAACATATTCATGTCAGACATATGGAAAACTCTCTTTGCTGGAAACCGCTTCATTGCCCTGCCATGGCGCGCTCGGCAACGGCTTTTTGCTTCTTGCCGTCGGCCTGGGCCCAGGCCTCGAACTCCTGGGGCGATGCCGAGGGATAGGCCACGACGCCCTGCTTTTCGAGCTTGGCCTTGACTTCCGGGTCGCTCAAGGCCTGGCGGCTGGCCTCGAACAGCTTTTGCGTGATCTCCCTGGGCAGCTTGGCCGGCCCGTAGAGACCGAACCAGAGCGTGAAGTCCGCCCCATCGATGCCGGACTCCTGCATGGCCGGCAGATCGGGGAACAGCTGCGAGCGCTGGGCCGTCGTCACGGCCATGATGCGCAGCTTGCCGCCGGCGGCCATGGGCATCACCGAGGGGGGCGTTCCGAAAGTCATGTCCACATCGCCCGCACCCACGGCCTGAATCGACGGCGCCCCGCCCTTGAACGGCACATGCAGCATGTCGATGCCAGCCGCATGCGCAAACGAGGCCCCCGCCAGATGCGTGACCACGCCCGTGCCGGATGAGGAATAGCTCAGCTTGCCGGGGTTCTTGCGCGCCCGCTCTATCAGGCCGGCCACGGTTTTCTCGGGAAAGTCCTTTTTCACCGCCAGCAGCATCGGCGAATCGCTCCAGCGCATGATGGGCGTGAAACTCCTGGCACCGTCGTAGCGCGCACTCTTATAGAGAATCTGGTCGGTGCCGTAGAGATTGGCGGAGCCCAACAGCAAGGTATAGCCGTCCGCAGGCGCCCGCGCCACCAGATCCGACGCAATCGTCGTGCCGGCGCCGGGGCGGTTGTCCACCAGCACTGCCTGGTTCAGCACCCGCCCCAGCTTCTCGCTGACGATGCGCGCCACAGCGTCGGCGCCGCCGCCGGGCGGAAAGCCCACCATCAGGGTGATGGGGCGCGACGGGTAGGCGTCCGCCAGTGCCAGGGCGCTGGCGCTCAGCAGGCAGACCGATATCAATGCTTTCTTGAACATGCTTGTCTCCTTGATGGAAGTTAGGGTTGTTTTTCGGCGCAACAGCGGCGCTAGCAGCCTTTGAAAACCGGTACGCGCTTCTCGCGCCAGGCCAGGCCGCCTTCGCGCAGATCCGCGGATTCGACCGAGCGCTGCACGTCGCGCGCAATCGCCTCGCGGTCTTGGCGGCCGCAGGCAATCAGATTCAGGTGTTTCTTCATGCCGGACAAAGCCAGGGGCGCCATTGCGCCGATCGTCTCGGCCAGAGCCGCCACGGTCTCGTCGAGCTGCGGCGCCGCCGCCAGATGCGTCAGAAAGCCGCAGGCCTTCATCTGCTCGGCATCCAGGCGCTCGCCGGTCAGGAACAGGCGCTTGGCGGTATCGAGTCCCAGGCGACTGACATAGCGCTCCATTCCTGAGGCGTAGAAATGCAGGCCCAGCCGCGCCGCAGGCATGAACATGTCTGCCGCCATCGAACCCACGCGAAAGTCGCAAGCCAGCGCCAGATCGGTCCCGCCGCCATAGACGCCGCCCTGGATGGCGGCGATGGTCACCGCACGGCACTGCTCCACCACGTCCACCATTTCGCCGAAGCTGCTGCCTTCGCTCTGGCTGTTTTCGATTTGTGATATATCGTAGCCACTGCAGAAATACTTGCCTTCGCTACGCAGCACCAGCACCCGCACCTCCGATCTGCGATTGACGCTCTCGATGGATTCCATGAGCACCGGCAAGTCATCGGGCGCCAGGCGGTTTGCCACCGTGGGGCGCTGGAGAGTAATGGTTGCGATATGGTCTTGGTAGTGCAGTCTTGGACTCATGCGTATCAGACATATAAATAGATATATCTAATATTGAACAATGAACCCCAAACCTTCACCAAGGGAAGAAACCCTAGACGCGCCCAGCATGCAGGACCGCATCCGCCTGGCTCTGGAGCAGGATCTGCGCAACGGCGCATTGCGGCCAGGTGCCGCCATCGACGAACAGGCGCTGTGCGAGCGCTTCCAGGCCTCGCGCACGCCGGTCCGCGAGGCCTTGCTGCTGCTGTCCGCCAAGGGGATGGTGAGCATTCTTCCGCGCGTGGGCATCTACGTGCGCCACCTCGATCCCCGCGAGCTGATTGCGATGATGGAAGGGCTTGCCGAGCTGGAAGGCGTGCTGGCGCGCCTGGCGGCCCGGCGCATCAACGCTGAGCAAAGAGCGCAGTTGCAGGCCGCTCTCGCGCAGACCGCTGCCCATGCCCAGAAAGCCGATTCGATAGCCTATGAGCAAGCGAATGCCAGATTGCACGATCTGATATATCAATCCAGCGGAAACACCTTTATCGTCGAGCAGACCCGCGAGGCCAGGCTCAGGGTCGCACCGTACCGCAGCAAGATGTTCGAAAAGCCGGAGCGGCTACTGCACTCCCAGGCCGAGCATGAAGCCGTGGTGGCCGCCATTCTGGCGGGCAACAGCGAAGTTGCTGCCGAGGCCATGCGCAACCATATATCGGCGGGCGGCAGCGCCTTTGCCGACATGGTGCTGAGCACCGTGTCCGCGCAGCTCATGCAGCCGCGCCGCCGCAAACGCGCGAGCAGTGAAAAAAAAGGCAGCCACTGCTGACTGCCTTTTCTCATCCGCCTGTGCAGGCTCACGCTTTGCGCGGCTGCCAACCCTTGCAGGCCAGAGGCCAGAAGCCCATGGCCATGCCCAGCACGCCCATGGCCGCCACATAGTGGGCGGGAGCCATCACATCCACCTGCTGCCACACGGACACCAGCATGGGAGTCAGACCGCCGAACACGGCATAGGCCATGTTGTAGGAGAAGGACAGACCGGTGAAGCGCACCTCGGGCGGGAAGGCCCGCACACCCACCACGGGCAGCAGCGAGATGGAGCCCACGAAGAAGCCCACGGTCGCATAGTTGCAGATCAGCGATGCCTCGTTGCCAGGCAGGTTCAGGTAGAACAGATAGGCCGTGGCCGTCATGCCGCCCCAGCCGATGAGCATGGTCAGCTTGGTGCCGATCTTGTCGGACAGCCAGCCCCAGAACACGCAGCCTATAGTCAGCGTCACGGTCGCCACGGCATTGGCCTTCAGGGCCATGGCAGGCTCGATGTGGAACACCTTTTGCAGATAGGCCGGCGTGAACAGAATCACCACCACGATCGCCGTGGACAGCACCCAGGTCATCAGCGCCACGACGACGCAGGCTTCCCGGTGGTCGCGCAAGATGGTCTTGATCGGCAGTTCGCGGTCAGCGGCCTTGCGGGCCTGCAGTTCCTGGAAGATGGGGGTCTCGTGCAGGAACTTGCGCAGATACACCGACACCAGACCGAAGACACCGCCCAGGATGAAGGGGATGCGCCAGGCCCAGTCGTGGATCTCGCCCTGGCTGTAGGTGCTGTTGAGCCAGACCCCGATGATGGAGCCCAGGAAAATGCCGCCGGTAATGCCGGAGGTCAGTGCGCCGATCGCAAAGCCGTAACGCTTCTGGGGAGCATGCTCGGCCACGAACACCCAGGCACCGGGCATTTCACCGCCGATGGCAGCCCCTTGCATCACACGCATCAGCAGCAGCAGGATGGGAGCGGCCAAGCCTATGGTTTCATAGGTCGGCAGCAGGCCGATGACCAGCGTGGGCACGGCCATCAGGAACACCGACAGCGTGAACATCTTCTTGCGGCCCAGGATGTCGCCGAAGTGGGCAATCAAGATGCCGCCGATGGGGCGCGCCAGATAACCGGCCGCGAAAATGCCCAGCGTCTGCAGCTGGCGCATCCACTCGGGCAGCGAAGCCGGAAAGAACAGGCTGCCGATCACATTGGCAAAAAAGACGAACACCACGAAGTCGTAAAACTCCAGCGTTCCGCCCAGGGCCGATAAGCCCAGGGTCTTGTAGTCCTCCCGGTTCAGGAGACGATTCGTCGCTGCAGCCGGCGCGTCAGCCGATGCAGCGTGGTCAAGCGTAGTCATGGTGTTTCCTAGATCGAACAGCAGGACAGCGCGGATAAGGCCGCTGATCACGGGTCAACGTGCAGTGGCAGACCGATTGCGGCGGGCTTCAGATGCAAAGCCACACCAGACTGAATATGAGCACCTTGTGGGCAGTCACTTCAGTAACGGCGGCGTAAGCGCAGTCGAAAAAACATTCTAGGGTTTTCACTCATATATCCTGGACACATAAAACTTTAGGTGCTTGCAGTCCTATAGCCATGGGCCCTGCATTCTGCAAAGCTTTGCGTTATGCATTTGCTTGCAAGCAAATGTTCGCTTCGACGCCTGGCGCAGCCATGCTTCACAATGTGGGCTTGTTCCCCTCACTACCTATACGCATTACATGAAACGCACCTGGTTGCTGTTTTCGCAGGTCGTCACCGTGCTGGTGGCTATCTATTTTGTAGTGGCTACCCTACAGCCCACTTGGCTTCAGCGCGGAAATATCCGTAGCAGTGCCGGTGTTTCGCTGCTGCAGGCGCCATCCACTCCAGCGGGTGAAGTCGCTCCCGGCAGCTTTGCGCCTGCCGCGCGCAAGGCCTCGCCCGCCGTGGTCAGCATCAACACCAGCAAAGCGGTTCGCCACCCGCGCGCCAACGACCCCTGGTTCCAGTTCTTCTTTGGCGATCAGGGTCCGCAGGAGCAATCTGGTTTGGGTAGCGGCGTCATCATCAGTCAAGATGGCTACATCCTCACCAACAACCATGTGGTGGAAGGCGCCGACGATATCGAGGTCACGCTGACCGATAGCCGTCAGGCCAAGGCCAAGATCATAGGAACAGACCCCGAGACCGATCTGGCCATTCTCAAGATCGAGCTCGACAAGCTGCCCGTCATCGTGCTGGGCAATTCCGATCAGGTCGCTGTGGGCGACCGCGTGCTGGCCATCGGCAATCCCTTCGGCGTGGGCCAGACAGTGACCAGCGGCATCATCAGCGCTCTGGGCCGCAGCCAGCTGGGCATCAACACCTTCGAGAACTTCATCCAGACCGACGCTGCCATCAACCCCGGCAACTCCGGCGGTGCGCTGGTGGATGCCAACGGCAATCTGCTGGGTATCAACACGGCCATCTACTCGCGCTCAGGCGGCAGCATGGGCATCGGTTTCGCGATTCCCGTCTCCACAGCCAAGATGGTGCTGGACGGCATCGTCAAGGACGGCAAGGTCACGCGCGGCTGGATCGGCGTGGAGCCCAACGAGCTCTCGCCCGAGTTGGCCGAAACCTTTGGCGTCAAGGCCGATGCCGGCGTCATCATCACCGGCGTGCTGCAGGCCGGCCCCGCCGCCCAGGCCGGCATGCGTCCCGGCGACGTAATCGTCAAGGTGGGCGAGACCGCGACCCGCAATGTCTCCGAACTGCTGACGGCCGTGGCCTCGCTCAAGCCCGGCGAAGCCGCCAAGTTCGATGTGCGCCGCGGCGACAGCGAAGTGGTGCTGGACATCACTCCGGGAGCCCGCCCAGCAGCCAGCACCCTGCAGCAACAGGGTCGCCCACGCCGCTGATTGCAGCGCCAACAAACCGAAAAGCCAGCGCTAGCCGCTGGCTTTTTTCATGCTCCGGCCAGGCCAGCCACAACCTCTTCAACACGATTCATCAAGAGATATGACTCAAGCACTGATGGAAAAAATTGCAGACAGTCATCAAAACAAAAGCCCTTGAATCGCTTCAAGGGCTTTGCAGGAGGTCGGGAACGAAGATCAGTGGCCGTCAGTGGATTTTTCCACCTCCGTGCCCGTGCCTTCCTCGGCATCGGGCGCACGCGATACCCGGCTGAACCAGCCGGCCCCCAGAATGCCGATCTCGTAGAGCAGGCACATGGGCAAGGCCAGGGCCAGCTGGGAAATCACATCGGGCGGCGTGATGACGGCCGCAATCACAAAGGCCAGCACCACGAAATAGCCGCGGAAGGCCTTGAGCTTTTCAATCTCCACCAGGCCAAAGCGCACCAGCAGCATCACCACAATGGGCACCTGGAAAGCCGCCGCAAAAGCGATGTAAAGCGACAGAATCGCTTCCACATACGAGGCGATGTCGGGTGTTGCCGCCACGCTGGCCGGCGTGAAATGCTGGATGAACTTGAACATATTGCCCAGCACAAAGAATTGTACGAAGGCAATGCCGGCATAGGCCAGCAAGCTGCCGAACAGGATCAGCGGCAGGGCGAACTTCTTCTCGTGGCTGTACAGGCCCGGTGCCACAAAGGCCCAGATCTGGTACATGATCCAGGGCAGCGCCAGCAGCACGGCCACCATCATCAGCACCTTGAGCGGCACAAAGAAGGGCGAGAAAACGCCCACCGCAATCAGCTTGGCGCCGGGCGGCATGTGCTCTTTGATGGGCAGGGCGATGAAGTCAATCAGGCCATCGGGGCCCGGCCAGAACATCAGCAGCCCGACGCCGATCAAAACGCCATACAGGCTGTAGAGCAGGCGGTCACGCAGCTCCATCAGGTGCTGGACAAACGGCTGCTCCGTGCCGGCGAGTTCGTCTTCTTTAGAGGGTTCGGACATGGTGCAAAACCGCGTCGGAGCCCGATCGGCTCCACACGCTTGAGAAACAACAACGCCCGCGGATCACGGGCAAAGAGCGACATGCGGGCAGCAGAGCCGACCCCCTTGGGCCGGCCATGGCCGACCTTGCGGCCGGCAGGCTGCTGAGCTGCATGTTCAATGGAACTTCTTGGGGCGAAAGCGCGCCACGCGTGCCGCACCCGACTGGACCTTGCTGCGTACCCCGGCACGGGCCTTGTACCACTGGGGCACGGCACCGCGCTTGACGCGCCAGTTCTTGCGCGGATGGCGATAGCTGGGCACCACGCTGCTGTGCGTATCCAGACCGGTGTAGCCACCTTCTGCGTCATAGGACCCGAAGGACGAAGCCGAAGTCATGTTCGAGTCGTCGCGCAGGTCCTTGGTCGCATCGCTCCAGTCCTTTTCAAGATCGGAGGCCTGATTGCGCATGCTGGACTCCACGTCCCGCGCGGCAGTCTCGACCGTGTCCTTCATCTTGCGCAGCTCATCGAGCTCCATGGAGCGGTTGACCTCGGCCTTGACGTCGGACACATAGCGCTGTGCCCTGCCAAGCAAGGTGCCCACCATGCGGGCCACGCGCGGCAGTTTCTCGGGACCGATGACCACCAGGGCCACGGCACCGATCAGCGCCATTTTGGACAGGCCAATATCAAACATCTAAATGTCAGTCCTGCCGCGATCAGCTCTTTTGCTTGGCTTCCACGTCGATGGTGGCCTTTTCGGCAGCCTGCTGGTTGGCCACTTGGCCGGTCGCAGCGTTGGCGTCGGCGTCAGTCGCGCCGTCCTTCATGCCGTCCTTGAAGCCCTTGACGGCGCCGCCCAGGTCGGAGCCGATGTTCTTGAGCTTCTTGGTGCCGAACACCAGAACCACGATGAGCAGCACGATCGCCCAGTGCCAGATAGAAAACGAGCCCATGAGAATCTCCTAGAAATTGCAAACCATTTTAGACGGGGCTTGTGACAGATACGAATCAATCACCCAAAAAGCCTGCAGCGCACAGCTCTATCGCCGCGTGCAGGCTCGCTGCGCCGCCGGATCAGCCCTTGAGCCAGGGGCGCGGGCCGCCCATGACGTGCAGGTGCAGATGGTGCACTTCCTGCCCGCCTTCGCTGCCGGTATTGACCACGATGCGGAAACCGCCATCGGGATAAGGGTTGCAGCCCTGCTCCATCGCCAGCTTGGGAGCCAGCGCCATCATGCGACCCAGCAGGGGCACATCCTCGGCGCCGACCTGGGCCATGGAGGGGATGTGCTTCTTGGGAATCACCAGGAAGTGCACGGGCGCACCCGGGTGAATGTCATGGAAGGCGAACAGTTCCTCGTCTTCATAGACCTTGCGCGAAGGAATCTCCCCTTTGGCGATGCGGCAGAAAATGCAATGGGGGTCGTAATCGTGGTCGTGCATGGTCTCTTGTATCTCGACAGTTCAGTATTCCAGGCGCCCTGCCTTGCCCATGGCCCATGAAGCAGACAATGGCGTCATCCCCTGAAGGGGAAGGCGCAAAGCGCCTCAGGGGACTATCCTATATTCTCGTTGAATCGCAGCGTCTGTTTGACGCCAAGGTGCTCGCGATTGAGCTGCAGCCATTGCTGGCCGCGCACCCGGCCCAGCTCAAACAGCTTGTGCACCATGCCCATGTCTGCGCGCACCTTGCTCGAGGCGCCAAAAGGCTTGAGCACGGAGCCCCCGTCGATGCGGTGCATCAGCACATGCTTGTAGCGCTCGGGGTCCAGGCGCTTTTGCTCCAGCAGCTTGACCACGAACTCGATGGCCCGGAGCTCGGCCAGCAAGCTGGCGTTGAAGGTGATTTCGTTCATGCGATCCATGATCTCGCGGGCCGTGTCGGGAGAGACATCGGACTCCTTGGGATTGATCTGCACCAGCAGGATATCTCTGCTCCTGGTCTCGTAGATCAGCGGATACAGGGCCGGATTGCCCGAGAACCCGCCGTCCCAGTAGCACTCCCCGTCAATCTCCACCGCCTTGAACAGCTGCGGCAGGCAGGCCGATGCCATGATGGCGTCTGCCGTCACCTGCTCGCCTTTGAAGATCTTGCCGGCACCCGTGCGCACATTGGTGGCGCAGATGAAGAGCTTGGGCACCACGCTGGGGTGCTCGGGATGCGCAAGCGTCTCGAAGTCCACCACCCGGGTGAGCAGCTGTCGCAGCGGGTTGATATTGAGCGGATTGGTCTGATAGGGCGACAGAAACTGGTTGAGCACGCCCATGAACTGCTTGCTGCCCGGCAACGGTGCGGCCCAGAACATCTTGCCCACGCTGCCCATGGTGCCCACGCCCTCCCACAGCTCGCGCAGAGACTGGCGCGCCAGCTGCCGTCCCAGGTAACGGGCATCGTCCACTTTCTTTTCCTGCGCGGCCGCCTGCGCGAAACCATGGGCCAGCGCCACGGCATTCATGGCACCGGCGCTGGTGCCACTGATGCCTTCGAAGATCAGTCCGTCATCGTCCAGCAATGCATCCAGCACGCCCCAGGTCAGCGCACCATGCGATCCCCCGCCCTGCAGGGCAAGGTTGAGGGTGTGGGAAGTCTCTGTAGCCATGGCACGATCCTGTGAGGGTTGATGAACCAAGCAAGGGGCTTGGGACTCACGCAAACAAAGAATGCACAGCGGGCATATCCATGGACAAAACACCATGCCCGATCCGAATCTGCGCAAGTCGTGGAGCTTATCCAGCACAGCGAGCATTGCACAGGCCCTGCACTCGTGTCAGCCTGCCACCCCGAATCTGTTGCAGCGCAGCACAACCGCTTGCAAAAACAAAAAAGCCCCGGCCGTAAAGCGGGGGCTTAGGTGTCTGGCAAGTGCGGTTCAGGGCTGGATCGCGCGATTCTTGTTCATGGCGATCATGCCGCTGACGATGCGGTAGAGGAACCAGATGGAGATCAACACCCAGGCGGGGTTGAAGATCAAGAGGCCCAGCAGGAAGAACGGGAAAGTCACCGCATAGAGAACGATGGCCCAGAGCACGCTGCGCAACCGCCAGGAAAAATGGCTCTCCTGCCAGGTGCCGCGCGCATCATCGCGCTTGACCAGATCGATGACGACTGCAATCAGCAACAGCAGCACACTGACCTGCGCGCCCGGTAGCACGGCGGCCACGGCCACGACCAGGTGCAGCAGATAGCTGACCCAGCCCCAGGCCTTCAGGCCCTCGACCTCGGTAGAGCTGCTGCTATTTACATCGATAATGTCGCGATCGTCATTCATGCGCTTCCTCCTTATTGCTTGGCCGCCCCTTCCTGAGCAGCGCGTTCCTGGGCCTTGCGCAGGGCTTTTTCCTCCAGACCGCTGGTGCCCTCGCGGCGCTCCAGCTCGGCCACCACCTCTGCGGGTGTCAGTCCGTAGTGCGACAGCGCAATCATGGAGTGAAACCACAGATCTGCCACTTCATAGAGGATCTTGCCCTTGTCCGCGCCATGATCGACATCCTTGGCGGCCATGACGACTTCGGTGGCCTCTTCGCCGATCTTCTTCAGAAAGGCGTCAGGCCCCTTGTGCAGCAGGCGCGCGACATAGCTTTTTTCAGGGTCGCCACCATTGGCGACCTTGCGGCTTTCGATCACGGCGGCCAGACGGGCCAGTGCGCCCTCGACCGACGCGGTGTTTTGTTCAGACATGACTTTATTTGTAGATGGAAGCAGGATCTTTCAAGACCGGATCGACAGCAAGCCACTGTCCGTCCTTGAAAACGCTGTAAAAGCAGGAGTGGCGGCCGGTATGGCAGGCAATACCGGGATCATGCCCCTCTTGCGTGATCTTGAGCAAAACCACGTCGTTGTCGCAGTCGATGCGCATCTCGTGCACGGTCTGCACATGGCCGGACTCCTCGCCCTTGAACCACAGCTTGTTGCGCGAGCGGCTGAAGTAGACGGCACGCCCCAGCTCGGCGGTCTTTTCCAGTGCCTCGCGGTTCATCCAGGCAAACATGACCACGTCGCCGCTGCTTTGCTCCTGCGCAATCACGGGCACCAGACCCTGCGCATCCCATTTGACTTGATCGAGCCAGCTCATTGCAGACCTTTGCTTTGTATAGCTGCCAGCGCAGGCCGGCAGCCAACATCAACCATAAAACATATGGAAAGCCGCTTGTAGCCTGCGCAAGCCGCTCTCAAAACAACTTTAGAGACGCACGGGAATGCCGCGCGCGCGCATGCATTCCTTGGCCTGCTGCACGGTGTACTCGCCATAGTGGAAGATGCTGGCAGCCAGCACGGCATCGGCGCCGCCAATGGTCACGCCATCGGCCAGATCTTCGAGATTGCCGACACCGCCCGAGGCGATCACGGGCACGGCCACGGCATCGGCCACGGCACGCGTGAGCTTCAGATCGAAGCCGCTCTTGGTGCCATCCTTGTCCATGCTGGTCAGCAGGATCTCGCCGGCACCGCGCCTGGCCATCTCTTCGGCCCAGCGCACCACATCCAGCCCCACATTCTTGCGGCCGCCGTGGCTGTACACATCCCAGCCCGGCCCCATGGGCGTGCCGCCGGGGCCGATGCGCTGCTCGTCCTCGGGAGTTCGGCGCTTGGCGTCGATGGCCACCACGATGCATTGCGCGCCGTACTTGTCGCTGCAGGCATTGATGGTGTCCGGGTTGGCAATGGCGGCGGAGTTGAAGCTGGTCTTGTCGGCTCCGGCATTGAGCAGGCGGCGAACATCTTCCACGCTGCGCACGCCACCGCCCACGGTCAGCGGAATAAAGACCTGCGAAGCCACGGCCTCGATGATGGGCAGAATCAGGTCACGGCCATCGCTGGTGGCCGTGATGTCCAAAAAAGTCAGCTCGTCTGCACCCTGGGCGTTGTAGCGTGCGGCAATTTCCACCGGGTCGCCCGCATCGCGCAGCTCCAGAAAATTGACGCCCTTGACCACGCGGCCGCCGGTCACGTCAAGGCAGGGAATGATGCGTTTGGCAAGCATGGACCAGTCTCGGAATATCTAGGAACAAGGAGGCCAAAGATACCACGGCCTCGCCGCTGCCTAGGGCATCTGCCAACGGCGCCCCCCTGCCGCTGCCATGGCATTGCCAGCTGGCTTGGGCGGCACGCCGCCCGGCCACAGCCATCGCATCGCGAGTCAAACCTGCTCGATTTGAAACGATTCAACTCAGCAGCAGCCCCAATCCATAAAGCGGCACAAAATCCCTGTGCTCCCAATTGAATAACAGTAAACACAGAGCCGGCCTCACGATTTATTGTTTTCCGCCGCAACCTCTTTCCTGCATCGATATTCCGGCTGCGATTAACTGGTGCACATAGAACCATCGCCCACTCCTGACCAGGCATGCCACAAGCGATCCGGAAACAAAGCCACTGATATTCTCAATAAGAAGCCTCCACGCCTGCGAGAAGCTGCACTGCCGAGAGCGGCATATGACTGCGTGACAAGCAAAGCTATTGCGGGCTGGGCTTCGGCAAGCCGCCTGACGCTAGGGTTGACAGCAATGCAAAGCAGTCTCGACCGGCAAGCGAAATACCTTAAATATTGTGTATAAAACCCCAATTCAGCATCCAGATATTCATAGCGTAAAAAGATGTTTCTTTTTACGCTGCATTCTTGTTCGGATTGTTTTTGCTAGTGAAACTATGAAAAAAATAAATCAATAGTTTTTAATATTTCGACAGTGTTGTCCCCATAAATAATTGACCGGACCCGGAAACCCATCCCGTTCGATGAATGTATTCAGGCACAGGTGATCATCATGGATATGAGACGCCAATATTTCGGTACCGACGGAATCCGCGGGCGGGCTGGGTATTTCCCCATCACGCCGGACTTCGCTCTGCATCTCGCCCATGTCGTCGGACGAATGCTTCATCGCAACGAAGAGCGCCCGACGGTGCTGATTGGCAAGGACACGCGTATCTCGGGTCACATGCTCGAAAGCGCCTTGGTGTCGGGCTTCAATTCGTCTGGCGTGGATGTGGTGCTGCTTGGGACGCTGCCAACACCGGGAGTGGCCTATCTCACGCGGGCCTTGCGTGCCAGTCTGGGAGTGGTCATCAGCGCCAGCCACAACACCTTCGAGGACAACGGCATCAAATTCTTCAGTGCCAAAGGCACCAAACTGCCCTATGTCTGGGAGGTAGCAGTCGAGCAAATGCTGCTGGATGAGCCGCATTGGGTCCCGGCAATCGCACTCGGAAAAACCCAGCTCCTGGATGACGCCGCCGGCCGCTATATAGAGTTTTGCAAGAGCACTTGCGACCATGCGTTCACCTTGCGAGGGCTGAAGATCGTGGTCGATGCCGGCCATGGTGCGGCCTATCAGATAGCGCCCATGGTCTTGCATGAACTCGGTGCCGAAGTGGTGGCCATAGGCTGCGCTCCCGATGGCATGAACATCAACCAGGGGGCCGGAGCCGCACATCCCGAGCTCCTGGCCACGACTGTTTCCGGTTGCGGTGCGGATTTCGGCATCGCCCTGGATGGCGATGCGGATCGCCTGCTGGTCGTCGATGCCGCCGGCCGGCTCTATAACGGAGACGAGTTGCTGTACCTGATCGTCGCCGACCGCCTGGAGCATGACGAGAGCATTGCGGGCGCCGTCGGCACGCTGATGACGAATATGGCGGTGGAGCGGGCATTCGGGGTGCTGGACGTGGATTTCATGCGCACCAAGGTCGGCGACCGTTACGTGCTTGAGGAGCTCAGCCGCAGGGGCTGGACCTTCGGCGGCGAGGGGTCGGGCCATCTGCTGATACTGGACCGGCACAGCACGGGCGACGGTCTGGTGAATGCGCTGCAGATATTGCAGGCCTGCGTGCGCACCGGCCGCACGCTATCGCAATGGCTGCTGCCGGTGCAGCTCTACCCTCAGGCATTGCTCAATGTGCACTGGTCGCCAGACCGGGATTGGCGCAGCAATGCCTTGCTGGCACGAGTGCAGGCGCAGGTCGAGGCCGAGCTGGGTTCCACCGGGCGTGTGCTGGTGCGTCACAGCGGCACGGAGCCGCTGCTGCATGTGATGGTGGAGGCGCAGGATGGCGATCAGGCCAGCCGCTGTGCCGAGCGACTGGTCACGGCTGCCAGAGACGGTTAGCCCGCCGATGCGGCTGCGCCGCTCATGCAGCAGATAAAGCCGGCACCAATGGCGACCAGCACAAGGAGCTGGCTGACATACCCGAAGCAGAGCGTGAAAGATGATTTTGAGCAGGTACGAATGAAGAACGTCTGATACCAATTGACTCAAAGGGAGAACGCAATGAATCAGGACTCCGAGGCTCTTCACGCCAAGCCAGACATCGCGCAGTTGCTCATCGTGTCCGGGACCAGGCCCGAAATCATCAAGCTGGCCCCTGTCTATCACGCCCTACAGCAGACGCACTGGGCTCGCCCCATCTGGCTGCATACCGGCCAGCATGGCGACATGGCCGCGCAAATGCTGGATTGCTTTCATATCCAGCCCGATCATGTGCTGCAAAGGCAAGGAAGTTCACTGCTGGAATTCGCCACGGGCTGCCGGGTTCAGCTGGAGTCCGTGCTGACGGATACGAGCTGTGAGGCAGTGATCGTTCAAGGCGACACAGAGAGCGCGTTTCAGGGTGCATTGGCCGGCTTCTATCTCAAGGTGCCCGTCGTCCATGTCGAGGCCGGCCTGCGCACCTACAACCTGCACCGACCTTTTCCGGAGGAAGGCCTGCGGCAAATGATAGGGCGCATCGCCAGCCTGCATCTGGCCCCCACCCCGAGGGCCCAGCAGGCGCTGGAGCGCGAAAACGTGGCCAAGGAAAAGATCGAGCTCACCGGCAACACCGTCGTCGATGCCCAGCTCTGGGCCAGCCAGCATCACCACATCCACCGCCGCATGCAGGGCCGAGGCCATATTCTGGTGACCATGCACAGGCGAGAGAACTGGGGCCCCGATGTGGACCATGTGTGCGAAGCGATTGCCGAGATCGCGCGCGAGTTTCCCCAGATGCCGGTGCTGTTCCCGGTTCACCTCAATCCGGTGGTCAAGGAGCCGGTACACCGGCTGCTGGGCGGACTGCCCAATGTCAAGCTGACAGAACCGCTGGATTACCTGGCCATGCAGCAGGCCCTGGCCGATGCCTGGCTGGTGCTGACCGATTCCGGCGGACTGCAGGAGGAGGCGCCAACCTTCAAGGTACCGGTGCTGGTCTTGCGCGACGAGACCGAGCGTCCCGAGGTGCTGGAAGCCGGCTGCGCCGCTTTGGTCGGAGCCGACAGAAGCAGGATCGTTCAGTCCGTGCGCCACCTGATGCATGACGATGCTGCCTACCGGAGCATGCAGGCCAGCAGCAACCCCTTTGGTGACGGGACTGCAGCACAGCGCACCGAGAAAAGACTGCACCAGATGCTGAGGCCTGATCACGCAGGCCTGGCACAGAAAGCCGCTGAAAGGACGCGCCATGTCCTGGCTTGACCTGTTCACCGGATACCTCTATGTGCTCAAGAGCATCGCCATCGTCATTGCGGTGGTGATCTTCATCAGCGGACTGGACGATCTGTTCATCGACCTCTTTTACTGGGGGCGGCGCACCTGGCGTGCACTGACCGTGTATTCGCGCCACGAGCAGATGAATCACAAGGCCTTGCTCGGTGTGGACGAGAAGCCGCTGGCCATCATGGTGCCCGCATGGCAGGAGCATGGCGTGATCGGCAAGATGGCGCAGCTGGCGGCAACCACGCTGGACTATGAGAACTACCACATCTTCATCGGCACCTACCCCAACGACCCCCAGACCCACGCCGATGTGGAGCAGGTAAGAGCCCATTTCCCGAATGTGCACAGCGTGGTCTGCGCACGCCCCGGGCCGACCAGCAAGGCCGACTGTCTCAACAATGTGCTCGATGCCATCTTCCAGTTCGAGCAGCGCTCGGGCATAGAGTTTGCAGGCTTCATCCTGCATGACTCGGAAGACGTGCTGTCCAGGTTGGAGCTGAGACTGTTCAACTTTCTCGTGGATCGCAAGGATCTGATCCAGCTGCCGGTCTACCCCCTGGAGCGGCCGCTGCGCGAATTCACCGGCGGGCATTATCTGGACGAGTTTGCCGAGCTGCATGCCAAGGACATCGTGGTGCGCGAGGCCCTGGTGGGTCAGGTGCCCAGCGCCGGGGTCGGCACCTGCTTCAGCCGCCGCGCCATCACGGCGCTGCTGGAGATGGGCGATGGCGTAGCCTTCGATACCCAGAGCCTGACCGAGGACTACGACATCGGTTTCCGGCTCAAGCAGCTGGGCATGCGCGAGATCTTCGTGCGCTTTCCCGTGCATGACGCGGACCAGCCTACCGATCCCGACCAGCCACGCCGACACGGGCGCAGCGCGCGTGAAGCCAGCGTCATCTGCGTGCGGGAGTTCTTCCCCGATACGCTGAATGCGGCGGTGCGACAGAAGTCCCGCTGGATCACGGGCATCGTGATCCAGGGTTTCAAGACCCTGCGCTGGACCCAAAGCGGTGTGCTGAACTATTTTCTCTGGCGCGACCGCAAGGGTGCTCTCACCAATTTCGCCAGCTTTCTGGCCATGCTGCTGGCGATGCAGCTGATTGCCATCTGGCTCTACCAGCGCCTGGTACCGGACAGCTACCGGTTTCTCTCCATCTTCCAGGGCGACTGGTGGCTGTATGCGCTGCTGGCAGCGAACTTCGTGCTGATGCTCAACCGCATTGCCCAGCGCATGTTTTTCGTCACCAGCTACTACGGCATCGTCCAGGGATTGATGTCGCTTCCGCGCCTGCTATGGGGCAATTTGGTGAACTTTCTGGCCAACTGGCGGGCCATCGCCCAGGCGCTGCAGGCCAAGGATATCCGGCGCATGGCCTGGGCCAAGACCGATCATGACTTCCCCATGCTGGGAGAGGGACCCAGACTGCGCCAGCCCCTGGGACAGATACTGATCGCACAAGGTGCCCTGACAGAGAGCCAGCTGCAGGAAGCGCTGCTGCGCCCCACTCCCGGCTTGCGCCTGGGCAGTGCGCTGGTGCACAAGGACCTGATCAGCACCGCACAGCTGGCCGCTGCAGTGGCCCAGCAGGCTGGCGTTTCATGGGAATTTCTGGGAGAGCGTCTGATCCCCGACGAGATCGCGGCGCTGCTGCCGGCACATCTGGCACTGCATTACAGCGTGGTGCCGCTGCGCGAGGAGGGAAAAACACTGATCCTGGCCAGCGAGTCGGTCATAGACCCGGTCTCGCATGCAGCCCTGGAGCGCAAGCTGGAGAGGCCCGTGCGCTACCTCATTGCCCCCAAGGGAGAGGTCACGGTCGAGCTGCGGCGTCTGTATGCAAGACAGCATGGGGAGCCGGCTCGCGAACTGCTGGCCTGGGCCGTGGAGCGCAAACGCGTATCCGCCGAACAGGCGAAAGAGCTTTGGAAATTCTATGTGTCGCGGCAGCTGAT
This sequence comes from Comamonas sp. A23, assembly GCF_004522605.1. Lineage (NCBI taxonomy): Bacteria > Pseudomonadati > Pseudomonadota > Betaproteobacteria > Burkholderiales > Comamonadaceae > Comamonas > Comamonas sp. A23. The sequence continues at coordinate 552,872 of NZ_RSDT01000002.1, forward strand.
GCTGGGCGAAGTGCTTCAGGCCCTGGGCCGCATCGACACAGCCGTGCTGAATGCCTTGCTGCTCAGACATGAGCAAAGCGATGACAGCCTGGGCCTGTTCCTGGTGAACCAGGGGGCGTTGACGCAGGCGACGCTGGATGAAGCACTGCGACTGCAGCAACAGCTGCAGGTCACCATGGCGCAACTTTTGCGCCGCCTTGATGCCGCCCCGATCGTGTCCGTTGCTTAGGTGCCAATATATGAAGCTTTCTCGTCCTATTCTGGTTCTTTCCCTGGCATGCGCCACCCCATACGATGGTCTGGCGCAGACGGTGGATCTAGGTCCGGATATCACTCCCAGACAGCGCTTTCAGGTCTATCCCCGGATCGACAAGGCGTATGAGGCCATGGCGCGCGGTGATGGTCAGCGTGCCATCTCCGAGCTGCAGCAGGCTCAGCGTCTGGCACCGGACAACACCGAGATCGCCCTGCAATTGGCGGCAGCCCATCGCCGCTTTGGTCAACCCGCACAGGCTGAAGCTGTGCTGAAGGCTCAGCTTCAGCGCCACCCTGGCGATGCGCGTCTGGCCCAGGCTCTGCGCGATATGCATCAGGGAGCAGTTCCGGCCAGACAGCCCGCGTCTCAAGCCCTGCCCGCTCCTGCGGCCAAGGAGCCACCGAAGACGCCAGGCACAGCCGCGCCTTCAGCAGCGACAGCACCGGAGCCGGCAAAGGCAGCCACCTCGACAGCGGACACCACGCCTCGCCCGCGCAAGAGCCCGGCAACACAGGCCATGCCTGCGGGTTACGCCAAGGCCAGCCAGGCCTATGCCGCAACCGAGCGGCGCGACTTCGCCACGGCCTTGCCTCTGGCAAGGCAGGCCGTAGCTGCGGCCCCCGGGCGTCTGGACTATCAGCGCCTGCTGGTCTACCTGCTCGTCGAGAACGGGCGCTTCGACGAGGCCGAAGCCCGGGCAACAAGGCTGGACAAGGTCAAGCAGCTGCAGTCGGACTCCGATTGGCAGATGCTGCGCACATCCATACGTCAGCGCCGCGCCCTGCGGCCCTTCGAGCAGGCCTTGCAGGCACGCGAGCAAGGCGACATGGTCAAGGCCCTCAGGTATGCAGAGACCAGCGTCCGAATAGCGCCGGATGCACTGGCTCCCCGGCTTCAGTGGCTGGGCTTGCTGCTTCAGGATGGACAGGCGGCCCAGGCGCAGCGTGTGGCAGAGCAAGGGCTGGCGCTGCAGCATGATCCTGCACTGCAGGTACTGCAGGGCGTGGCCCTGCATGTCCAAGGTCGCGGCATGTCCTCCGAACAGGCTTTCGACGCAGCGCTTGCCGCCCCCCACCTGTCGCGGTCGGAGCGGCAGAACTACGGCGTGATAGCCCTGGATGCAGCGCTGGCAGCCGGCCAGACAGAACGAGCCCAGCGGCTTGTGCAGGCGCTGGAGACGGACAGCAATGCCGACATCAGCAGCCGCCGAGAGCAGCTCAAAACCCTGCGCTCCTCAACCATGTCACGCAGCTACGAGCTGCCACTGCCCCTGGTCAACTGCTTCAGCGCCGGCGATGTGCCCGGCTGCGAAATCTGGCCCGGGCAGGAAGCGCCAGACCCGGCATACAAAGTCGCCCATGAGGCCTATCAAGCCTACAGCGATGGGCAATATGCTTTGGCGGCAGAAAAGGCCGGGGCGGCCGTGCAGCTCAACCCCGGACATCTACCCTACCGTCAGCTTCGCCTTCAGGCATTGCTGGCTGCAGGCCAAAAGACGCAGGCGCTTGAGGAGGTCGATCAAACACTGCAGCTACAGCCCGATGCAGCCGAAGTGCTGGCCTTGCGCAGTCGTCTGCGCCACGAGCAGGGCATGACCGAGGCCGCCAACGCCGACGCACGGACGGCATTGCAAATGGGCGGCCTGTCCCTGTCCAGCGAGGTGGATCTGCTGCTTCAGCTGGGGCGGCGAGACGAGGCTGCTGCACGCTTTGCCCAGGCTGTCTCGGAGCCTGAGCTGCAGCAAAGCGCCGACCCCAATCTGGCCTATCTGGCCATTCGCGTGGGGGACGATCGCAGTGCCTTGTCCATCTTCAACCGCGCACGGGACCAGAGCCGTCTGCCGGACACGGCGCTGCGCGATGGCGCCTACGCTGCCAGCAGGCTGGCCGAGAACGATCAGTCCATCGACTACTTCAAGCAGGCCATTGCCGCTGCGCATGAAGGCCGGCTCGCCATGACGCCGCAGCAGCAATATGAGACACGACGTGAAGTTGCCGACCGGGACCGCTCCTGGGGCATCAACACCTTGCTGGGCTATCGAGGCATTTCCCTGGGCGCGGCGGGCGCCCAGCCCGGCCTCTATGGCGACGTGGCCCAGCTCGTCAGCGAGGTGTACTGGCGCCCGCAGAAGTTCGGCGACGGCCGCTTCTGGGAGCTGTACGGCGGCGCTGCTCAAACGGTCTACAGCCGCCACGATGTGCCCACGGGCGGAGAGACCACCCAGGGTGCCGTCGGTATTCGTGCCAAGCCGCTGAGCGATCACAACCTCATACTCGCGGCCGAACGGCGCGTGCGCATCGGCTCGCTGTCCAGCAACGACTGGTTGCTGCGCATGGGATATTCGGGCGGCATGGGTACCGACCTGCGCGTGGATGTGCCCAGCTGGAACACGTTCAATATGTATGCCGAAGTAGGTCGCTTCATTCATCGCAAGCAGAACTACGCGACTTTCGAAGCCCAAGCAGGGCGCAGTTTCCGAATGGGGGGGAGCGACTCAAGACTGGTGCTGTTTCCGCATGCAGTCCTGGGCGCTGATTACAACTCTGAACGCACAGCCTCGGGCAAGCAAAGCTCGGTGGGCGCTGGCGTTGGTGTGAGCATGCGTTTCTGGTTCCGCGAGGACCGTGACCATGCACCTCGCTCCTACCTCGACCTCTCCCTGCAGTATCGCGCCCGGCTTGCCGGGGACGAAAGAGGGAAAGGCGTGTTTCTACGTGCCGCCTTGGTATTTTGAGATGGCACGCCTCTAAGGCCCGACCCATCGCCATTTCTAGAGTTTGTGGAGATGGTGTTGTTTGCACTTTTTCTTTCTGCCCTCCAGAAAGGAGGCTCTCATGCACTCCCATGATCAAAGGCAGGCTACGCGCGCGCTGCTCGCGCTGGCACTGCTGACCTGGGCCAACTGGACCCTGGCCTCGAACGTCATGCCGCCGCCATTGCCGCCTGGGGCCTCCCAGATCCGCATGGACGCAGGCGCAGCCCCCGAAGAGCGCAAGCGCAACGAACGTGCGCATCACCACAAAGGACATTTCAAGAAGGATTTCACACGGGATGACACGCTGGATGAGCCGCCTATCAAACCCGGCAACCCCTCCCCCGGCAATCCGCCGAAAGGCAAGCCCAATCCGGGCAATCCATCCCGTGGCCAGCAGCAATAGACCTCACCGTGTACTGATCTCAGGAGAGTCTCATGAAAACCCTAGGACGCCTTCTTGGGGCATGGCTGCTAGCCATGCTCTTTGCGAGCCCTGGCGCTTTTGCGCAAACAGGTCCGCGCACACTGATCCTTTATGACGCGCCGCCCAATACGGCCTACACCAAGCTCGGCATGAGCTATGCCATCATGCTGCGCAATCTGCTCGGACATTTCGACAGCAAGGTCGATATGGTCGCGGTGCAGAACTACACGGCAGGCCAGCTCAGCGGCTACGACGCCACGTTCTATCTAGGCTCGTATTACGACAACCCGGTTCCTGCCGCCTTCATGACCGATGCCGCCAGCTCTGCCAAGACCATAGTCTGGTTCAAGTACAACATCTGGCAGTTTGCCTGGGATCCGGCCTACGGCTTCCAGTCCCGCTATGGCTTCAACCTGACAGCGCTTCGCGGACTCAATGCCGCACCAACCTCAAGCAACACCACACCGGGGTTCTTCGACACCATCACCTACAAAAACCTGCCCTTTGTCAAATACTATGCATACGACAGCAGCACTGGCGCCGTGAATGCGGATCCCGATGTGGGGCTGACGGCCATCACCGACACCACCAAGGCCCAGAACCTGGTTTCCATGTCCAATCCCAAGACCGGCGAGCAGGCGCCCTATGTAGTGAGGTCGGGCAACTTCTGGTATGTCGCGGATCTGCCGTTCAGCTATATCGGGCCACGCGATCGCTATCTCGTGCTGGCAGACATGCTGCATGACATGCTGGGGGTGAACCATGCCGAAAGCCACAAGGCCATGGTCCGCCTTGAAGATGTGAGCGCCTTGGTCAGTGTGACGGCAATGAAATCACTGACGGACTACCTCTACCAGCAACGGATCCCGTTTTCGATTGCGACCATTCCGTACTACAAAGATCCTCTTGGCGTGTACAACTCGGGAGTGCCGATGCAGGTGCCAATGTCACTGGCGACCAATCTGAAGAGAGCTCTCAACTATGCACTGGTGCGCGGCGGCGAAATCGTGATGCATGGCTACACGCACCAGTACAGCAATGTGCGCAACCGCTATACGGCAGTGAGTGGCGATGACTACGAGTTCTGGGACATTGTCAACAACAAGCCCGTGCCGGAAGACTCGACCACCTGGGCGTTGGGACGCTATCGAGCCGGTCTGCTGGAGTTGTCTCTCAATGGATATCGCGCTACAGCATGGGAAACCCCACACTACCAGGGCTCGGCGCTGGCATCCAAGGCCAGTACGCAGGTCTTCCCCAAGACTTATCAACGCGTGGTGTACTACACCGCAGACAAGCCCAATTTCACTGCATCGGTGGAGAAGGATTTTGCCGTGGGCCAGATCTTCCCCTACCCCATCCAGACCGACTACTACGGGCAGAAAGTGCTGCCGGAAAGCCTGGGGAACATCGAATACGACATCCACCTGATCGATCCGACCTCCTCCTTCAACTACACATGGCAGGACATTCTCACCAATGCCCAGTATGTGAAGACGGTGCGTGACGGCTATGCCTCGTTCTTCTTCCACCCGTTCTGGCTGGAGCCGCAGGTTGGAACCCCTGGCCTGGCGGACTTCAAGAGCCTTGTCAGCGGCATCTCCAATCTGGGCTTCACCTGGACGGTTCCGAGTCAGCTGCCATGAAAGAAAAGCGCTTTCTCCGAAAGGAGAAAGCGGCTCGATCCATAGATATGACGATGGAACAATGCACCAGACGCGAGGCGCTGGGCCTGGCCTGGGCGCTGAGCTGCAGCCTGCCCGAGGCACAGGCCAAGCCCAGCCTGCGTCTGCCCGGCATGGTCTGGCAGCCCAGTGCCGACACTCTACGGCCCCATGGATCATGGCAGCGTCTGGGCATCCGCCGCCTGCTGGTGCAATGGACGGCTGTGGACAATCTGAGCCTGGTGCCCGGCACTTACCTGCCCTCCATGAGCCGCAACCTCCCGGACTGGGAGCGCATCGCGGCCGAGCCCTGGGCGCAGGAGCTGATTCTCGGCCTGGCCGGCATGCATGACGAGGCCAAGGCCCGCGCCGGTCTCGCGGATCTGGCCATGCAGTCCTATGCCTTGAAAGCGGCTATCACGGCACTGCCACTGCGGGTTGCCGGCTGGTACTTCCCGGTCGAAGTCGATCCGACCTGGGCTGCGCCCAGTCTTCTCACCGAGGTTCTCAACAAACTGCCACGTCCGCTGTGGATCAGCGCCTATGACAATGCCAATATGGGTCCCCAGGCGCTGGTTGACTGGATCATGCGCTGGATACCCGAAGATGTGGGCGTGTTTTTCCAGGATGGAGTCGGCGTACACGCGCGCACTCCCAGCGTGGCACGCGAATACCTGCAGATGCTGACCGCCCATCTGGGCCAGGCGCGTGTTCGCGTGATTGCCGAGGCCTTCCGGCCTGCGCCGGGCGGCGGATTTCGCAGCGCCATGGCAGAAGAATTCCTGCCACAGTTGGCGGCCTACCAAGGCTGGACGGTCTTTGCCTTCGACGGCCCGCATTATCTGAACCCGCCTCTGGTCGATGCATTGGCGGATGCCCTGGGCACCAAATCCCGATGAGTCGCCGTCCGCCCTGCCTCTACAGCTGCGGCCCATGGAGCCGTCAACAGGGCTGGGCAGGCTGAAGGCCAACAGGTCTACGCACAAGGACAGGCCCAGGCTCGGGGTGACATCACCCCGCCCCGTTCAAAGCCTCAAAAGCATTCGAAGGTTTGCGCCGCCTTCCAGCGCTGGTCGGGTCCAAGAGCCACAGGTGCATCAATGGCCGCAGCCTCCACGCACAGCATCTGCTGCCAGCTGTCGGCCTCCATGTCCTTGAGTGTGGCGCACAGAGCAGGGCCTGGATTCCAGACCACGGTTTCGCTCCAGGACGCATCCTGGGCAAGCTGCAGCCAGGGCCGGCCCGAGCTTTGCAGTTGCAGGGCTGCAGCCGCACGTGGATAGACGCGATCGGTCTCCGCACCGAAGCTGACGCAGCCTTGCTGCGTGACATGGGTATCCGGTTGAGCCGCAGCAGCATCCCAATAGCTCAAACCTTCGAGACCGTGCAAGCTGGCCTGCTCGACCTGCGCAACGCGAAGATAGCCGTGCAAGGCCGCGGTAAAAGACAGGTCCTGCCGGCCGCGGTTATGCACGGCCAGTTCCACACGCAATACGCCGGGCCTGAGCTCAATCGTGAGCACTGCCTCAAAGACATGCGGCCAGACGGCGCGCGATGCTTCGCTGTCCGTCAGGCGCAAGGAGATCTGCGCACCATCCTCGCCCGATGGCCTCGCAGCATCGGCCTGCCAGTGGCTGAGGCGCGCAAAGCCATGCTTGACCAAGGGACCACGCTGGTTGAACTGGGGAAAGCAGACCGGAATGCCGCCGCGAATGGCGCTCTGGCCGTCATGGGCTGCCCTGGGACTGAGGAACAGGCGTTCCTGCCCCAGGCCGACCCAGGACAGTACCTGGGCGCCCTGCAGGCAGATCAGCACCGAATCCCCCTGACCCAGCTTCAAGGCAATGGCAGGAAGCCCTTTCCAGTCAACGGCCTGGGCCTGAAAGGTCAAATCACTCACCCGTGAGCTCGTCCGCACGCTCCTGGCCGGCGGCGAAGTCCAGATCGCCGGTATAGATGGCGCGGCCGCAGATAACGCCTTCCACGCCTTCATCCTGCACCTTGCACAGCGCTTCGATGTCGGCCATGCCGGCCAGACCGCCCGAGGCGATGACCGGAATCTTCAGCGACTGGGCCAGCTTGACGGTGGCGTCGATATTGATGCCGCTGAGCATGCCGTCACGACCGATGTCGGTGTAGATGATGGATTCCACACCCCAGTCCTCGAAGCGCTTGGCGGTTTCGATCACGTCCTGGCCGGTGAGCTTGCTCCAGCCGTCGATCGCCACCTTGCCGTCCTTGGCGTCCAGGCCCACGATGATGTGGCCGGGAAAGGCACTGCAGGCATCCTGCAGGAAACCGGGGTTCTTCACGGCAGCGGTGCCGATGATGAGGTACTCGATGCCCAGATCGATGTAGCGCTCGATGGTGTCCAGATCACGGATGCCGCCGCCCAGCTGAACGGGAATCTCGCCATCGACTTCCTTGAGGATGCTCTTGATGGCCGACAGGTTCTTGGGCTGGCCCGCAAAGGCGCCGTTCAGGTCCACCAGGTGCAGGCGACGGGCGCCAGCATCCAGCCATTTGGCGGCCATGGCTGCGGGGTCTTCACCGAAAGTGGTGGACTGGTCCATATCACCCTGAATCAGGCGAACGCAGTGGCCGTCCTTGAGGTCGATAGCGGGGATGAGCAACATGATGGTGATCTGCTAGCAAGTTTGGCCGTCAGAAATGGCCGGTTGAAGAAACTCGGGTTGACAGTGAACAAGCCCTGCGATGCAGCGCGCACTGGATTGGGATGGACTGCGAGGCGCAAACCACAGCCGGGCTGATCGCCCGGCGAGGATTTGCAACGCTGCAGACCGCCCAAGCCGGGGATGCGATGCGCGCAAAGACTTGTTCAATGTTGACCCTAGGGCTTCCAGCCCAGGAAGTTGCGGAACAGCGCCAGCCCCTGGTCCGAGCTTTTCTCGGGGTGGAACTGGGTAGCGAAAATATTATCGCGTGCGACGGCACATGCAAAGAGGCCGCCGTAGTCGGTCTCGGCCGCGCAATGCGCGCTTTGTTGCACCAGCGCATAAAAGCTGTGCACAAAGTAGTAGAAGCTGCCGTCGGGAATTCCGGCCCACAGCGCATGGGGCATGCCACCCTGCTGCGTCTGCTGCACCTGGTTCCAGCCCATCTGCGGCACCTTGAAGCGGCTGCCGTCGGCTTGCGTCCTGCCTTCCAGATCGAACTTGCGCACATTGCCGGGAATCAGCCCCAGGCCCGGCACATCGCCTTCATCGCTGTGATCGAGCAGCATCTGCATGCCCACGCAGACGCCGAACAGAGGCTTGTTGACAGCAGCATCGAGCACGGCCTGCTGCAGGCCCGATTCGCGCAGCTCGCGCATGCAGTCGGGCATGGCCCCCTGACCGGGCAGGACCACGCGGTTGGCGGCATGGACCACCTCGGGATCGGCCGTGACGACCACGTCCCAGCCGGTATCGGCCGCGGCCGTACGCACCGCCTGCGAGACCGAGCGCAGATTGCCCATGCCGTAATCGACCACGGCCACGGTGTTGTTCTTCAAACTCATAGCAGCTACCGCTTATGGAGATTTGTTTTTACAGACAAAGAGCTTTGAAATGCAGTGTGAACAGGCGCATAAAGCTCCTGATTACAGAGCACCCTTGGTCGATGGAATCACGCCGGCCATGCGCTCATCATGCTCCAGCGCAAAGCGCATGGCGCGCGCAAAGGCCTTGAAGATGGTTTCGCACTGGTGGTGGGCATTGAAGCCCTTCAGGTTGTCGATGTGCAGCGTCACGCCGGCGTGGTTGACAAAGCCCTGGAAGAATTCGAAGACCAGCTGCGTATCGAGCTGACCGATGCTGCCGGCCGTGAACTTCACATCCATGTGCAGACCGGGACGGCCCGAGAAGTCGATGACGACGCGGCTCAGGGCTTCGTCCAGCGGCACATAGGCATGACCGTAGCGACGAATGCCTTTCTTGTCGCCGATGGCCTTGGCAAAGGCCTGGCCCAGGGTGATGCCGATGTCTTCCACCGTGTGGTGGCCGTCGATGTGCAGATCACCCGCGCATTCGATGTCCATGTCGATCAGGCCGTGGCGCGCGATCTGGTCCAGCATGTGGTCGAGAAAGCCGATGCCGGAGTTCAGGCTGGCCTTGCCCGTGCCGTCGAGGTTGACGCGCACGGCGACGCGGGTCTCGGCCGTGTTGCGCTGTACTTCGGCAATGCGCGGCAGGTTCTGGGCGATGGAGGGGACGATATTGCTCATAGGCTTTCTTTCAGTGCCGCCAGCATCTGGGCGTTTTCTTCGCGGGTGCCCACGGTCAGGCGCAGGCAGTTGTGCAGCAGGGGATGCATGGCCGATACGTTCTTGACCAGCACGCCGCGCTGCTTCATCTCGATCTGGGCCTTGCCGGCGTCGCGCACGCGCAGCAACACCATATTGGCTTCGGAGGGCCAGACTTTTTGCACGCCGTCCAGCAGGACCAGGGCATCGATCAGCGGCTGGCGTTCGGCGCGGATGGCAGCGGCCTGCTCGGCATACAGGGACTCGTGCTGCAGCGCAAAAATCGCCGTCTCGCAGTTAAGCACGCTGATGTTGTAGGGCGGGCGCACCTTGTCGATCTCGTTGACGATGGCCGATGGGCCGATCAGATAGCCCAGGCGCGCACCGGCCAGACCGAACTTGGACAGCGTGCGCATCAGCAGCACATGAGCGTTGCGCGCGGGGTCTGCCTTCATGCGGGTGATCCAGCTGCGGCTGGCGAAGGGCTGGTAGGCCTCGTCCATCACGACCAGACCGCCAACCTCGGCCACGGCGTCGATCACGGCCTGAACCTTGTCCTCGGCCCACAGCGTGGCGGTGGGATTGTTGGGATAGGCGATATAGGTGATGGCAGGCTGGTGCTCGGCGATGGCGGCCTGCATGGCCGGCACATCGAGGTCGAAGTCGCTCGTCAGATTCACGCCCACGAAATCCAGGCCCTGCAGCTTGGCAGACAGCGGATACATCACAAAGCCCGGCATGGGCGCCAGCATCTTGGCGCGGGCATTGTTGCAGGGCTGGGCCGTGGCCAGCGCCAGCAGGGTGATGATCTCGTCCGAGCCATTGCCCAGCAGCACCGATGTGCCGGCCGGAGCACCGGCGTAGTCGGCCAGCATCTGCTTGAGCACTTCCTGGCGCTCGCCGGGGTAGCGGTTGATTTCCAGACCGCCCAGATGCTCGCCCAACTTTTTCTGCAGCTCGGGCGGCAGACGGTAGGGGTTCTCCATCGTGTCCATCTTGAGCAGGCCTTGCGCGGGCTGCACATGGTAGCCCTGCATGGCGCGTACATCGGCGCGAATGCGTTGCAGGGCTTTGGTCTGGATGTCTTGAGCAGTCATGGGTTCACTCCTTTACACAAGGCTTGCGTTGGCCAATGCAGTCGATACCGATCGCCGCGATTCTGGCGCTCAAGCCTCAAGATTCTGCGTGGCGGCTTGCTCCAGCGGGTGCACCACGGTTACGCCGCCAAACTCTGCCCCATGGGGCAGATGCAGGCTCAGCATCTGGTTGCAGCCGCTGTGCTGGGCGCAGGCCACGGCCAGGCAGTCGCCAAAGTCCAGCGCATGGCGGGCCTGCACCGCCCAGGCCGTCTCCAGCGTGGCGGCGTCGGTCTTCCAGGGCGTCCAGGTCTGGTAGCGGCGGATGGCTGCGCGGGCATCGCCCTGAGGCAGGGGCAGGACTGCGGTGGTGGCCTGGTCATAGAACTCCACCAGCGCCTGATTGCTGGTGCGGCCGCTACGGCTGCGCCACAGCAGATCCAGCCATTCCAGCGTGGCCGCATACAGCGCACCGCCAGCCGCATCTTCCGCAGCAATCAGCACCGAGGTATCGACAAATACGGGGTTCACCTGGCCACCTCGGTTTCGGCATTGCTGTGCGCTGCAGCCCTCTTGCTGCTGGCACTGCGCGCCAGGGATTTGGCAGACTGGCCGGCAGCTTGCCAGGTGCGCTCATCCGTGCGCCAGGCCAGATAGGCACGCTCGTAGGCATCCTCGCGCTGCATCAGCTCGGCCATGAAGTCACCCAGCATGCGCGAGACGCTGCTGCCGCGCCTGGCCGCTTCAATGCGCGCCCAGTCAAGCACGCTGTCTTCGACGGTGATGGTGACGTTCTTCATGCTCTGCATAGTACACGAATTTCGTGCAACACGAAATTCGTGTCAAATTTCAAATTGCCAGAATGGCCTGCAGGAATCCATACTGCGGAGCAAAAAACAGTTCGCCAGAAACTTGCCCCTCTGCAAGCGCAGACCCACCAACCGGGAGGAGAAATCATGAGCCAGCCATCCAAGACTGCATGGACCAGACGCCAGATGCTCGATCGCACCATCCGCGCCGGAGCCGGCCTGGGCATCGCGGCCGGCTCCGGGCTGGCTCTGGCGGGCTGCGGCGGAGACGATGCACCAGCAAAAGGCCTGAGCGCCGCGGAGGCGGCCCGGCGGCTGCCCGAGCTGGCCGCAACGCTGCGCCGCGTCAGCGGTGTTCCGGGCATGGCCTGGGCCGTGGTCCAGGGCGCGCAAACGCTTGCCGCCCAAGGCCTGGGGCTTTGCGAGACCGGCGGCAGTGCGGCCGTGAATGCCGACACTGTGTTCCAGCTGGCCTCGGTCTCCAAATCCCTGGCTGCCACCGTGGTGGCGCACCAGGTCGGCCTGGGACGGGTCTCCTGGGACAGCCGCATGAAGGACTTGCTGCCCTGGTTTGCGCTGCGCAATCCGGGCAGCAGCGCGGTGCTGACCGTGGGCGATCTGTTTGCCCACCGCAGCGGCCTGCCCGACCATGCGGGCGACAAGCTCGAGGAGCTGGGCAACGGCCAGCAGGTGGTGCTGGAGCGGCTGCGCCTGTTGCCCGTCAAGCCGCTGCGCAGCGAATACGCCTACACCAATGCCGGGTTGACCGCCGCCGCCGTGGGCGTCGCAGGCGCTGCCAATACCGACTGGGCGAGTCTGTCACGCCAGACCCTGTATGCGCCTCTGGGCATGACGCGAACCACATCGGTCTATGCCGAATTCATGCAGCAGGCCAACCGTGCCAGCCCCCATGTACGCGCCGATGACGGCAGCTGGCAGCGCGGCACGCCGCGCAATGCCGACCCCCAGTCCCCGGCCGGCGGCGCCAGCTCCAGCGTCAACGACATGGCGCGCTGGCTGTCTCTGCTGCTGGCGCAGGGGCGTTGGCAGGGACAGCAGCTGGTCGCCCCTGCAGCCCTGCAAGCCGCCTGGCAGGCCCAGGCGCCGGGAGGGCACTACGGCTTCGGCTTCAATGTCGCAGCAACCGATGGCGGGCTGAAGTTCCTCAGCCATTCGGGCGCCTTCATGCTGGGCGCGGCCACCTGCTTTATGCTCATTCCCTCGCTGGACGCTGCCGTCATCGTGCTCACCAACGGCATTCCCATCGGCGTTCCCGAAACCCTGTGCCGCCAGTTCGTGGACCTGATGGAAACCGGCCGCCTCACGCAGGACTGGTGGTCGCTGTACAGTGAAAAGATCGCTCCGCTGATGGCGCCCACGGGATCCCTGCTGGGCCAGCAGCCCCCGTCTGCGCCCCAGCCTCCGGGCGCGCTGCAGCGCTATGCGGGAAGCTATGACAACGCCTACCATGGCCCGGTGCAGGTCAGCCTCGTCGACAACCGACTGCAGCTGAGCATAGGCCCGCAAGCCCAGACCTATGTGCTGCAGCACTGGAGCGGCAGCCAGTTCTGCTTCATTCCTGGCAACGAAAGCGCGGCTCCGCACAGCATTTCGCTGGCGGTCTTCGAGGCAGGTGACGCAGCGCCGGCCCAAAGCCTCTGGCTGGAGTTCTATGACGACGACGGACTGGGCCAGTTCAGCAGGCGAATCTGACAGGCGCTGCGGCCGCAGGCGGCAGCGCCACAGCCCTCAGCGCCGGTACTGCGGCGGCGGGGCATATCTGCCGTCGGCGGGAAAAGCCGCAGGCTCGGCCGCGCCGCGGCGCTCTGGCGCAGGCTGGGCGGCATCGCGCCCCTGCAGCCGGACTTCGAACAGTGCCGCCCCGATCACGCCCACGTTGCGCGCGTCGCCAGCCGGGGTATTGCCGGCATAGGCGCGCTCCTTGCCGGCAAAACGAAAGGCCGCCACTTCACGCTGACTCTTGCGAAAACCCTCGATGCGCAGGGTCTCGCCGGGACGCAGCAGATAGCCGGCGCTGTGCACGCTGCCGGCCTGGCCGGTGAGCACATCCAGGCCGTCCACCGTGGCAACGACCTCATAGTGACGCTGGCTGCGGTTGCTGTAGACCAGCTCGTAACGCTCGCCCTGACGGCCGGCCAGCTGATAGTCCCGAGCTCCGCGCATGGTGTAGATGGGCAGCGGCCGGCCTTGCCCGTCCTGCACCACCCACTCCACATCGCCGTCGGCCAGCTGCACGCTGAGCTGCTGATCGATGCTGCGCCCCAGGGCGCGGCGGATGCTGGCCTCATCGGAGTAGCGCAGCTGTGCAACGGTGCGCGGGCGCTCGGGGTCCAGGCGCGCAGCTTCCACGGTCCGAGTGACCGACTCTCGCCCTTCCCCCCATTGCGTGCCCAGTGTGGACTCGACCCTGGGCGTGCGCGGCGCTGCCGATCCGCTCTCAGCGACCTGCAAGGCATCCTGCGCCGAAGGCGGTGCACCGCAGGCGGCCAGCCCCGCGACCAGCAGCAGTCCGCCCAGCAGCCGCCAGCCGCGTTGCGGCCAGGAACTCATGACCTGATTCATCTTCACGCTCCCTTGTTGTGATTGGCTATGGAATGCTGCGCTGCCACGCAGCCCGCCGAGTGTCACCGCAAACCCGCGCTTTCCTGCACCATGAAACATCTGGAGATCAATTGCCCCGAGACGGAGGGCATGTGGACCTGCCCGAAAATGAAAAAAGCCGTGGACGGGCCACGGCTGATGGGCAAGCACCGGCGGATTTACTTCAGGCGCATTTCGGCAGCCCTGGCATGGCCCTGCAGGCCTTCGCCATAGGCCAGCACGGCTGCGGTCTTGCCCAGGATCTGGGCACCGGCCTCGCTGACTTCGATGATGGAGCTGCGCTTCTGGAAGTCGTACACCCCCAGCGGCGAGGAAAAGCGCGCCGTGCCGCTGGTCGGCAGCACGTGATTCGGGCCGGCGCAGTAGTCGCCCAGGCTCTCGGAGGTATAGGCGCCCAGGAAAATGGCACCGGCGTGCCTGAGCAAAGGCTCCCAGCGGTGCGGGTCGCGGCTGGAGACTTCCAGGTGCTCGGGCGCGATGCGATTGCTGATCGCGCAAGCCTCTTCCATGTCCTTGGTCAGAATCAGCGCACCGCGGTCGCTCAGGCTCTTGGCGATGATGGCCTTGCGCGGCATCTCGGGCAGCAGGCGGTCGATCGCGGCCTGGACGGCATCGATATAGGCTGCATCGGGACACAGCAGGATGGACTGGGCCAGCTCGTCGTGTTCGGCCTGGCTGAACAGATCCATGGCCACCCAGTCGGGCGGGGTCGTTCCGTCGGCCAGCACCAGGATTTCAGAAGGACCGGCAATCATGTCGATGCCCACGATGCCGAACACACGCTTCTTGGCGCTGGCCACATAGGCATTGCCGGGGCCGGTGATCTTGTCCACCTTGGGCACGGTGGCCGTTCCGTAGGCCAGGGCAGCCACGGCCTGGGCGCCACCGATGGTGAAGGCGCGGTGCACGCCAGCCACATAGGCAGCAGCCAGCACCAGCGGGTTCTTCTGACCCTGGGGCGTGGGCACGACCATGATGATGTCCTGCACACCGGCTACATGGGCGGGAATGGCGTTCATCAGCACGCTGGACGGATAGGCGGCCTTGCCGCCCGGCACGTAGATGCCCACGCGGTCCAGCGGCGTGACCTTCTGGCCCAGCAGCGTGCCGTCTTCGTCGCGGTAGCTCCAGCTCTCGCCATTGGCCTTTTTCTGCGCCTCGTGATAGCTGCGCACACGGCGTGCCGCCGACTCCAGCGCTTCGCGCTCGGCGGCTGGCAGGCTGTCGAAGGCGTCTTTCAGCTCCTGCTTGGTCAGCTCCAGCGCCGCCATGGAATCGGCCTGCAGGCCGTCAAAGCGTGCCGTGTACTCCAGCACGGCGGCGTCGCCGCGCTGCTGTACATCGGCCAGGATGTCGGCCACCCGCTGCTCGATGGCTGCATCCGTGTCCGCCGACCAATGCAGACGCTGCGCAAAATCATGCTCGAACTGGGCATCAGCGGTTGACAGACGGGCGGGGGCAGCTACGAATTCCATAGTATTTACCAGTAGGGAAAATCAGTTGTTCTTGGCGGCAACAGCCTGCGCAAACGCATCGATGATGTGGCGCAACGGAGCCTGCTTGAGCTTGAGCGAAGCCTGGTTGACGACCAGACGCGAGCTGATGTCCATGATGGGCTCGACCTCGACCAGATCGTTGGCCTTGAGCGTGTTGCCGGTGGACACCAGATCGACGATGGCATCGGCCATGCCGGTCAGCGGCGCCAGCTCCATGGAGCCGTAGAGCTTGACCATGTCCACGTGCACGCCCTTCTTGGCAAAGAAGTTGCGGGCAATCTCGGGGTACTTGGTGGCAATGCGCAGACGCGCGCCCTGCTTGACGGCCAGCTGATAGTCGAAGCCGTTGCGCACGGCCACGCTGACGCGGCACTTGGCAATCTGCAGGTCCAGCGGCTGGTACAGGCCCTGGCCGCCATGCTCGATCAGCGAGTCCAGGCCCGAGACACCCAGGTCCGCGCCGCCATATTGCACGTACACGGGTACGTCCGAAGCACGCACCAGCACCACGCGCACATCGGGACGGTTGGTGTCGAAAATCAGCTTGCGCGACTTTTCCACATCCTCGGTCACCGCTATGCCCGCGGCGGCCAGCAGGGGCACGGTTTCTTCAAAAATGCGGCCCTTGGACAGGGCTATGGTCACAGGCGTTGCGGTGCTCATGCGGAAATTCTCTCGATATCGGCGCCCAGGGCGCGCAGCTTGTCTTCCATGCGGTCGTAGCCACGATCCAGGTGGTAGATGCGATCGACGATGGTCTCGCCCTCGGCCACCAGACCGGCAATCACCAGGCTGGCCGAAGCCCGCAAGTCGGTCGCCATCACGGTGGCTCCGGACAGGCGCTTGCCGCCTTCAATGGTCGCCACGCGGCCGTCGGTGGTGATGCGCGCGCCCAGGCGAACCATCTCGTTGACATGCATGAAGCGGTTCTCGAAGATGGTCTCGGTCACCATGCTGGTGCCTTCGGCCACCAGGTTCAGTGCCATGAACTGGGCCTGCATATCGGTGGGAAAGCCCGGATATTCGGTGGTGCGAAAGCCCTGGGCCTTGAGCTTGCCCGAGGAGGCCACCTTCAGACCGCCATCCACGCAGTCCACGCTCACGCCCGCATCCTTGAGCTTGTCGATCACGGCGCCCAGATGGTCGGCACGCGCGTGGTGCAGCAAGGCTTCACCGCTGGTGGCCGCCACGGCGCAGAGGAAGGTGCCGGCCTCGATACGGTCGGCCACCACCTGATGCTCGCAGCCATGCAGCTTGTCCACGCCCTGAATCACGATGTGGCTGGTGCCGTGACCCGTGATCCTGGCCCCCATCTTGATCAGCATCTCGGCCAGATCGGTGATTTCGGGTTCCATGGCGGCGTTTTCCAGCACCGTCTCGCCTTCGGCCAGCGCCGCGGCCATCAGGAAGTTCTCGGTGCCGGTCACGGTCACCATGTCGGTGGTGATGCGTGCGCCCTTCAGACGCTTCCAGCCTTCGGGCAGGCTGGCATGCATATAGCCGTTTTCCACGGTGATGATGGCACCCATGGCCTGCAGGCCCTTGATGTGCTGATCCACGGGGCGCGAGCCGATCGCGCAGCCGCCGGGCAGCGACACCTTGGCGTGGCCGAAGCGGGCCAGCAGCGGACCCAGGGCCAACACCGAGGCGCGCATGGTCTTGACCAGCTCGTAAGGCGCTTCGGGCACCAGGCTGTCGGGTGCCACAAAGCTCATGCCGCCGCGTTCGCCATGGGTTTCGGTCTGCACACCCATATTGGCCAGCAGCTTGCGCATGGTGGCCACATCGTGCAGACGCGGCACATTGTGCAGATGCACGGGCTCGGCCGTGAGCAGTGCGGCACACATTTCAGGCAGAGCGGCGTTTTTGGCACCGGAAATGATTACTTCGCCCTTGAGGGGACGACCACCGTGGATCTTGAGTTTGTCCATGGCTTCAAGCCTTGAATGTTTATATGTAAAAAATGCACTCAGCGCTTATGTAGCAAGTGCTGACAGCTATCAATCTTGCGTCTCGACTCGCATCAAGCCTGGGCAGCAGCCCATTCTGCCGGGGTGTAGGTCTTCATGGACAGGGCATGGACTTCATCGGTGGCCATGCGGTTGCCCAGCGTGGCATAGACCAGGCGCTGGCGGCCCAGCAGACGCTGGCCTTCAAACTGTGCAGACACAATGGTGGCAAACCAATGTCGGCCATCGCCTTCCAGCGCAATATGCTCGCAGGGCAGGCCGGCGGCGATCAGGTCTTTGAGTTGGTCTGCAGTCATGGGGAACCTTTATGCGCAAAAGCTGGCGAAACCGGTCATTGTCTCGCAAGCAGCCCTGCGTCAATTCTAAAAATCAGTTACGAATCTTGTAGCCGATACGCAGCAGGTGCACGGCCAGCGCGCTCACGGCCAGCCAGGCAGCGCCCACGATGGCGAAGCTGAGCCATGGCGAGACATCGCTCTGGCCGAAGAAGCCGTAGCGGAAGCCGTCGATCATGTAGAAGAACGGGTTGACATGGCTGACCGCCTGCCAGAAGCCGGGCAGCGAGTGCACGGAATAGAACACGCCGGACAGAAAGGTCAGGGGCATGATCAAAAAGTTCTGGAAGGCCGCCATCTGGTCGAACTTCTCGGCCCAGAGGCCGGCGATCAGGCCCAGCGTACCCATCAGGGCGCAGCCCAGAAAGCCGAACACCAGAATCCACAGCGGCGCGGCAAAGTCGGGCACGGCAAAGAACAAGGTAACCACAAACACGCCCAGGCCCACCAGCAGGCCGCGCAGAATCGCCGCGCCCACATAGGCGCTGAACCAGGCCCAGTGCGACAGCGGCGTGAGCAGCACGAACACCAGCGAGCCCATGATCTTGCTCTGCACAAGGCTGGACGAGCTGTTGGCAAACGCGTTTTGCAACATGCTCATCATCACCAGGCCGGGAATCAGAAACGCGGTATAGGGTATGCGGTCGTAGACCATGACCCGGCCTTCGAGCACATGCCCGAAAACCAGCAGATACAGCACGGCCGTGAGCACCGGTGCGGCCACGGTCTGAAAGCTCACCTTCCAGAAGCGCAGCACTTCCTTCTTGAGCAGGGTCTGCCAGCCGTTCATTGGACACCTCCTGCAGGAGCCTGTGTCCTGGAGCCTTCATTCATGATGTGGATGAACACATCCTCCAGATCCGCGCGGCGGATTTCCACATCCTCGGGGGTCACACCCGCCTCGCGCAAAGCGGCCAGCAGTTGCTCCACATCGACTGCATGGGCGGCGGGAATCTGCACGATTCGACCGGTGACACGCGCTCTGTCGGCCACGGCCTTGGGCAGGGCGCTATCGGTCTTGAACTGCAACACATTGCTGGAAGCCGACTTGAGCAGCTCGCTCATGGGCGAGAGCTTGATGATCTCGCCGCGCTTGAGCATGGCCACGCGGCTGCAAAGGGCCTCGGCCTCTTCGAGATAGTGAGTGGTCAGCAGCACCGTATGGCCCTGCTTGTTGAGTTTGGCAATGAAATGCCACAGCGTCTGGCGCAGCTCCACGTCGACGCCGGCCGTGGGCTCGTCCAGCACGATGATGGGCGGCTTGTGCACCAGGGCCTGAGCCACCAGCACGCGGCGCTTCATGCCGCCCGAGAGCTGGCGCATATTGTTGTGGGCCTTGTCCGTCAGGCCCAGGCTGTCGAGCAGCTCGTCGATCCAGTCGTCGTTGTTCTTGACGCCGAAATATCCGGACTGGAACTTCAAGGCCTCGCGCACATTGAAGAAGGGGTCGAACACCAGCTCCTGCGGCACGATGCCCAGCTTGCGGCGTGCATCGGCGTAGTTCGCCTGCACATCGCTGCCCTGCACCAGCACGCGCCCGCCCGTGGCTTGCGCCAGTCCGGCGAGGATGCTGATCATCGTGGTCTTGCCGGCGCCGTTAGGGCCGAGCAGACCGAAGAATTCACCTTCCTCGATATCCAGGCTCACCGATTTGAGGGCCTGAAAATCCCCCTTGGGGGTGCGGTAGGTCTTGGAGACGGATTGGAATGAGACTGCGGACATGGAGCCCATGATTCTAGGGCTTGCCCACAGCCTCTGCCTTGGCGGGGCTTAGCCGGACACAGTGATTCGTCAGCCTAGCCCTGCTGAGCGGTGGCGGCCGCATCGGGCACGGGAGCGGGCATCAGCAAGCCGTCCACGCCATACAGCGCGGCCATGGACTGCAGGCCCTTGGGCAGACCTTCGACAATGAGCTGCTTGCCCACCTCCTGGGCTGCGCGCCGGCAGGCCAGCAGCACGGCCAGAGCCGCCGAGTCAAAAACCTTGACGGCGCTGGCATCCAGCACCACCTGGGCATCCGCATGACCGGTGACCAGCGGACGCAGACGCAGCAGACAGTCGCGCCCCTGACGATAGGTCAGTTCCTTGGGCAGTTGCAGAGGGTTGCTAGCTGAGCGGGCCATGACGTCTGAAGCGCTTTGCTTACTTGGTCGCCGCGGCCGGCATGGAGCTGCGCGAGGCCAGGGTCTTGATCAGGCCGTCAATGCCGTTGGCATTGATTTCCTGCGCAAACTGGTTGCGATAGGTTTCCACCAGCCACACACCGAGCACATTGAAGTTGTAGAGCTTCCAGCCCGTGGCCTGCTTTTCCAGACGGAAATCCAGTTGCACGGGGTCGCCACGGCCGTTGACCTGGGTGCGCACCAGCACGTCGGTGTCGCCGGCTGCCATGCGCACAGGCTTGACGGTAATGGTCTGATCGCCGACCTGGGACAGGGCCCCCGCATAGGTGCGAATCAGCAGGGCCTTGAACTCATCCTGCAGCTTCTGGCGCTGCTCGGGCGTGGCCTGACGCCAGGCCGGACCGACAGCAGCCGATGTCATGCGGCGAAAGTCCACATAGGGCATGACCTTCTCGTTGACCAGTGCATTGATCTTGCTGGAATCACCGTTGCGCAGCGAGGCATCCTTCTTGATGGTCTCCAGCACATCGGCAGAGACGCGCTTGACCAGTGCATCGGGCGCTTCCTCAGCAGCCTGGGCTGCAGGCAGACCCAGATTCAGAGCGAGCACGGCACTTGCTGCCATGCCCCACATGCGACGAGTAATCTTCATTGCGTTTTTTCTCCTAGGCCCGCAAGTGTCACCGCACTCGCGCAGCCTGTGCATCATGTTTGTAACCAAGCTCTACCGGCTCACTGGCCTTCGGGGGGCAGCTTGCCGGCGTTGTCGTCATCATAGTTTTCGAGGCGACCATCGCCGCCGGACGCCGCGCCGCCAATGCGTGAGCGCAGATAGACATCACGCACCAGGCTGTATTTGTCGAGCGCAACAGAGTCCAGCACATCGCCGGCCTTGAGCAGATTGGCACGGTTGTTGACCATGCGCAGACCGAACAGGCTGTTGCGCCAGCGCACATCATCCATGGTGTTGGCAGGATAGCCGAAGGCATCGACCACCAGGCCGGCCGAATCCCGCACCGTGGAAGGACCCCAGAAAGGCAGCACCAGATACGGCCCCGTGGGCATGCCCCAGCGACCCAGAGTCTGGCCAAAGTCCTGCTTCTGGCGCTCGATGCCGGCCTCGCTGGCGATGTCGAACAGACCGCCTATGCCCAGCACCGTGTTCACGCTGAAGCGCACCATGGAGTTGTAGGCACCCTGGCCCTGACCCTGCAGCACATTGTTGACGAAGGACCAAGCATCGCCGAGGTTGTCGAAGAAGTTGGTCACGCCCTGGCGCGCCACGCGCGGCGTCACGTTCTGATAGGCCGTGGCCACGGGCTTGAAGATCGCCTCGTCCACGCCTTCGTTGAAGGAATAGATGCTGCGGTTCATGGACTCCAGCGGGTCGGCTGGGTTGGCAGGGCCTGTGGTTGTGGCGCAGCCGGACAGCAGTGCGGCCACGGAAACGCTGGCTGCCAGCGCAACGCGCCTGAGCGCCTGGTTCTCGTCTGACGTCAATTTCGTCTGTGGGCTTGTTGTAGTCATCATTCTTTCGCTCCCCCGTTGGCTGCGGCACCACCGGAATCACCACCCTGCTCCGCCTTGCTGTAGAGAAACTGACCGATCAGATTCTCGAGCACCACGGCAGACTGGGTGGCCGTCACACGGTCGCCTGCCTTGAGGTTCTCTTCGCTGGCGCCCGCTTCAATACCAATGTACTGATCACCCAGCAGGCCGCTTGTCAGAATTTTCAGCGAGCTGTCCTTGGGGAAGGCGTAACGGGTTTCCATGCTCATGGCCACGTCGGCCTGGAAGGTCTGGTCGTTGAAGGCAATGGATTCGATACGGCCCACGACCACGCCGGCGCTCTTGACCGCCGCCTTGGGCTTGAGTCCGCCGATATTGTCAAAACGCGCCGTGATCGCATAGGTCTTCTGGAAATTCAGACTCAGCAGATTGGCCGACTGCAAGGCCAGGAACACCAGGGCCAGAGCACCGATCAGCACAAACAGGCCGACCCAGACATCACTTTTCTTTTGCTGCATGATTTTTTACCTCTATCTGCTGAGCAGCCTCAAATGCTGAACATGGTTGCGGTGAGCAGGAAGTCCAGGCCCAGAACCGCTAGCGAAGCCACGACCACGGTGCGGGTGGTGGCACGGGAAACTCCTTCAGGCGTGGGCTTGGCCGCATAGCCTTCGAGCAGGGCCACAAAGGTCACGGCCAGGCCGAAGACAAAGCTCTTGAGCACGCCATTGCCCAGATCGCTCCACCAGTCCACGCCCTGCTGCATCTGGCCCCAGAAAGCACCGCTGTCGACGCCGATCATCACCACGCCCACCAGCCAGCCGCCCAGCACACCCACGGCGCTGAAGACTGCAGCCAGCAAAGGCATGGTGATCAGCCCGGCCCAGAAGCGCGGCGCCAGAATGCGTTTGACGGGGTCCACCGCCATCATCTCCATTGCAGACAGCTGTTCACCGGCCTTCATCAGGCCGATTTCGGCCGTCAGGGCCGTGCCGGCACGACCCGCGAACAGCAGGGCCGTGACCACGGGCCCCAGCTCGCGCAGCAGGCTCAGGGCCACCATCATGCCCAGCGCCTCGGCCGAGCCATAGCGCTGCAGGATGTAATAGCCCTGCAGACCCAGCACAAAACCCACGAACAGACCGGAGACGCCGATGATGGCCAGCGAATAATTGCCCAAAAAGTGAATCTGGTCGCCGATCAGGCGCGGGCGCCTGAGCGCCGGCCCCATCAAACCCAGCAGGCGCCACAGCAGGCGTGCGCCAATCCCCATGTTGACCAGCTGGCAGCGCACTGCCAGGCCAATGCGTGCGAGAAAGTTCATGCACGCCTCCTGCTGCCAAAGTCCTCGTCGGCGCTGACGCCCGGATAGTGAAACGGCACAGGCCCCGTGGGTCTGGCATGGATGAATTGCTGCACCAGCGGGTCGGTGCTGGCGCGCACCTCCTCCGGTGTGCCCTGAGCGGCAACGCTGCCGGCTCCCAGAATCACCACATGGTCGGCCACGCGGAAAGTTTCTTCCAGATCGTGGGATACCAGAATCGAAGTCAGGCCCATGGCATCGTTGAGCTGGCGGATCAGCTGTGCCGAGGTACCCAGCGAAATAGGGTCCAGGCCCGCGAAAGGCTCGTCATACATGATGAGTTCGGGGTCCAGCGCAATCGCGCGGGCCAGTGCCACGCGGCGGGCCATGCCGCCCGAGACCTGGGAAGGCATCAGATCGCGCGCACCGCGCAGGCCCACGGCATGCAGCTTCATGAGCACGATGTCGCGAATCAGCTCTTCGGGCAGATCGGTGTGCTCGCGCAGCGGAAAGGCCACGTTGTCGAACACGCTCATGTCGGTGAACAGTGCACCGAACTGAAACAGCATGCCCATGCGACGACGCGCGGTGTAGAGCTGCTGCGCATTCATGATGGTCACATCCTGGCCGTCAAACAGCACCTGCCCCTGCTGGGCATGGTTCTGCCCGCCGATCAGACGCAGCACCGTGGTCTTGCCACCGCCCGATGCGCCCATCAGCGCCGTGACCTTGCCGCGCGGCACTTGCAGGGACAGATCGCGCAGGATGACGCGGTCACCATAGCCAAAGGTGACATTGCGCAGTTCCACAAAGGGTGCGTTGGGTGACATGCGTGAATAGCCGCTCAAGAGAAAGCAAACTGGTATTGTGCCGACAAGCTCGGCAAAAAGCTCGGGTTAGCCCCAAGTAAACATACATTCGCGAATGTTTCTTGAAGGTCTGGCTTGAATTGCAGAGCAATCACTCCTGTTTCAGGAGCATTAAGTGCTTGTTGCGTATTCGCAAACTGCTGTTTTTGCGATATGAAACCGCATCAGCAGCTGCGACTTATTTACAACATATTCTGCAGAAACGCCTTGGTACGCTCGTGCTGAGGCGCCACAAAGAATGCTTCGGACGGGCCTTGCTCGACGATGTAGCCACCGTCCATGAAGATGACGCGGTTGGCCACCTCTCGCGCAAAACCCATCTCGTGGGTCACGACCAGCATGGTCATGTGCTCCTCGGCCAGTTCGCGCATGGTGCGCAGCACCTCGCCGGTCAGCTCGGGATCCAGCGCCGAGGTGGGCTCGTCGAACAACAGAATGTCCGGCTCCATGGCCAGTGCACGGGCAATCGCCACGCGCTGTTTCTGACCGCCGGAGAGATGGTTGGGGTAGGCATCGCGCTTGGCGGCCAGCCCCACCTTGGCAAGCAGAGCCTCGGCCTTGGGAATGATGTCTTCGCGCTTCATGCCCTTGACGATGACGGGCGCCTCGATGATGTTCTCCAGCACCGTGAGATGGGGAAACAGATTGAAGGACTGAAACACCATGCCCATCTTGCGGCCGATCTTGCGGATTTCGGCATCGCTCACATACTGAGCCCTGGCCTCACCCTCGGAGCGCGCCAACACCTCGCCTTCGATGCTGATGGTGCCGCGGTCAATCGTCTCCAGGTGGTTGAGGCAGCGCAAAAAGGTGCTCTTGCCCGAGCCGGACGGGCCGATCACGGCCACCACCTCGCCGCGCAGCAGCTCCAGAGAGACGCCGCGCAGCACTTCGTTGCTGCCAAAGGCCTTGTGGATGCCCTGGGCGGAAATCATCACATCAGGCGTCGTACTTGGCATATTTTTTCTCAAGATATTGGAAGCCCCAGGTCAGCACCAGGGTCATGATGAGATAGAAGGCCGCAGCCACGATGAAGGGCGTGAAGCTGAAGTCGCGCTGCACCACGCCGCGCGCCACGCGCAGCAGATCGTTGAGTGCCAGCACATAGATCAGCGAGGTGTCCTTGACCAGGGTGATGGTCTCGTTGCTGACGGGCGGCAGGATGCGGGCCCACATCTGGGGCAGCACGATGCGGCGCATGGTCTGGGCATAGGTCATGCCCAGCACCTTGGCGCCCTCGTACTGGCCGCGGTCCACGGACTTGATGCCGGCGCGGAAGATCTCCGCAAAGTAGGCCGCATAGTTCAGCGCAAACGCCACCACGGCGGCAGGAAAGTCGGGCAGGCGCACACCGATGTAGGGCACAAAGGGCAGCGCGAAGTACACGAACAGCAGCTGCAGCATCAGCGGCGTGCCACGCATCAGCCAGATATAGGCGCCCACGGCGCTGCTCAGCGGCTTGATGCTGGAGATGCGCATCAGCGCCAGCGCCAGCCCCATGGGAATGGACAGCGCCAGCGTGATGAAAAACAGCTTGAGTGTGACAAGGGCACCAGCCGACATGGGCCCCAGGAGCGAGATTACATAGTCCATCAAATGGCCTTCAGTGTGGCGCTGCAGCTATCGAAAGCCCGCCACAGGCACGGGCGTGCGCAGGAGGAAGTGTTTGCACGCATTGTCGTCGCAAAAAAAACCGGCAATGCCAGGCATTGCCGGTGCAGTACGTCAAAAAGGGATTAGTGCTTGATGACGTCGGCGCCGAACCACTTCTGGGCGATTTCAGCAGCCTTGCCGTCCTTCTTCATTTCGGTCAGCACATCGTTGACCTTGTTGCGAGTGGCTTCGTCGTCCTTGCGGAAACCCACACCGTAGTCTTCGGTGCCGAAGTCCTCGGCCAGCACCACGTAGTTGTCGGGCTTCTTGTTGACGTAGTAGCGACCCACCACTTCATCCACCACCACCACGTCCAGACGGCCGGCTTCCAAGTCCATCATGGCAGCGATGTTGTCACCGAAAAGCTTGGTTTCCTTGAACTTGTCCGACAGTTCTTTGTCCTTGGTCAGGGCGGTCACGGCGCTGGAGCCTTCCTGGGCGCCCACGATCTTGCCGACCATGTCAGCCTTGCCCTTGATGGGAGAGCCGGCCTTCACGATGATGATCTGCTTGTTCACCATATAGGGGTCGGAGAACAGGATCTTTTCCTTGCGCTCTTCCAGAATGGTCAGGCCGTTCCACAGAGCGTCCACGCGCTTGCCCAGCAGCTCGGCTTCCTTGGCATTCCAGTCGATGGGCTTGAACTCCACTTCGATATTGGCGCGCTTGGCGACTTCACGGGCCATGTCGATGTCGAAACCGACCAGCTCGTTCTTTTCGTCACGGAAACCCATGGGCGGGAAGTTGTCGTCCAGGCCCACCACCAGCTTGGCGGCGGCTGCTGCGGGAGCGGGCGCAGGAGCTGCAGCGGTGTTGCTTGCGGGCTCGTTCTTGCCGCAGGCAGCCAAAATTGCAGTCAGGGCCACCGAGGCCAGCAGGGTACGTTTTTTCATGGCGTCAAAATTTGAAGTGGAAAAAGCGGAGGCAGGGGCTTTGTCTCCCGTCCGGGGCCACCGCAGCCGCCCCGAAGCCGGGCTGCCGCCAGCGCCGAATCCGCTATTGTCGCGCAGACGGGACAGAACGTCACTCGCCGGTCGCAAAACCATCACGACTTAGGCAAAACAGGTTCAGGCAAGACGGCTTCCTCAGGGGGCAGACCGTTGTTGCATTCTTGTTTGTACAAGTCCACACCATGTGCAAGCTTGCCAAACTCCAAACCATGTCACCACCGTCACCAGACACCAGCCAGCTCCCGCCTGCCTTGCAGCAGGCCTATCGCGATGCGCTCTACCGGGTCGATGCAGCCCAGGGCGCTGTCGCACAGACGCTACGCGTGGGCGAGCGCAATGACTGGCTCGGGCAACAACTGGGACGGCAGCTCGTCCAGGCCGCCTGCTATCTCACTGCCTGCAATCCCTTGGGACAGATCCTGGAACCTGCGGAGAACGCCCGCCGCATGCGCGCCCTGCGCCAGGAGCTGGACAGCGAGGGCTGGCAGTACCTGGGCGGCTCGGGCCAGGACCCGCTCGGCCATTGGCCTGCGGAGGACAGCGTGATGATCTGGGGCATGGATGCCGACACGGCCATGCAATGGGGCCGGCACTGGCAGCAGAATGCCGTGCTGTGGAGCGATGCCGACGCCCGCCCTCGGCTTCTGTGGCTACGCTGACTTTTTCTAATAGCAACTTACGCTTTACAGCAATCAAAAACCCACTGAAATCTCTCTGAATTCCATTTAAGGAAAGCGCTTGAAGCTATCAAAAACAAAAGGCATTCCGGGGAATGCCTTTTGTTTGATGACCCGCCGTGAATGATCAGCGAGGCAGTTCGCTGGCGCCCATCAGGAACTCGTCCACGGCACGTGCGGCCTGGCGGCCTTCACGAATGGCCCACACGACCAGCGACTGGCCACGGCGGATGTCGCCGGCAGCGAACACCTTGGACACGCTGGTGGCATAGCCGCCGATGAAATCGGTGCTGGCCTTGGCGTTGCCGCGCGCATCCTTGTCGACGCCAAAGGCTTCGAGCACGGTGGCGACGGGGTTCACAAAGCCCATGGCCAGCAGCACCAGATCCGCAGGCCAGACCTTTTCCGTGCCGGGCACTTCGCTCAGCTTGCCATCCTTGAACTCGACCTGCACGGTGGTCAGGCTCTTGACCTTGCCCTTTTCGCCGCCGAATTCCTTGGTGGAGATGGCGAACTCGCGCACCACGCCTTCGTCGTGGCTGGACGAGGTACGCAGCTTGATCGGCCAGTAAGGCCAGACCAGGGGCTTGTTCTCCTGCTCGGGCGGCATGGGCATGACCTCGAACTGGGTCACGCTCTTGGCGCCGTGGCGGTTGGAGGTGCCCACGCAGTCGGAGCCGGTGTCGCCACCGCCGATGACGATGACATGCTTGCCGTCGGCACGGATCTGGCCCTTGAGCTTGTCGCCCGCGTTGACCTTGTTCTGCTGGGGCAGGAACTCCATCGCGAAGTGCACGCCTTCCAGATCTCGGCCGGGCACGGGCAGATCACGCGACTGCTCGGAGCCGCCAGTCAGCAGCACGGCATCGAACTCGGCGTTGAGCTGCTCGGGGCTGATGGTTTCCTTGGCCCAGTTGGTGACCTTGGAGTCCTTGCCCAAGCCGTCCTTGCCGGCAATCAGCACGCCGGTGCGGATCTTCAGGCCTTCGGCCACCATCTGCTCGACACGGCGATCGATCAGGCCCTTGTCCAGCTTGAAGTCGGGGATGCCGTAGCGCAGCAGGCCGCCCACGCGGTCGTTCTTCTCGAACAGGGTCACGTCGTGGCCGGCGCGCACCAGTTGCTGGGCTGCCGCCATGCCTGCAGGGCCGGCACCGACCACGGCCACCTTCTTGCCGGTCTTGTGCTTGGGCAGCAGGGGCTTGACCCAGCCTTCGCTCCAGGCACGGTCGATGATGGAGTGTTCGATGGACTTGATGCCGATGGCGTCGCCATTGATATTGGCCACGCAGGCAGCTTCGCAGGGTGCGGGGCAGATGCGGCCCGTGAACTCGGGGAAGTTGTTGGTGCTGTGCAGCGTGGTGATGGCGTTCTTCCAGTCACCCTGGTACACGAGGTCGTTGAAGTCCGGAATGATGTTGTTGACCGGGCAGCCGTTGTTACAGAACGGCGTGCCGCAGTCCATGCAGCGTGCAGCCTGCACCTTGGCCTGATCGGTGGTCAGGCCGATGACGAATTCCTTGTAGTGCTTGAGACGTTCCGCAACGGGGGCATAGCCCTCTTCGATGCGCTCGTATTCCATGAAGCCGGTGGTCTTTCCCATGATCTTTAATCCTTGAAATCTGTGTTCGCTTGCAGTGCGGTGGCCGCCTGGCCGCCACCGCTTGGAGCCGTGTTTACTTGGCGGCTACTGCTTCTTTCTGAGGAGCTGCTGGCGCTTTCGCAGCTTGCTTTTCCTTCTGTTTGCGTTCAAAGATCTCGCCGAGTGCACGCTGGTACTCGGTCGGGAACACCTTGACAAACTTGGCACGCGCTGCGGCCCAGTTGTCCAGCAGATCACGGGCACGCTTGGAACCCGTCCAGCGGCTGTGAGCCTCCACCATATTGCGCAGTTGCTGATCGTCGCTCTGGCCGCGGTGCCAGATGCCGGGATCGACACGCGAGACAAACTCGTCGTGCGGCAGCACCTTCTCCAGCTTCACCGAAGCGGTGTTGCAACGCTCGGCAAACTTGCCGTCCTCGTCGTAGACATAGGCTACGCCGCCGCTCATGCCGGCCGCGAAGTTGCGGCCGGTCTTGCCCAGCACGACCACGGTACCGCCGGTCATGTATTCGCAGCCGTGGTCACCCACGCCTTCGACCACGGCCGTGGCGCCGGACAGACGCACGGCAAAGCGCTCGCCGGCCACGCCGCTGAAGAAGGCCTCACCGCTGGTGGCGCCGAACATCACGGTGTTGCCCACGATGGTGTTGGTGGTGGTGGAGCCACGGAACTCATGGCTGGGATGCACCACCACACGGCCGCCGGACAGGCCCTTGCCGGTGTAGTCGTTGGCTTCGCCGCTGAGGTTCAGCGTGATGCCGTTGCACAGGAAGGCACCGAAGGACTGGCCGCCCGTACCTTCGAAGTGGATGCGGATGGTGTCGTCTGGCAGGCCTTCGGCGTGATGCTTGGTCACCGCGCCAGAGAGCATGGCACCGACGGAGCGGTTGACGTTGCGCGCCACTTCCATGATGCGCACCTTCTCGCCGTTGTCGATGGCGGGCTTGCAGCGCTCGATGAGCTTGACGTCCAGCGCCTTGTCCAGCAGGTGATCCTGGCTTTCCACGTGATAGCGGGCCACGTCGGCAGGCACTTCGGGCTGGGCGAACAGACGGCTGAAGTCCAGGCCCTGAGCCTTCCAGTGCGCTATGCCCTTGCGGGTGTCGAGCAGGTCGGAACGGCCGATCAGGTCGTCGAACTTGGCGATACCCAGCTGGGCCATGATCTGGCGCACTTCTTCGGCGATGAAGAAGAAATAGTTCACCACATGCTCGGGTTTGCCGGTGAACTTGGCACGCAGCACGGGATCTTGCGTGGCCACGCCCACGGGGCAGGTGTTGAGGTGGCACTTGCGCATCATGATGCAGCCTTCCACCACCAGCGGAGCCGTGGCGAAGCCGAACTCGTCGGCACCCAGCAGAGCACCGATGACCACGTCGCGGCCGGTCTTCATCTGGCCGTCGGCCTGCACACGCACACGGCCGCGCAGACGGTTCAGCACCAGGGTCTGCTGGGTCTCGGCCAGGCCGATTTCCCAGGGGCCGCCCGCATGCTTGATGGAGGACCAGGGCGAGGCGCCGGTGCCGCCGTCGTGCCCTGCGATCACCAGGTGATCGCTCTTGCACTTGGTCACGCCTGCGGCAATCGTGCCCACACCGACTTCGGACACCAGCTTGGTGCTGATGCTGGCGTGCGGAGCCACGTTCTTCAGATCGTGGATCAGCTGCGCCAGGTCTTCGATCGAGTAGATGTCATGGTGTGGAGGAGGCGAGATCAGGCCCACACCGGGCACCGAGTGACGCAGTGCGCCGATGTAGTCGGAGACCTTGCCGCCGGGCAGCTGACCGCCTTCACCGGGCTTGGCGCCCTGAGCCATCTTGATCTGGATCTGGTCCGAAGAGGCCAGATATTCGGCAGTCACGCCGAAACGACCGGACGCGACCTGCTTGATCTTGGAGCGCAGCGAGTCGCCGGCCTGCAGTTCGATATCGGACTCGACCTTGTCCTTGCCGATGATGGAGGCCAGGGTTTCGCCCTTGCTGATGGGGATGCCCTTGAGCTCGTTGCGATAGCGCTTGGGATCTTCGCCGCCTTCGCCGGTGTTGCTCTTGCCGCCGATGCGGTTCATGGCCACGGCCAGCGTGGCATGGGCTTCGGTGGAGATGGAGCCCAGGGACATGGCACCCGTGGCAAAGCGCTTCACGATTTCCTTGGCCGACTCGACCTGGTCCACGGGAATCGCCTTGGCGGGATCGAACTTGAACTCGAACAGGCCGCGCAGCGTCATGTGGCGCTTGGTCTGGTCGTTGATCAGCTGGGCGTATTCCTTGTAGGTGCTGAAGTTGTTGGCACGTGTGGAGTGCTGCAGCTTGGCGATCACGTCAGGCGTCCACATATGCTCTTCGCCACGGGCGCGCCAGGCGTACTCGCCGCCGGCATCCAGCATGGTTTCGAGCACGGGGTCGTCGCTGAAGGCAGCTTCGTGGTTGCGGATGGTTTCCTCGGCGATCTCGAAGACGCCGATGCCTTCCACACGGCTGGCCGTGCCCGTGAAGTACTTGTCCACGGTCTCGCTGTTCAGGCCCACGGCTTCGAACAGCTGGGCGCCGCAGTAGGACATATAGGTGGACACGCCCATCTTGGACATGATCTTGGACAGGCCCTTGCCGATGGCCTTCACATAGTGATAGATGGCCTTGTCGGCAGTGATGGGCGCAGCTTCGCGGCTGAAGATGTCGACCAGGGTCTCCATCGCCAGATAGGGATGCACGGCTTCCGCACCGTAGCCGGCCAGCACGGCGAAGTGGTGCACTTCGCGGGCCGTGCCGGTTTCCACCACCAGACCGGCGGTGGTGCGCAGGCCTTCACGCACCAGATGCTGGTGGATGGCGGACAGAGCCAGCAGCGCAGGGATGGCCACTTGCGTGGCGCTCATGTTGCGGTCGCTGATGATCAGGATGTTGGCACCGCCCTTGATCTCGTCCACGGCGTGGGCGCACAGCGAGGCCAGCTTGGCTTCCACACCCTGCTTGCCCCAGGACAGCGGGTAGGTGATGTCGATCGTCGAGCTCTTGAACTTGCCGTTGGTGCGCTTCTCGATATCACGCAGCCTGGCCATGCCTTCGAAGTCGAGCACGGGCTGCTGCAGCTCCAGGCGCATGGGCGGGTTGACCTGGTTGATGTCCAGCAGGTTGGGCTTGGGGCCCACGAACGACACCAGCGACATCACGATCGCTTCGCGGATCGGGTCGATGGGGGGGTTCGTCACCTGGGCGAACATCTGACGGAAGTAGTTGTACAGCGGCTTGTTCTTGTCGGACAGCACGGCCAGCGGGCTGTCGTTGCCCATGGAGCCAATGCCTTCCTCGCCCTTTTCGGCCATCGGGGTCAGCAGGAACTTGATGTCTTCCTGCGTGAAGCCGAAGGCTTGCTGGCGGTCCAGTAGGGACAGCTCGGTCTTGGCTGCGGGTACCTTGAAGTCGGCGGGGATTTCCACCTCGTCGAGCTTGATGCGCAGGTTCTCGATCCACTGCTTGTAGGGCTTGGTGTTGACGACGTTGGCCTTGAGCTCTTCGTCTTCGATCATGCGACCCTGCTCCAGGTCGATCAGCAGCATCTTGCCGGGCTGCAGGCGCCACTTGCGCACGATCTTGCTATCGGGCACGGGCAGCACGCCGGCTTCGGAAGCCAGGATCACCATATCGTCATCGGTGATGCAGTAGCGCGAGGGACGCAGACCGTTGCGGTCCAGCGTGGCACCGATCTGGCGGCCATCGGTGAACACGATGGAGGCGGGGCCGTCCCAGGGCTCGATCATCGCAGCGTGGTATTCATAGAAGGCGCGGCGGCGCTCGTCCATGGCTTCGTGCTGCTCCCAGGGCTCGGGAATCATCATCATCACGGCCTGGCTGATGGGATAGCCGGCCATGGTCAGCAGTTCCAGGCAGTTGTCGAAGGTGGCGGTGTCGGACTGGCCGGCAAAGCTGATGGGATAGAGCTTTTGCAGGTCTTCGCCCAGCACGGGAGAGGCCATCACGCCTTCGCGCGCCAGCATCCAGTTGTAGTTGCCGCGCACGGTGTTGATTTCACCGTTGTGGGCCACATAGCGGTAGGGGTGAGCCAGGGGCCACTCGGGGAAAGTATTGGTGGAGAAACGCTGGTGCACCAGACCGATGGCCGAGACGCAGCGCTCGTCTGCCAGGTCACGGTAGTACACGCCCACCTGATCGGCCAGCAGCAAGCCCTTGTAGACCACGGTGCGGCTGCTCATGCTGGGAACGTAGTATTCCTTGCTGTGCTTGAGGCCCAGGTTCTGGATGGCGGCCGAGGCCGTCTTGCGGATCACGTACAGCTTGCGCTCCAGCGCGTCCTGCACGATGACGTCGGCGCCACGGCCGATGAAGACCTGGCGCAGGATGGGCTCCTTTTCCTGCACGGTGGGCGACATGGGCATGTCGCGGTTCACCGGCACATCGCGCCAGCCCAGCAGCACCTGGCCTTCGGCCTTGATGGCGCGCTCCATCTCCTGCTGGCAGGCCAGGCGCGAGGCATGTTCCTTGGGCAGGAAGATCATGCCCACGCCATATTCGCCGGCGGGGGGCAGTGCCACGCCCTGCTTGGCCATTTCTTCGCGGTAGAGCTGATCGGGGATCTGGATCAGGATACCGGCGCCGTCCCCCATCAGAGGGTCCGCACCCACTGCACCGCGATGGTCGATGTTCTCGAGGATCTTCAGTGCCCCTAGCACGATGTCATGGCGCTTCTGGCCCTTGATATGGGCCACAAAGCCCAGACCGCAGGCATCGTGTTCGTTGCTCTTGGAGTACAGACCGTGGTCCTGGAGATACTTGATCTCGGCAGCAGTCGTCATGGGGAATCCTCTTATATCAATCGCGGGGAACGCAAGATTACGACAGGACATGAAGTTATGCAATAAGTTTTAATTAGGGTCAGATTCCAATTAATTCCCAACTTTTTTTATTTGCATTTAATTAGGGACATATAAAAATAGAGTGAAGCAATCCAATAAAAACAAAGGGTTGGAAGAACCGCCTAGTCTTCGTGCACCGAAGCTGTGCGTGCTGCAGGCCTGCCGGCCTTCTGCCGCTTCACGCGTCGCTCGGTTTTCTGTTGCAAATTTTCAATGAAATCGGGCTCGCCCAAAGCCCAGCCACGCAGTGCGGCATGGCTGATCTGCGCCTGGGTATCGGCATCCAGACCGGCCTCCACGGCTCTGACATAAGCGGCATCTCTGGCAAACGGCGTGTTGCCCAGAGCCCAGAAAAGCGCATGCGGGCTGATGAGCGCATCGCTTTGCAGGCCTGCGTTGTGCGCATAGCTGGACCAGGGCCAGTCCACCGCGCGCTGCACCAGCCCGTCGCGCACGGGGTTGAGATCCATGGAGACCATGGTGGCCATCAGCCATTGCTCGGCCTGCAGCACGGTGCAGCGATAGCGCCCCTCCCACAGCGTACCGGTGCGTCCGTGGCGGTTGTTGAAGTAGCGCACATAGCTGCGCCCCACGGCCTGCATGAACTGGGGCACGCCCTGCTCCGTTCTGGGCGTCAGCAGCAGATGGAAGTGATTGGGCATGAGCACATAGGCATGCACATCGACCTCGAAGCGCCGCGCCATCTCGCGCATCAGATCCAGCATGACCAGGCGATCCTGCGCGTCCACAAAGATCTCGCCGCTGTTGTTGCCACGCTGGATGATGTGGTGCGGCATGTTTGCCAGCGTGAGACGGGGAAGGCGGGCCATGGAGCGGACTTGAGCAGGGGCGACAGAGAAGGCGTTTCGGTCATTATGAAGCGTCGCGCCAGGGCCGACGCGTCCTCAGGCGCCAGACATCACAGATGCATGCGACCCGAAGCACTCAGCAACTGACTGATGTGGCGCGTAGCGGCCAGCAACTGCGGCAGCAACCGCTCGCGCATCATCTGCTCGCTGGTGCGGTTGGCCTGACCACTGATGTTGAGCGCCGCCACGGTCTGGCCGCGCGCATTGCGTATGGGGGCGGCAATCGAGATCAGGCCCTCCTCCAGCTCCTGGTTGAGCAGGGCCCAGCCCTGCTCGCGCACGCGGGCAATCTCGGCATGCAGCTCGTCGTCGCCGGTCAGCGTGTGGCGCGTGAAGGCGCGCTGCTCGCGCCGGGCCATCAGCGCCCGCAGCTCATCGGGGGGCAGAGCCGCCAGCAGCACCCGGCCCATGGATGTCCAGAAGGCAGGCAGTCGCGAGCCCACGCCCAGATTGGTACTCATGATCTTGTGCGTGTGCACGCGCAGAACATAGACCACGTCCAGGCCCTCGAGCACCGCGGCCGAGCATGACTCCTTGACCTCGTCCACCAGCGCCTCCATCGCAGGCTCGGCCAGATTCCACAGCGGCGTGGAGCTCAGATAGGCAAAGCCCAGATCCAGGATGCGCGGCGTAAGTGCGTAGTACTTGCCATCGCTGCGCACATAGCCCAGCGTCTGCAGCGTCAGCAGGATGCGCCTTGCACCGGCACGCGTCAGACCCGTGGCGGCAGCCACCTCGCTGAGCGTCTGCTCGGGCGCCCTGGCGCTGAACGAACGTATGACTTCCAGCCCCCTGGCAAAGGACTGCACATAGCTGTCACCGGGCTTGAGCGAGACCGCTTCGCCCTCGACCTGGGTTTTCCCTGATGTGGTTTTTACAGTCTCCATTTTCATCATCCTTTTCTACAATTCTTTTAGCGAACAAATGTTCTATATACGAACATTTTAGCGCCAATGGCACAGATCTTTGTGTAGAAAAATTGGAGACACCCATGATCAACAAGATCGCCGACTCGGTCGCTCAGGCCCTGTCCGGCATTCAAGACGGCTCCACCGTGCTCATCGGCGGCTTCGGCACCTCGGGCATCCCCGGCGAGCTGATCGACGGCCTGATCGCCCAGGGTGCACGCGAGCTCACCGTGGTCAACAACAATGCCGGCAATGGCGACACCGGCCTGGCCGCCCTGCTCAAGACCGGCCAGGTGCGCAAGATCATCTGCAGCTTCCCGCGCCAGGTGGACAGCTGGGTCTTCGACGAGCTGTACCGCAGCGGCAAGATCGAGCTCGAACTGGTGGCCCAGGGCAATCTGGCCGAGCGCATGCGCGCTGCCGCCGCAGGCATAGGCGCTTTCTTCTGCCCCACGGCCTACGGCACCGAACTCGCAAAAGGCAAGGAAACGCGCGAGATCAACGGCAAGCACTATGTGCTGGAGTACCCCATCCATGGCGATGTGGCCTTGATCAAGGCCGAAAAAGGCGACCGCTGGGGCAATCTGACCTACCGCATGTCGGCGCGCAACTTCGGCCCCGTGATGGCTTCGGCCGCCAGGTTCACCGTGGCCACCGTGCATGAGATCGTGGAACTCGGCCAGCTTGACCCCGAAACAGTGGTCACCCCGGGCATCTATGTGAGCCAGGTGGTGAAGATCGAGCGCGTGGCCACCCAGGCCGGCGGCTTCAAGAAGGCGGCCTGAGCCCGCCAAGGTCCAGCAAGGAGATACAAGCGTGAGCTATCAAAAACGAAGCAAGGACGAACTGGCCCTGCGCGTGGCCCAGGACATTCATGACGGTGCCTATGTGAATCTGGGCATAGGCCAGCCCACCCTGGTGGCCAACCACATCCCCGCAGGACGCGAGATCGTGCTGCAAAGCGAGAACGGCATTCTGGGCATGGGCCCGGCACCGGCGGCCGGCTCCGAAGATTACGACCTGACCAATGCCGGCAAGCAACCCGTGACCCTGCTGCCCGGCGGCAGCTATTTCCACCACGCCGACAGCTTCGCCATGATGCGCGGCGGTCACCTGGACATCTGCGTACTCGGAGCCTTCCAGGTTTCAGCCACGGGCGACCTGGCCAACTGGAGCACGGGCGAGCCCGGTGCCATTCCCGCCGTGGGTGGAGCCATGGACCTGGCCATTGGCGCCAAGCAGACCTGGGTGATGATGGATCTGCTCACCAAAAAGGGCGAGAGCAAGGTCGTGGCCCAGTGCAGCTACCCGCTCACCGGCCTGGGCTGCGTCAAACGCATCTACACCGATCTGTGCACCCTGGCCTGCACACCCGAGGGGCTGCGCCTGATCGACAAGGTCGAAGGCCTGGAGCACGCCGAACTCGAACGCATCGTGGGCCTTCCCATCGCGGCCTGAACGGCCCTCAAGCCAATCCGACCTAGACCCCAAGCTCAATTTTTATAACGGAGACATGTCATGAGCAACCAAAACCAAGCCTTTATCTGCGACGCCATCCGCACCCCCTTCGGTCGCTACGGCGGCGCGCTGTCCAGCGTGCGCACCGATGATCTGGGCGCACTGCCCATCAAGGCGCTGATGCAGCGCAACCCCGACGTGGACTGGACCGCCGTGGCCGATGTGCTCTATGGCTGCGCCAACCAGGCTGGCGAGGACAACCGCAACGTGGCCCGCATGTCGGCGCTGCTGGCCGGCCTGCCCATCGACGTGCCCGGAGCCACCATCAACCGCCTGTGCGGCTCGGGTCTGGACGCTGTCGGCACGGCCGCGCGTGCCATCAAGTCCGGCGAAGCCCGCCTGATGATCGCCGGCGGCGTGGAGAGCATGAGCCGCGCCCCCTTCGTCATGCCCAAGGC
Source organism: Comamonas sp. A23 (assembly GCF_004522605.1). NCBI lineage: Bacteria > Pseudomonadati > Pseudomonadota > Betaproteobacteria > Burkholderiales > Comamonadaceae > Comamonas > Comamonas sp. A23. The sequence goes on from NZ_RSDT01000002.1 coordinate 589,772, forward strand.
CGAGTCCGCCTTCAGCCGCAACAATGCCGTCTACGACACCACCATTGGCTGGCGCTTTGTCAACAAGCTGATGAAAGCACAGTACGGCGTGGACTCCATGCCCGAGACCGCCGAAAACGTGGCCGACGATTTCGGAATCGAACGCGAAGCCCAGGACCGCATGGCCCTGGCCAGCCAGGAAAAGGCCGCGGCTGCGATTGCTGCCGGCCATCTGGCGCGCGAGATCGTGCCCGTCTCCATCGCCCAGAAAAAGGGCGATCCCATCGTCGTGAGCCAGGATGAGCACCCTCGCGCCACCACCATCGAGGCCTTGGCCAGGCTCAAGGGCGTGGTACGCCCTGACGGCACGGTCACGGCCGGCAACGCCAGCGGCGTCAACGACGGTGCCTGCGCCCTGCTGCTGGCCAACGAGGAAGCGGCAAAACAGTACGGCCTGGTGCCGCGCGCCCGTGTGGTCGGCATGGCCGTGGCCGGCGTCGCGCCGCGCATCATGGGCTTCGGCCCCGCTCCCGCCGTGCGCAAGGTGCTGGCCCAGACAGGACTGACTCTTGAGCAGATGGATGTCATCGAGCTCAACGAAGCCTTTGCCGCACAAGGCCTGGCCGTGCTGCGCGACCTGGGCATTGCCGACGACGACCGCCGCGTCAACCAGTGGGGCGGCGCCATCGCCCTGGGCCATCCCCTGGGCGCATCGGGCGCCCGCCTGGCCACCACGGCCGTGAACCAGCTGCATGCCTTCGGCGGCCGCTATGCGCTGTGCACCATGTGCATCGGCGTGGGCCAGGGCATCGCCGTGGTGCTCGAACGCGTCTGATCCCGACTGCGGCAGGGACCGGCCAAGTCCGGCCTGCTGCCGCCCCCTGCCTCTTACACCCAAACAACGACCGCTGGCGTGCACCTTCTCTCGCAGGTGTGCCACCGCGGCAGCCCGCGCCCCGGCCTTTGGCCGGCGGTGTCTTGCCTTTTTCCGGAGACCTAGATGTCCAATTCCCTTTCCCTGTCTCGCCGCCGCAGCCTGCAGACCCTGGCAGCAAGCGCCCTGTTCGCTCTGGGCGCTGCTCCCTCCATGGCCCAGACGCCCTATCCCAGCAAGCCCATCACCATGATCGTGCCCTTCTCGGCCGGCGGTACGACCGACATCCTGGCGCGCGTGGTGGGCCAGGCCCTGAGCACCGAACTGGGCCAGAGCATCATCATCGACAACCGCCCCGGCGCGGGCGGCAATATCGGCGGCCAGGCCGCGGCCCGCGCAGCCGGTGACGGCTACACCCTGTTCATGGGAACGGTGGGCACGCACGCCATCAACGAAGCCCTGTACAAAAAGATGCCCTTCGACCCGGTCAAGGACTTCGCTCCGCTGACCCGCGTCGCCAATGTGCCCAATCTGCTGGTGGCCCACCCCAGCCAGCCCTTCAAGACGGTCAAGGAAATGATGGCCTACGCCAAGGCCAATCCCGGCAAGCTGAATTTCGGCTCCTCGGGCTCGGGCAGCTCCATCCACCTGTCTGGCGAGCTGTTCAAGTCCATGACCCATCTGGACATGGTGCATGTGCCCTACAAGGGCAGCGCGCCGGCCATCACCGATCTGCTGGGCAACCAGATCGCCATCATGTTCGACAACATGCCCTCGGCCATCCAGCATGTGCGCTCGGGCAAGCTGCGCCCCATCGCCGTGACCACGGCCAAGCGCTCGCCCGAACTGCCCGATGTGCCCACCGTGGCCGAAGCCGGCGTGCCCGGCTATGAAGCCACTTCCTGGTTCGGTCTCTTCGTACCAGTCAAGACACCGGCCGACATCCAGCAAAAGCTGCATGCCGCCATTGCCAAGGTGCTCAAGGATCCCGCCGTGATCAAGAAGATCAACGACCAGGGCGGCGAAGTCGTGATCGACACCCAGGACGGCTTTGCCAAGTTCATCGATGCCGAAGCCAAGAAGTGGGGCAAGGTCGTCAAGGACTCCGGCGCCAGCGTTTGAGATCAGACACACCCCCTGAGCCGCTGCGCGGCTTCCCCCTCTCCTTCGGGAGGGGGACGACAGCCTCGCTGCGGGACGGCCCTTGCTCGCTGTCCCTAGCTTGATCCACGCCAGTTTCATGCGCTGCTACGCGCTCTACTTCACTCATCGTCTGCGAGTCTGTATGACCACCTCCCTGCTCTCCACTGCCAGCGGTGATTTCCGCATTGATCTGCAAGGCCCTGCCGACGCCCCCGTGCTGGTGCTGTCCAACTCCCTGGGCACCACGCTGGAGATGTGGGATGCACAGGTAGCTGCCCTGCGCAGCGAATTTCGCGTGCTTCGCTACGACACGCGCGGCCATGGCGCCAGCGTCTGCAACGACGGCCCCTACAGCTTTGACCAGTTGGGCCGCGATGTGCTGGCCATCCTCGACGCGCTGCAGGTACAGCAGGCGCATTTCTGCGGCATCTCCATGGGCGGCCTGACCGGCCTGTGGCTGGGTGTCAATGCCGGCCAGCGCCTGCGCAGTCTCACCGTGGCCAACAGCGCCGCCAGAATCGGCGTGGAGTCGGCCTGGCTGGAGCGTGCCGCCCAGGTGCGCGCCAACGGCGCAGCCGGCATGCAGGCCTTGGCCGAATCGTCGCCGGGCCGCTGGTTCACGCCCGGTTTTGTAGCTGCCCAGCCGGCCGTGGTGCAACGCGCCCAGGCCTGGATCGCCAGCATCGCCCCCGAAGGCTATGCCAGCTGCTGTGAAGCACTGGCCCGCGAGGACCTGCGCGCAGCGATTGCCGCCATCGCCACGCCCACGCTGCTGGTGGCCGGCGCGCATGACCCCGTGACCACGGTGGCCGATGCCCAGGCCATGCAGGCCGCCATCGCCGGCTCGCAGCTGGTCGAGCTGCAGGCCTCGCACCTGTCCAATCTGGAGGCGCCCGAGGCCTTCGAACAAGCCCTGGCCGGCTTTGCACGCCAGCACTGACCGACGCCGCGACGACCGGCTGCCCTTCTGTGGCAGCGGCCGCCACGGCCTGTGACACGGAGACCGCCATGCCCACACTCTCCCGCCGCTGGAGACACCGCCCCGAAGGCTCGACCTGGGGCGATTTCGGTGAAGACGACCAGCTCGGCCGCCTGAACCTGCTGACCCCCGAAAAAGTCCGCCAAGGCGCGGCCGAAGTGCAGACCGGCCAGCGCTTTGCGCTGAGCCTGCCGCTGGACTACCCGGGCGGCAGCGCCCTCAATCCCAACCGCAAGCCCCCGGTGCTGCGTCCGCTGCAGCGCAAGGGCCGCGTCAATTTCAACTGCCTGCTGCAGGAGCTGGAGCCAGGCCGCACCGATGTGCTCTCGGACGATATGGTCATCCTGTCGCTGCAGTACTCCACGCAGTGGGACGGCCTGGCCCATGTGGGCGCCCTGTTCGATGCCAACGGCGACGGTCTGCCCGAGCCGCTGTACTACAACGGCTTTGCTGCGGGTATCGACATCGTGGGCCCCGCCGAACTGAGCGGCACCGGCATTCCCGCGCACCTGGACGACAACGCCAGCACCAGCTGTGCCAAGGCCCTGGGCATTGAAGGCATGGCCCGCAACGGGGTGCAGGGCCGCGGGGTGATGGTGGACCTGCGCGCCCACTTCGGCGACGCCCGCACCGTGGTCGGCTACGAGCAGCTGATGCAGGCCATCGCCGCCGACGGCGTGCAGATCGAGCCCGGCGACATGCTGTGCCTGCACACAGGCTTTGCCCAGCGGGTGCTGGACATGCACAAAAACCCCGACCCCGAGGTGCTGGAACACGCCTGCGCCGTGCTCGACGGGCGCGATGCGCGCCTGCTGCAGTGGATCACCGACAGCCAGATCGCCGTCATCGCCACCGACAACTACGCGGTCGAGGCCTTCCCCGCGCGCCCCGGCGCTGCCTGCTGCGCGGCCCTGCCGCTGCACGAGCATTGCCTGTTCAAGCTGGGCGTACACCTGGGCGAATTGTGGCACCTGACGCCGCTGGCGCACTGGCTGCGCGAGCGCGGCCGCCACCGCTTCCTGCTCACGGCACCGCCGCTGAACCTGCCGGGCGCCATCGCCTCGCCGGTCACGCCCGTCGCCACGGTCTGAGCCCAACACCGGAGCCTTTATGCCCTTCATCATCGAAACCTTCGACAAGCCCGGTCACCAGGCCGTGCGCCAGGCCCATCGCCCCGCGCACCTGGGCTTTCTGGACACCCACAAGCACCTGCTGCTGGCCTGCGGCGCCAAGCTGGCCGACGACGGCAGCGACCTCGGTGGCGGCCTGTACGTGGTGGAACTGGACACGCGCGAAGCAGCCCAGTCCTTCATAGAGTCCGACCCCTTCTTCGCTGCCGGCCTGTTCGAGCGCGTGTCCATCACCCGCTGGCGCAAAGCCTATGTGGCCGGCGCCAGCCACCTGCCTGCGGCGGCCTAGCGCAAGTCCGCCAGCCCAGCCCTTTCCTCGCATTCCGTCCGAAAGTATTGCCATGTCCTCCCAGAACGCTTCCCTTCCGCTCCGCCCCCGTGTACTGATCACCGGCGGCGGAGCCGGCATCGGCGCCGCCGCTGCACAGCGCTGCCGCGCCGACGGCTACGAACCCATCATCATCGACCGTGTGGTCGACCATGTGCCCGGCGGCATCCAGGCCGACCTCAGCAATACCGAGGACACGGCGCGCGCCCTGCGTCAGGCTCTGGAAGGCGGCCCCATCACACGCCTGGTCAACAACGTTGGCGTGGTCGTGCCCAATGACGCCGCGTCCCAGACCTTGGCCGAGTTCGACCTGGCCGTCTCGCTGAACCTGCGCTGCGCCTTCCAGTGCATGCAGGCTCTGCTGCCCGGCATGAAGGAGGCGGGCTTCGGGCGCATCGTCAACATGTCCTCGCGCGCCGCGCTGGGCAAGGACTTGCGCACCGCCTACGCTGCCACCAAGGCTGGCCTGATCGGCATGACGCGCGTCTGGGCGCTGGAGCTGGGACAGTGGGGCATCACGGCCAACGCCATAGGCCCCGGCCCCATCCGCACCGAGCTGTTCGACAAGGCCAACCCGCCCGATGCACCGCGCACGCAGAAGATCATCCAGTCCGTCCCCGTCAAGCGGGTGGGCACTCCCGAGGATGTGGCCCATGCCGTGTCCTACATGCTCGACGAGCGCAGTGGCTTTGTGACCGGACAGGTGCTCTATGTCTGCGGCGGGATGACCGTCGGCGTGGCGTCCGTATGAACGCCTCCTGAGCCGCGCTGCGGCTTGCCTGCATGCACGGCGCCCTCTCTCGATGCGCGGGAGGGGACGACGCCCACGCTGCGGGACGGCCCTGGCTCGGCGTCTCTGACGCGAGCCCTGCCAGCCACTTCCGCAAAGCCACGTTCCAGCCCTGCGCCCCCGCGGCGCAGGCGCCTTCTTCTCCCCATAAATCATTCCAACCCCGGAGACCGGCACCCATGTCGAAAATCACCGCCTTCTTCACCGAGCTGATGCGCAAGTATCTGCCCGACCCCTTCGTCTTTGCCATCTTGCTGACCCTGTTGACCATGGTCCTGGCCTTTGCCGTGGAAAGCCGGCCCGTCAACCTCGTGGTCGAGGACTGGGGCAAGGGCTTCTGGAGCCTGCTGGCCTTCACCACCCAGATGGCCGTGATCCTGGTCATGGGCTATGTGCTGGCGGCCGCGCCCCTGGTCAACCGTTTCCTGGACCGCATCGCCAGCCACGTGCACACACCACGCCAGGCCATCATCGTGGCCACCATCGTGGGCTGCGTGGGCAGCTACCTGAACTGGGGCTTCGGCCTGGTGATCGGCGGCATCATGGCGCGCAAGCTGGCGCTCAAGGTCAAGGGCGTTCACTATCCGCTGATCATCGCCTCGGCCTATACCGGCTTCACCATGTACAGCCTGGGCTTCTCGGCCACGATTCCGGTGCTGATCTCGACCAAGGGCCACACCTTCGAGAGCAGCATGGGCCTGATCCCTCTGACGCAGACCATCTTCTCCGCCCCCATGCTGCTGACCAGTCTGGCCGTGCTCATTGCCCTGCCGCTGCTGAATGCCGCCATGCACCCCAAGGCCGGCGAGAAGATCGTGGAGCTGGACCCCGCCGTGGCCGCCGAAGAAGGCAAGAGCGCAGCGGGTCACGACCTGCTGGGCGACCAGAAGACCCTGGCCTACCGCCTGAACAACAGCCGCGTGCTCAATCTGCTGATCGGCCTGTGCGGCATGGCCTATGTGGTGCTGCATTTCGTCAAGGGCGGCAACCTCGACCTGAACATGATCAACTTCTTCATCCTGTTCCTGGGCGTGCTGCTCCTCAAGACGCCCATGCTCTATGTGGAAAAGGTCAATGAGGGCGTCAAGACCATCGGCGGCATCATCCTGCAGTTCCCCTTCTACGCGGGCATCATGGCCATCATGCATGGCTCTGGCCTGGTGGAGTCCATCGCCCACATCTTCGTGAGCATCGCCAGCGAGCACACGCTGCCGCTGTGGGGCCTGGTCAGCTCCTTCGTGATCAACTTCTTCGCGCCCTCGGGCGGCGGCCACTGGGTGCTGCAGGGCCCGTTCATGATTGACGCGGCCAAGACTCTGGGGGCCTCGCAGGCCCAGACCGCCATGTCGGTGATGCTGGGCAATGGCTGGAACGACCTGGTCCAGCCATTCTGGATCCTGCCGGCCCTGGCGCTGTCCAAGCTCAAGCTCAAGGACATCATGGGCTATACCGTGGTTTCCATGATGCTGGTCGGCGTCATCTACGCGACCACCATGCTGATCTGGCCTCATCTGTAACAGAGCGCCTGCGTACTTTTTCCGTTCACTTCCTCACCTAGGAGAACCCCATGCTGTACATGGTAGAAATGATTGTCCAGATCCCCCACTCGCTGGACCCCGCACTGGTCGCGCAGATCAAGCAGGACGAGAAGGAATACTCGCAAAAGCTGCAGCGCGAAGGCAAGTGGCGCCATATCTGGCGCGTGGTGGGCGAATACGCCAACGTCAGCATCTTCGACGTCCAGAGCAATGACGAACTGCACAGCCTGCTCAGCGGCCTGCCGCTGTTCCCCTATATGCAGATCAAGGTAAAGCCCCTGGCCAACCACCCCTCCTCCATCGTGCAGGAGTAAGCACGACAACGGCGGGCAAGCGCCCGCCCGCAACAAAGCCCATGCAGGTTTTGCCCGCATGGGCTTTTTTGATAGCTGTTACCGTCTATTCACAAAGGATTTCAATATGTTTTACATCTGAAATCTTTATCAATCAAGCGATAGAAGCTCCTATAAAAAGAGCAAAAAAGAGCACTCGCGCCTTCGCTGCTGCCCGCCCCAGGCCGCGTCTTTGCGGGCTTTCAGGTATAGCGTTTGGCGCGCAGATTGTTCTTCATCTGCTCCAGCGCCGGCTGCAGCGCAGGCCCGATGCGCAGTGCTACGCAGGTCGCCAGCACGTCGATGATGAGCAGGTGCAGCAGCCGCGAGACCATGGGACTGTAGCGGTCGTAGCCTTCGGGGTGATCGGCAGCCAGATGCACCTGGCAAGCGGAGGCAAGAGGCGAGCCGCTGGCCGTGATGGCGATGGTGGTGGCCCCGTTCTTGCGAGCGATATCCGCCGCATCCATCAGATCTCGCGTGCGCCCGGAGTTCGAGATGATGACCACGCAGTCGCCCGGACCCAGCAAGGTCGCGCTCATGACCTGCATATGGCCATCGCTGGTGGCCAGACTGGTCACACCGAGGCGGAAAAACTTGTGCTGGGCATCCAGCGCCACGATGCCCGAGTTCCCGGCGCCGTAAAACTCGATGCGCTTGCCCGTCTGCCAGGTCGCTGCAATCGCCTGCGCAGCCTGCTCTATGGCCGCCGTGCTCGCCGCATTGCGGTACTGCAGAAAAGCGGCAACCGCGTTGTCCACCACCTTGACCATGACATCGCTGGTCTTGTCATCGCTGTCCACACTGCGATGGATGAAGGGCACGCCTTCGCTGACGCTGCCCGCGAGCTTGAGCTTGAAGTCCGCCAGGCCGTCATAGCCCATGCTGCGGCAAAAGCGCACCACCGTGGGTTTGCTGACATGTGCCCGCACTGCCAGCTCTCGCACCGGCAGATGCGCGAAGGCCCGCGGATCGGCCAGTACCAGGCGTGCAACACGCTGCTCTGCAGGCGCCAGGGACGGAAGGGAGGCAGTAATCCGATCAAGCATATTGGCGCAGATGAGGTGGAGGCAATGAATGAGTGCAGCAAAAGGCGAGCATAAGACCGAAGCGCCTCACGCCTCGCAAAATGGCAGCAAAACTTGAATATTTCCGCAAATAAATAGGCGAGCGCGCATATTCAACAGGGTTTGCCTTGATGCATCCTCAAACGGAGTATCTGCAAGCTCATTCTCAATCAGGGATTCACGCTCTACACTTGCTGGTTAGTTTGAAACACAGCAAAGGATGGACATGAATCAGTTGGAGGCGCTCAAGCAATTCACGACCGTGGTCGCGGACACCGGTGATTTTCATCAACTGGCGCAGTTTCAACCGCAAGATGCCACCACCAATCCATCCCTGATTCTCAAAGCGGTTCAAAAGACCGAATATGCACCGCTGATGCGCGCCACCGTGGCGCAATTCAAAGACCGGGGGCTGGACGAAATCATGGACCGGACGCTGGTGCGCTTCGGCTGCGAGATTCTGAACACCATACCCGGTCGTGTTTCCACCGAAGTCGATGCCCGCCTGTCTTTCGACACCGTGGCCACGGTCACGCGCGCCGAGCGACTGATCGAGCTGTATCAGGCCGCAGGCATCCACACCGAGCGTGTGCTCATCAAGATCGCCGCCACCTGGGAAGGGATTGAAGCGGCCCGCATTCTCGAGCAGCGCGGCATTCACACCAATCTGACGCTGCTGTTCTCCTTCTGCCAGGCCGTTGCCTGCGGCCAGGCCAAGGTCCAGCTGATATCGCCCTTTGTGGGCCGTATCTACGACTGGTACAAAAAGCAGGCCGGCGCGCAGTGGGATGAGGCCACCATGGCCGGCGCCAATGATCCGGGCGTGCGCTCCGTACAGAAAATCTACGACTATTACAAGCACTTCGATGTTTCCACCGAGGTCATGGGTGCAAGCTTTCGTAATACCGGCCAGATTCTGGCTCTGGCGGGCTGCGATCTGCTTACCATTGCACCTGAGCTGCTGGCCCAGCTCCGCGCACAGCAGGACGACGCCATGCCTTTGACTCGCGCCCTGGACCCGGACAAGGCCAGAGCCCAGCCGCAGGAACGCGTTCTGTATGACCAGGCCTCGTTTCGCTTTGCGCTGAACGAAGATGCCATGGCCACCGAAAAGCTGGCCGAGGGCATTCGCGCTTTCACCGCGGACACCCTGAAGCTGGAAGCATTGATGCAGCAAGCGGCTGCAGATTGACGGAAATTTCCTTTGACGCCTCTTTGTCACGAGCTGCCTGCCTGGCAGGCTTTGCAAACCCATTACCGGTCGCAGATCCAGCATCTGGATTTGCGCCAGGCTTTTGCACAAGACCCGCAACGTCTTGACGCCCTGAGCATGCAGGCGCCGCATGTCTTCGCCGATCTGTCGAAGAACCTCTGGACTGGCGAGACCGAGGCCTTGCTGAGGCAGCTTGCAACCGAGAGCCAGCTCTCGAGCAAGCGCGACGCCATGCTGGCCGGCGCAGCCATCAATACCAGCGAGCAGCGCAGCGCGATGCACTGGCTGCTGCGCACTCCTGCAGACGGCGGGCAGCTCGCCCAGTCACCCGTGCTTCGGTCCTGGCCCCAGGACATGCATTCGGCGCTGCGTGAGGTTCACGACACACTGGATCGAATGCTCGCCCTGGCCGATCAGATCAGGGGCAGCCAACAGATCACCGATATCGTCAATATCGGCATCGGCGGCTCGCACCTGGGTCCGGAAGTCGTGGTCAATGCCCTTGAGGACTGGATAGACCAGGACAAGAACTTTCACTTTGTCTCCAATGTGGACGGCCACGAGCTGGGACATGTGCTGCGCCGGGTCAAACCGGAAAGCACGCTGTTTCTAATTGCCTCGAAATCCTTCACCACGGCCGAGACCATGCTGAATGCTCGCTCGGCCAGGCAGTGGTTTCTCGATCATGGCGGCAGCGAAGATCCGCAGGCCCCATGCTCGATCGACCGACACTTCGTGGCCCTCACCACCAATACACAGGCGGCTGCAGAGTTCGGCATACAGCGCACGCTGGGTTTCTGGGATTGGGTAGGCGGACGCTTTTCGCTGTGGTCCGCCATCGGCTTGCCTATCGCCATCGCCATAGGCTCGGCGCAATTCAGGGCGCTACTGGGCGGCGCGCACGCGATGGACGCCCACTTTTTCACAGCCCCTCTGGAGAGCAATCTCCCGGTGCGCCTGGGACTACTGGACATCTGGTATCGCAATTTCTGCCAGTTTTCCAGCCGCTGCATTGCACCTTACAGCCATGGACTGCGCCGCCTGACGGCCTATCTGCAGCAACTGGAGATGGAGAGCAATGGCAAAAGCATCAACAAGAATGGCGTTCGGCTCACAGCTCCCACGGCACCGGTGATCTGGGGCGAGCCCGGCACCAATGGGCAGCATGCTTTTTTCCAGATGCTGCACCAGGGGCAGGATGTCATACCGGTCGAATTCATTGCCCTGCGCGACGGGGGCAAATACCTGGGCGAGCACCATCAAAGCCTGGTAGTCAACGCGATTGCCCAGGCCCAGGCGCTGATGGTGGGGCGCTGCGGCGAAGGTCTGGAAAAAGACTGCCCCGGCAATCGCCCCAGCAGTTTCTTGATGCTTGAAAGACTGGATCCAGCCTCTCTGGGCGCCTTGATTGCGCTGTATGAACATCGCATTTTTGTCTCTGGCGCCATCTGGGACATCAACAGCTTCGACCAGTGGGGTGTGGAACTGGGCAAGAAGCTGGCAAAGCAGCTTCATGCCCGCCAGAACCACAATGACTGGGAAGGAGTGGACGCGTCAACGCAGGAGCTGATGGAGCGCCTGATGGAGAGTCACTGAGCATCACAAGCAGCGGGCCCGGCAGAGCTCATGCTTCAAGCCTGCTCAGACCGCGCTGGTTTGCTGCAAATGGGGATAGCGCACGCCAGCCAGACCTTCCAGTCCAAACTCGGCGAGCAGCTGACGCAGGCGTTGCGCCGCACTGCGCTTTTTCTGTCCCGTATAACGGGCCACAATCAATTCGTTTTTCATGCTGTGCTCCCAGCCCACCAGCTCGGTGACCGTGACCTGGTAGCCGCAAGCCTCCAGATACAGACAGCGCAGCACATTGGTAATCTGACTGCCCATCTCGCGAGTGTGGATCGGGTGACGCCACAACTCGGCCAGCGGAGTGCGCGCCAGGCTCATGGCCTTGGTCTGGCGCAGACATGCAGCTACCTCGGCCTGGCAGCAAGGCACCAGCACCATGGCCTTGGCCTGCTTTTCCAGCCCGAAGGCGATCGCATCATCAGTCGCCGTATCGCAGGCGTGCAAGGCCGTGACCACGTCAAACTGCGAAGGCATGAAGTCTGCTCGCGTGGACTCGGCCACCGACATATTGAGAAACTCCATGCGCTCGAAGCCAAGTTCAGCCGCCAGCTTCTGAGATGCCTCGACCAAAGGCGCACGCGTCTCGATACCGAAAATCCGGCCCTGAGCCAAGGCCTTGAAATACAGGTCGTAAAGAATGAACCCCAGATAGGACTTGCCCGCACCATGGTCAGCCAATGTCACGGCATGCCCATCCTTGGACAGCTCGGCAAGCAAAGGTTCGATGAACTGATAGAGGTGATAGACCTGCTTGAGCTTGCGGCGCGAATCCTGATTGAGCTTTCCCTCGCGCGTGAGGATATGCAGGGCCTTGAGCAACTCAAGGCTCTGGCCGGGCTTGAGCCCCAGTTGCTCGGCGATATCAAGTGCCCCTGCTTTGGCGGGCTTTTGCAGGCTCTGCTTTTTATCGGTCTTGCCCATCACTTCTCTGCCTTCGTCTGACCATGGCCGGTCACGGGGCAGCGAGCCCCGACATCCAGGTCCAGCCAGCCTTCGATGCCGATCTTTTCCAGCGTTTCCATATTGCGCTCGTATATCGTTTCGGCTTCCGGAAACACCTCCACAGCCTTGTCGATACTGTCTTCGCGCAGCAAGTGCAATATGGGATAGGGAGCACGATTGGTGCAGTTGGTAACGTCGTCCACATCCGTGCCCTCAAACTGAAATTGAGGATGGAACGAGGCCACCTGCAAGATGCCGCCCAGATCCAGCTCCTCGATCATGGCATCCGCCACTTCAAGAAAGTCATTGAAGTCCAGAAAATCCTGCAGGGCATGGGGCAGTATCAGCAGTGTGGTGTCGCGTTTTTCTGCGTTGGCTTCGGCCAGGGCCTCAAGCTCGCGATGCAGAGCCTCGGCAACAGCCTCCGCATCGGTCGCATCGCTGACGGCGTAGTGGATCTGAGCCTTGACATGCACGCCTTTGGCGAAAGGGCATAGGTTGAGACCTATCACGGCCTTTTCCAGCCAGCGCACGGTATCCGCAATCACAAGCTCCGGCGGGAAAGCCTGATCGGCGATGGTTGAAGTTTCGGTCATGACAGGGCCCTCCAAAATGCAAACGGGGGCCATCGCCCCCAAAGAATGCGCACTGGGCGGGAAATATTCCGGCTCTAGATACACAGAACCGCTATTTTAGCGATCCGGCCTGTGCCATGCTCGCCACTGGCAGCAAGACCGTTGAGGAGCTTCCTTCAGGCCTCGCCCAGCAGCCTGAGCCCGGTGATGCGCTCATGCTCTCGCGCCGCATAACGATCCGTCATACCCGCAATAAAGTCTGCCACCACTCGCGCACGTTCATGCAGGGTAGTGACGATATGGGCACGCTGAACAAAGCGCGGCTTCATGCGTTCAGGCTCCACCATATAAGCAGCAAACAGCTCTTTCACAACTTGCTGGGCACTGTTCATGGTCTGCATGACTTGAGGATGCCGATAGAGCTGCCTGAACAAGAACTGCTTTAGCACCAGAGACTGCGCTTTCATCTCTTCGCTGAAACCGATCAGCGTCCGACCGTGCTGACGAACCTCCTGCACCGAGCGCACAGCCGCCTGCTCAATACCGGCCTGTGAGTGATGGATGACGTCATAGACCTGGTCACTGAGCATGCGGCGAATGCTCTCATAGAGCAGCTTGCGCTGAGCATCCGGCAGAGCCAGATCGGGCCAATCCGCCAATGTCGAGGCATAGTAGCGGGCAAACAAAGGCACGGCTTCACGCAGCTGGGCCATGGTGATCAGACCCGATCGAACGCCGTCGTCCACATCGTGGGCGTTATAGGCAATCGCATCCGCCAGATTGCATAGCTGTGCCTCCAGAGAAGGCTGAGTGCCATCCAGAAAACGCTGAGCCACGCCGCCGGGCTCACGTGCATTCAGCAATTGCGCATTGCTGAGCGAGCAATGCTTGAGAATTCCCTCGCGCGTTTCAAAAGTCAGGTTCAGACCGTCAAAGGCTGGATAACGCTCCTCCAACCTGTCCACTACACGCAGACTTTGCAGATTGTGCTCAAAACCGCCATGGGGCTTCATGCACTCATTGAGCGCGTCTTGCCCCGCATGTCCAAAAGGTGTGTGCCCCAGATCATGCGCCAGACAGATGGCTTCAACCAAGTCTTCATCCAGCCGCAAAGAACGCGCGATGGAGCGCCCCAGTTGTGCCACTTCCAGAGAATGCGTGAGCCGGGTTCGGAACAGATCGCCCTCATGGTTCACAAAGACCTGGGTCTTGTAAACCAGTCGCCTGAAGGCCGAGGAGTGAACAATGCGATCCCGATCGCGCTGAAAGTCGCTGCGCGTGGGAGCCGGGGGCTCAGCAAAGCGACGCCCGCGGCTTTGCTGGGGATGGCAGGCGTAGGAAGCCAGAGCGGTCATGCAAATCGCCTCAACAACTCGATGCAATGACTCTAACAGCTATGGGCTCGCTTCCCCCAGGGTCTGCTCACATAGGGCCATCCATCAAGCGCAGCAACTCTCGATCACTTCACGCACCAGAGCGTCAGGTGCCGACCTCATCACCGCCTTGCCGGGACCATCGATCAGCACAAAGCGGATTTCACCAGCTTCGGATTTCTTGTCGACCCGCATCAGCTCCAGATAGCGACCAGCATTGTCCTCGACATCGATGACCGCTGCGCGCACCGGCAAGCCCGCTCGCTCAATCAGCTTGCGCAGACGCGAGACAAAGCTCGCCTCCACCAGGCCAAGACGTTGGGACAGCTCCGCCGCCATCACCATGCCTGCCGCCACACCTTCACCGTGCAGCCAGTTGCCGTAGCCCATGCCGGCCTCGATCGCATGACCGAAGGTATGACCAAAATTGAGAATCGCGCGCAGACCTGCTTCCTTCTCGTCCTGCCCCACGACCCAGGCCTTGATCTCCACACTTCGCTTGACGGCATGGGCGAGCATGTCGCGATCGCGGCGCAGCAGGCCATCCATGTTCTGCTCAAGCCAGTCGAAGAACTGCATATCGGCAATAGGGCCGTATTTGATGATTTCCCCCAGACCTGCACTCAACTCGCGCTCGGGCAGGGTATCCAGCGTAGCAAGATCGCAGAGCACCAGTTGCGGCTGGTAGAAGGCCCCAATCATGTTCTTGCCCAGCGGGTGGTTGATGGCAGTCTTGCCCCCCACCGAGGAATCGACCTGGGACAGCAGCGTGGTCGGCACCTGCACAAAAGGCACGCCACGCATATAGCTGGCGGCAGCAAAGCCCGTCATATCCCCCACAACACCGCCGCCCAGTGCAAACAGCACCGTCTTGCGGTCGCAAGCATGCTGCAGCAGGGCATCAAAAATCAGGTTCAGAGTCTGCCAGTCTTTATGCGCTTCGCCATCGGGCAACACCACCTCGTGAACCTGAGCGTATTGGCCGCTCAAGGCCTGCTTGAGCGCAGACAGATAAAGCGGGGCCACGACATCATTCGTCACGACCAGAGCCGCCGCCGCCTTGGGCAATGCCTGCCAAGTGGAGCTCTGGGCCAGCAAGCCCTCTGCAATCACGATGGGATAGCTGCGCTCTCCCAGATCAATATGCACCGTTTCCACGTTCAACCTCTCTCAAAATACATAGCAGGAACCACACGCAGTGTATTGACCAACAAGCTTTTCAGCGCAATCCGGAATGCTGACCGAGTTCAATCTGCATGGCAACTCGCTGAGCCACCTGCGTGGCGGACAGGCCGCTGCCCGCCACCACAAAATCTGCAACCTCCCTGTAGAGCGGATCTCTGATGGCATGCAAATCCAGCAAGCGCTGCAAAGGATTGTCCACTTGCAGCAAGGGACGCTGAGTATCCCGCTGCAGGCGCTTGGCAATCTCATGCGGTGATGCACTCAGATAGACCACCTGTGCATGCTCGGCCAGCTCTTGCCGGTTTTCAGCCTTCAGCACGGCACCGCCACCTGTGGCAACCACCGTTTTCTCAGGTCGCGCCAGCAGCGCTGCCAGCACCTCCTGCTCTACATCCCTGAATCTGGACTCGCCTTCCTTGGCAAAAAAATCGCGAATCGTGCAGCCGATATGCTCTTCGATGGCCACGTCCACATCCACAAAAGGCATAGACCAACGCTTGGCCAAATAGCGTCCGATGGTGGATTTGCCGGAGCCTGGCAAACCCACAAGGGCAATATGAAATTTCTTTAGAACAGTCATCGCGTTACCGTCATCCGCCAATCTGGCCAGCCCATGATTCTCGCAGCCCGCAGATATTACAAATGAAAAGGCCCGCATCAACTCGTGCGGGCCCTATGTAAAAACTGATAACAGTTATTTGCTGGTGCTGCGCGCCTGGCTCAGCATCTTGGGAGTGATGAAAACCAGCATTTCACGCTTGCTCGAAGCCTTGGTGTTGCTACGGAACAAATGCCCCAACACAGGCAGATCTCCGAACAGCGGTACCTTGTTGAGCTGGTTGGTTTCCTCCAGTTCAAAGATACCGCCAATCACGACCGTGCCGCCATTCTCGACCAGCACCTGGGTCTTGACATGTTTGGTATCAATGGCGACGCCCTGAGTCGTGGTCTCACCGCGACTGTCCTTGTTCACATCCAGATCCAGAATGATGTCGCCTTCAGGGGTAATTTGCGGAGTCACTTCCAGCTTCAGCACGGCCTTCTTGAACGAGATGGTCGTGGCGCCATTCGGCGCAGTCACGGAGTATGGGTATTCCGTGCCTTGCTCGATCAATGCCTTGTTCTGGTCTGCCGTCACCAGACGGGGGTTGGAGATGATCTTGCCGTCGCCTTCTGCTTCCAAAGCGGACAGCTCCAGGGACAGGAAACGTGTCATCGAGCTATTGAAGACAGAGAATGCGACCTGACCCACAGTGTTGATTCCCGAAACACTGGCGGGCAAATTGACAAAATTGCCACTGGGGAACTTGGAGCTTGATCCCGAGCTGCTATCAGGCAGGAACTGAGACGATGTCATGGAGGCATTGCTGCCAACAGCCCCTCCGCCAAACTTCACACCCAGCGAACGGCCAAAGGTATCGCGTGCCTCCACAATGCGGGCCTCGATCATGACCTGGCGCACCGGCACATCCAGCGTTGCCAGCAAAGCCTTCATTTCTTCCAGCTTGGTCGGCGTATCCGTCACAAACAGCTGATTGGTGCGTGGCTCGGAAATGGCGGAGCCTCTCGACGACAGAAAGCGCGTGCTGGACCCTGTACCGCCTGCACCGCCGCCGCCTGTCGAAGTCGTGATCTGCTGCAGAATGTCCGCCGCCTTCGCATAGTTGAGCTGGAAGCCTTGCGTGCGCAAAGGCTCCAGCTTCTGGATTTCCATGGCCGCTTCGTAGTCACGCTTGGTCCGCGCGTCAATCTCGTCCTTGGGAGCGATCCAGAGCACGGAGCCGGACTTGCGCATGCCCAGCCCCTTGGCATCCATAATGATCTGAAGAGCCTGGTCCCATGGCACATCCTTCAGACGCAGAGTCAAGGCACCTGTCACCGTATCCGAGGTGACGATATTGAAGTTGGTGAAGTCCGCGATGACCTGCAGCAAAGAGCGCACTTCAATATTCTGGAAATTGAGCGACAGCTTTTCGCCGCTGTAGCCCGGGCCTTGCGTCAACTTGCTGGTGTCGACCTTTTTCTGGCGCACTTCCACCACGAACTGATTGTCGCTCTGGTATGCGCTGTGCTCCCAGTCACCCACGGGGTCAATGCGCATCCGAACACGATCGCCTTGCTGAGTGGTCGATATCGTTTGCACAGGCGTACCGAAATCTCCCACATCAAGCTTCTTGCGCAAATTTTCAGGCAGAGCTGTACGCAGGAAGTCCACCGTCAGGCCCTTGCCCTCCTGCCGCAGATCCACCCCCACCTGGCTGCTGCCAAGGCTGACTACAACCCGGCCGGAGCCATCGCTACCACGGCGAAAGTCGATACCGCGAATCGGAGCTGCATCAGAGGCTGCCGTCTTGTTCTCGAACACCGGAGCCATGACAGGAGCCGCAGCTGCAGCGGTTGTCGCGGCACCTGCGGGATCAAGCAAGATCAGCAAAGATTTGCCCTGGCGCTGCAAGCGATAGGTCGTAGCCGTCTTCAGATTCAATACCAGGCGTGAGCGACCCGATGCTTCCACCAGATTTGCCGAGCGCAGATTGCCCTGATTGAATTCAAGCAACGACTTGCCCGAGCCATTGCTCACACCCGGAAAATCCAGAGCGATACGCGCCGGAGACTGAACCACGAATCCGGTCGGGTCAGCAGCCAGCGGTTCGGACAGCTCGACACGGACGACCTCGGAGCCTGACTGCAAAGCACCTGTAACAGCCTCAATGCGGGCTTGCGCCCAAGCTGCCGAAGAAAGCAAAAGGCCGCTCAGGGTCAGACCCCAACGGGCCTTCGCCATAGTGCTGCGATTAATACCCATCATTTGCCGACCTCCTGCAACTCCAAAGTGCTTGTTCTTTCAATCCAGTCACCACCGCCATCCTGGACAATTTCTCTTAGCTGGATGGAGTTTTCCGTAATCTTGGTGATCTTTCCGTAGTTCTGCCCCAGATAGTTGCCGACACGTACCTGATAGAGCAGGCCGCCGACTTTGACCAAGGCCGTGGGCACGTTCTTTTTGTCGAGACTGCCCACCATGGTCATGGTGTCCAGCGGCTCGGCCTCCAGCGGCTCCTTGCGGCGACTCAGCTCTGGCGTGAGCAACGCCGTGCTGATGTTGGATTGCGCAGACTCCTTGCGCAGCACCTGGATCAGCTTGAGCGGATTGAAGGGATCCATGCCATCAGCCCCTGTATAGGCCTGGGGCTTGAAAGGCTTGGGCTCCTCCAGAGGAGTCACGCGAGGCTTGGCATTGGCACGCTCCTGGGCCATCCACTCACGCAGTTGCTCCTCCTCGGAGGAGGTGCAACCCGCCAGCAAAGCACTGCTCATCAGGACCAGCCAGACAGGGCTCAAGAATGCTCTGCTCATTTCTTCCCCTTGGCCGCGTCACGCTGCGCCTTGACTTCGTCCGCATCCAGATATCGGAAGGTCCGTGCCGTGGCATCCATGGACAGCACATCCGTGTCCTTGCCGCCCGGGGCGATAGACAGATTGTTCAAGGTCACGATACGGGACAGGAAAGCGATATCCGAGGCAAAAGCACCGATGTCGTGATAGCGTCCCGTCACCTTCAGGGTGATTGGCAGCTCGGCGTAGTACTCCTTGGTCACCATGGCGCCAGGGCGGAATACTTCAAACTGCAGGCTACGCCCCAAGCCGGCCTGGTTGATATCGGAAAGCAGAGCAGCCATCTCCGCCTTGCTGGGCAGTTGCTTTTCCAGCTGCGTCACATACTGCTGCACCTGCTCGCGCTGCTTCTTCAAGCCCTCCAGGCTCACCGCCTTGACCATTTTCTTGGAGTAGTCTTCGCGCAGAGTCACCTCGGTCGCACGCTCGGCGTCGAGCTCTGCCTCGTAATCCTTCAGAACGACGAACCACAGCAAGGCAGCGACAGCGACTGCAACGGCGACATACAGCAGTGCCTTGGGCAAGGCTGGCCAGACCGAGGGGTCATTGGGGTCCAGATTCCGGAATTGGCGCTGAATCCTCTCTTGCAGCGCAGCGAAATCGATGTCCAGAGATTTCTTCTTTTTTGCCATTACTGCGCCTTCACAGAAGAGCTTGCAGCAAGCAGATTTTTCTCCGCATCGCTGGCTCTGGTCAGATTGAAGCGCAATGTGAATGCAGCTGCACGGCGCTTATCCTTGGCAGTCACATCAACAGTCTTGGCCACAATTTCCATCAGCTCCGGCTTGGAGAACCAGGGCGAGCCATCCGTAAGATTGCGCAGCATCTCGGAAATACGTTCATTCGACTGTGCAGTTCCCTGCATGGTCACCGACAGGCCTTCTTGCTTGATGCTGCTGATGTAGACACCGTCCGGCAGTTGCTTGACCAGCTCATTGAGCATGTACACCGGCAGGTTGCGGTCGGACTGTAGATCCTCCACCGCCTTCTGCCGTGCACGCAGAGCGGTGATTTCGGCCTCGAGCCCCTCGATTTCCTTGATCTGTGTTTCCAGGACCTTGATTTCGGAGCGCAGCAGATTGTTCTTGTTCTGCTGGCCCTCGATCATCATCTGGAAGTACCAGTAAATCAGTGCTGCGATCAGCAGTCCACCCAGTGCGCCCAGCACCATATTGACCTGAAACGCCTCTTTACGGCGTTTCTTGGCCGCCTCGCGGTGCGGTAAAAGGTTAATCAGTATCACTCTTGAAACCTCCGCATGGCCAAACCGCAAGAGGTCAGATAGGACGGCGCTTCACGCGCCATCTTCTTCAGACGCACGCCGCTGCCAATTTCCATGCCTTCAAAGGGATTGGCAAGACTGCAGGCACATCCCGTCTGCTGGCTGACGGCATCCACCAGCCCCGGCAAGGACGACGATCCACCTGCCAGCAAAACATGATCGACGCGGTTATAGGGAGTACTCGTGAAGAAGAACTGCAACGCTCGCGCCACTTCCTGGGTCAGGCTTTGCACAAAGGGCTTGAGCACACCAGCCGCGTAGTCGTCCGGCAATTCGCCGCTGCGCTTCTTGGCCTCCGCCTCTTCCGGAGAAAAACCGTACTGGCGTGCAATCAACTGGGTAAGCTGTGCGCCGCCAAAGGCCTGATCACGCTCATACAGCACCTCGTCATTGCGAAGCACCTGCATGCTGGTGGTCATTGCTCCCACCTCGAACAGCGCCACAACGGCGTCACGCCCGGCATTGGGCAAACGCGACACCAGACGCGTTGCCGCCATTCGGGCAGCGTAGGGCTCGATATCGATCACCATGGGCTTGAGACCGGCTGCCTCGGCCAGGCCCTGGCGGTCCTGCACTTTTTCCTTGCGCGATGCAGCGATCAGCACATCCACATCGCCAGGCGACACCAGCGATGGACCTATGACACAGAAATCCAGGCTCACCTCATCGAGCGAGAGCGGAATGTATTGATTGGCTTCGGACTCGACCTGAACTTCCATTTCCAGCTCGGTCAAGCCGGCTGGCAAGGTGATCTTCTTGGTAATCACCGCAGCGGCAGGCAGTGCCATGGCCACTTGCTTTGTACGCGTTCCGCTTTTCTTGACCAGGCGGCGCACAGCCTCCGCCACCTCATCAAATTTCTCAATATTGCCGTCGGTGATCCAGCCTTTTTCAAGAGGCTCAATCGCACAACGCTCCAGTTGCCACTCGCCGGATTTGCTTTTGGCCAGCTCGACCAGCTTCACGCTGGAGGAGCTGACATCAATGCCAAGCAAAGGTGCAGGCTGACGGCTGAATAAAGAACTCAGAGCAATCAACATGCCCCCCCAGGTTTGTAAGAATGGAAACAAAAGCCAGCGATACCCCGGAATCCTAGCAGCAAGCTATAGCAGCACATGCTTTGCTGCAGCGCTTTTCACCGTATTTCGTGGTCAAAAAAAGACAAACTTGTGTAACGTCAAACCGCAAGAACCTCAGCCCTTGCGCATACTGGTGCTTACCCTGTGATTTAGGATTCAATCAAAGCGCGGCACCCACCCGGCCGCCACGATGCTTTTCCGGGCGGCATTTCTATAATGCCCTACCCCTTGCCAATACTGCGAAATGCCGCCATCAGAACATTCTGCTCACCAGGCACCTGCGCCTGGGTCTCAAACTCCCAAAAAACGCATGCACTGGCTGCCGCGTTCCATTTTCTGGCTGATCGGACTTGCCGTCGCCGCCGCCCTGGCCGTGTTGCTGGCCGTGGCCGTGGCGCTGGCCATGGCTTACCCCAATCTTCCAGACGTCTCCGAACTTGCAGACTACCGCCCCAAGCTACCGCTGCGGGTCTACTCCAGCGAAGGCGCTCTGCTGGGCGAATTTGGGGAGGAGCGTCGCACCCTGACGCCCATCAACGAGATCCCCAAGGTCATGACGGATGCCGTGCTGGCCATCGAAGACACCCGCTTCTTCGAGCATGGCGGCGTGGACTACAAGGGCATGCTGCGTGCTGCGCTGGCCAACCTGGGCAAGGTCAAGAGCCAGGGCGCCTCGACCATCACCATGCAGGTCGCACGCAATGTCTACCTCTCCTCCGAGAAGACCTATACCCGCAAGATCTACGAAATCCTGCTGACCTTCAAGCTTGAGCACTTGCTCACCAAGGAGCAGATCCTCGAGATCTACATGAACCAGATTTTCCTTGGCAACCGTGCCTATGGCTTTGCAGCAGCCTGTGAAGCCTATTTCGGCCATCCGCTCAAGGACATCACGGTGGCCGAAGCCGCCATGCTGGCAGGCCTGCCCAAGGCTCCATCGGCCTACAACCCGATCAGCAACCCCAAGCGCGCCCGCATCCGCCAGCTCTACATCATCGAGCGCATGGAGGAAAACGGCTTCATCACGGCAGATCAGGCCAAGCAGGCCCGCGAAGAGCCGCTCAAGCTGCGTACTGCCGCCAATTCGACCCGTGTACATGCAGAGTACGTGGCTGAAATGGCCCGTCAACTGATCTTTGCCCAATACGGCAGCGACGCCTATACCCGCGGCCTGAACGTCTACACCACTCTCAATGCTGGTGAACAAGAGGCTGCCTACAAGGCTTTGCGCGAAGGCATCATGAACTACGAACGCCGCCAGAAGTACCGCGGCCCCGAGAAGTTCATCACTCTGCCAGCCAACGCTCAGGAGCTGGAAGACGCCATCGACGATGCCCTGGCCAACCATCCCGACAACGGCGATGTGGTTGCGGCCGTGGTGCTGGAAGCCTCGCCGCGCAAGATTGTCGCGGCCCGTGCGGACGGTACCCATTTCGAGATCACGGGCGACAACCTCAAGCCCGCCGAATCCGGCCTCAGCCCCAAGGCACCGCCCAATATCAAGATCCGCCCCGGTGCCGTGATCCGCGCCATCAAGAACGCCAAGGGTGCCTGGGAAATCACCCAGTTGCCCGAAGTCGAAGGCGCTTTTGTGGCCATGTCCACGCAAACCGGCGCGATCCGCGCGCTGATCGGTGGCTTCGACTTCGAAAAGAACAAGTTCAACCACGTGACCCAGGCCTGGCGCCAGCCCGGCTCCAGCTTCAAGCCCTTCATCTACTCGGCAGCGCTGGAGCACGGCTTCTCGCCCTCCACCATGATCAATGACGCACCGATCTTCTTCAGTGCGGCAACCACCGGTGGTCAGCCCTGGGAGCCCAAGAACTACGACGGCCGCTACGACGGCCCCATGACCATGCGCACGGGCTTGAACAAGTCCAAGAACATGATCTCCATCCGGTTGCTGCAGGCCATCGGCCCCAAGACCGGACAGGAATGGGCGACTCGCTTCGGCTTTGAAGCCGCCAAACAGCCCGCTTACCTGACTATGGCTTTGGGCGCCGGTTCCGTCACGCCGCTGCAGATGGCGGGAGCCTATTCGGTGTTTGCCAACGGCGGCCACCGCATCAACCCCTGGCTGATTGCCCGCGTGACCGACCACAAGGGTCGCATCCTCTCCGAGTTCACGCCGCCAGCGGTGAAGGAGCTGCCCCAGGCCATCCCCGAGCGCAATGCCTTCCTCACCGGCACCCTGCTCAATGATGTGGCACGCGTGGGCACGGCTGCACGTGCCCAGGCCACACTCAAGCGCCCAGACCTGTATGGCAAGACCGGCACCACCAATGACTCGGTGGACGCCTGGTTTGCCGGCTACCAGCCCAGCATTGCCGCAGTCTCCTGGATTGGCTACGACACTCCGCGCAACCTGGGTTCGCGCGAAACCGGTGGCGGCCTGAGCCTGCCCATCTGGATCAATTTCATGCAGCACGCACTCAAGGGTGTGCCGGTGGCCGAAGTGCAGACCCCGCCCGGCGTGGTCAATATGGGCGGCGACTGGTATTACGAAGAAAACGCCCGCAACGGCGGCGTCTCCAGCCTCGGTATGGAAGGCGCCTCCGATCCTGGCAACGCAGGCCCGGGTGCCACCCAGCCGCCTGCCGCAGAGGAGCGCAGCCGCATTCTGGACCTGTTCAGAAACTAAGCCCTCGCCAAGCAAAAAGCCTGCCTCTCGTCGAGGCAGGCTTTTTTTATTCCAGCGCCCTGAAGACTCAGGCCAGGGCCTTGAACTCCAGAGCCATGCCCGACTGCTCGCTTGCATATTGCGTCAGATTGGCAAAGAACTCGCCAGCACCCTTGGTGTCCAGCCAGACTTTCTTGTCCTCGTCAAAGCGATAGTGAAAGCCACCTGCCTTGGCCGCCAGCCAGATTTCATGCAGGGGTTTTTGCTGGTTGATGACAATCTGGCTGCGATTGGCAAACACCAAAGTCACCATGCCGCCCACACGCTGGGCATCAAGGTCGGCATCGGTTTCGTCATTGATGCGATCACAGCATTGCTCCACAGCCAGCAGAAGTTGGTCGGCGCGATCCAGATATTCAAGGTCAGTCATTACAATTTGCCCATGTTGAAAGCCAACCAAATTTTAGTCAGGAGCATTGCCCTTGCGGCTTGTGCGGCGTCCCTGGCAGCACTTTCCGCCTGCGGGCAAAAAGGCCCGCTCTATCTGCCTACAGATCCTGCGGCGCAGGGTCGCGCCACGCTGCCCGAAACGCTTGGCATTTCCCCCAAGCCTTCCAGCGCAGCAACACCCGCAACGAAAGCCACGCCGATAGAGGCTGAAGAGATTCCCCAGATCGATGCCAAGCCCTGAGGCTTGATGCACATCAACATGGCGCCCGGACTTACTCTCTAGAGTGATGGCATCTTGTCCTTTGACAAACTGCCATGTCCATTGAGCTCTATCGCGACAAAAACCACGTCTGTCTGATGTTCACCGACCTCATCGAAGAGGACGGTCAGGCCATTCAGGCCAACCAGTTTCTGATCGTGGACAACGGCACGGGCGCCATCATTGATCCCGGCGGTAACCTGGCTTTCAACGAGCTGTTCATGGGCATGTCGCGGCATTTCCCGCCGCAAAAGCTCGCCTATCTGATTGCCTCGCATGCCGACCCGGACATCATCGCCTCGCTGGATCGCTGGATGAGCAGCACGCGCGCACAACTGGTCATCTCGCGCATCTGGGAGCGCTTTGCACCGCACTTTACCAAGGTGGGCAAGACGGAAAACCGCGTCATCGGCGTACCTGACTCGGGCGGACGCCTGCCTCTGGGCCATAGCGAGCTGGTGCTGCTGCCCGCGCATTTTCTCCATGCAGAGGGGAACTTTCACTTCTACGACCCCATCAGCAAGATTCTGTTCACGGGCGACCTCGGCGTTTCTCTGACCACCGGCGCAGAAGCGCAGAAGCCCGTCACCGACCTCGCTCCCCATATCTCGCGCATGGAAGGCTTTCACCGCCGCTACATGGTCTCCAACAAGATTCTGAGGCTATGGGTGCAGATGGCACGGCAGTTGCCCATAGACATGATCGTGCCCCAGCATGGCGCGCCCATCATGGGCAAACAGGCGATTGGCGACCTGTTCAACTGGCTCGAAGGCCTGCAATGCGGAATCGACCTGTTCGACCAGCGCGCTTACCAGCTGCCTTCAGCCGAGATCGACCCGATCTCGCGTCAGGTACGTCCGCCGCTGCGCGCCGTGGCCGGTTGATTGCTTCTGAGTGCACGCAGCACTCGCCAGCCAAGCAAGCTACCGAGAATGGCTGCATAGACGGCCACCTCGCCAAAATTGTTCTTTCCGGCGCGCATCCAGAAAAAATGCAGCAAGGCCAGAGGCACCGCCACATAGACGGCACGGTGCAGCCATTGCCAGCGCTTGCCGCCCAGAGCCCTGAGCATGAACTTTGGCGAGGTGACGGCCAGCACCAGCAGCAGCAGCCAGGTGCTGAAACCTACCAAGATGAACGGGCGCTTGGGAATATCGGCCACGATATCGCCCCAGTCCAGCCCCATGTCGAACCAGGCATAGCAAAGCAGGTGCAGACAGGCGTAGAAGAACACGTACAGGCCCAGCATGCGCCGGTAACGCACCAGCAGATTCCAGCCGCTGATCTGGCGCAGCGGCGTCACTGCCAGCACGATGCAGAGAAAACGCAGAGTCCAGTCGCCCGTGCTGCGCAGCAGGGCTTCGGCCGGATTGGCCCCCAGCCCGTCGGTGAACGCCGCATAGAACAGCCATGCGCAAGGCAGCAGGCATAGCGTGAAGACCAGTGGCTTGGCCCAGGGCCTGAGCAACCAGGCCTGCATCAGTAGAACTTCTTCAGGTCCATGCCCGCATACAGCGACGCCACCTGATCGCCATAGCCATTGAACAGCAAGGTCTTGCGGCGCTTGGCGAACAGCCCGCCCTCGCCGATGCGCCGCTCGGTGGCCTGGCTCCAGCGCGGATGATCGACCTCGGGATTCACATTCGAATAAAAGCCGTACTCGTTGCGTGCCGCCTTGTTCCAGGCGGTGCCTGGCTCCTTGTCGGTCAGACGGATCGCCACCAGCGACTTGGCGCTCTTGAAACCATATTTCCAGGGCACGACCAGACGCAGCGGCGCACCATTCTGGTTGGGCAGTACCTCGCCATACATGCCGAAGGCCAGCAGCGTCAGCGGGTGCATGGCCTCATCCAGCCGCAAGCCTTCGGTATAGGGCCAGTCCAGCACGCCGCTTCTGAGCCCTGGCATCTGGGCCTTGTCGGCCAGGGTGACGAACTCCACATACCTGGCGCCGGAGAGCGGCTGCACTTTCTTCAGCAACTCGGACAGCGAGTAGCCGACCCAGGGGATGACCATGGACCAGCCCTCCACGCAGCGCAGGCGGTAGATGCGCTCTTCCATGGACGCGAGCTTGAGCAGGCTTTCGATATCCAGGGTCTGCGGCTTGTGCACCAGACCTTCTATGCGCACCGTCCAGGGCCGGGTCTTGAGCGTGTGCGCATTGCGTGCTGGCTCGTCCTTGTCGAGCCCGAACTCGTAGTAGTTGTTGTAGCTGGTCACGTCCTGATAGCTGGTGGCCGCCTCCACGGTCATGGCGCCGGCCACCTTGCTGGCCACGCCCTTCAGGGCGGGCAGATGCACGCGGTCGGCCGCAGCCAGCGCATCACGGCCGGCCCAGCCCGCCAGGCTCGCTCCCGCCGCCCCCATGGCCAGGGTCTGCAGAAAGTCCCGGCGCTGCATGTATTGGGTCTGAGGCGTGATCTCGCTGCCCAGCGGATGCTCGAAGCCTTGGTTGCTGTGACGAATCAGCATAGGAATGCTCCCAAACGACAATCAAGAGTAGTGCGATTTGGAAGTCCTCTGCGTCAGCAAAGTTCCCCCGAAGTGCTTAATAAAAAAGGAGCTGCTTGCGCTTGACGATCAATGGTTTCAGATTGTTTTCAACCTGAAATCCTTATTCAATCAGCGCAAGCAGCTCCTGTTTTTTGGAGTGCTTGTTACGCGGCCTACAGTTCGCCGTAGCTGTGCAGGCCCGACAGGAACATGTTCACGCCCAGGAAGGCAAAGGTGGTGACGGCCAGACCCGCCAGCGCCCACCAGGCGGACACCGTGCCGCGCAGGCCCTTCATCAGGCGCATGTGCAGCCAGGCTGCATAGTTGAGCCAGACGATCAGCGCCCAGGTTTCCTTGGGGTCCCAGCTCCAGTAGCCGCCCCAGGCCTCGGCCGCCCACAGAGCGCCGAGCACGGTGGCGATGGTGAAAAAGGCAAAGCCCACGGCGATGGCCTTGTACATCACGTCGTCCAGAATCTCGAACGAAGGCAGGCGGGCCGCAATGCGCTTGCGCGAGAGCAGGATGCCGGCCACGATCAGGGCCGAGATGCCGAAGTACACCATCCAGTAGCTGCCGCCGTTCTCGGTCGCACCCTTGCGAAAGACGATGGGCTCGAAGCACAGCACCACGCCCAGCAGCCACAGCGGCGCAAGCTTGTACCACTTGGTCTCGGTGGCCTGCTGCTTGATCAGATAGGCAAACGCCACCATGGCCGACAGCGCGAACGTGCCGTAGCCTATGAAGTTGGCGGGCACATGCAGCTTCATCCACCAGCTCTTGAGAGCCGGCACCAGGGGCTGAATCTCATGGGCCTGGCGCACCAGCGTGTACCAGAGCAGAAAGCCCACGGCCGCGCTGACCACCAGCATCACAAAGCCGCCCAGGGCACGCGTGTCGTAATGCTGCTCGTAGTACAGATAGAAAATGGCCGTCATCCAGCAGAACATGACGAACACTTCGTAGAGATTGCTGACGGGGATATGGCCGATGTCCGGACCCAGCAGATAGCTCTCGTACCAGCGCACCATGGTGCCAATCAGCGCCATGGCCACGGCCAGCCACGCCAGGCGAGAGCCCAGCAGCGACATCACCGAGCGCTCGCCCTTGGCAAACACGCCTATCCAGTAGAAGGCCGTGCTGATGAAGAACACCATGCTCATCCACAGGATGGCGGACTGGCTGGAGAGGAAGTACTTCAGGCCGAAGACGGTCTCCGACCGTGCCAGTTCGCCGCCATCTCCTCCCTGGTACAGACCGATGGCCATCAGCGAGAAGCCGGCCACGGTCAGCATCAGCACCGCCAGCGGGCGCCAGAACCAGCCCATCCAGATCATGGCCGGGATGGTCGCCAGCAAAATGCCCTTCTCATACACATCCATATAGGCGGCGTAGCGCTGCAGCGCATAGCCCAGGCCCACGGCCACCACGACCGCGAACAACCAGTCAAACCAGTTGCGGCGGGCGAAATAGCCTTCATTCAGAGTCAATGTCGTGGTTGCGGTGTTCATACAGAACCTCCGGGAGTCTTCTTTTGTAAGGGCTTGGCCCCGATCAGCTTGTCAGCCAGCATGACGAATTCGCGGTCGCCATCCATGGTCTTGCGGTTGGTGGACAAGGCCATGTTCGCATGGCTGCCACCATTCGCAGGGGTCAGCCAGATCCAGATGCGGCGGTCACGCACGTACAGCATGGCAAAAACGCCGAGGATCAGGAAGAGGCAACCCAGGTAAACAATGTTTTTACCGGGAGCTCGCGCCACCTGGAACACGCTGGCCTGAACCTGCTTGAAGTCCTGCAGCATGAAGACCACGGGCGCTGGGTAGAACTGCGCGTCGCTGAGCGAGAACACCGATTGCGTCATGAAGGCCTGGGTCTTCTCGTCGTTCTCGAAAGGCTTGAGCCCCGCCTGCTGGCGCACCTGCTGGGCCAGCTCGAACAGCACGCCGTTGAGAATCCGCACCAGCACCTCGCCGGCGCGCTCGCGCTCGGCCTCGGGCACATTGCTGTCCATGAAGTCCGATATCGCCTGCAAACCACCCAGCTGGCGGCCGTCAGGACCCTTGAGCTTGGCGTCCTGGCCGGCAAACAGCTCCAGCGCCTTGAGCGCGGACTGCGTCAGCGGCTCGGCCAGCTCGGGCTTGGAGACATCGACCGCACGCTGCACATAGGCGCGCGCCGCCTTCTCGGCCTGGGCCTTGTTCTGCATGGCCTGGCGCAGCTGCATGAAGGTGTTCATCGTGCCTTCAGGATCGGCAGGCACGCGCAGATAGCGCATCTGGTCGGCCTGATTCTCACGCACGCCTAGCAGGAAGACGGGCTGGCCCTCGCCCGTGTCCACGGGCAGCATATAGTTCTGGAACTCGCGCGCCTGACCCGAGGCATCGCGCAGCTTGTAGCCCACGCTGGGGCCGATATTGCGCAAATCCTTTTTGTCCGTGGTCTTGTGGGCAGCGCCCAGACGCTCGTCGATGGCCTGCTTCAGGTCGACCTTGCGCACATCGGTGCCGCCCTTGTCCTGGCCGCCGAAGTTCTCCACATTGATGGTGCGCAGCGCCGTGTACTCCAGAGTCACCTTGTCCTGCTGGCCATCGGCCAGCTTGCGCACGAACTCGGTGGAGTTGCCGATCACGCCCTCCACGTCGAAGGGCTGGGAGACGCCGTCCATGGGCACGGCATGCAGCTTGACGCTGGAGCCGCCGTCATCGAAGCTGCTCTGGTAGATCTCTATGCCCTTGTAGCTGGCCGGATGGTTCACTTCCACGCGCTTTTCCAGCTTCTCGCCGGTGGCGCGGTCATGAATCACTATATCGCTGGCAAACAGCTTGGGCATGCCGGTGGAGTAGTACTCCACGATGAATTTCTTGAGTTCCACCGAAAATGGCAGATCTTGCAGCAAGATGCCATCCGATTGATTCAGGATCGCAGTACCGGACTGCGTGCCTTCGGACACCATGAGGTTACCGCGAAAGGTCGGATTCTTGATCGACAGACGATGCTCGGGCGCCACGTCCGAGATCATGCCGCCGCCGGTATAAGGCGTTTTGCCGCCCAGCAGCATCTGGGCCCGCACGATGAGATCGCCGTCAAACAGCCCGCCAATGCAGATCAGCACGATCGCGCAATGCGCGGCGATATAGCCCAGCTTGTTGGCCGCACCGGCCTTGGCTGCCAGCATCCAGCCGGTACCGGGCCCGGCCGCCGTGTCGCGCTGCTGCATCTTGACCTTCCAGCCGCCAGACACCAGTTGCTGGCCGATGCGCTTGGCCGCCTCTTCGGTGCTGCCAGCCACATCCGCCTCGGCGCGATGATGGAAAGCCTTGAGGCTTTGCTCGCGGAGATTCTCCTTGTAGTTGCGGATGTCGGCCAGATATTTGGGAGCATGGCGGCTCACGCACAGCGAGGTGCTGATGACCAGGAAGGCCAGAATCAGCAGAAACCACCAGGCGCTGTAGACCGCATTGAGCTTCAGCGCCAGAAACAGCTGCGCCCAGAAGGGACCGAACTGGTTGACATAGTTGACCAGCGGTTCATGTTGCTTGAGCACCGTGCCGATGACCGATGCGATGCAGATCACCGTGAGCAGTGAAATCGCAAAGCGCATGGAGGCCAGCAACTCCAGAGTCGCGCGCACTGCCTGTGAGCGAGAGGAGTCACGATCGCGAAGTGGAAGGTCTGACATGAGGATGAGATAGAGCCGAACGCAAAAAGGCGGGCCATCTGCTGAACTAGCCGATGGGCCCGCCTGACTTGGGGGGTGCCAGATGCCTGAAAGTTCCCGGAGTCACCCGCGCATCTGGTGAAAAGGATTTTTAACGCAAGCCAGCTATATAGTCTGCCACGGCCTTGATTTCGCGATCATTAAGCTTGGCAGCAACCTGGGCCATGGGAATGCTATTGCTGCGCTTGCCGTCGCGGAAGTCCGTCAACGACTTCACGGTGTATTCCGCATGCTGACCCGACAGACGCGGGTACTGGGCCGGAATGCCGGAGCCGTTGGGGCTGTGGCAGCTCGCGCAGGCGGCAATCTGGCGATCCTGAATGCCGCCGCGATAAATGCGTTCACCCAGGGCGATGGAGTCCTTGTCCTTGGAGAAGCCGTTCTTGGGTGCCTGGGTATGCAGCCAGGCCGCAATGTTCTGCATGTCGCCATCGCTGAGCGTGGCGGCGAAGCCCTTCATCACCGGGTCGTTGCGCTTGCCATCCTTGAACTCGCGCAGCTGCTTGACCAGATACTCGGGGTGCTGGCCTGCCAGCTTGGGCTGCAGGGGAATGGTGGAATTGCCGTCTGCGGCGTGACAGGCGGCGCAAACCGCCCCATAACTGGCTTGCCCTTTGGCAGCATCCGCCTTCACAGGTGTTTCTCCCGCCGAAAATGCGGGGAAGGCAGGTGCTGCGAAAATGGCAGCAGTCAGCAAAGAGGCAAGCAACTTCATATCAAGGGGCTGGGTCTATTGTTGAGAGCGCGAATCCGTCAAATTCTACAATGGGCCTCCCTGAAATAGTTACCGTCATGACCCATGCTTCCCCGGATACCACTGCCGGAAAAACACTTTCTTTGATCGACAGCAAGCTTGCGATGGGCTGGATGCACACCGCGCGCTTTTTCACGACTGCGGCCCAGCTCAACCAACTGCCCAAGGTCGACGTTCCCGAGATTGCCTTCGTCGGCCGCTCCAACGCCGGCAAGTCCACCGCCATTAATACGCTGACCCAGCAAAAGCAGCTGGCTTTCGCTTCCAAGAAGCCTGGCCGCACCCAGCACATCAACCTGTTTGCGCTGGGCAAGCAGGGCGTGACCGATGCCGTGCTGGCCGACCTGCCCGGCTACGGCTACGCTGCCGTCTCGCGCACCGACAAGGAGCGCTGGCAGCGCGTCATGCTCAACTATCTGATGAGCCGAGAAAGCCTCTCCGCCGTGGTGCTGCTGTGCGATCCGCGCCTGGGCCTGACCGAACTCGACGAAGCCCTGCTGGATGCCATCCGTCCGCGCGTGGAGCAAGGTCTGAAGTTCCTCATCGTGCTGACCAAGGCCGACAAGCTGACCCGCGCCGAGCAGGCCAAGATCCTGTCCATCACCAAGCTCAATGCGGGCGGTGGCGAGGTGCGCCTGTTCTCCGCCCTCAAAAAGCAGGGCGTGGATGACGTAGCCCAGCTGCTGTGGCACTGGTGCCACCCCGAGGGGTTGCCCCAGGCGGGGACGCCCCAGGCGGGAATGCCCCAGGCGGCTCCCGTCACCCAAGCGACGCCCGCAGACGAGACACCTGCGCAAAATCAGCCATAGGCGCTTATCTTGCAAGCGCCAGAAGCTACAAAAAGGAGAGCTTCATGGTCATGACTTGCACGCATACCCTGTCCACAGGGGTTGAACTGGAATGCCGCACCAGCGGCGAGCCGGGTCAGCCCCTGTTGCTGTTTCTGCACGGTTTCCCCGAAGGCGCTTTCATCTGGGATGGGCTGCTTGAGCAATTCGGCAGCCGCTACCGCTGCGTGGCGCCCAATCTGCGCGGCTATGGCCGCTCCAGCCAGCCCACGTCCATCAGCGACTACCGTGCCAAATACCTGGTGGAGGATCTTGCCGCCTTGGTTGCGCTGGAAAGCCCTGCCAAGCGCGCTGCCTGCGTGATTGCCCATGATTGGGGCGGTGCCGTGGCCTGGGGCCTGGCCAACCGCTATCCCCAGCAGCTTGAGCGGCTGCTCATACTCAACTCCCCGCATCCCGGCAGCTTCTTGCGGGAGCTGCAGTCCAATCCCGTGCAGCAGTCCGCCAGCCAGTACATGCATTTTCTGCGCCGGCCTGATGCCCCCGAGCTGCTGGCCGAAAACGGCTGGCAGCGCATGCTCGGATTCTTTCAGAACCCCGACGGCAGCATGCCCGCATGGCTGACGCCCGAGCGTCAGCAGCAATACCGCGAGCATTGGGATCTGGGCGTGCACGGCGCCTGCATGTTCTACGCGGCCAGCCCGCTGGTGCCGCCCCGACCCGGCGGCAGCGCCGATGAGCTGCAGGACATTCGCGAGCTCAGCCTGCCCGATGAAATGCTGCACATCCCTGTGCCGGTGCGCATTCTCTGGGGCGATAGCGACCTGGCACTGCAGCCCGCCTTGTTGCATGGGCTGGAGCAATGGGTGCCGCAGCTTGCGATAGAGCATCTGCAAGGCTGCAGTCACTGGGTGGTCCACGAGAGGCCGGAGGCCGTGCAGCGCGCTCTGGCGGAGTTTCTTTCAGCGCCAGCTCGCTCCTGAAAAGGAAGCCTCTGGCACCCATGCCATCAGGCATGGAAACGATTTGGCGCCTATTTCCCGGAGTACAGCGATGGCTCGCCATCGGGGCGCGTCTTGAAGCGCTTGTGCACCCAGTAATACTGCGGAACCATGGTCATGATGGCGGCCTGCAGCTCGCGGTTCATGCGGGCGGTGTCGGCCACATGGTCGTCGGTCGGGAAGTTCTCCCAGGCCGGCGTCAGCTCGGCCACATAGCCTTCAGGCGTCATGCGGTTGTAGAGCGCCACCACCTTGGCCTTGCCCAGACGCGCAAAGCGCGAAAGCGAGGGAATCGTGGCCGTGTTTTCCACCGCAAAAAAGGGCACGAACACCGAATCGTTCTTGCCATAGTCCATATCGGGCAGCAGATACAGCAGCCCGCCCTTGCGCAGGCACTGGATGATGGGCTTGACGCCATCGGCACGATTGAGCATCTTCACATTGCCGAAGCGCTGACGGCCATTCATGAACCAGGCATCCAGGTCCGGGTCGGGATTGGTGGCAAAGATGGAGGTGAACTCGCGCTCGGTATTGAGCGGCAGGGCCAGGCCACCGGCATCCATGCTGTAGAAATGCGGCGCGAAGACGATGGTGGGTGTATCACCTTCCAGCTCATGCGTGGCTCCGTCCAGCTTGACACGGCTGCGCACCAGCTCCTCGGAGCCGAACCACAGCCAGCTTCTATCGAGAAAAGTCTGGCAAAAGACCTCAAAAGACTCTTTCGCCCAGGCTTTGCGCTGCGCCTCAGGCACATCGGGAAAGCACAGCTCGAAATTGCGCAGCGCGATGCATCGGCGCTGGCCCGCCACTACAAACAGCACACGCCCCACACACTTGCCCAGGCCACGCAGCACGGGCAGCGGCAGCTTGGCCAGCACATGCATGCAGCCGATAGCGATCTTGCTGGCGCTCATGCCTTCTCCCCCGAGAGTTGCTTGTCTTCACGCGGCTGCTTGTAGCGGCCATAGCCCCACAGGTATTGCTGCGGAGACTGGCGGATGGTGGTTTCCATGGCGTGATTGATCAGCGCCACGGTGGCTTCCAGCGATTGAGATTCGGGCACAGGCAATTCCTCTAGATACAGCGTGTAGCCCCGCCCCCAGGACTTGCGCTCGCACCGCGCCACGATGACCGTGGCCCCGGTTTGCAGCACCAGGCGTGCCGCCAATGTCATCGTATACGCATCACGGCCGAAAAAAGGCGACCAGATGCCCAGACCGTTGGGCGGCACCTGATCGGGCAGCAGCCCCACGGCCGCACCCTGGCGCAGCGCCTTGATCATCTGACGCACACCCGCGAGAGTGGTGGGAACGGCCTGAACGCCAGGACGATTGCGCGCGGTTTCCAGAATTTCGGCCAGCCAGCCCTGACGTGCGGGGCGGTAGAGCACGGTGATTGCGCCATGCCGGTCCGACCAGCGCCGCGCCGCGGCCTGCACGGACATCTCGAAGCAACCCAGATGCGGCGTGAGAAACACAATGCCCTTGCCACGCGCATAGGCCTGCTCGGCCACGGCTCCATTGACGATATCGCAATCCGGCAACTGGCCCAGCCAGATGCGCGGCATCTCGAACACCATGCGACCCGCATGTCCCACCGCAGCCCTGACCTGCGCAAATGCATAGCCAGCCTGCGCCGCATTGGCTGCAAATCGGCGCCGATAGGTGGGAGATAGCACCCAGGTCACCCACCCCATGGCAGCACCAAGGCCATGCAATAGCCATAAAGGCAGTGCAGCAAACAGTCGAAACAGGGAAGGCATTAGAATAGCGGGGTCGCTGAGTTAAAGAGCAACTTGCAGGGCGACGTAAAAACAAAACTGCTAAAGCGTTCGCCAGACTTCGAAGCTCGGGCAACGCAATTGCCCAAGCTACAAGGAGTTATATCAATGGCGAACAGCGATTTTCTGTTTACCTCGGAATCGGTTTCTGAAGGCCACCCCGACAAGGTCGCCGACCAGATCTCTGACGCGATTCTGGACGCTATTTTCACCCAAGACCCGCACAGCCGCGTGGCTGCCGAGACACTGACCAACACCGGTCTGGTGGTATTGGCCGGTGAAATCACCACCGGTGCTAATGTGGACTACATCCAGGTCGCACGCGACACCATCAAGCGCATCGGCTACGACAACACCGAATACGGCATCGACTACAAGGGTTGCTCGGTACTCGTCGCCTACGACAAGCAAAGCCAGGACATCGCCCAGGGCGTGGACAAGGCCAGCGATGACGAGCTGAACACCGGCGCTGGCGACCAGGGCCTGATGTTCGGCTACGCCTGCGACGAAACGCCCGAGCTGATGCCCGCTCCCATCTATTACGCACACCGTTTGATGGAACGTCAGGCTCAGCTGCGCAAGGATGGACGTCTGCCTTTCCTGCGCCCTGACGCCAAGAGCCAGGTGACCCTGCGCTATGTGGACGGCAAGCCCCACAGCATCGACACCGTGGTGCTGTCCACCCAGCACAGCCCCGATCAGTCGGAAACGGCGACCAAGATGAAGGCTTCGTTCACCGAAGCCATCATCGAAGAGATCATCAAGCCCGTGCTGCCCTCCGAGTGGCTGCTGGACACCAAATACCTGATCAACCCCACCGGCCGCTTCGTCGTGGGCGGCCCTCAGGGTGACTGCGGCCTGACCGGCCGCAAGATCATCGTGGACACCTACGGCGGTGCCTGCCCTCATGGCGGCGGCGCCTTCTCCGGCAAGGATCCAACCAAGGTGGACCGCTCGGCCGCCTACGCCGCCCGCTATGTGGCCAAGAACGTGGTGGCCGCCGGTCTGGCGCGCCAGTGCCAGGTGCAGGTCGCTTACGCCATCGGCGTGGCCCGCCCCATGAACATCACCGTGTACACCGAAGGCACGGGCGTGATTCCCGATGCGGAAATCGCCAAGCTGGTGGCGGCGCATTTCGACCTGCGTCCCAAGGGCATCATCCAGATGCTGGATCTGCTGCGCCCCATCTACAGCAAGACTGCAGCTTACGGTCACTTCGGCCGCGAAGAGCCCGAGTTCACCTGGGAACGCACCGACAAGGCGGCTTTGCTGCGCGCCGCTGCCGGTCTGAAGTGATTCGGACACCCGCAAAAACGGGCCTGAGGATATGAGGGCATGAGCCCTCAAGCCTCGTCAATAAGCCATCGCGAACCATCGCGGTGGCTTTTTTGTTGTCGGATCAAGCCGACAAGGATTTTCCCCAAATGAGCACCATGGGTCCGCGCCTGGCGACTTAGTCTCAAGGCATCGCTTCAGACAAAGGAGTTCCGATGCTCAAGTGGGCCATTATTTTTGCCATCATCTCCCTGGTGGCCGGTGTTTTCGGCTTCACCGGCGTAGCCGCAGGCGCAGCCGGCATAGCCAAGATCCTGTTCTTTATTTTCATTGCCGTTGCCGTGATCTTTGTGGTTCTGGCGCTGCTGGGCATAGGGGCTGTCAGCTAGCAGCCCTCCGCTGCACACGCGCCCAAATGCCTGCCTTGTGCAGGCATTTTTCATGCAGGCTGGCCTCAAAGCCCCCGGGCAGTCAGCGCCAGCGTCTGGCTGAAGCCGGGCTTGGCGCGGTAAAGCTGGGCGGGCCGGTGCGCCCCGCCACCTTGCATAGCCCCAGGCACTGCCTCCAGCCAGTCCATCTCATCCATCTTGCGCCTGAAGCTGACCTTGTTCAGCGGCTCACCCAGAATGTTTTCATAGACCTGCTGCAGCTGTGGCAGCGTGAAGGTTTCGCCGCACAGGTGAACGGGCAAGGAGGAATACAGGCTTTTGCTGCGAACGCGCTCCAAGGCAGCGTCCAGGATGGCACGGTGATCGAACGGCAGCTGCGGCAGAGCCGAGAGCGGCACCACGCTGAGGTCGGCGCGATCGGGCGGCAGGTTCTGCACAGGCAGCAGCGCGCAATAGGCGATTGCCACCGACCAGCCGCGCGGATCGCGCGCCGGGCCACTGAAAGTAGCCAGCTGCTCAAGATAAGCACCCTCTATGCCCACCTTGGTTCTGAGTACGCGCGCCGCACTGGCTTTGGCATCCGCATCCTCATCGGTATGAATAAAGCCGCCGGGCAAGGCCCACACCCCGGCAAAAGGCGCAGCCTGACGACGCAGCAGCACGGCATGCAGCTGCTGCTCCACCAGGGTCAGCAGCACCACATCCACACTGACCTGCACCGCTTCCCTGCGCTCATTGCTTTGATTCATTTTTTTACCAACTTAGTTTTTCTTGCCTGATTATTTCACAGCAATCTAAAAATACTTAGTTGCAAAAATATTTTAAGTGTTTTAAACTGCAGACATTGCATCTCGCATGAAAGCTGAACACCATGAGTCATCCACAAGCCCAGCTGCTCATCATTGACCCGCAAAACGACTTCTGCGACCTGCCTGCCGACTGGTGCCCCCACTCACCAGACACTCATCAGCTGATAGCACCCAGCCTTGCGGTGGCGGGCGCTCATGCCGATATGCAGCGCCTGAGCAGCTGGATGGCAGCCCAGGCAGACAAGCTGGGCCAGATCACCATCACTCTGGACTCGCACCAGGCTTATGACATTGCCCATCCCGCCTTCTGGCAGCAGCGCGATGGCCGTGCCGCCCTGCCATTCACCCCGATCACGGCAGCGCAGGTCCGTGCCGGCGACTATGCACCGCGCAACGCTGCCGAGCGCGAACGCACGCTGCAATACCTGGATCAGCTGGAGGCCCAAGGCAGCTACACCCTGATGGTCTGGCCGCTGCACTGCGAGATCGGCAGCTGGGGCCATGGCGTGCATCCCAGCGTGCTCGCGGCCTGCCGCCAGTGGCAGGAGCTGCAGCACCGTGCCACCCGCAATGTCTTCAAGGGCATGAACCCCTGGACCGAGCACTACAGCGCCATTCGTGCCGAGGTTCCCGACCCGCAGGATGATGAGACCGGCTTGAACACCGCCTTGCTGACCCAGTTGCGCCAGAGCAGCACCCTGGTGATCGCTGGCGAGGCCAGCAGCCACTGCGTGCGCGCCACCACCGAGCACATCGTGGAGCACTGGGGCAGCAACGACTACTCGCGCATCGTGCTGCTGACGGACTGCATGAGCCCGGTCGCCGGATTCGAGGCCGCGCACCAGGACTTCCTGCAGCGCATGCGCGCAACCGGTGTACGCTGCGAAACCAGTGCCAGCTTTGGCTTATGAGACAAATCGGCCTCTAGCTCCCATGGATAAAGCGCTAGCAGCTCATATTTTTGAAAAGAAGAACGGCATGAAGCCCATCATCACCAGCCTGCTGGACACCGACCTCTACAAATTCACGATGTGGCAGGCCATGCTGCACCGCCACCCCCAGACCGAGGCCGAGTACGAATTTGTCTGCCGCACGCCCACGGCCTTCCCGCTGGCCGAGCTGCTGCCCGAGGTGGAACGCGAGCTGGACGCCCTGTGCAGCCTGCGCTTTGACCAGGGCGAGCTGGACTACCTGGCCGGCCTGCGTTTCATGAAGAGCGACTTCATCGACTTTCTGCGCATCTTCCAGTTCCAGCGCGCCTTCATCCGCGCCTGGGCCGAAGGCGACCGGCTCCATATCGTGGCCAAGGGCCCGCAAGTCCATGTGATGGGCTTCGAGATCTATGTGCTGGCCATCGTCAACGAGCTGTACTTCCGCCGCTTCGATGCCGGGGCTGCCCTGGTCGAAGGCCGCAAGCGCCTGCAGGTCAAGCTGGCCCAGCTCAAGCATCTGGCTGTCGAGGCCAGGCTGCACAACCCCTTCGAGCTGTTTGACTTCGGCGTGCGCCGCCGCTTCTCGGGAGCCTGGCAACGCGAGGTGGTGCAGGCTTTTGCCCAGGAGACCGCGCAGTGGTTCAAGGGCACGTCCAACGTGCTGCTGGCTCGTGATCTGAACCTGGTGCCCATTGGCACCATGGCCCATGAGTATCTGCAGACCTATCAGGCCCTGGGCGTGCGTCTGCGCGACTTCCAGGTCGCCGCCCTTGAGGACTGGGTGCAGGAATACCGCGGCGACCTCGGTATCGCCCTGACCGATACCGTGGGCATGGACGCCTTTCTGGCCGACTTCGACATGTACTTTGCCAAGCTCTTCGACGGCCTGCGCCATGACTCCGGCGATCCCTTCGAGTGGGGCGAGAAGGCCATTGCCCACTATGAAAAGCTGCGCATTGCGCCGCAGAGCAAGCGCCTGGTGTTCTCGGACGGACTCGATCTGGACACGGCACTGGCGCTCTACCACCGCTTTGCCGATCGCATCCAGTGCGGCTTCGGCATAGGCACGCGATTGACCAACGACATGGGACTGACCACGATCAATATCGTGATGAAGCTGACCCATGCCAACGGCCAGCCCGTGGCCAAGATTTCGGACTCGCCCGGCAAGACGCTGTGCAACGACGAGACCTATCTGGCCTACCTGCGCCAGGTCTTCAACATCCCTGAGCCTGCCAAGGCAGCCTGAATCTTCGGAGGCAACCATGCTGAAAGTCACCATCGCCCAGCTCAACTACATGGTGGGCGACATCAGCGGCAACATCCGCCGCATGAGAGAAGCCGCGACCAGGGCGGCGGCCGAACAGGCCGATCTGGTGGTGTTTTCCGAGCTGTCGCTGTGCGGCTACTACCCCGGCGACCTGCTGGACGAGCCCAGCTTTCTGCAAAGACTCGATGCAGGTCTGCAGGAGCTGCTGCAGGCCACACGCCAGTTTCCCGATCTGCACTGGGTCGTGGGCGCACCCACACGCCACAATGGCCCCGGCAAACCGCTGCACAACAGCCTGCTGGTGCTCAAGAACGGACAGATCCGCCTGCAGTACGACAAGCAACTGCTGCCCACCTACAACATCTTTGACGAGCGCCGCCACTTCGAGCCCGGGGCCGACACGGCCAAGGTGCTGCGCGTGGGCAACTGCCAGGTGGGCTTTCTGGTCTGCGAGGACGGCTGGAACGACCAGGGCGCCGACTACGCCACCAACCCCTTTGTACGCATGGGCGATGCGGCCCCCGATCTGGTCATCAGCATCAACGCCAGCCCCAGCCACCTAGGCAAGCGCGAGCAGCGCCACGAGGTCTTCACCCAGGCCGCGGCACGCCACAAGCTGGCCATCCTCTATATCAACCAGATCGGCGGCCAGGATCAGATCGTGTTCGACGGCGCCTCGTTTGCCGTGGAGCCCGAGGCGGGCCTGGTGTTTGAAGCCAGACGCTTCGAAGAAGATGTCTGCACACTGGAGCTGAATGCGCAGGGCCGGTTTCAGGCCTGCGACGGTACGGCCTTGCCTACCGTGCCGGCGCAAGGCCTGGCCACCATGGAGTTCTACCGCCAGCAGATCGTGCTGGGCCTGCGCGACTATGCGCGCCGCTGCGGTTTCCAGCAGGTGGTGGTCGGCAGCTCGGGCGGCATCGATTCGGCATTGACGCTGGCCCTGGCCGTCGATGCCCTGGGAGCAGACAACGTGGTCGGCATCACCATGCCGTCCAGCTATTCCTCGGCCGGCTCGGTCGACGACTCCGTGCTGCTGTGCCGCAATCTGGGCATCAGACTCTACGAGCATCCGATCAAGGAGCTGGTCACCACCTATGCACGCCAGTTCGAGGCCAGCTTTGGCGAACCGCTCAAGGGTCTGGCGCTGGAGAATCTGCAGGCCCGCGCACGTGGCACCACGCTGATGGAGTTCTCCAATGCCTTTGGCCATCTGCTGCTGACCACAGGCAACAAATCCGAAGTCTCGGTGGGCTACTGCACCCTGTATGGCGACACCAACGGCGGCCTGGGCCTGCTCGGCGATCTGTACAAGACCGAGGTCTTCGAGCTGTCACGCCATATCAACCGCCATGCGGGCCGCGAGCTGATCCCGCAGGCCATCATCGACAAGCCGCCTTCGGCCGAACTGGCTCCCGGCCAGAAGGACGAGGACAGCCTGCCGCCCTATGCCGTGCTCGACGAGATTCTCAAATGGCATATCGAGGGCCAGCATCTGTCGAACAAGGAATATGCGCATGCCGCAACCTTTGTGGCCAAGCTGCGCACCCAGGCCGGCGGGCCCGAGACCATTGCCCGCGTGCAGAAGCTGGTGTTCCGCAGCGAATACAAGCGCCGCCAGGCTCCGCCCATGCTCAGAGTACGCCCACGGGCCTTTGGCACGGGCCGGCAGATGCCGATTGCGGCACACTACGAATAGCAATGCCCGGCATCTGCTTGAGACAAGCTGGCAAAGCCTTGCAGCACCTTGGGTGTCGCCGAGCGACTGGCAGCCTGTCTCGAATGCCGACTTTGGCCGTGCCGGGCCTGGTTAAACGTTTAAAAATGTGAGCTACTCTCGCTTACCCAGTAAGCGTTTAGCGCGTTTTCACCAATATTTGCCCTTGCGGGCGCCGATTTCTGTACGGGTTTCGCTCTCATGCCTCAAGCCAGTCCCAACACCTCCAGCAAGCGTGTCATCGCCGCAGCACCCGAGATCCTGCCCACCTCCGTGCCTCTGCATACCGCCGTGCTGATCGGCCGCTTTCAGCCACTGCACAACGGCCATATGGCCTTGCTGCATGCCGCACTGGAGCGGGCTCGCCAGGTCGTGGTGGTACTGGGCAGCGCCTGGCAGGCACCCAATCCCAAAAACCCGTTCAGCTGGCAGGAGCGCGCGCAGATGTTGCGCAATGCGCTATCGAAAGAGGATGCCGAGCGCGTGCGCTGCGTTCCCGTGCGCGACTACTACAACGAGCCGCTGTGGGTGCATGCCGTGCGCGAAGCCGTGCAGGCCCATGTACCCGAGGGCGCGAGCGTGGCCCTGGTCGGGCATTTCAAGGACTCCAGCAGCAGCTATCTGGCCCGCTTTCCGGGCTGGGAGCTGATCAGCCTGCCGCGCCTGGGCCAGTTCGACGCCACGCCGCTGCGCGAAATCCTCTTTGGCGAAGGCGGCGCCTCGCCCGAGACCATGGATGCTGCTCTGGCCAGGCTTTCCTCCCAGATGCCCGAGAGCACGCTGGACTTTCTGCGCCGCTGGGCCCAGACACCGCTGTATCTGCGCCTGCAAAAAGAATGGCATATGCTGCAGGACTACAAGCGGGCCTGGGCCAAGGCGCCTTATGCACCGGTGTTCGTCACCGTGGATGCGCTGCTGCGCTGCCGTGCCAAGGGCCAGGACCAGGTGCTGCTGATCCAGCGCGGCCATGCGCCGGGCCAGGGCCTTTGGGCGCTGCCCGGTGGGTTTCTCGAGCAGCGTGACAGCCTCTGGCAATCCTGCATGCGCGAGCTGCGTGAAGAGACTTGCTCCTCCATCAGCGAGGCCGATCTGCTGGCGGCCCTGCAGGCCGTGCAGGTCTTCGATCACCCGGACCGCAGCCTGCGCGGGCGTACCATCACCCATGTGCACTATCTGGACCTGGGCGTGCAGCCCAGCCTGCCTCCGGTACAGGGCGCGGACGACGCCGCCCTGGCCCGCTGGGTGCCGATTGCCGATCTGCCCCGCATGGAAGCCGAGTTCTTCGAGGACCATTTCCAGATCCTGTGCCAGTTCTTGCCCGTGACTCTGGCTCAGAGCGAGCCCGAGCTCCAGGTCGCCTGATAGAACAAAACCATAGCTGAGAGCGATTGACCATCAAGCGCTTGAGCTACTTTTCCCCGTTATTCCATGAGCCAGCTCCATATCCGCCCCGCCACCGAGCAAGACATCGACCTAATCCTGCACTTCGTACGTGAACTCGCCATCTATGAAAAGGCCGAGCATGAGGTCAAGGCCACGCCCGACCATGTGCGTCGCACGCTGTTCTGCGCCAACCCTTCTGTCTTTGGACTGATCTGCGAGATCGAGGGCAAGGCCGTGGGCTTTGCCGTGTATTTCTTCAACTATTCCACCTGGCAGGGCCAGCATGGCCTGTATCTGGAAGATCTGTACATCACTCCCGACGCCCGCGGCCACGGCGCCGGCAAGGCCCT
The DNA here is from genome assembly GCF_004522605.1 of Comamonas sp. A23. Classification (NCBI taxonomy): domain Bacteria; kingdom Pseudomonadati; phylum Pseudomonadota; class Betaproteobacteria; order Burkholderiales; family Comamonadaceae; genus Comamonas; species Comamonas sp. A23. Next base: position 632,591 of record NZ_RSDT01000002.1, read on the forward strand.
GCTCCAGCATCTGGCCCAGATCGCCATGGAGAAGGACTGCGGCCGCTTTGAATGGAGTTGCCTGGACTGGAACACGCCCTCCATCAAGTTCTATGACAGCCTGGGCGCTCTGCCACAGACCGAGTGGATCCGCTATCGCATGACGGGCTCGGCCCTGCAGGCCATGGCCACGGGTGACAAACAGGCTTGAGCCCCAGACCGGATCATCCAGAGTGATGTGTGCAGCCCTTCGAAGTGATGTGCGCCCCTTTGCAGATTGAGTGTACGCAACATCAACAATGCGGCGCGTTCGCGCTTGCGCCAAAATGAATGGTTTTGCAAAACAATAACAAAGGCGGCAATCAGTGCTGACCTTTCACACTATCTCTGGAATCCAGAATGCCAAGCTATCAAGAACTCATCGCTCAGAAAAATGTGCTGGACAAGCGCATCGAAGAAGCGCGCAGCACCGAAGCCAAGGAAGCCCTGGCCACCGTCAAGCAACTGATCGCCACCTTCGGCTTTACCTCTCAGCAGGTTTTCCCCTGGAAGCCTGAAGAAAAGAAAAAGGTCGAAGCCAGGTACTACGACCCCGAAAGTGGTGCGACCTGGACCGGCCGCGGCAAGCCCCCGAAGTGGATCGAAGGCAAGGATCGCGGCCAGTACGAGATCAAGACCACGCCTACCGTGGACTTCAGCGCCCCTCGCGACGAAAAAAACCCGTTCCCGGTTCAGTAAGCGCCCCTGCCCGTTCAGCCCCCAGCAGCCTGCTCCGCCGGCAGCGGTGCCTTGAGCATGCGCACCAGGGCCGTCACGTTCAGGCATTGGATGAGCAGATCTCCGTCATTGGCACGGATCAAGCGGTCCACAAGCTGATCTGCCGCACCCGCCATTGCAGGAGCCAGTCGCAACTGCCCGCTCTCGAAGCGCACCACGCCTTCGAGATCACTGACCAGCACGCCCAGCTTGAGCCCCTGGAGCTCCAGCACGATCACCTGGCTTTGCGCCGTCCTGATGACAGGTTTGCCAAAGAGCAGGGCTCCCAGATCGAAGACCCATACATAGCCGGCCACGACTCCCTGGCTGCGCTGCGCCAGCGTGCCTACGCAATGCGGCAAGCGACCGGCAGAAACAGGAGCGATGGCCGAGGCACTCTGGGCCTCGAGCACGCAGGCAGCATCCACGGCGAGCACGCTGCGCCCCACAAAAAAGGTCGCCATCTCCATGCCGGCTGCACTGCCCTGGCTGGCCGCCGCCAGGCTTTGCACCCTGGTGTTGCGGCGAGAGACGGCCGCCAGCGCATCGTCCTGCACGGCACCAAACGCCTGCACGGACAAGGCCAGTACCTCTTCGCGATAGCCATCGCTGCGCTTGAACTCCCGGTAACCGCTGCCCGCCGTGATCGCCACCACACAATACCGGCCCTGATACACCATGGCACGGGCCATGCTCTGTCCAGGTGCCAGGGCCAGCATCTGTGGCGGCAGATCCAGCTGCATTCCCGGCTGCAGCTGCACATCCGAGGAGGACATGACCAGGCCCGAGCGGTTCAGGTAAGCCACCTGTCTGCTGGTTGCGCCTCCTGCCTGCACGCCGGTCACGCCTTCCAGCATGGCCTTGAATTCACGCTGTGCATGGAACACCAGGCCAATCCCGCCCAGCACCACGCCATCGGCATTGCGTATGGCCGCGTAATAGACATAGGTCGGGCCGTCCTCCTCGTGCTGAACACAAGGGCGCCATGGCGAGACGTGATAGGCCTGGGTCCCGCCCAGCGCCAGAACCTGGTGCAGGCTGTCCGTCTCTATATAGGTGCCCAGCAGCCCACGGACCTCGGCATCGGGGCGGCCTCGCTGACTGACGGCCACGACCCTGCCGCAAACGTCATAGACCATGATTTGCTGGTAGACCGTATACAGGTCGTGAATGGCGGTGAGCAGCGCACAGGCCTCGCTCACCTGATCTGGAGCCGTCTCGCCCAGGGCCTGGTCCTCGAGCAATTCGGACAGCTGCGGCGTCAAGGCCCACCAGCGGCAGTCGTTGGCACGCTCATAGAGATTGCGATCGAGCAGATCCACCAGCAGACTGGTCAACAGGCTGTTGTCTCTCAGTGCGGTGTTGAGCACCGTGCCGTAGAGCGCATCGATGGACTGTGAGAAGACCTCGTTGGTCCGCGCCCCCGTCTCGCCAATCTGCTCCAGCACGGCCTGCAGTCGCGTGTTGTCCATCTGCTTGCCTGCCGTCATGACGCGGCCGTTCCAGACCACACGACGTATGGTGTCCGCTGCGCTGCGTATGGCGTGCAGGGGTGGGCAGAAGCGATGTGCATGTGCCAGCAGGCCCTGGGCCACCGCGGCATCCAGCCCATCCAGACCCGCTTGCGATTGAAGACCGAAGGCCAGCTCCAGCGGCGTCATGATCTGCGCCCGCCAGCCCTGGGGGCCCATATAGCCTTGATAGCCTGCCGAGGCCGCCGATTGCACCAGATAGGTGCGTCCGCCATGTACATACAGCGGATCCGCACCATCACGGTGAGCCTGCAGCTTCGCCCCCACACCAATCCAGTGCGGATCGCTGCTGGTCAGCACCAGTCCCTGATCATCGAGCAACAGGGCGATGCTGGTCTGAGCTTCGGGCGCACCGCTACTGTCTGTCCGGTCTCGGCCGCTCCAGATGCCTTGCATCTCGCCATCAAAGTCAAAACACAGGCACAGCACGCCAATAGGCTGGCGGTTGTCGGCGTGCAGCATGCGATGCGCATAGATCAGCGCGCTGCCGTGCCCCGGCAGCAGGTCGGTGGCGCCGAAACTCTGCACAAAGCCCTGGCTTTGCAGAGCGCGGGCAATCAATGCATCCCGACATGGCTGATCTGTGGCCTGACTCCTCTCGCGCGCACTCGCTCGCACCTGGCCTTCGGCATCCAGCAGCAGAATGTCCGCGTAGACCGTGTACTTACTGCGGTAGGCACGCAGACGCTGGGTGATGGCCGCCTCATCGCCATCCGCTGCGGCCATGAACTGGCACAGCATGGCGTCGGTCGCCAGAAATCCCACGTCGGCCGTGCGCTCGTAGAGATTACGCACCAGGGTATCGATCAGATGCTGTGCCTGACTGGCCAGCCCCGCCGTCACCCCCGTCACAGCCTGCATCACCATGGACTGCACCAGGTCCTGCTCCAGCCGCTCGAAGCCGCCGCGCGTGGCGGCCATCATGGGCAGCAAGGCCTGCGCTTCCTGTGGGCAATTCATCTTGGCGGAGGACTCTATGAGCCGCCACATCAGATTCAGCTCCCTGAGCGAACTCTCGCAGCGCCCGACCTGGCACATATGGGGAATGAAGACATCTGTCTGCAACAGGTCTTGGGCGCGCTGCGCCGGGGCAGTCATGGTTTCTAGAGGCATGTTCTGCCAGAGCAAAAGCCAGGCCTATTTGTAAAAACACGTTACACATGACTAAGAATAAACCCTGTTTCCTCGCAGATTTGTCCTGCGACCGACGGGGGAGAGGTCTTGAAAGCGCGAGAAATTGCCTTATTATTAGCACTCAATGGGGTTGAGTGCTAACAGCTTGACCCTAGATATTCCGAATGTCGGCCAGGATGGCTGGCAAGTCTTGTTTCAACTTTGTTGATGTATTTAGGAGTTGGTATGAACCTGCGTCCCCTGCACGATCGCGTGATCGTCAAGCGCCTCGAAAACGAAACCAAGACAGCCTCGGGCATCGTGCTCCCTGATGCTGCCACCGAGAAGCCTGACCAGGGCGAAGTGCTGGCTGTGGGTCCCGGCAAGCGCAATGACAAGGGCGAGCTGATCGCTCTGAACGTGAAGGTCGGCGACCGCGTTCTGTTCGGCAAGTACTCTGGCCAAACCGTGAAGATCCACGGCGACGAGCTGCTGGTCATGAAGGAAGACGACCTGTTCGCAGTCGTCGAGAAGTAATCCTTCCCGAACACATTCTCCTCTTCATGGCTGTCGGCGACTGATTGACAAGCGCTGGCAGCCCAATTGAACCTCATTCTTTAGGAGCCAAAAATGGCAGCAAAAGACGTAGTTTTCGGCGGTGAAGCACGTGCACGCATGGTTGAAGGCGTGAACATCCTGGCTAACGCAGTCAAGGTTACCCTGGGCCCCAAGGGTCGCAACGTGGTTCTGGAGCGCTCCTTCGGCGCCCCCACCGTGACCAAGGACGGCGTGTCCGTGGCCAAGGAAATCGAACTCAAGGACAAGCTGCAGAACATGGGCGCCCAGCTCGTGAAGGAAGTGGCCTCCAAGACCAACGACATCGCTGGTGACGGCACGACCACCGCTACCGTGCTGGCCCAAGCCATCGTGCGCGAAGGCTCCAAGTACGTGGCCGCCGGCCTGAACCCCATGGACCTGAAGCGCGGCATCGACAAGGCTGTCGCCGCCCTGGTGGAAGAGCTGAAGAAGCAATCCAAGGCCACCACCACTTCCAAGGAAATCGCTCAAGTGGGCACGATCTCCGCCAACTCCGACTCCGACGTGGGCGAAATCATCGCTCAAGCCATGGACAAGGTCGGCAAGGAAGGCGTGATTACCGTTGAAGAAGGCAAGAGCCTGGCCAACGAACTGGATGTCGTCGAAGGCATGCAATTCGACCGCGGCTACCTGTCGCCCTACTTCATCAACAACCCCGAAAAGCAAGCCGCGATTCTGGACAACCCCTTCGTGCTGCTGTTCGACAAGAAGATCAGCAACATCCGCGACCTGCTGCCCACGCTGGAAGCTGTGGCTAAGGCCGGCCGTCCTCTGCTGATCATTGCCGAAGACGTCGAAGGCGAAGCCCTGGCGACTCTGGTGGTGAACACCATCCGCGGCATCCTGAAGGTTGTGGCTGTGAAGGCTCCCGGCTTCGGTGACCGTCGCAAGGCCATGCTGGAAGACATCGCCATCCTGACTGGCGGCAAGGTCATCGCTGAAGAAGTGGGCCTGTCGCTGGACAAGGTGACTCTGGAAGATCTGGGCCAGGCTGCTCGCGTCGAAATCGGCAAGGAAAACACCACCATCATCGACGGTGCTGGCGCTGCTGACGAAATCGAAGCCCGCGTGAAGCAAATTCGCATCCAGATCGAAGAAGCCACTTCCGACTACGACCGTGAAAAGCTGCAAGAGCGCGTGGCCAAGCTGGCCGGCGGTGTTGCCGTGATCAAGGTTGGCGCTGCCACCGAAGTCGAAATGAAGGAAAAGAAGGCCCGCGTGGAAGACGCCCTGCACGCTACCCGCGCAGCTGTGGAAGAAGGCATCGTGGCCGGCGGTGGCGTGGCCCTGCTGCGCGCCAAGCAAGCCGTTGGCGCCCTGGCTACCGGCAATGCCGAACAAGACGCCGGCATCAAGCTGGTGCTCAAGGCTATCGAAGCCCCTCTGCGCGAAATCGTGGCCAACGCCGGTGGCGAGCCCTCGGTGGTCGTGAACGCCGTGCTGAACGGTTCCGGCAACTACGGCTTCAACGCTGCCAACGACACCTACGGCGACATGCTGGAAATGGGTATCCTGGATCCCACCAAGGTGACTCGCACTGCTCTGCAGAACGCCGCTTCCGTGGCTTCCCTGCTGCTGACCACTGAGTGCATGATCGCCGAAGCCCCCAAGGCTGACGCAGCTCCTGCCATGCCCGATATGGGCGGCATGGGCGGCATGGGCGGCATGGGCATGTAATTGCTCTGCTGCTGACCGGGTGGTTTGCTCCACCTGGTTTGCCCACAACAAAAAGGCCGCATTTGCGGCCTTTTTCTTTTGCACCGAGCTTCACGAGCTGCTCCGAGCACAAAAAAGCCAGCCGATATCGGGCTGGCTTTTGTATCCAGAGATTCGCCTTAGAAACGATGACGCAGACCGATGGTGATACCGGTACGCTTTTTCGCGCCATTGGCATCAAGCATCACGCCCGCACCGCCTTTGGTCTTGGTGTGATCCACCGCGAAATAGGCGTCTGTGCGCTTGGAGAAGGCATAGTCAGCCACGGCAACGATAAAGTCGGCCTTGCCATTGAAGGCGCCAGTCGCCGATCCCGATTGCTTGGCATGGTAGTAATGCAGACCTGCATTGAGCTGCGGCGTGACCTGGTAGCCAAAACCGACCTTGAACATCTCACGCTTGTTGGCAAAATTTCCGGGCGCATTACCCGCGATAAAGCCACCATTGGAAGAGCCTGTCCAATATGCATTGAGCAGGCCAGCGTCAAAAATGGCACCAGCCCCCGCAGCACCGAGACTATCCTTGACCTTGTTCTGGCCGTAACCAGCCATCAGATACAGAGGCCCAGTGCGATAGGAGCCGCCCAGTGTCCAGGCATCCACATCGGTGCCGGCCGGCAAGGTGGAGCGCTGGAAAGCACCACCCACAGAAATGCCATTGGCAGAATAGCGCAGATAGCCGCCTGCGGTTTTCAATGCCAGACCACCTGGCGTCATATCAATACTGCCGCCCTTCTTGGCAAAGGTATTTCCTTCGTCAAAAGAATACTGCAGCCCTGCACGAACCGGCCCGAACTCGGCAACGTACTTCAGCATATTGTTTGCACGCGCACCCAGAGACATGCCGATTTCAGGCTTGTAGGCATCCATATAAGGCGAATATGGGAACGATGCATAGGTAGAGGTCACCAGATCAAACAGCACGTTGTATTGGCGCCCGATGGTCACCTGACCAAAACTGGTGCTGCGCAAGCCCACCCAGGACTGCGCAAAGTAAGGTTGAGCGGTGCTGGGCGTGCCCGAATCCGTCCAGAAACGATTTTCCAGATTGGCAATAGCCGACAAGCCTCCACCCAGATCTTCCTTGATATTGATACCCCAGCGGCTCTCCGACATGCCGCCACCGATCATTTTGGTCAGACCACTTTTATTCGGACCCTCATTAGTCGTGTGACGAATCGCTGCATCCACAATGCCATACAGTTGCACGCTGCTTTGTGCATAAGCAATCGTCCCCAGCGAACCCAGCACAGCCAAAGCCAATGTTTTTTTCACAAATGAAGATGTCATTGTGTTGCCTCTCTCTTAATTCAATTCGCAAACAGTTGGTGGAAAAATCATTCTAGAAATGCTTTCCTCAACCGCGCGAGCATTGGCACAAGCGCAACACAGGCCTTTCCCTCTGGGGGCAAACCTCTCAGCAAACACCCTTTCAGGTTTAACCCCAGAAATAAAAAAGGCCTGTCTTTCGACAGGCCTTTCGGCTTTTAAGCAGTTACTGGCTTACGCCAGCAATTGATTAGAAAGCGTGGCGGATACCAACTTGCACGCCAGTCTGGTTGCGAGCAGCACCGCTGTCCTTCAGACCGATTTGGTTGCTCACGCCCTTAGCGTTCAGGGACATGAAAGAACCTTCCTTGTTCTTCAGGTAAGCAACGGTACCGTACAAAGCAGTACGCTTGGACAGGTTGTGCACATAGCCCAGGGAGAACTGGTGAGCCTTGGCATCGTTAGCCTTTTGGTCATACATAGCGTACTGAGCCTTGACTTCACCCACGCCACCCACAGGAGCGGACACGCCCAGCAGGTATGTGTTGTACTTGTCGCTGCCAGCGCCATCCCACTTGTACTTCACTTGCTGTGCCAGACCTGCAACCTTGGCAACGCCAAAGTTGTAAGAAGCGCCGATAGACATTTCGTCACGCTTGTTCTGGGAACCCAGCAGCAGTTCGCCGTAAGCAGCAGTCACGCTCAGGGGACCGTTGTCGTAACCAACGTTACCACCAACATAGCGGCCAGCCTTGGTGTTGCCGTATTGCTTTTCGTCGAAAGCATAGCTCACGTTAGCGTTGAAGCCGTTGAAGTTAGGGGAGGAATAGGACAGCATGTTGTCCTTACGGATGGTGTTGCCGTCAGCAATATCAGTACCAGCCCAGTCAGCGTAGGACATGTTCTGGCCGATACCGGTGGCGCCGAACAGGTCATACTTCAGACCAGCACGGAAAGTGGGGGTGGTTTCACGACCCAGACGAACTTCACCGAAGTTGCCCGACAGACGCACTGTGGATTCACGGCGGAAATTGAAACCACCAGTGTTGCCGCTGTCGCCGAAGATTTCGCCTTCCAGCCAGAAGCCAGCCTTCAGACCACCACCCAGGTCTTCAGTGCCGCGCAGGCCCAGACGGCTAGTAGCGTTACCGCTGCTGTGCACGCCGTAACGGCTGCTGTCGCCGGAAGCGTTGTCGACGTAGGAAACGCCAGTGTCAACGATACCAAACAGGGTCACGGAAGATTGAGCCATTGCGGCGCCGGAAGCGGCCAGCACTGCCAGGGCGATCAGAGATTTTTTCATTACGAGTTACTCCAAGGTTTAGAAGGGCGCCGGTTCTATGGGAGAGAGACTTGAGCCTCGAGCTCCACCGGTTTCCCGCGCCAACCTCCTGGTGGGGAAGTTGGGTCTATTGCACCAGACCACCGAGCCCAGCGCAAAGGAATTCACCCAAAACTGCTCGATTCGGCGCGTTTTCGTTGCACCACCGCAACAAACACCAAGCCGCACTAGCGGGCACACCCTTAGGGGTTCCTGCCTAGGATTGCCCCAGCGCAAGTTGCGGATGAGCCACTCTGGTGTACCTTATGTGCATTGACGCCAGACAGGCGCCGCACTGAGTTCTTTTTAGCCATGGACAAGTTTCTGACCGCTGCCGATGCAGCTCTTCGCACTCTGTTTGCCGACCCGGTGGCCGCAGAGCGCTCGCCTGCCGCAGGGATCGCCGAAGCCGATCTGAGCGATGAACAGCGCAAGCTCTCCGCAGCCTTGATGCGCGTCAATCATGTGGGCGAGGTCTGTGCGCAGGCCCTGTACAACGCCCAGGCCATGGTGACCAAGGACATGGAGTTGCGCGAGCATCTGCTGCATGCCGCTCGCGAGGAAATGGACCACCTGGCCTGGACCCGCGAGCGCCTGCATGCCCTGGGTGACAGACCCTCGTTGCTGAACCCGCTGTGGTTTGCTGGCGCTTTTGCCATTGGCACGATTGCTGCCAAATTCAGCGATGCCGCCAGCCTGGGTTTTGTGGTCGAAACAGAAAACCAGGTCTCCGCCCACCTGGCAAGCCATCTGGGCCGCCTGCCCGAGGAGGACGAGGCTTCGCGTGCCGTGGTCGAGCGCATGAAGGATGACGAAGAGCGTCATGCTGCAGCAGCGATCGACGAAGGAGCGATGCAACTGCCCCCGATTGCCCAGGGGCTGATGCGTGTGGCAGCCAAAGTCATGACGATTACGGCGCATCGCATCTGATCAGCGCCTGTTCAACAAAAACGGGCCGTTGAGGCCCGTTTTTCGATCGAACGTCCAGTTCAGGCTTCGACGATGTCGAAACCCGTCGTGATTTCTGCCGTCTTTCCCAGCATGATGGTGGCCGAGCAGTATTTGTCGTGGCTCATGGCGATGGCACGTTCGACGGCACCGGCCGGCAGGTTCTTGCCGCTGACCGTGAACTGCATGTGGATCTTGGTGAACACCTTGGGGTCGGTCTCTGCGCGCTCGGAAGTCAGCTGCACGCTGCAGCCCTTCACATCGTGGCGACCGCGCTTGAGGATGAGCACCACGTCGTAGGCCGTGCAGCCGCCGGCGCCGGCCAGCAGCATCTCCATGGGGCGTGGTGCCTGGTTGCGACCGCCGTTGGCCGGGTTCTTCTCGTCCGGTGCGCCGTCCATATTGACCACATGGCCGCTGCCGGTCTCTGCCACAAAGCCCATGCCCGAGCGCGTTCCGGTGGCCGCGCCTGTCCAACTAACCGTGCATTCCATTGTTTTTCCTCTCAAAACTGTTGCAATTTTGCATCAAATACATAAAAACCCGAATCTTTTGATGCACAGAAAACACAAGCCTCATACAATACAACCCAAGCGTTACCTGTGAGGTCAAACCCGCAGGCAGACTGCAGATTGCTGGTTAATACCGATCTGTATCGCACCCTTTGTCTCCTCCACCTCCTCTAATGGTGGATTCAGCCCCTAGCTCCTGAGCTAGGGGCTTTTTTTCGTGCCTGCTCATCCTGCTTCTCAGAGCAGCAGCATGCACCTCTTGAGCGAGTACTGCAGCGCAGCAAGCAAGGGCCTATCATGATCGGCTTCCATGCACCCGGCAGGCTGATTGCCCTGGCTCTGGTGCTCTGCTTTCGATTTGCACCATGACTCAAGCCCTGACCCCTGCCGATTATCTGACTCGCATCCTCAATGCACGCGTCTATGACGTTGCCGTGGAGTCGGACCTGGACATTGCCAAGAACCTCAGCCGCCGCCTGCACAACAAAGTGCTTCTGAAGCGCGAGGACCAGCAGCCCGTGTTCAGCTTCAAGTTGCGCGGCGCCTATAACAAGATGGCCAATCTGACGGCCGAGCAGCTGCAAAAGGGCGTGATCTGCGCCAGCGCGGGCAACCATGCCCAGGGTACGGCGATGAGCGCCAAGAAGCTGGGCTGCCGCGCCGTGATCGTGATGCCCACCACCACGCCCCAGGTGAAGATCGATGCCGTGATCGCCCTGGGCGGCGAGGCGGTGCTGGCCGGAGAAAGTTACTCCGATGCCTACAAACACGCCGTCAAGCTGCAAAAGTCCGAGGGTCTGACCTTTGTCCACCCCTTTGACGACCCCGATGTGATTGCCGGCCAGGGCACCATCGCCATGGAGCTGCTGCGCCAGCTGCAAAAGCTGGGCAGCCAGCGTCTGGATGCCATCTTCGTGCCCATTGGCGGCGGCGGCCTGATTGCCGGCATTGCCAACTACATCAAGGCCGTGCGCCCCGAGGTGAAGGTGATCGGCGTGCATACCAAGGACTCGAACGCCATGATGCAGTCCGTGCAGGCGGGCGAGCGCGTGGAACTGGCCGATGTGGGCCTGTTTGCCGACGGCACGGCCGTGAAGCTGGTGGGAGCAGAAACCTTCCGCGTCACCCAGGGCCTGGTGGATGACTATGTGACCGTGGACACCGATGCCGTCTGCGCTGCCATCAAGGACATCTTTACCGACACCCGCTCCATCGTCGAGCCCTCGGGCGCCCTGGGCGTGGCAGCCATCAAGCAGTACGTGGCCAGGCACAAGACCAAGGGTGAGACCTACGCCGCCATACTGAGCGGCGCCAATATGAACTTCGACCGCCTGCGCTTTGTGGCCGAGCGCGCCGAGGTCGGCGAGGAGCGCGAAGCCCTGTTCGCCGTCACCATCCCCGAAGAGCGCGGCAGCTTCAAGCATTTTTGCGAGGTGGTGGGCAAGCTGCCCGGCGGCCCGCGCAACGTGACCGAGTTCAACTACCGCATCAGCCACGACAGCAAGGCCCATGTGTTCGTGGGTCTGACCACGCCGACCCGGGGCGAGTCCGAGAAGATCTGCAAGAACTTCCAGAAGAACGGCTTTGAGGCGCTGGACCTGACCTTTGACGAGATGGCCAAGGAACATCTGCGCCATATGGTGGGCGGCCACTCGCCACTGGCACAGGACGAGCGCCTGCTGCGCTTTGTCTTCCCCGAGCGCCCCGGCGCGCTGTTCAAGTTCCTGAGCCTGATGGCGCCGACCTGGAATATCTCCCTGTTCCACTACCGCAACCAGGGCGCCGACTACGGCCGCATCCTGGTCGGCATGCAGGTACCTGCCAAGGACCACAAGAAGTTCGACAGCTTCCTCAAGAACCTCGGCTATCCCTGGGTGGAGGAAACCAGCAATCCTGCTTATCAGTTGTTCCTGAAGTAAAAAATAAAAAAGGAGCTGCAACCACCCTCCCTGCAATGCTTTCAGATAGAAAAGACTCTGAAACATAGGAATACCAAGCGGGACCAGCTCCTTTTTTATTCGCAACATCATGCAAGCCCTGCGCCACTATCTGCTGGCCGTCCAGTTCTTCAGTCGCATCCCCGTGGCTGGACGTCTGGCCGCCTGGGTGGGCTGGAGCCCCGAAATGCAGCGTGCCAGCGCCGCGCATCTGCCGGGCGTGGGCTGGCTAGTGGGCCTGTGGGCCGCGCTGCTGCTAGCAGCCCTGCTCTGGCTGCTGCCGGCAAGCCCCTGGTCGCCGCTGGCGGCTGCTCTCATCAGCACCGCCGGCACCTTGTGGCTGACCGGCGGTTTTCATGAGGACGGCCTGGCCGACGTCGCCGACGGGCTGGGCGGCCTGGTCCCGCCCGAGCGCGCACTGGAGATCATGAAGGACTCGCGCATCGGCGCCTATGGCGTGATGGCACTGCTCATGGCCCTGCTCACCAAGGTCGTGCTGATCGCCCTGCTGCTGTCCGTCATGCAGCCGTTCTGGGGACCGGTGCCGGTGCTCATCCTCGTGTGCTGCATTCATGTGCTGTCGCGCTTTGCGCCGCTGGTGCTGATGCGCAGCCTGCCCCACGTCAGCCTGGCCGCGAGCAGCAAGACCCTGCATATCGCGGGCAGGCAGCTGGGCTGGCAAGGACTGCTGACAGGCAGCCTCTGGTGCCTGCCGGCACTGGGCCTGCTGGGCTGGCTCGGCGTCTGGAGCTTTGTGCCCAGCCTGCTGGCGGCCATGCTGCTCACCACCTGGCTGCTGCAGCGCTGGTTGTTGCAGCGCCTTGGCGGCATGACGGGTGACTGCCTGGGTGCCTGCCAGCAGCTCAATGAACTGGCTCTGCTGCTGGCCAGTTGCATCTATCTGCGCCAACTGCTATAGAACAGCCATGAAGACTCTATGGCTGGCGCGCCACGCACGCCCCTTGATCGATACAGAGCGCTGTTACGGCCGCCTCGATATCGCCGCCGATGCACAAGCCACCCGGCAAGCCGCTCAGGCCCTGCAGCAATCTCTGCAGCCCCTGCATGGCAGGCTGCAGATCCAGCACTCGCCGCTACAAAGATGCAGGCAGTTGGCGTTGGATCTGCAGGTACTGGAGCCGGATTTCATCTCCACCCCCGACGGCAGACTGCTGGAGATGGACTTCGGGCATTGGGAAGGCCTGCGCTGGAACGACATCGGCGAAGCTGCCATCGGTGCCTGGGCGCAGGATCTGGCGCGGCACGCACCTGGCGAGGGCGAATCACTGGCACAGATGCTGCAGCGCGTCCACGAGGCACTGCAGGACGCGCTCAGCAGCGACAGCGAGCATATGGTGTGGATCTGCCATGCCGGTGTGGCACGCTGTGCGCAGTGGCTGCTGCAACATGGCCGCCGGCTGCCGCAAAGCCATGAATGGACCTTGCCGGCGCCCGCCTATGGACAGTGGCTGCAGCTCGAACTCAGTTGAAGCTGGCCATGGGCGGCCTGGGCAATTGCAGCACCGTGCTGGCCGGCCCGTTGGCAGGGCCCAGTCGCGCTTCGCGCGCCGCCAGAGATTGCAGAATCACGCCATCCTCCACGGCCTCGCCCACACGCACGGCCTTGCTGCCCTTGCCTTCCACGGCAATCACCGCGGCACCGCCACCTGTTTCGTGCCCTGCCAGCACCCCCAGCAGCGCGTAGCGGCTGGCCACTGGCGCGGCCACGGCGGCAACAGGCGCGGCGACCGCCCCCAAAGCCTTGGCCATGGCCTGGACATTGGCCTGTACCGGCTGAGCAGGTACAACCGAAGGTAACTGCTCACTGCCACTGCCGACGAACCGGAGTGTCCAGAACACCACCACCGCAGCGGCAATCGCCCACAGCAGCAGGGTCGTGAGTTTGACCGGCATGGAAAGGCCCTGACCGGTATTGAAAGATTGCAGTCGCATTCGACGATTATGATGGTGCAATACTGCATTTTTCCTACAGTTTCCAATGAGCACCAACTGCCGTCATCCGATGTCTGCTATTCGCCACGCCGCATCGCGCGGCTTTACCCTGATCGAATTGATGGTGGTGCTGGTCATCATTGGCGTGCTGGCAGCTCTTATCGTGCCCAATGTGCTGGACCGCGCCGACGATGCCCGCGTGACCGCAGCCAAGACCGATATCGCCAATATCAACCAGGCGCTCAAGCTCTACCGCCTCGACAACCAGCGCTATCCAACGGCCGAACAGGGCCTGCAAGCGCTGGTGGTCAAACCCACCACCGGCCCCGCTCCGCAGAACTGGAAGCCCTACCTGGAAAAGCTGCCCAATGACCCCTGGGGCAATCCTTATCAATACCTGAACCCAGGCGTGAAGGGCCCCATTGACATCATGTCCCTGGGCGCTGACGGCAAGGCCGGCGGCGAAGGCAAGGATGCGGATATTGGCTCCTGGCAATAGCAATGAGCCCCCACGCTCCCTCACTGCGTGTGGTCGCTGCCCCCCGAGGGGGCCCTGACCGGCTGGCGCCGGGGTTTGCCTTGGGGCGGCCCGGCGGCAACCCCGAACGCATCAAATGCCTGTAGAACGGGTGCGCTCTGTCACAGGGACAGCCAGCAAGGGCCGCCCCGCAGCACAGGCTGTCGTCCCCCGGGGGGGAAGGCGCGCAGCGCTTCAGGGGGGATTCACACTCTTGGAGTTGCTGGTGGTGATTTCCATCATGGCGCTGGCGACGGCGGGTGTGAGCCTGGCCATACGCGACAGCGGCGAGCAACAGCTCGAGCGCGAAGCCCAGCGTCTGGCCACGCTGCTGGAGTCGGCACGCGCCCAGGCCCGTACCAATGGCGCCCTGGTGGTCTGGCGCCCGCTGCCGCAGGGCTTCCGGTTTGAAGGCCTGCCACCCAACGTCAAGATGCCCACTCAATGGCTGCAGACTCCTGTGCTGGTGCAGCCCAATACACCCGTGGTGCTGGGGCCGGAGCCGCTGATTCCAAGACAGAGCATTACCTTGTCGCTGCCCGGCAGCAACTCGGCACCACTGCGGCTGGCCACCGACGGGCTGCGCCCGTTCAGCATTCAAAGCCTGCAGGTGACGCCATGAAGCCCGTCCTGCTGCAGCGCGGCTTCACGCTGATCGAGGTACTGGTCGCGGTCGGCATTGTCGGCGTCACCCTGCTGGCTGGACTTCAGGCCAGCAGCGCCCTGACGCGCAACGCCCAACGCCAGTCCGACGTCATCCTGGCCCAGCTCTGCGCGCAGGACGAACTGGTGCGACTGCGCCTGTTCAATCAGATGCCTGCCGTCGGCGACACCACCATCCAGTGCCAGCAGGCCGGCAGACAGATGCAGGTACAGCTCAGCGTGCGCCCCACGCCCAACCCCAGTTTCAGGCGCGTGGATGCCCAGGTGTTTTCCGAGGCTGCTGCGGTGCTGCGCGTCTCCACCATCGTCGGTCGCTACTGAATCATGAGCAGCATGCGCAACAGAAACCAAGGTTTCACGCTGATCGAGCTGCTGGTCGCCCTGGCCGCCATGGCCCTGCTGGCCATCATGAGCTGGCGCGGCATCGACGGCATGCTGAGGGCTCAGGAAGTGACACGCGAGCAAGGTGAGCAACACGCCGTCATGCAGACCGTGCTGGCCCAGTGGAATGCCGACCTCAACGCGCTGATGCCGCTGCAGGGCCGCCAGGTGCTGGACTGGGACGGCCAGGTGCTGCGCCTGACGCGCAAGACCAGTGCAGCCGTCGACAACGGGGCGCTCATCGTGGCCTGGAGCCGTCGCAATGTTGATGGCCGCTTCCAATGGGTGCGCTGGCAATCGCTGCCCGCGCGCACGGTCAGCGAATGGAACGATGCCTGGAACCAGGCGGCCCAATGGGGCCGCAATCCTTCCAGCGACCAGATGCGCCGCGAGACCGTGCTGATCCCGCTTGATCTGTGGCGCGTCTACTACTACCGCAGCAACGCCTGGACCAATCCGCAGTCCAGCGATCAGGGCAGCGATGACGGCAGCAGCGACGGCAACCCCGTGCTGCCCGTCGTGCCCGACGGCATACGCATAGAACTGACACTGCCCCCAGGCCGCGCGCTCAATGGAGTGATGACGGTGGACTGGGTCAACCCGCTGCGCTCGAACTCACGATCATGAAATCCCCCCTGAGTCGCTTCGCGCCTTCCCCTCAAGGGGGCAACCCCATCGCTGCGAGGCAACCCATGCTCGGGGTTTCCGGCTTGGGACGCGCCAGTTTCAGGCGCACGCGCCAGCGCGGTGCAGCACTGCTGGCGGCCATGCTGACGGTGGTGCTGGTTGCCACCCTGGCCTCGGCCGCGCTCTGGCAGCAATGGCGCGATGTGGAAATCGAGACCGCCGAACGTAATCGCGTGCAGGCCAACTGGTTGCTGCTGGGCGCGCTGGACTGGTCGCGCGTGGTGCTGCAGGAGGACTCGCGCGCCAACCGCAGCAACCCGGTCGATCATCTGGGCGAGCCCTGGGCGGTGCCGCTGAAGGAGGCTCGCCTGTCCACATTTCTGGCAGCCAAGAACAATGTCAGCCAGGTCGATGACGGTCTTGCCGACATGCAGGACGCTTTTCTCTCGGGCGAGATCGTGGATCTGCAGTCGCGCCTGAATCTGCGCAATCTGCTCAGCGGGGCCGATTCGAGCGTGAAGGAGGAGAACCTCAAGCCTTTTCTGCGCCTGTTCGAGCGCCTGGGTCTGCCCGGCAGCTCCGCCATGCAGATCGCCACGGCCTTGCAGCAGGCCCTGCGCGGCAAGAGCCAGGCTGCGCCGCTGATGCCGCGCACCGTCGGGCAACTGGGCTGGCTGGGCGTCGATCCGCGCATCATCGCGCGCATCGAGCCCTATGTCTCGCTGTTGCCCGAGCGCACCATGGTCAATCTCAATACGGCCAGCGCCGAGGTCATCTGGGCCAGCACCGAGGATCTGGACTGGGCCCGCGCCAACCAGCTGGTGCAGTTGCGCGACGCCTCGCCTTTCAAGTCCCTGAATGCAGCGGCTGCGGCCATAGGCCTGAGCGGCGTCTTCAACAGTGCCATGCACTCCGTGACCACCAGCTATTTCGAAGCCCGCGGTCGCCTGCGCCTCGGGGACAACGTCTTGAGCCAGCGTTCACTGATTCAGCGCAAGGACATGAGCGTGACTACCCTGTGGCAGGAGCATGCCGACTGGGGTATGCCCGCGGTTGCCAGACCCTGACACCCTGATGTCACACTGCCCCCATAGAATGCTGCATCTTCCCTCATGAGCACATTGCTAATACAGCTGTCGGCGAAGCACGCCAACTCCGCCACGGAATATCTCTACGTCCTCAGCGACGATGGCCAAAGCATTCAGCGCAGCGGCCAGGCTGCGGCGTCCCTCCTGCCAGCTGCGGGCCGCACGGCCCAGGTCACCGCCGTCATCCCCGCAGCTCAGCTGTCCTGGCATGCCGTCACCTTGCCTTTGGGACTGAATGTGCAAAGCCGGCGCCAGCAGCGTCTGCGCGCCGTGCTTGAGGGTTTGCTGGAAGAAAAGCTGCTCGATGAGCCGTCCGCCATGCACCTGGCACTGGACGCTGGCTCGGCAGCGGGTCAGACCTGCTGGGTGGCTGCCTGCGACAAGGGCTGGCTGCAATCCCATCTGCAGGCCCTGGAGCAGCATGGTCATGCTGCCAGCCGCCTGGTGCCCGAACAATGGCCCAGCAGCATGGCCCAGCTGCTTCTGTCGGGCGACAGCACCCTGCCCCAGCTGAGTGCCACCGGACTGGATGCACAGGCCTGCCTCGTCGTCCTGCCCCTGCATGCCGATGCCGGCCTGTTGCAGCCACTGCTGGCTCGCCTGCCCGAGGATCTGCCGGTGCTGGCCGAACCCCATCTGGCACACAGCGCGGAGACACTGCAGCGCCCGGTCAGCATCTTCACCGCCGCCCAGCGGCTGCTGCAAAGCCATGGCTACGCCGGCGACCTGGCCCAGTTCGATCTGGACCTGGGCGGCAGCACCCGCGCCAAGCGCCGCCTGCTCGATGCCTGGCATGGTTTTGCCAAGGCCCCGCAATGGCGTGCTGCGCGCTGGGCAGCAGGCATTGCCGTCGTCGCCCAGCTGGCCGGACTCAACGCCTGGGCCTTCAGGGAAAACCGTGCCATCGAACTGCGCCAGCAGCAGGCCAAGCAGGTACTTCAGACCACCTTCCCTCACGTGCCCGTCATCATCGATGCTCCGGTACAGATGCAACGCGAACTGGATCTGCTGCGCAGCAACTCCGGCGCACTGTCCGCCGGCGACCTTGAAGCCCTGCTGGCCGCTAGCGCTGGCATTCAGGGCGTGCAGAATGCCAAGAGCCTGCAATACCAGGACAAGCAGCTGCGTATCTCGGGTCTGGACCTGAGTCCCGAAGCACTGGGCGACGCACAGCAAAGCCTGCAGGCCAATGGCTATATGCTGCAACGCGAAGGAACAGATCTGGTGCTCAGTGCAAAGGCTAGGCCATGAAGCAGAAGAACGCTTTGAAAACCGCATTGGCTCCGCTGCGCCAGCGCTGGAGCGCCCTGGCCCAGCGCGAACAGAATCTGTTGCTGATCGCCGCCAGTGTCGTGCTGCTGGCCCTGCTCTGGTGGGTGGCGCTGGCACCGGCCCTGCACAGCCTGCGCACGGCCCCCGCACGCCATGCGGCAGCGGAGCGCGAGCTGCAGAACATGCTGCAGATGCAGGCCCAGGCCGAGCTGCTGCGCCAGCAGCCGCAGGGCAATAGCGTCGATGCACGCGCGCAGTTGGAGCAGTCGCTCAAGACCGAACTCGGCAACAGCGCACAGTTGCAGTGGCTGGGCAACCGTGCCCAGGTCAGCCTGAGCAATGCCGCCGCTCCCGCCCTCGCCCGCTGGCTGGCACAGGTGCGTGATAACAGCCATGCCTCGGTGGCCGAGATGAAGCTCAACCGCATCCTCGGCGAAAGCGTCGACGGCGCTGCCGTTACACGCTGGAGCGGCAATCTGCTGCTCGATTTGCCCGACAACGCGGGCGGGCAGAACTGAGCCCAGGCCATGAAACTGTCCCGATCACGCCCCGCCAGCCAAGCCCTGCGCAGACAGCGCGATGCGGGCGATCCGCGTTCGCCGCGCCGCTGGGCAGTGGGCGGTGCCTTGCTGGGTGCTCTGCTGACGGTGCTGGTCCAGGCTCCGGCGGCCTGGCTGGCCGCAGGCGTGCAATCGATCACAGCCGACCAGGTACAGCTGCAGGAGCCGCGCGGCACGCTCTGGCGTGGCTCGGCCAGGCTGGTGCTCACGGGCGGCAAGGACAGCCAGGACCAGAGCAGCCTGCCCACGCGCCTGAACTGGACACTGCGACCCGGCCTGAGCGGCGCCAGCATCAGCCTGCAAAGCGATTGCTGCACCAGTACCCCGATGCTGGCGCAGCTGCAGCCGGGCTGGAGCGCCATGACGGTGCGCTTCAAGGACGGCATGCTGCAACTGCCCGCCGACATGCTGGCCGGCCTGGGCACGCCCTGGAACACCGTGGCCCTGCAGGGCCAGTTGCGCCTGTCCACCGTCGGGCTGACGCTGCAATATCGCGCCGGCCGGGCCACCAGCCAGGGCCTGACGCGGCTCGAAGCCCTGGCCGTATCGTCCAGACTGTCGTCGCTCAAGCCCCTGGGCAGCTACCGCCTCGATATACAGGGCGGAGACAATGCCCAGCTGAATCTGACCACGCTGGGCGGCGACCTGCAGCTCAGCGGTCAGGGCCAATGGGTGGGCTCGCGCCTGCATTTCAGTGGCGAAGCCTCTGCCAACCCCGAGCGCGAAGCCGCTCTGTCAAATTTGCTCAATATCTTGGGGCGCCGCCAGGGTGCGCGCTCCATCATCACCTTTGGTTGACACATGACTCAGCATTCACGCACCGCCTGGCAAAACACACTGCATTCGATAGCTGTTGCCTCGCTTGCCGTCTGCATTTCAGCACCTATTCATGCTCAAACCCAGAGCGGACAAGCGAATGCCACTCCCAGTTTGCGACCTGGCGAGCCGGTCACGCTGAACTTCACCAATGCCGATATCGAGGCCGTGTCGCGCGCCATGGCAGCCATCACCAATCGCAACGTGGTGGTGGATCCGCGCGTCAAGGGCCAGATCACGCTGCTGACCGACAAGGCCGTCTCGCCTGCCACTGCCTATCAGCAGTACCTGGCGGCACTGCGCATGCAGGGCTTCACGGTGACGGAGTCGGCAGGTCTGTTCAAGGTGATTCCCGAAGCCGATGCCAAGCTGCAGTCCAGCGAGGTCTCCGTCGGCCAGGGCGGACGCGGCAGTCAGGCTGGCGGCGGACAGATCGTCACGCAGATCTTCAAGCTCAACTACGAGAACGCCAACAATCTGGTGCCCGTGCTGCGGCCGCTGATCAGCCCCAACAACACCATCAACGTCAACCCCGGCAACAACTCGCTGATCATCACCGACTACGCGGACAACCTGCAGCGCATCTCGCGCATCATCGCCAGCACCGATGTATCCAACGCCACCGATGTGGAAGTCATCTCGCTGCGCCATGCCGTGGCCGCCGACATGGTGGCCCTGGTCAATCGCCTCATGGAAGGCGGCTCTGCCACCGCAGGCGGCGTGGTCCAGGCCGGAGCCGGCGCGGCAGCAGGCCAGGCGGACACCAGCTTCCGCACCTCCATACTGGCAGAGCCGCGCAGCAACTCGGTGCTGATCCGTGCGGCCAACCCGGCCAAGCTGTCTCAGATCCGCTCGCTGATCGCGCGTCTGGACCAGCCGGCCATGACGGGCAACGGTGATGACGGCAACATCCATGTGGTGTATCTCAAGAACGCCGACGCGGTGTCCCTGGCCGCCACGCTGCGTGCCGCCATCAACGCCCAGACCAGCGCCAGCACCGCCCTGGGCGGCCAGCCGGGCATGACGGCAGCCGCCGGCTCGACCACGAATGCAGCAAGCTCCCAGCCCGTCATTTCACGCGGCACGGACGGCAGCGCCACCGTAGGCCTGGGCGGCGGCAACAGCGGCCCCAGCTCGCGCTTCGGCACGGCCCAGCAACCCTCCACGGGCGGCATGATCCAGGCCGACCCCACGACCAACTCGCTGATCATCACCGCCCCCGGCCCGCTGTACCGTCAGTTGCGCACCGTCATCGACAAGCTCGACGGCCGCCGCGCCCAGGTGCTGATCGAAGCACTGATTGTCGAAGTCTCCGCCGACAAGGCGGCCCAGCTCGGCGTGCAATGGAGTTCGGTGATCCGCAACAACGGCCGCGTGCTGGGCGTGCTCGGCAACGGCACTTCCATCAGCGGCATCTCGAACATCTTCGGCCTGTCGGGGGCCGTTGGCAATCTGGTCAACGGCACGCCCCTCACCGACAGCCAGGCATCGGCGATCGGCGGCATGAAGGGCATGAACCTGGGCTTCACCCAGAACGTCAACGGCAACACCAGCCTGGGCGCCCTGGTCAACCTGATGCAGGGCGACGGCGACACCAACATTCTCTCCACGCCCAATCTGATGACGCTGGACAACGAGGAAGCCAGCATCATGGTGGGCGAGAACGTGCCCTTTCCCACAGGCTCCTATACCAACACCGCCGGCACCTCGGGCTCGGTCAATCCCTTCACTACCTATGAGCGCAAGGACGTGGGTACGCTGCTCAAGATTCGTCCGCAGATCAACGAGAACGGCACCATCAAGATGGCCGTCTACCAGGAGAACTCGGCAGTCAAGCAGGGCACAGCCAACGCCCAGTCCGGCGCCACCACCACCAAACGCTCCATCGAGTCGAATGTGCTGGTCGAGGACGGTGCCATCGTGGTGCTGGGCGGCCTGATTGCCGACGAATACAGCCAGAGCCAGGAGCGCGTGCCGCTGCTGGGCGACATTCCCTTGCTGGGCAATCTGTTCCGCAACACCAGCCGCGAGCGCAAGAAAACCAATCTGATGGTGTTTCTGCGCCCCACGGTGTTGCGTGACGCCAACTCCACCAGCCAGCTTTCGCAGGACCGCTATGAGTCCATTCGCGGCATGCAGCAAACCGTGCAGCCCGACCCCAATCTGCTGATGCGCAATGTCAATGCCGCGCCCTTGCTGCCCGCATCCAGCGGTGCTGCACCGGCGAGCGTGCCCAATGTGGCCATCGTTCCTGGAGCCAAGCCCGAGATCGTGGACTTCACGCGC
Organism: Comamonas sp. A23; assembly: GCF_004522605.1. NCBI lineage: Bacteria > Pseudomonadati > Pseudomonadota > Betaproteobacteria > Burkholderiales > Comamonadaceae > Comamonas > Comamonas sp. A23. The sequence continues at coordinate 654,433 of NZ_RSDT01000002.1, forward strand.
CCAGGCCAGCCCACGGTGAACGGCCAGCCTGTGACCGTGACGCCTGTGACGCCCGCCACCCTGCCCCCGGGCACCCTGTAAGCGAAGGCCAGGCATGCGCTACCCCCTGCCCTATGGCTTTGCCCGCAGCAGCCAGCTGCTGATCGAGGATGACGGCCAGGAGCCCGTGCTCTGGCATGGTCCGCAACCCGACTGGTCGGCCATCTCCGAAGTGCAGCGCAAGCATGCTGTGCAACGCTGGCAGTTGCTGGACAGCGGCGCGCTGGCCCACCGCATCAGCGCGGCCTATGCGCAAAGCGACTCCAGCGCGGCCATGGTGGTCAGCGAGGTCGAGTCCGATGCCGATCTGACGCGCATGATGCAGGACCTGCCAGCCGTGGAGGACTTGCTGGAAACCGCCGATGACGCCCCCATCATCCGCATGCTCAACGCCCTGCTCACGCAGGCGGCTCGCGACGGTGCTTCGGACATCCATATCGAGCCCTACGAGCGCCATTCCAGCGTGCGCTTTCGCGTGGACGGCGATCTGCGCGAAGTGGTGCAGCCCAATCGCGCCCTGCACGCCGCCCTGATCAGCCGCCTGAAGATCATGGCCGATCTGGACATTGCCGAGAAACGTCTGCCCCAGGACGGGCGCATCAGCCTGCGCCTGGGCACGCGAGCCATTGACGTGCGCGTCTCCACCCTGCCCAGCGCCCACGGCGAGCGTGCCGTGCTGCGCCTGCTGGACAAGAGCGAGAGCAAGCTCAGCCTGGAAGCCGTGGGCATGGGCGGCGAGACGCTCAGGCGCTTTACCCATCTCACGGCGCAGCCGCACGGCATCGTGCTGGTCACCGGCCCCACGGGCTCGGGCAAGACCACCACGCTCTACGCCGCGCTGCAGCGCATGGATGCCAGCCACAGCAACATCATGACGGTGGAAGACCCCATCGAATATGAGCTGGCCGGCGTGGGCCAGACCCAGGTCAACGCCAAGATCGAGCTGACCTTTGCCAAGGCCTTGCGCGCCCTGCTGCGCCAGGACCCGGACGTGATCATGATCGGCGAAATCCGCGACTTCGAAACCGCGCAGATCGCCATCCAGGCTTCGCTCACCGGCCACTTGGTACTGGCCACGCTGCACACCAACGACGCACCCAGCGCCGTCACCCGCCTGATCGACATGGGGGTCGAGCCCTTTTTGCTGTCCTCATCGCTGCTGGGGGTGCTGGCGCAGCGCCTGGTACGCAAGGTCGACCAAAGCGAGCCCAGCGGCTACCGGGGCCGCACCGGCATCTTCGAGCTGCTGGCGGTGGACGATGCGATTCGCGCCCAGATCCATCGCGGTGCCAGCGAGGCCGAGATCCGCGAGACTGCCATGGCTGCAGGCATGCAGTTGATGCGCGAGGATGGCGAACGCCTGATTCGCGAAGGCATCACTACCCAGGCCGAGGTGATGCGCGTCACGCGCGACTGAGGGTCCGAGACTCACTCGCGCCAGCGCAGCATGGCAGGCCCCGTGAGCAGCACGCGCACGAAATCAGCCTGCCGCCCCACACCGACCTTGACCGCTGCCGATTTGAATTGCGAACGCGCGGTATGGATGGACAGGCCCTGTCTCTCGGCGAACTCCTGCAGGGTCCAGCCATTGATCAGTGCCTGGGCCAGTTGAGCCTCTGCCAGCGTGAGCCGATAGAGATTGCGCAGCAAATCCTGCAGCGAAGGAATGCTCAGCGCCGGATCGCTGATAAGCAGCATGGCGGCACTGCGCTCGCCATAGGGGCTGCTGTGTACGGGCAAGGGCGACACCATGACCTGCAACTGCTGTCCGGCCAGCCCTGTGAAGCGGCTGGCCCGCCCGTGGTGCAGCGCCTTGCCCAGTCCCGTGGCAACACAGTCCCGCATGGCTTTCTGCAGCCAGCGCTGGTCTGCGGCATTGGTGGCCTGCAGGCTCTCGTCGGCCGCGCGATACATCAGCTGGCTTTGCTCCATCAGGCGCAAGGCCCGGCTGCTGGCATGCATCACGGCCGCACGCTCGTCCAGAAGAACCACGCCTACCGGCAGATCCTCCAGTACGGCCAGCGATGCATTCAGCAATGCCTGGGTACGGTACAGGCGTCGGTGAATTGCAAATGCGCTCTGCAGATGCGGCATGAGCTGCTGCACAAGGCCCAGCTCTTCGGCGCTGTAGGCACCCACGGCATGCGGCCTGACAACGGTGATGTTGAAAGATCGGTCATGCTGATTGTCGACCACGGCCGCGCAGGAATAGAACAGGTCCTGAGGCCGCAACCAGTCGCCATACCACTCGGTACCCGGCAGGCTGCGGTCGGGAAACAGGGTGGAGGAATTCACCACCGTGCCCGGTCTATGCAGACTCTGGTCCTGCAGCCAGACATTGCACTGACAGTAGTGCGCGGCAAAGCTTTCCAGTTCGGCGGCGGCAAAGCCCTGACTGGCGCCGAAAGTGCCAACCCCCCCGTCCAGATCCACCGTCCGCTGCGCGAAATCGTTGGCCCAGATCACGCTGGCCGGTGAACGCAGGGCCGCGCCGAACAAGGCCAGAAAGCCCTGCCAGCGCGCCGGCTCCAGTGCCGACTCGTAGATGGCCGCAATCAATGCGGGCAACCGTTCCTGCAACATCAAAGGCAGATGCGCTACCGCCATAGAGCCCCCTTCCAAGGCTCGCCACAGCAAGCACCTCATGGAGCTTCGCCGGGGATTCATTTCATTTACTCACACTTTGAAATAGCTGCAAACCCTTCACTCATTCTGGTGATGTTTTCGCGACAACAAGTGCTTACAAACAACGACAGCCACTCTCTCAACCAAAGGCTGCCATGTCACAAACATCCACCACCACACTCTTCATCCGCCGCTCGGTATCCCTGGGCACCCTGGTCCTGATTGCCTCCATTGCCGGCTGCGGTGGCGGCAGCGACAGCGCCTCTCCCGCTCCGTCGCCCGCCCCGGCTCCGGCCACAAGATCGATCTCCACCACCGTGATCGACGGCGCCTTGCAGAACGTCAAGGTCTGCTTGGACAGAAACGACAACGGCAGCTGCGACACAGGGGAGCCCAGTGCCGTCACCAATGCAGCCGGTCAAGCCAGCCTGGAAGTGCCAGAGGCCGATGTGGGCAAATTCCCGATTCTGGCCCTGGTCACCAAGGACTCCGTCGATGCCGACACCGGCGCCGTTCCCGTGGCCTTCATGCTGCGAGCGCCCGCCGATCAGCCTGGCGTCGTCAGCCCGCTGAGCACCCTGGTCCATGCGCACAGCCAGGCCACGGGCAGCAGCACCAGCGATGCGGCAGCAGCCATCCAGAGCCAGCTGGGCCTGGGCACTTCGGCGCTGGCGGATTTCACCCAGGACGGCAGCGACGCCGGCAAGCTGGCCGCAACCATGGCGCGCCTGATCGTGGTGACCACCCAGACCCAGCTCAGCAACACGGCAGGCGCCACTGGCGTCGACGGCGCACCGCTGAGCTCGGTGCAGCTCAATGCCGCCATCAACAGCGTGCTGCTGCAGCAGTTGCAAACCCTGGCCACGGCCGTGCTGGACAACCCCGCCCTCAGCGACACCAGCAGCTCCATGAAGGACAAGCAATCAGCCATGGAAACCGCCGCCCAGCAGGTGGCCAGTGCCTCGGGCGTCACGGCCGGCAATGTGGGCCTGATCGCAGCCATGCAGTCGCAATCCAGCAGCCCCGAGGCCGGCGGCCCCGCGCCGAGCACTCAGCTGCGCTGGCTCAGCTTTACCGACACCAGCAACTACTACATCCGGGCCTTCGAAGCCACGGCCGAGCAGAACACGCCCGATGCCAACGGCAAACGCTATTTCACGGCATTCCGCGAGCGCGTGGTCGGCGGCCAGGAACAGCCCTGGACCCGGCCGCAGGTCTATTGGACCGGCAGCGAATGGTTTGCCTGTCCCACCGATTTCGTGCAGCAGGTCACCAGCCTTGCCAGCGGCGAGACCGAATCCCTGTACTGCAAGAGCCTGGCCAGCAGAGCCAGGCAAAGCGTGCGCAATATCACCGGCCTGAAGATGCGCGACATCGTCACCGAGATCCGCTCCGCGCCGTGGCAGGACGCGGCCGACGGCAGCTTTGCCAGCTGGGGCCCCAGGCCCGATCAGGTTCCCGCCGAAACGACCTTCCCCAGCGGCTCCACGCTCAGCTATCGCACCGTCACCGATCTGGGCGGCAGCGACTACTACCTGAGCAACAACGCCAACCGCGCCACCATTGCTCGTGCCGACGCCCCCAACAACCCTGACACCAGCACCTGGCGCAGCGCCACGCTTGCGGAATTCATCGCGTGGAACGCCGGCGACTTCGCGCCCAATGTCTCGGCCGCCGATGTGCACGGCAACAACTCGCGCGTGCTGGTCGGCCGCCGCGACTATCTCAAGCCCGATGGCAGTGCTGCCTACAAGCGCTATATGGTGGGTTTCGAGAACGGCGGCGAGCAGCGCGCGCGCTTTTATGAATGCGAGGGCGATATGAGCACCTTGCCCAACAACCGGACCCTGTTCATCAACGGAGTGTCCACCTGCAAGACGATCCTGGTCAGCAACTACAGCATCGCCAGCCAGGCAGATGCCAAGGTGCTGCGCTTCGCACAGGAGCCCACCCAGCTCAATGTCAGCAACTTCCAGAGCTACCGCCTGTTCGTCGAGCGCGGCGGCATCACCTATGTCGGCTATCGGGACAAGCAGATGGTCAGCAATCAGCAGCGGCTCAATGGCACTGCAGCCGATGCGCTGCTTGCCGCCCTCGGCCTGAACTGACTCCCCGCCTCGCTGCACAGCCCACCTCACGGTGGGCTTTTTTCATGCATGGCCTCAGCCAGCAGCGGTCATTGAGCTTTGCCAGAATCGTTGCCATGCTTGAAAACCTTCGCACTTTCGTCCAGCCCTATGGCGGCGATCTGTTTCTGCTGCTGATCGCCCTGGCTGTCATCAGCCTCGCCGTGCTGTTCAACCTCAAGGCCCGCCTGCCCGTGGACCAGTTGCGCCGCGTGATCCGCATGGCCGCGCTGGTGGCCTTGCTGGGCTCGGTATTCGCCATGCAAGCCGGCAGCACCTACTACGCCATGGCCGCCGTGCTGCTGGCCTGGGGTGTGCTGGTCGGCATTGTTTTTGGACGTGAGATCGGCCGCAAGCGCTGACCCCAAAAACGCTGCAAGCTATCAAAACCATAGAGATCAATCGCCATGAAATCCCTGAACAACGTCAAGCTGTCCATGCTGGACCTGGTCGCCGTGCGCGAAGGCGGAACGGTGGCCGATGCTCTGCAGATTGCCGTGCGCACCGCGCAGCAGGCTGAAAAGCTGGGCTTCACCCGCTACTGGCTGGCCGAGCACCACAATATGCCGGGCATTGCGAGTTCGGCCACGGCCGTGCTGATCGGCCACATCGCAGGTGCCACGCAGAAGATTCGTGTGGGCTCGGGCGGCATCATGCTGCCCAACCATGCACCGCTGGTGGTCGCCGAGGCCTTCGGCACGCTGGCCGAGCTCTACCTGGGCCGCATCGACCTGGGTCTGGGCCGCGCGCCGGGTACTGACGCAGCGACCATGCGCGCCCTGCGCCGCGACCGCGTGGAGACCGAGGAGGACTTCCCGCGCGACGTACAGGAGCTGCAGCGCCTGCTGGGCGATCAGCAGGATGGAGCACGCATCATCGCCATGCCGGGCGCGGGCACGCATGTCCCGATCTGGCTGCTGGGCTCCAGCCTGTTCTCGGCCCAGCTGGCTGCACACATGGGCCTGCCCTATGCCTTTGCCTCGCACTTTGCGCCGCGCATGCTGCACCAGGCCCTGGCCCTGTACCGCCAGATGTTCAAGCCCAGTGCCACACTGGCCAAGCCTTACGCGATTGTCGGCGTGCCCGTGATTGCAGCCCCCAGCGATGAAGAGGCCCGATTTCTGGCCAGCAGCACCTATCAGCGCGTGCTCGGCATTCTCACCGGCAACCGCACCCGTCTCATGCCCCCGATACCGGACTTCTGGGAGCAGCTGGACGGACGCGCCCAGGCGGCGATTGCCGATTTTCTGGCCGTGGGCGTCATCGGCGGCCCCGATACCGTGCGCCAGGGCCTGCAAAAGCTAGCCGACGAGACCCAGGCCGATGAATTCATGATCGTCAGCGATGTCTATGACGCCGAGCTGCGCCTGCGCAGCCTGGAAATCACGGCTGGCGCCATGAACACCGCAGCCTGAGCGGTCCTGGCAGCTCCCTCCTCTCTCGCTGCGCGGGAGGAGGAAGCTCAGGGATAGCGACAGACCGGCGTCCCGGCATCAGAGCGTGCCAAACTCCAGCGTCGTTCACCTCTGAAATCTTGCCCATGAGCCGTTCCGCCCGTCTGCTGCAATTGCTGGATACGCTGCGCCGCGCCCGTCAGCCGCAGACCGGGCCCGAGCTGGCTCAGGCGCTGGACGTCAGCCTGCGCACGCTGTATCGCGACATCGCCACCTTGCGAACTCAAGGAGCCGACATTCTGGGCGACCCCGGCATAGGCTTCGAGATGCGGCCCGGCTTTTTGCTGCCGCCGCTGATGTTCAACGCCGACGAGCTGGAGGCGCTGCTGCTGGGCGCGCGCTGGGCCAGCCTGCAGGCTGATCCGCAACTGGCCCAGGCCGCCACCGCCGCCATGGACCGCATACGCACAGCACTGCCGCTGGAGCTGCGCATTGCCGTCGATACCAGCGGCCTGCTGGTTCCCAATATGCAGAACGACCCGCCGCCCGAGCCCTGGCAGGCCGCGCTGCGCCGCGCCATCCGTGCCGAACACAAGGTCGTGCTGCACTACCGTGACCAACATGGCGTGCCAAGCCAGCGCCAGATCTGGCCGTTTGCCATGGCCTACTTCGAGCGCAGCCGCGTGGTGTCGGCCTGGTGCGAGTTGCGCCAGGCCTTTCGTCACTTTCGCGCCGACCGTGTGGATGCGCTGGAGGATCTGGGCGAACGCTACCCGCAGCGACGCCAGGCGCTGATACAGCGCTGGCTGGACGAAACCGGCTATACGCTGGATTGAGAGGCGCTGCTGACAGAAACTGTCAGCCCCCGCTCCTACATTGGCTGCATGGCGTTTTTGCCATGTCACAACAGCCCGTCAAGGAGAGCCGCAATGTCCACATCTCACCAGCCCAAGCTGCGCTTTTTCAGCAACCCCAGATCACGCGCCCGCATGGTGCGCTGGATGCTGGAGGAATGCGGTGCCGACTATGAAACCGTTGACCTGGAATTCGGACCCGAGATGAAGTCACCCGAGTACCTGTCCATCAACCCCATGGGCAAGGTCCCGGCGCTGCAGCATGGCGATGCCGTGGTCACCGAGACCGGAGCCATCCTCGCCTATCTGGCCGAGCTTTTCCCCGAGAAACGACTGGCCCCGGCGATGGGCAGCACGGAGCGCGCCAGCTACTTTCGCTGGCTGTTCTTTGTCGCCGGGCCGGTGGAGGCCGTCACAACCGCCCGCAACGAAGGCTGGCTGCAATCGCAAACTCATCAGCAGGCCATGAGCGCAGGCTTTGGCCGCTTTGACGATGTGCTGAACACCTTGCTGCATGCGGTGGCCGGAAAACGCTATGTCTGCGGCGACCACTTCACGGCCGCCGATCTGTATCTGGCCAGCTATATCGGATGGAGCATGATGGACGGCAGCTTGCCCAAGCGGCCCGAATTCGAGGCCTATGCCACGCCGCTGCTGCAGCGTGCGGCCTCGGTGCGCGCCGACGAGATCGACGGCGATATGCAAGCCGCCGCCATGGCGCCAGTTGTTTAAAGGTTCTGGCCTGCAGCGATCGCCAGTCAAGCGCAGGGTCATCAAAACCTATAGCAAGCCGCTGCAGACCACTCAGCGTGCCAGGTAGCCGCCGTCGACCGGGTAATAAGCGCCCGTCACAAACGACGCACGGTCGCTGGCCAGCCAGGCCACCAGCTCGGCGATCTCCTCGGGCTGGCCCAGGCGTCCCATGGGGTGGGCCGCCACCAGCGCCGCATGCGTAGCCGGGTCCTGCTCCAGACCGCTGATCATGGGAGTGTGGATAAAGCCCGGCCCCACGGCATTGACGCGCACGCCCCTGGCCGAATACTCGAGCGCCGCCGCCTTGGTCAGGCCCAGCACGCCATGCTTGGCGGCTGTATAGGCTGCAGAGTTGGCAAAGCCCACGGCGCCGAGTATGGACGCCATATTGATGATGGAGCCGCCACCGCCCTGCAGCATGGCGGCGATCTGGTATTTGCAGGCATAGAAGACACCCGAGAGATTGACGCGCAGCACCTGCTCCCAGGCATCGAGTGGATAGTCGGCCGTGGGCGCGCTGGCTCCGCCGATGCCGGCGTTGTTGCAGGCCACGTCCAGCCTGCCGAAGTGGCGCATGGTCAGGGCCACCAGCGCTTCATGATCCGCCGCGCTGCCGGCGTCGGCGCGCAGATACAGTGCCTCGGCACCCAGCTCGCGCACCAGGGCCGCGCTCTCCTGGCCCTGCTCCTCGTTGAGGTCGGCCAGCACCACCCGCGCGCCTTCCCTGGCCCATGTCAGTGCCACACAGCGGCCTATGCCGGATGCAGCCCCCGTCACCAATGCAACCTTGTCCTTGAGCATCGAAACCTCGCATTCTTGAATCGGCAGACCATTGTGCCGACCTCGCCCGCGGCAGTCCTGACCTGCGTCAAGCCGGGCTCGCTCTCTCAAACGCCGAAGTGCTGACATCATTAGTCGCTACCATCTGCACTAACCCCCTCACCCGTCAGATCGATTCGCGCATGCCCGCCTTTACCTTTGAAGCCCTGGATGCCCAGGGCCAGACCCGCAAGGGCACCCTGGAAGCCGACAACGCCCGTGCCGCGCGCAGCCAGCTGCGCAGCCAGGCCCTGGTGCCGCTGCAGGTCGAGCCCGTCGCCGCTGGCAAGGGCCAAGGCCGCACCGGCGCTTCCGGATGGTTCACGCGCCCGGTCTTCAACTCCACCAGCCTCGCGGTATGGACCCGCCAGCTCTCGGGCCTGGTCAGCTCCGGCCTGCCCATAGAACGCGCACTGGCCGCGCTGTCCGAGGAAGCCGAGGACGAACGCCAGCATCAGCTGGTCGCAGCGCTGAGGGCCGAGGTCAATGCCGGCTCCAGCTTTGCCAGGGCGCTGGAACAGCATCCACGCGAGTTTTCCGATATCTTTTGCGCCGTGATCGGCGCCGGCGAATCCAGCGGCAGCCTGGGTCCGGTGCTGGAAAACCTGGCCGACGACCTGGAGGCGCGCCAGGCCTTGCAGTCCAAGCTCATCGGCGCCTCGCTGTATCCGGCCATCGTGACGCTGGTGGCCATCGTCATCGTGATCTTTCTGGTCAGCTATGTGGTGCCGCAGGTGGCCGGCGTGTTTGCCGGCACCAAGCGTGCGCTGCCGTTTCTCACCGTGGTCATGCTCGGCATCAGCGACTTTGTGCGCCACTACGGCTGGCTCATGCTGGCCGTGCTGCTGCTGGCTGCCGTGGGCTTTCGGCTGGCGCTCAGGAACGAGGCGTTTCGCGAGCGCTTCGATGCCCAGTGGCTGCGTCTGCCGCTCATAGGCCGGCTCTCGCGCAGCTATAACGCGGCGCGCTTTGCCGGCACTCTGGCCATGCTGGCCGGAGCGGGCGTACCCATTCTCAAGGCCTTGCAGGCCGCGGCCGAGACGCTGAACAACCGCGCCCTGCGCGCCGATGCCATGGATGCGCTGGTGCTGGTGCGCGAAGGCGCGCCACTGGCCTCGGCCCTGGCTCAGAAGAAGCGCTTTCCGGGCCTGGTCGCCATGTTCGCCCGGCTGGGCGAGCAGACGGGCCAGCTGCCGCTGATGCTGCAGCGTGCCGCCACCCAGCTGTCCACCGAGGTCCAGCGCCGCGCCATGCACCTGGCCACGATCCTCGAGCCGCTGCTCATCGTCGTCATGGGACTGGTGGTCATGCTCATCGTGCTGGCCGTGCTCATGCCCATCATCCAGCTCAACCAGTTCGTCAAATAGGCCGGCCGCGTCCGCAGCGGTGCGGAAGCGCCCACTCCAGCTTGGCGCAATTCTTGCTTTCTTTTAGTGCATTGCGGGTATTTCCCTCAATTTCGCACCAATAAATAGCAAATTTCAGCTGGAGCGTTTTCATGCAAGCACTAAAACAGGGCGCGGATGCCCTGTTCATTCTGATGGGCGCCGTCATGGTCCTGGCCATGCACGCCGGTTTCGCCTTCCTGGAACTGGGCACCGTGCGCCGCAAGAACCAGGTCAATGCCCTGGTCAAGATCCTGGTCGACTTCTCGGTCTCCACCGTGGTCTATTTCGCTCTCGGCTATGGCGTGGCCTACGGCACGCACTTTTTCGTGGGCGCCGAGCAGCTCGCTGCGCTCAACGGCTACGGCCTGGTCAAGTTCTTCTTTCTGCTGACCTTTGCCGCCGCCATTCCCGCCATCATCTCGGGCGGCATCGCCGAGCGCGCCAAGTTCTGGCCCCAGCTGATCGCCACGGCCATGATCGTGGGCCTGATCTATCCCTTCTTCGAGGGCATTGCCTGGAACCAGCATTTCGGCGTCCAGGCCTGGATCAAGGCGCTGACCGGTGCCGAGTTCCATGACTTTGCCGGCAGCGTGGTGGTCCACGCCGTGGGCGGCTGGATCGCCCTGGGAGCCGTGCTGCTGCTGGGCCCGCGCCGCAACCGTTACCGCCAGGGCGGAGCGATTGCCGCCACACCGCCCTCCAGCATCCCTTTTCTGGCGCTGGGCGCCTGGATTCTGATCGTGGGCTGGTTTGGCTTCAATGTGATGAGTGCCCAGAGTCTGGACAAGATCTCCGGCCTGGTCGCTGTGAATTCGCTGATGGCCATGGTGGGCGGCACGCTGGCAGCCCTGGCAGTGGGCAAAAACGACCCGGGTTTTGTGCACAACGGCCCGCTGGCCGGTCTGGTCGCCGTCTGCGCGGGCTCGGATCTGATGCATCCGCTGGGGGCACTGGTCGTGGGGGCTGCCGCAGGCGCCATCTTTGTCTTCATGTTCACGCTGACGCAGAACAAATGGAAGATCGACGACGTGCTGGGCGTGTGGCCGCTACACGGTCTGTGCGGCGCCTGGGGCGGCATTGCGGCCGGCATCTTCGGCACGCAGGCGCTGGGCGGGCTTGGCGGCGTGCATCCGCTGGCCCAGCTCATAGGCACGCTGATGGGCGTGGCCTGGGCCGCGCTGGGCGGTCTGCTGGTCTACGGCCTGCTCAAGAAAACCATGGGGCTGCGTCTGAGCCAGGAGCAGGAGTTCGACGGGGCCGATCTGTCCATACACCACATCAGTGCCACGCCCGAGCGCGAAGCCAACTGGTGAGGGCCAGGCGGCCTGCGTATCATCGGAGCTTGTCTGCACATCCGCTTAAAGCCGTACCGCCATGGCCATGACCCTGAACGACAAGCTCGTCGTCGCCATCTCCTCGCGAGCCCTGTTCGATTTCGAGGAGGAAAACCGCCTCTTCGAGGACAGCGACCCGGCGACCTATCTGCGCCTGCAGCGCGAGCGGCTGAATGTGCCTGCCGCGCCCGGCGTGGCCTTCTCGCTGGTCAAGAAGCTGCTGGCCTTCAACACCGAGGCACAGCAGCATGTGGAAGTGGTGCTGCTCTCGCGCAACGACCCCGTCAGCGGCATGCGCGTCTTCCGCTCTGCCCAGGCCCACGGCCTGCACTCCATACAGCGCGGCGTGTTCACCCAAGGACGCGACCCCTTCGGCTATCTGCGCCCGCTGGGAGCCCAGCTGTTTCTGTCGGCGAATGCCGACGACGTGACCCAGGCACTGCAGCTGGGCTACCCGGCCGCCCATGTGTTCACCGACTCCATGCGTGCCAGCAGCAGCCATCCCCGCGAAGTGCGCATCGCTTTCGACGGCGATGCCGTGCTGTTCTCCGACGAGGCCGAGCGCATCTTCCAGGCCCAGGGCCTGGAGGCTTTCCAGCAGCATGAGCTGGAGAAAGCCGCCCAGCCGCTGCCCGAAGGCCCGTTCAAGCCGCTGCTGGCTGCCCTGCACCGGCTGCAGCAGGCCGATGTGGCCGGCATGCGCGTGCGCACGGCCCTGGTCACGGCGCGCAGCGCCCCGGCCCATGAACGCGCGCTCAATACGCTGATGGACTGGAAGATCGATGTCGATGAAGCCATGTTCCTCGGCGGACTGGCCAAGGGCGGGTTTCTGCGCGAGTTCGAGCCCGATTTCTTCTTCGACGACCAGACCGGCCATGTGCGCAATGCAGCCGGGCATGTTCCCTCGGGCCATGTGCGCAGCGGCATTGCCCACGACAAGGCGGCGCTGCCTACGTAAAGCTTGGCAAAGTCCGGCAAGCGAATGCAAAACTTTGAAAGTGCGGCGGGACGGAGCTTGAGAATGCCGTCATGGCCCTCATCTGTACCGCTATGTCAAAAGCCAAGAACCACCCCATCGTCGCGCGCAGCAGCTCGGTCATGAAGACCGCCATGGGCGTGCTGCTGACCAGCGCCGTGCTGCTGCTGCCCACGGTGCGCGCCGAGGAAATCGCCAGCGACAAGGTGGCGGAAAGACAGGGAACCCAGCTCTCCAAGGGCGAGATCAAGGCCCAGCAGCAGTTCAAGATGCTGGACTTCAATCAGGATGGCAAGCTCAGCCGCAAGGAAGTGGCCATCATCCCCAAGCTGGCCGCCGCCTTTGACGAAACCGACACCAACAAGGACGGCTTTGTCACCTATGAGGAAGTGCGCGCCTTTGCCGTCAAATACCGGGCAGCGCGTGAAAAGGCCAAGGCCGCGGAAGCCGTGGCAGCTGCACCAGCCAAGGACGATGCTCACAAATCAGAAGCTGACAGCGCTGATCCTGAAAGCAAATAAGATATAAAAATAGCTGAAGCGCTTGAATATCAAGCGCAATCAGCTCTCAAAAAAAGCAATCACTTACTTGGCGTTGCCGCTGCGCTTTATCCGGGGCTCGGAATAAGTCAGCGGCTCATTGCGCGCCTGCTGCTTGCTCTGCAGCAGATCTTCCGACTTGCTGGTTTCCTGCGCCTGCTCCACCGCCTGGGCGCTGGCGCGCCACATGGACTGGATGAACTCGATCAGTTGCTTGGAGATCGGCTCCTTGGGCGGCTCCTCGACCTCCTCCTTTTGCTTGACCTCCTCGGCCAGCGTCCAGTCGCGGTTCTCGGTATCGGGAGCCGAGGGCTTCTCGGGCTCACGCACCGTGCGGCCCTCGCCGATCTTGTCCACCGACTCCGTCGCATTCACCGCATTCACGGGGCGCACCGGCGCGGCGCCAGAGGCGCCTGTGGAATACAAATCCGCACCCTGGGTACGCCAGGGCGTCTGTGTCCGGTCTAGAGGTGGAATTTGCATGGCTTGGCCCTCGGCAGTAAAAAGGTGCAGGCGGAAAATCAGCTATCTCGCCCTGTTATCGGCCACGCTTGAGAAAACTGTAGGATTATTTTCAATCCTATTTTGATAGCTATTAGCCTATATATATCAAGCGCCACTGCGCAATTTGATACAAAAAAGGGCCTCGCGATTATGCGAGGCCCTTGAAATAGTCGCGCTGCGCGGCTTACAGAAAGCGCTCCAGCAGCTTGCGCGAATGCCGGTCCAGCTTGCTGCTGTCGGGAATCCGATATTGCACGCCATCCTGGCCCGTGATCTGCAGTCGGGTGCGCCCGGCCAGCTTGCGAATGTCTTCCTCGGCCTTGAGCACCATCTGCGTCAGGCCGCGATCCGTCTGCAGCTCCCAGGTGCTGGGGGTGGAAAAACTCGAGACCTTGAGAATGCGCTCTATGGTCGGCACGAACTCCCGCACTGCCAGGTCCTGCTCGATCAGCTGACGATGCTCGGGCTGCAGGTCTGCCATGCGGGCCACCCACAGCGCTTCCTTGCCATCGGCGGCGATCAGCGACAGCCCTTCGGCAGGCGCGGCAATCGGAAATGCACGCACGGGAACGACGGCTTCGTAGACCAGGCCGTTGCCCAGGGTCAGCACCAGACGGCCATGGGCGTTGCGCTCCAGCTGCATGCCGCTCAGATTGGATTGGGGAGCTTCGATCATTGTGTTTCCTTGGTCTGCAGCTTGAGGCCGGCCGCTTGCGCATCCTCTTCGGCACGGCGTGCCTGGGCGTCGTACAGGCGGAAGTAATGGCCCTTGAGATCCATCAGCTCGTCGTGCGGGCCGACTTCGACGATTTCGCCGCGATCCATGACCACCAGACGGTCGGCCTTGCGCAAGGTGGACAGACGGTGGGCAATGGCGATCGTGGTGCGCCCCTGAACCAGATTGTCCAGCGCCTTCTGGATCTCCTTTTCGGTCTCGGTATCCACGGCCGAGGTGGCTTCGTCGAGGATAAGGATGCGCGGATCGATCAGCAGCGCACGCGCGATGGAGATACGCTGGCGCTCGCCACCCGACAGGCCCTGGCCGCGCTCGCCGACCAGGGAGTCATAGCCGTGGGGCAGGCGCAGGATGAACTCGTGGGCATGGGCGGCACGCGCCGCGGCCACGATTTCCTCGCGCGTGGCATCGGGCTTGCCGTAGGCGATGTTCTCGGCAATCGTACCGAAGAACAGGAAGGGCTCCTGCAGCACCAGGCCGATATTGCTGCGGTAGTCGGACACGGACATGCGGCGCACGTCCACGCCGTCGAGCTGGATGGAGCCCTCGGATACGTCGTAGAAGCGGCAGATCAGATTGACCAGGGTGCTCTTGCCCGAGCCGCTGTGGCCGACCAGTCCGATCATCTCGCCGGGCTTGATCTCCAGGTTCAGATGCTTGATGACGGCACGGCTGCCGTAGCGAAAGCCCACATCCTCCATGGTGATGGCACCCTTGGCCTTGCCGGGCAGCTTCACGGGGTTGCTGGGCTCGGGCACATTGCTGACATGGTCGAGGATGTCGAAGATGCGCTTGGCACCGGCAGCAGCCTTCTGCGTGACCGAGACAATGCGGCTCATCGAATCCAGGCGGGTATAGAAACGGCCGATATAGGCGATGAAGGCGGTCAGCACACCGACCGTGATGGAGCCGCCGGCCACCAGATAGATGCCGAAGCCCCAGACCACCAGAATGCCGACCTCGGTCAGCAGCGTCACCGTGGGGGTGAACAGCGACCAGGTCTTGTTGACCTTGTCGTTGGCCTGGAGATTGATCAGATTGGCGTCGGCAAAGCGGTCGGCTTCACGCTTTTCCTGTGCGAAGGCCTTGACCACGCGGATGCCGGGAATGGTGTCGGCCAGCACATTGGTCACCTCGGACCAGACGCGGTCTATCTTCTCGAAGCCCGTGCGCAGGCGGTCGCGCACGGTGTGGATCATCCAGGCGATGAAGGGCAGCGGCACCAGCGTGACCAGCGCCAGCCAGGGGTTGATGGAGAACAGGATGGCCGATGTCATCACGATCATCAGCACATCGGTTGCAAAATCAAGTGCGTTGAGCGACAGAAACAGATTGATGCGATCGGTTTCGGCACCGATGCGCGCCATCAGATCCCCCGTGCGCTTGCTGCCGTAGTAATCCACCGACAGGTTCAGCAAGTGGTTGTAGGTGGTGGTGCGCAGATTGGAGCCTATGCGCTCGGACACCTTGGCCAGCACGAAAGTACGTGCCCAGCCCAATGCCCAGGCAAGCAGCGCCGACAGCAGCAGCATGCCCAGATAGAAGAAAACCAGATCCCGGTCGATTTTTTCACCGTTCTGGAACGGAATCAGTATCTTGTCCATCAGCGGGATGGTCAGATAAGGAGCCACCAACTGGGCCGCCGTGGTGGCCAGGGTCAGCAAGAAGCCCAGCAGCAGCTGGCCCTGATAAGGTTTGGCAAAACGCCACAGGCGCAGCAGCACCCAGGTGGAGGTCTGGGGCGCCTGCTGGCGTGCGCAGGCCGGGCATTCCTCGGTATCGGGCGGCAGCACCGAGTGGCAGACCGGGCAATGCGGGACATCCTCATCGCTGACCGCGCTATAGGCCTCCTGACGGGCGATGCGCTCGCGCTGGCGGTCGAACTGCTGCATCAGCTGCAGCATGGAGGTCTGATGCTTCAGCGTGATCAGCCACTGTGCAAGACGCGCGCTCCTGTCATGCAGTTCCAGGTTGCCCACACCGCCATGATCCTGCAGGCGCAGGCTTTGATCTACCGCCAGGGCCCATTCACGCCACTGCTGGGTCTTGGGATCGCAGGCCAGCAGACGCTCCTGGGTCAGGGCCAGAAGGCCGCTGCCGAACTGCAAATCCGCACTCAGGTCAACCGGGACGACGGCTAATACGTTTTCATGTTCAGCGAGTCTTGCTCGCAGCTCGCCCCCCAGGGGGCCGGCAAAGACTGCCGAGGCGTCCACAGTATGGTGATGTTGCATGTTGAGTTATTTTTCTCCGCCGATGGCGGCTCCAAGAGTCATGCGGGCAACCGCATCGGCATGGTGAATATGGCTGCGCCTGACGTCCGATATATCCTGGTTAACGCGCGAACCTGCATTTAGGCTGACAAGCTTCACAATGCAGATTCTGGGCGCACAATGCCAACCTATCAGGGGCAGGAGTTTAAGAAAACCTGCTCTCCTCATTCCTATCCGCTGATCAACATGGCGAAATTCAACGACATCCAACTCTTGCGCACAACTTTCCTGCGTGGCCCCAGTGTCTGGACCTACCGCCCGGTACTGGAGGTCTGGCTGGATCTGGGAGAGCTGGAAGACTATCCGTCCAACAAGATCCCCGGCCTCAACGAGCGCCTGACCAGCTGGCTGCCCGATCTGATCGAGCACACCTGCGGCGTCGGTGAACGCGGCGGCTTCATCCAGCGCCTGGAAGGCGGCACCTGGATGGGTCATGTGATGGAGCATGTCATCATCGAGCTGCTGAACCTGGCCGGCATGCCCGCAGAATTCGGTCAGACCCGCGAAATTTCCAGGCGCGGCGTGTACCGCATGGTGTTCCGCTGCCCCGAAGAGGCCGTGGCCCGCGTGGCTCTGGAATATGGGCACAAGCTGCTGATGGCGGCCATCAATGACGAGCCGTTCGACCTCAAGCCCGCCGTACATGCCATCAAGACGGCCATCAACGACCGCTACCTGGGCCCCTCGACCGGCTGCATCGTCGATGCCGCCAGCGAGCGCCGCATTCCCCATATCCGCCTCAACGACGGCAACCTGGTGCAGCTCGGTTATGGCGCGGCACAGCGCCGCATCTGGACCGCAGAGTCCGACCAGACCAGCGCCATCGCCGAAGGCATTGCCCAGGACAAGGACTTCACCAAGCGCCTGCTGGCCGCCTGCGGCGTGCCCGTGCCCGAAGGCCAGATCGTGGCATCGCCCGAAGAAGCCTGGGAAGTGGCGCAGGACATCGGCTTTCCCGTGACCGTCAAGCCCTCGGACGGCAACCATGCCCGTGGCGTGACCCTGGAGCTGTCCAAGGAAGCAGACATCAAGGCCGCGTTTGCACTGGCCCAGCCCGAAGGCTCGGACGTGATCGTCGAAAAATTCATCGACGGCGTGGAGCACCGCCTGCTGGTCGTGGGCGGCAAGGTGGTGGCCGCGACCAAGGGCGAGACGGTTTCCGTCTACGGCAATGGCAATGCCACGCTGCGTGAGCTGGTGGAAGTGCTGAACCAGGACCCACGCCGCGGCCCCGAGCAGGAATACCCGCTGGACTGGATCAATCTGGAAGCCGGTGCCGTCAAGCTGGAACTCAATCGCCAGCATGTGACGCCCGACAGCGTGATTCCCCAGGGTCAGGGCGTGCTGCTGCAGCGCAACGGCAATATGGCCATCGACTGCCTCGACGACGTGCACCCCGACGTGGCTTACTACGCCGTGCTGGCCGCCAAGATCGTCGGCCTGGACATTGCCGGCATGGACATGATCCTCAAGGATGTCTCCAAGCCCATGCAGGGCCAGGGAGCAATTCTGGAAGTCAACGCCGGCCCCGGCCTGTTGATGCACCTCAAGCCCACCAGCGGCGCACCGCGCCCCGTGGGCATGGCGATTGCCGACCATCTCTTCCCCCGCGAAGACGGTGCCGGCGCCGGTCGCATCCCCGTGGTCGGCATTGTGGGCACACGCAACAACGCCTTCATTTCGCGCCTGGTCGGCTGGCTGCTGCAGCTGTCGGGCAAGCTGACCGGCGTGGCCAGCAGCGAAGGCATGTTCCTCGCCAATCGCCATACGCAAAAGACCAATACCGCCAACTGGGCCGGAGCCCATCGTCTGCTGACCAACCGTCTGGCCGAAGCCGCCGTCATCCAGACCACGGCCCGTTCCATTCTGGAAGAAGGCCTGGCCTATGACCGCTGCCTGGTCGGCGTGGTCACCGACATGGACGGCTACGAGCAACTGGCCGATCACGATGTGCTGGAGCCCGGCCAGATGCGCCGCGTGATGCGCACCCAGATCGACGTGGTGCTGGACGAAGGCGCGGGCGTGCTCAACGCCGACCTGCCCGAAGTGGCCGATCTGGCCGAGCTCTGCGACGGTGAAGTCATTCTGTACGCCACCGGCGCCGAGAATGAATTTGTCGCCGCCCACCGCGCCAACACCGAAGCCCGTCATGAAGGCGGCCGCGCCGTCTTCCTCAAGGGCAACAACGTGGTGCTGGCCACCGGCACGCAGGAACGTGTGCTGGGCACGCTGGAAGCGCTGTCCCTGGCCGGCGGCAAGCGCCCCGACACCAGCGCGCTGCTGGCTGCGATTGCCTCCGCCTGGGCGCTGGACATCACACCCGAGCTGATCGGCGCCGGCATCAAGACCTTTGAATACCAGGCTTGATTGCCCCATAAAACGCTTCAACAGATATAGCTGCTGACGCTTTCCTCACAAGCGTCAGACCAAGAAAAAGCTTGAAATTCAGCTGAAAGAAACACTATGCAGATCACTCGCAACCGAGCCTTGCGCGGCCCCAACCTCTGGACCCGCAGCACAGCCATCGAAGCCATCGTGCACTGCGAAGACAGCGAGCTGCTGTACACCGCCATGCCCGGCTTTGAAGAAAAGCTGCGCGCGCGTTTCCCCACCATCGGTACGCTGCAGCCGCATGGCGCAGACCAGCGCCTGTCGCTGGCCCATGTGCTGGAAGTTGCCGCCCTGTCGCTGCAGGCCCAGGCTGGCTGCCCCGTCACCTTCAGCCGCACCCACGAGACCGTGGAGCACGGCACCTTCCAGGTGGTGGTCGAGTACACCGAAGAATCCGTGGGCAAGCTGGCCATGGAGCGTGCCGAAGCCCTGATTCAGGCGGCATTGAACGACACGCCCTTTGACGCCGACGCCACGATTGCCGAGCTGCGCGAGCTGGACGAGGACGACCGCATCGGCCCCTCGACCGGCGCCATCGTCGATGCCGCCGTGGCACGCGGCATTCCCTTCCGTCGCCTGACCACCGGTTCGCTGGTGCAGCTGGGCTGGGGTTCGCGTGCGCGCCGCTTCCAGGCCGCCGAGATCGACTCCACCAGTGCCGTGGCCGAATCCATTGCGCAGGACAAGGATCTGACCAAGCGCCTGCTGCATGCAGCCGGCGTGCCCGTGCCCATGGGCCGTCCCGTCACCGACGTGGAAGACGCCTGGGCCGTGGCCCAGGAAGTGGGTCTGCCCGTGGTGGTCAAACCCCAGGACGGCAACCAGGGCAAGGGCGTGGTGGTGAACATCACCACCCGCGAAGGCCTGGAGGCCGCTTACAAGACCGCCAGCGAATTTGGCGACGAGATCCTCGTCGAGCGCTTTTTGCCCGGCCATGACTTCCGCATGCTGGTCGTCGGCGGCCAGCTGGTCGCTGCCGCCCGCCGCGAGCCTCCCCAGGTGCTGGGCGACGGCCAGCACACCATCCGCGAGCTGGTGAACATCGTCAACCAGGACCCGCGCCGCGGCTCCGGCCACGGCACGGCACTGACCAAGGTGCGGCTGGACGATATCGCCATCGCCCGCATCGCCAGCGAAGGCCTGACGCCTGACAGCGTGCCCGCCCAGGGCCAACGCGTGGTGCTGCGCAACAACGCCAATCTGTCCACCGGCGGCAGCGCTACCGATGTGACCGATGATGTGCATCCCGAAATCGCCGCGCGCGCCATCGAGGCCGCACAGACCATAGGCCTGCATATCTGCGGCGTGGACGTGGTCTGCGAAACCATGCTCAAGCCTCTGGAAGAGCAAAGTGGCGGCATCGTGGAAGTCAACGCCGCCCCCGGCCTGCGCATGCACCTGGCGCCCTCCTTCGGCCGTCCCCGCAATGTGGGCGTGCCCATGGTGGACGAGCTGTTCGCGCCCGGCGACGACGGCCGCATCCCCCTGGTCGCCGTCACCGGCACCAACGGCAAGACCACGACCACGCGCGTGATCGCTCACCTGTTCACCTCGCATGGCTGGCGCACTGCCATGACCAACACCGATGGCGTGTACGTCAACGGCCGCCAGATCGACAGCGGCGACTGCTCGGGCCCCAAGAGTGCGCGCAACGCCCTGGCCCACCCCGAGACCGATGCGGCCGTGCTGGAATGCGCACGCGGCGGCATCTTGCGTGAAGGCCTGGGCTTTGACCGCTGCCAGGTCGCCGTGGTCACCAATGTGGGCGAAGGCGACCACCTGGGCCTGAACTTCATCACCACCAAGGAAGATGTCAGCGTTCTCAAGCGCGTCATCGTGCAGAACGTGGCTTCCACGGGCTATGCCGTGCTCAATGCCGCCGATCCACTGGTCGCGGCCATGGCCCATGTCTGCCCCGGCAAGGTCATCTTCTTTGCCGCCGACCGCCACCACCCCGTCATGGCCACGCACCGTGCCCAGGGCAGCCGCGTGGTCTATGTCGATGGCGACGCCATCGTGGCCGCAGAAGGTTCCTGGCGCGAGAGCATCGCGCTGCGCGACATTCCGCTGACCCGTAACGGCACCATCACCTTCCAGGTGGAAAACGTCATGGCCTCCATCGGCGCCGCATGGGCCGCAGGCCTGCCCTGGCAGACCATCCGTCGCGGTCTGGCAGGCTTCCTCAATGACAGCGACAACGCCCCTGCCCGCTTCAATGTGATGGATTACAAGGGCGCCACCATCATTGCCGACTACGGCCACAACCCCGACGCCATCCGCGCGCTGTCGCAGGCCGTGGAAGCCATGCCCGCCAAACGCCGCAGCGTGGTGATCTCGGGCGCCGGCGATCGCCGCGACCAGGACATCACCGAACAGACCCAGATCCTGGGCAAGGTGTTCGATGATGTGGTGCTCTATCAAGATGCCTGCCAGCGTGGCCGCGTGGATGGAGAAGTGCTGGCCCTGCTGAAAAAGGGCCTGGAAGGCGCTCCGCGCACCAGCTACAGCACAGAGATCCATGGCGAGTTCCTTGCCATCGACCATGCCCTGGCGCGCCTGCAGCCCGGCGACCTGTGCCTGGTGCTGGTGGATCAGGTGGAAGAAGCTCTGGAGCATCTGCGCAAGCATGTGAATGGACAGTGACCCCCTGAGGCGCTGACGCGCCTTCCCCCTGAGGGGGACGACGGCCTCGCCGCGAGGCGGCGCGGCCGGCCAGGCTCTTGCTTGCCATCTCTCGCTTGAGCGAGTGCCTATATTCCAGCCCAGGAGCCGTGCATGAACCCTCGGCACCTCCATACAGAACCCGGCCTTGCGCCGGGTTCTGTATTTGAAGTCACAGCACTTTGCACCTGCGGCAGGGCTTGCGCGGCGGTTTTCACGCATGCTCTGAGGCGGCGGACGACGTATGATGCGCACGCATATCAGCACCGCCCACCCATGACCTTGCAACAGCTTCGCCGCATTGCCACCTGCCTGCTGGGCCGGTGCGTGCTGGCATGGATGGCACTGTCCATGGGGGTGGCGGCAGCCGCGCCGCTGATCCAGTCTCAGGGGTTTGAGCTGATCTGCACCAGCACCGGCGCGGTCAAGCTGATCGTCAAGGGCGAAGACGGCGGCAGTGCCCTGGGTGCGGGCCACCTTGATTGCCCCATGTGCCTGCCCCATGCAGCACCGCCTCCGCCCGCGCTGCAGCTGCCGCCGCCTACCGAGTCGCCGCTGTGGCATGCGCTGCAGCCCGTGGAGCGGGCGCGCATCGCCTCACTCACCGCAGCCCCCCTGCCTGCGCGCGGGCCGCCCCCCGCTTACCTTTGAACCATTTCGGGCTCTAGCGCAGTTCCGATCTGCGCCGGCCGCTATCAGATTCATAGGGACGACCACGTCCCAAGGTAAGCATTCATGAAACAGATTTTTCTGCCACTGGTTGTCAGTGGTATCGCATGGCCGTGCCTGGCCCAGACCTCAACCGACTCCGCCGACCTGCCTGAGCGCTCCAAGACCCTGGGCGTGGTCACCGTCAACGGCGGCCAGCCCAGCTCGCTGCCCACGCAGATTCCGACCACCATCGAAGGCATCACGCGCGAGGAGATAGAGACCCGCATCAATGCCACCGACAGCGAGGATGCCCTCAAATATCTGCCCAGCCTGCTGGTGCGCAAGCGCTATATCGGCGACTACAACCACGCCATCCTCTCCACGCGGGCCTCGGGCACGGGCAATAGCGCGCGCTCGGCCGTCTATGCCGACGGCATTCTGCTGTCCAACTATCTGGGCAATGGCATTGCCAACGGCAGCAACTATGCGCCGCGCTGGGGCCTGGTGACGCCCGAGGAGATCGAACGCGTCGATGTCATGTACGGCCCGTTCTCGGCCGCCTACCCCGGCAACTCCGCCGGTGCCGTGGTGGACTATGTGACGCGCATGCCCGACAAGCTCGAAGCCCATGTGGCCGCCGGCTATGCCCACCAGAGCGCCGACGTGCTGGGCAGCAGCGGCCATTACCGCAGCTGGAATACCAGCGCCTCCATCGGCAGCAGAAGCGGCGACTGGTCGTACTGGATCAATCTGAGCCGCAGCGACAGCCAGGGCCAGCCCATGACCTTCCCCACCGTGCTGCAGTCCGCCGGCGTGGCGGGGGGTGCCGGCACGCCCGTGACCGGGGCGATTGCCGGGCTCAACACCACCAACCAGCCCTGGTACATCCTGGGCGCGGGCACGCAGTACCGCACCCGGCAGGATCACGCCAAGATCAAGCTGGCCTACGACATCACGCCCACGCTGCGCGCCAGCTACACCCTGGGCTGGTGGCAGAACAGCGCCAGAGGCAGCTCCGAGACCTATCTGCGCGGGCCCGACGGTCAGCCGGTCTATAGCGGCAACATCAATATCGACGGCAAGACCTACAAGCTGGCCGACACCGCCTTCGGCCTGAGCCAGGACCAGCAGACCCACACCATGCATGGCGTCTCGCTCAAGAGTCATGCCCAGGGCGAGTTTGACTGGGAGCTCAGCGCCAGCCTCTATGACTACGGCAAGGATCAGCAGCGCGTGCCCGCCGTCGCCCAGCCGGCTGCCAATCTAGGCGGCAAGGGCACGCTGCAGGATCAGGACGGCACGGGCTGGAACACGCTGGCCGCCAAGGGCACATGGCGACAGAACGACATACTGGGCCTGCAGGGCACACATATCGTGGACTTCGGCCTGGGCCGCGATGCCTACAAGCTCAACATCAGCAAATACAACGTGCTGGGCGACTGGCAGTCCGGCCCGGCCAACGAGCAGGCTGTCGTCAGTCAGGTCGGCGGCAGGGCCGAGACCCGCTATGCCTGGGCACAGGACAGCTGGCAGCTGGCCAGGGACTGGAAGGCCGTGCTGGGTCTGCGCTGGGAGGACTGGACGGCCAGCCAGGGCCATACCGCCACGACCAGCAGCCAGCTGAGTTACGCCCAGCGCAGCGAATCGTATTTCTCGCCCAAGGCCGCGCTGGCCTACCAGCTGGCCCGCAACACCACGCTCAAGGCCTCGCTGGGCCGTGCCGTGCGCTTTCCCACCGTGGGCGAGCTGTATGGCGCGACTTCGGGCGGCGCGCTGTCCTTCATCAACGACCCGAATCTGAAACCCGAAAAGTCCTGGACGGGCGAGCTGACGGCCGAGCAAGACCTGGGTAACGGCCTGCTGCGCGCAACCTGGTTCCACGAGCGCACGCGCGATGCGCTTTACAGCCAGCTGATTGCCGGCACCACCATCTCTGCGGTGCAGAACGTGGATCAGGTCCGTACCTCGGGGCTGGAACTGGCTTACTCGGCGCAGTCGGTGTGGATTCGCGGGCTGGACCTGGGCGGCAGCCTGACCTGGGCCAACTCGCGCATCACGGCCAATACCGCCAACCCGGCCAGCGTGGGCAAATGGCAGCCGCGCGTGCCACGCTGGCGCGCCACGGCCTGGGCCACATACAAGCCCGATGAACGCTGGGCCCTGACGGTGGCCGCGCGCTACAGCGGACGCCAGTACTCGAATCTCGACAACAGCGATGTGCATGCCGACACCTATATGGGTGCCAGCCAGTATTTCAGCGTCGATCTGCGGGCCCGCTATCAGATCGACAGACAGCTGTCGGCAGCCTTTGGCATAGACAACGCCAACAATGCCAGGTACTGGAACTTCCATCCCTATCCGCAGAGAAGCTTTAGCGCCTCCCTGCGCTGGGATCTTTAGACACCGGCGGCTTTAGGCCAGCCTGGCCACCAGGCCATGGGTCTTGCGCATCCTGAAAGTGCCCAGGCAGGCCAGCAGCGCCAGGGCCAGTCCCAGCACGCAGGCACCTTGCCAGCCGTCAATGCGCCAGGCGAGAGTCCCCAGGGCCGAGCCCGCCGCCGCGCCCGTGAAATAGCCCGTCATATAGACGGCATTCATGCGGCCGCGCGCTGCGGGCAGCAACTGGGCCACCGTGGCCTGGTTGGTGATGTTCAGGCATTGCAGTCCCAGATCGATCACCACCATGCCCAGCACAAACCAGCCAAGATGCGCTCCGCCCACCCATAGCAACGGCCAGGACAGCAGCAGGGCCAGTGCCCCGATGGCACAGCTCACGCGGCCAAGGCCCTTGTCCACCAGCCGCCCCGCCTGAGTGGCCACCAGGGCTCCCGCCGCGCCGGCCAGACCGATCAAGCCTATCTGACCGTCATCCAGGCCCAGGGGACCGCTGGACAACTGCAGCGCCATGGTAGAGAACAGCACGCTGACCGAGGCGAACGCCAGCGCGCTGACCAGAGTGCGCTGGCGCAGACCCGGCTGACTGCGCAGCAAATGCCACATGCTTCTCAGCACCTGTGGATAACTGACAGGACTGGGGTTGCGCGATGCCGGCAGCGCCCTCCACAGCCACAGCGCCACCACGGCCATCACCAGCGCAGCGCCCTGGTAGACGGCCTGCCAGCCCCAGGCCTCCGAGACCATGCCGGCCACGCTGCGCGCCAGCAAGATGCCCAGCAGCAGACCGCTCATCACCCAGCCCACGGCCCGCCCGCTTTGCCTCGGCTGGGCCAGGGCCGCTGCCATGGGCACCAGCACCTGGGCTGCAACCGAGAACAGACCGGCCATCAGCGTGCCCAGCAGAAACAGATCGAACTGGTCCGCCAGCCCGCACAGCGCCTGCCCCAGGGCAGCCAGCAACATCAGGCTCACGGCCAGGCCGCGGCGCTGCAGCTTGTCGCCCAGCGGGGCCAGCAGCAGCAGGCCTGCCGCATAAGCGACCTGGGCCAGCGTCACGCTGGTCGCAGCCGCCGACTCGCTGACCGAGAAATGACCAGCAATCGAGTGCAGCAGCGGCTGGTTGAAATAATTGCCGCCCGCGCAAAGGCCGCAGGCCAGTGCCATCAGCAACAGGGAGGAAGCGCTCAGACCGGGCGCGGAAACGTTAACCGACATAGATAACAGCCACATCCGGCGGATGCGGCGCTTGCATGGAGCCACCGCCCTAGGGGCCGTCGCAGATCAAAGAGGGAGTTAGCAAGACCGACATGCGCTGTGTCATGCCTGTGGCAGCGTCTCAGCTGCCGGTGCCCGCCAGCAGGCCGGGACAAACCGTGATGCAATACAGAAAGCTCTGCAGCAGCCGGTATTGTCCTAAGGCCGGCTGCAAATCCCTTGCCCGGGGCACAATGCCCTGTTAAAAAACAAGGGTTAACCCTTAACTCACTGTATGCGCACCACCATGAAATTGCTCTCTGCCGTTCTGGCCGTTGCGGCCGCCACCGCGGGAACCATGGCCTTTGTCGGCATGAGCCATGCCGAGCAGATCGGCGCCGTGGACACCGTCTTCAAGTGGATTGGCCCGGATCACAAGATCGTGGTCGATGCCTATGACGACCCCAAGGTGCCGGGCGTGACCTGTTATGTCTCGCGCGCCAAGACCGGCGGCATCAAGGGCGGCCTGGGTCTGGCCGAGGATCGCTCGGAGGCGTCTATCGCCTGCCAGGCCACGGGCAATATCCAGTTCCCCGCACCGCTCAGGCAACAGGAAGAAGTGTTTACCGAGCGCACCTCGCTGCTGTTCAAGCGCCTGCGTGTGGTGCGCATGGTGGATGCCAAGCGCAACGCACTGATCTATATGACCTACTCGGATCGGGTAATCGAGGGCTCGCCCCAGAACAGCGTCACAGCCGTGGCCGTGCCCCAGGGCACGGCTATCCCGTTGAAATAAAAATCAGAGCAGGCTGCGTTTGTGCAGCCTGCGTTTGATGCAGTTTTAGCTCAAGGCCAGGCCCCGCGACTTACTGACTGAAAGTCAGGCCACCCGCGTCCAGCGCCGGCGGGCGCAGCAAATCCTCGTTCACGCCCATGGCCTGGCTGGCGCGTTCCACGGCCTGCCAGAGTCCGGCAGGCATCTGCAAAATGGCCTCGGGGGACTGCGCATCGTCGATCCAGTGGCTGATCTGCAGATGCTGTTCATGAGTGAGCAGGTCCAGGTGCAGCATTTCATCGATGGTTTTCATGGTGTTCCTCCCTGCTTGTGAAAGTCGGCGCTGTGCAACCCGCGCTCGACTTGTCTATCCAATATAGGGGCAAAAACCGCCGCCGCAAGCAAAATCATTGTCAAGAAAACCATAGCTGTCTGCGACTGTCATTCAAGCGCTACAGCATGTTTGGCGCTTGGGCTACGGACGGCTCGAGCGGAGGCTGCTCGCCGGCCTTGCAGGCATCGACAAAGGCCTGCAGCGCAGGCGAGCGGCGCTTTCCGGCGCGCTGCACCAGTGAGAAGTTGCGCCACATGCGCGGCAAGGTGGTGGGCAGGATTTCCAGCGCCCGAGCCTGCAGCTGTGACTGCACCAGCACGCGCGACAGACAGCTGATGCCCAGCCCCTGCTCGACACAGCGCGCAATCGCCTCGGAGCTGCCCAGCGTGGCGCTTGCAGGCAGCTGGTGCAGATGCGGCAGCAGCGCATGCTCGACCATCTCGCGCGTGCCAGAGCCCGCCTCGCGCAGCAGCCATGCCGCCTTGCGCAGCGCTGCCACGCCCAGCGGCTTGCTGCGCGCCAGCTCGGCCAGCGGGTCCTGCGGCGATGCCACGATGACCAGTTCGTCGCGCAGCCAGGGTTCGACCTCCAGACCCTGCCAGTGACTGCTGCCCTCGATCAGGCCCATGTCGACCTCCATGGCCAGCACGGCTTCGCCCACTTCCTGGGTATTGGCGATCTGCAGGTCCACGCGCACCAGCGGATGCGAGCGTGCCAGACGCGCCAGCACTTCGGGCAGCGCATAGGTGCCGATGGTGGTGCTGGCCGCCACGCGCAGGCGCACCGGCATATTGGCCGCACGCGCGGAAAACGTCTGCTCTATGCCTCTGGCCTGCTCCAGCACGCCCAGGGCCTGGGGCAGCAGCGCACGACCCGCATCGTTGAGCACCAGGCGCTTGCCCACGCGCTCGAACAGCTGCACGCCCAGGCCTTGCTCCAGCTGCTGCAGCGCGGCACTGGTGGCCGACTGCGAAAGCGCTACGGCCTCTGCGGCCGCCACCGTGGTACCGCTTTGGGCCACGGCGCAGAAGATCTCGAACTGACGCAAGGTGAGGTGCAGCATGACGATGATTCGTATATTCGTATCGATGACAGCAGGCTCGCCAGCAGCCCCTGCCTGCCAGCAGAAAACGGGCAGCCCGGCCATTCGATAGCGACTCAGGCCGTCAATGATTGAGTCGAATTGCAGGCGCCAGAAAGCCCAATCTACCTGTTTTATAGGTTGTTCTTACAAAAACTATTAGTTATACAAATATAACCAAGAAATCTAAAGTGATCTCCATGCCGGCAATCAGACCTGTTGTCTTGCCTGCTGCGAAAGGTCACGATGAACACTACAACACTGAAAAACTCCGCACCCTCGCAAGGCTGGATGCACAAGACCGGCGGGATGATTCCCGGCCTGCTGCTGGCGGGCGCCATCGCTGCCGTGGCCACCTGGGCCGCGCAGTTTCCGGCCATCAAGAACAACGGCCTGAGCGCGCTGACGCTGGCCATCATCATCGGTTTGCTGGTTGGCAACACCGTCTACCCAGCCATTGCCAGCCAGTGCGCCAGCGGCATCGCCTTCACCAAGGCCCGCCTGCTGCGCACCGGCATCGTGCTCTACGGTCTGCGCCTGACCTTCCAGGACATCGGCCAGGTCGGCATGGCCGGCGTGGTGATCGATGCGCTGGTGCTGTCCAGCACCTTTTTGCTGGCGCAGTGGATAGGCCAGAAGCTGCTGGGCATGGACAAGCGCACCACCATGCTGGTGGGGGCTGGCGCCTCCATCTGCGGCGCTGCCGCCGTGCTGGCCACCGAACCCGTGGTCAAGGGCCGTGCCGAGGACGTGGCCGTGGCCGTGGCCACCGTGGTGGTGTTCGGCACCATAGGCACTTTTCTCTACCCGGCGCTGTTCCACTGGAATGCCGAGTACGGCTGGATAGACACCAGCATGCAGCAGTACGGCGTTTTCGTCGGCTCCACCGTGCATGAGGTGGCCCAGGTCGTGGCCGCCGGCGAAGCCATAGGCAGCCAGGCTGCGGACACGGCCGTGATCGCCAAGATGGTGCGCGTGATGATGCTGGCTCCCTTCCTGCTGGTGCTGTCCATGTGGCTGACGCGCAGCGAACGGGCCCTGGGCGTGAACGACGGCCAGCCCGGCAACCGGATCACCATTCCCTGGTTTGCCGTGGGCTTCGTGGCCATGGCCGGCGTCAACTCCCTGGGCGTGCTTCCCAAGGAAGCGGTCAGCGTCGGCATTCAACTCGACAACGCGCTGCTGGCCCTGGCCATGGCCGCCCTGGGCCTGACCACCCATATCCGCGCCGTGCGTGCTGCCGGCACCCGGCCGCTGATTCTGGCCCTGGCTCTGTTCGCCTGGCTGCTGGTCGCCGGCCTGGTATTGAATCTCTGGATTCCAACACTGTTTTGATAGCTGCTATCGCCTGACTGGATTAGAACTAGAAAATCTACAGGTCTGAAACCCTTTGAAAGAGAGCGCTTGTCGCTCTCTTTTTTTATGCTGCACGACATCAAGGGAATACCCTAGATATCAATGCAGACTCAATTAATTTGAATTGCAAATTAATTGCAAAAGCATCAAAATTTCATCCATGTCTTTTGCCGATGCACCTTCCCGCGACCGCCTGGGCTTTCTCATGGTCACCCTGACCCGCCAATGGCGGCGCTTTGTCGAAGAACAGCTGGCCGCCAGCGGCCTGACCGACGCCACCTGGACGCCGCTTCTGCATCTGCGCGCCTGGGGCGACGGCGTGACGCAAAAGGAGCTGGCCGAGCGCGTGGGCCTGGACGGCTCCAGCCTGGTGCGCCTGCTGGACATTCTCGAAGGCAAGGGCTGGGTGGAGCGCCGCGCCGATGCAGCCGACCGCCGCAGCAAGCGCATCTTTCTCACGGCCGAAGGCAATAGCGCCGTGGACAGCATCCGCGCCACCATGCTCGAGGCCGAGCTCAGTCTGCTGCAGGACCTTGAGGACTCCGAGGTCGAGGCCATGCTGGACGGCGTCAACAAGATTCGCGCCCGCATCGAGCAGATGCACGAGCAGCGCTCAGCCCAAGCCCAGCCCGACACCGAGGAGCGCGCATGAGCGTGGCTGCCTACGACCGCCTGCTGGAGAGCGCCACGCGATGGGGCTTTGACAGCGCCCGCCTGCGCCAGCATCTGCGCACGGCTTTTGCAGCCTGTATTGCCGTGTTCGCCGCCTGGGCCCTGGGGCTGGAACATCCGCAATGGGCGGGCATGACGGTCTGGGCCGCCTCCCAGCCGCTGCGCGGCCAGTTGCTGGAGAAAAGCTTTTTCCGTACCACGGGCACGCTGGTCGGAACAGCCGCCGGCGTGGTGCTGGTGCTGGTGGCCAATGGCGATCTGCTCTGGCTGGTCACGGGGCTGGCGGTGTGGATAGGCATATGCGCGGGCCTGGGCAATCTGCAGCGCAGCTTTGCCTCCTACGGCACCATGCTGGCCGGCTATTCGGCCTCCATGGTGGCCCTGCTGGACAACGGCAACCCCGCCCATGTCTACGCACTGGGCTGGGATCGTTTGTTCACCGCGCTGACCGGCGTGGCTGCCGCCCTCGTCGTGGGCTGGCTGTTCACGCCCGTGGGCGCTGAAATCCCCGGCGACGGCAGGGTACGGCGACTCTGCGCCCGCCTGCTGCGCGACATCGCGGACGCCGCACAGGCCACGGCCAGCGGGCATAGCGCCCTCAGCCCCAGGGACCTGGCTGAGCGACTGGCCGTGATGGCTGCCATCGAAGAAGGGCTGGACCCACATGCCGCGGGCTCGCAGCGTTCGCGCCGCGCCGTGCGGGCGCTGCGCCGCCTGATCAACACCCAGATTTCGGCCCTGCTCTGGCTGCGCGACAGCACGGGCAAGACCATCACCCCGGCATTCACGCCTGCGCAGGCCCAGGCCATGACGGCCGCGCTGGAGCAGGCCGCCATGCTGCTCGAAACCCAGCCCGCACCGCTGGCCGCCATCGACGCCATCGCCACGGCCCGCAGCGCCGCCGCCGGCTGGGGTCATGCCGAGGAGATTCTGGGCAATATCGGCCTGGCCCTGCAGGCTCACTTTGTGGCTGCCAGCGACCTGACTCTGCCAGCCCACCATCGCGCACGCCAGTTGCCCGTGGTCCTGCACAGCGACTGGGTGGGCGCGCGCCGGGCCATGCTGCGGGCCTTCAGCTCCATTTTTCTGGTCGGCCTGATCTGGGTCGTCACGGGCTGGCATGGCGGCGCCTTTATGTTGCTGGGCCTGTCGGTGATGATCACCGTGTTCTCCTCGTTCGAGAACCCGGCCTTCACCATGCGCTTTGTGATTCTGGGCCAGGCCATGGGCGCGGGCGTGGCGCTGGTCTGCCAGTGGTTTGCCTGGCCGTTCGCCAACAGCCAGCTGCAGATGGTGTTGATGATGCTGCCCTTCATCTTCCTTGGCGCCCTGCTGCTCAGCCACCGCCGCACCACGCTGTACGGCTTTGACTGCAATATGGTGATCCTGCTGGCGCTGTCGCCGCATTTCCCCTACCAGCTCGATGTGGGCCACTCGCTGTCCATGGCCTTTGCCATCGTCACCGGCCCGCTGGCCGGCTGGGCGGCCTATCGCTTCATCCTGCCCGTCACCGCGCAAGGCAGGCTCAACGGCCTGCGCGCCATGATGGTTCATGAGTTGCAGGACATGGCCTGCGCCCCGGTGCACGCCCGAGACGTGCGCGTCTGGCGCGCCCGCCTCTATCACCGCCTGCTGCGCCTGGTGCGCGCCTCCGAAAAAGTCAGCGCCCCCGCCGTGCAGGACGCGGCCGACTGCGGTCTGGCCGCGCTGCGGGTGGGCAAGGCCGTGCTGATCCTGCACCAGCTGCAGGCGGATGTACTCCTGTCCGAAAGCAGCTTGCGCGGTGTGCGCAGCGCGCTGCAGAGACTGCAACAACTGCCCAGCGCTCCCGCCAGGGCCGTGCCGCTGCTGCAAGGCCTGGCCCGGCGCATACAGCAGCGCCAGCCCGAGCAGGCGCTGCAACTGCGGCTGGCCGCCCAGGACATCAGCGAGCATCCGGCCTTCTTTGCCTCCAGCGCCGCGTTGCGCTGAGCGCTTCAGCGGCCGCCCGATAGATGGGCGGCAATCGCCGCTTCGCTGACGTCATAGAGTTCAGCCAGCGCTGCGGGCGTGGCCACGGCGCGCGGCTCGCCCACGCCCAGCAGCCGCCCGTGGCCCAGCAAAGCGATCCGGCTGGCCACACGCAAGCCGTGCTCGGGCTGGTGGGTGGACAACAGCATGGCCATGCCCTGGGCGCTCAGCGCCTCGATCTGTTCCAGCACGCGGATCTGGTTGCCGAAGTCCAGGCTGGCCGTGGGCTCGTCCATGACCAGCAGCGCCGGCTCCTGCGCCAGCGCGCGTGCAATCAGCACCAGTTGCCGCTCGCCGCCGCTGAGCTCCGTGTAGCGGCATGCGGCCAGATGGGAGATCTGCAGCCGCTCCATGCAGGCCAGTGCCATGGCCCGGTCTGCGCCGGAGGGCCTGGCCAGCAGGGGCAGGCGCGCAGCGCGGCCCATGAGCACCATGTCCAGCGCCTCGAAGGCAAACACCCCGGCCTGGGCCTGAGGCACATAGCCGACGCGGCGCGCGAACTCCGCGCGCGGCCAGTGCTGCACCGGCTGGCCCTGCACCAGCACCCGACCCGCCAGCGGCGGCAACAGGCCCAGAACCGTGCGAAACAGCGTGGTCTTGCCGCAGCCGTTGGGGCCGAGCAGACACAGTACCTCGCCGGCGGCAATGGACAGATCCACCGCTTCGCTGACCACGCTGCGGCCATGGCCGGTACGCAGACCCTGCAAGTCCAGCACCGTCATCAGGTATCTCCTTCGCGGCGGCCCGTGCGGGCCAGCAGATACAGAAAGAATGGTGCACCGACCAGGGCCGTCAGAATGCCCAGCGGCAGCTCGATACGCGCCATGGTACGGGCCAGCGTATCGGCCGCGACCACAAAGCCCGCGCCCAGCAGGGCCGAGGCCGGCAGCAGGCGCACGAAATCGGGGCCGACCAGCAGGCGTGCCACATGCGGCACCACCAGCCCGACCCAACCGATGATGCCGGCCAGCGACACGGCCGCCGCCGTCCCCAGCGTGGCGCAAACCACCAGCACCAGGCGCAGCCGCCCGACCGGCACGCCCAGAGCCCGTGCCTCCTCATCGGGCAGGGCCAGCAGATTGATACGCCAGCGCAGCAGCAGCAAAGGCAGCAGGGCCGCCAGCATCACGGGCGCCGTGGCGGCCACTTCCTGCAGCGTCACGGCCGACAGGCCGCCCATGAGCCAGAAGGTGATGGACGGCAGCTGGGTGTTCGGGTCGGCCAGGGTCTTGATCAGGGCAATGCCGGCCCCCAGCAGGGCTCCCAGTGCAATACCGGCCAGTACCAACACCAGCACCGGATCGTGCCTGCGTACGCAGGCGCTGATAGCCACTACGACGGCCACTGCGACCAGTCCGCCGCCAAAGGCCAGCCACTGCACGGCAAACATCGACAGGCCCAGATAGATGGCGACGACGGCCCCCAGGCCGGCACCGGCCGAAACGCCCAGGATGTCAGGCGAGACCAGCGGGTTGCGAAACATGCCCTGGTAGGCCGCACCGGCTGCAGCCAACATCGCGCCGACCGCCACGCCGGCTGCGATGCGCGGCAGCCTGATGTTCCAGAGCACGGTTTCGGCCGCTGGCGGCAGCGGCGAAGCCGCCCCCGTGGCCCGCGCCCACAATGCTTCGACCAGTTGTGCCGGCTCGAGCGCAAACTGGCCCGAGCCCAACGCCCACAGCAGCACCAGAGCCAGCAAGAGCAGGGCCAAAAGCCAGCCCCAGGCTGTGCTGCTGCAAACATGGCCGCGTTGATGGCTGCGGCTTGCAATGCTCCTCAAAATAGAGCTGCTACCAATTACCCTGTCTGAGCTAGAGCCAAATAACTTCATAAAACCAAAGACACTCAGCGCGCGGCTTCCAGCAGCGCTTGCAACTGCGCCGACGACAGCTGGACGCCATAGAACAGCGCATAGAACTCGCGCACCGCCTGCTCCAGGGGCTTGGCACCCTGCCGCGCGAGCCGGCCCGGATGCAGTTTCTCGAGCAGCCAGCGCACGCCGATCAGCCGGTTCACACTGGGCGGGCCGTCCAGCCAGCCAAAAGGCAGCACGGGCGCACAGTGCACTCTGCCGCTGCGCACGGCGCTGATGCCGCGCCACAAGGGGTCCTGGCGCACGCGCTCTGCAAAACCCGCCTCCTGGGTCAGTATGACTTCGGGGTCCCAGGCCAGGATCTGCTCCATGGAAACGCGCGTGAGTCCGCCCCTGCCGGCCTGAGCTGCCACATTGCGGCCGCCCGCATACTCGATCACCTCGACATTGATGGAATCGGCCAGCCCGGTTTCCAGGCCGTTGGCGCCGCGCCCCAGATAGACGCGCGGCCGCGCCTGCTCCCCCAGCCCTGCGGTCACGGCGCGCACCAGTCTGGCCACTTCGTCGGCATGTCGGGCCAGGGTCTCGCCACGTTCGGACGCACCCAGCAAGCTACCGACCTCGCGCAGCTGGCGCGCATGGTCGCTCAGGCTGCCCTGCACCAGCACGCAGGCCAGGCCCGTCTGGCGGGCCAGACGTTCGGTGGCAGAGACATGGGTGGCGTCGGAGGTCCCGGAGTCCAGCACCAGATCGGGTTGCAGCGCCAGCAGCTTTTCAAGCGACAGCGTGCTGCCGCGCCCCGACAGGCGCCCCAGATAGGGCAAGGCCTGCAGCGGCGATCCCAGATGGGCGCGCGCCGCATCGCCAAGCTCCATGGGCCAGCCCAGCAGTTGCTGCGGCGCCAGCGCGGCCAGCAGCACGCCGGCCGGCGGACCTGAAGCGAAAACGCGACCCGGCCGTGCCGGCAGCGAGCCAAAGCGGGCTGCGATGACCGAGCCGCCATCCTGGGCCCAGGCCCCGGGGGCCAGCGTCGCAGCACCGGCCTGCAGCCATTGGCGCCGCGTCAGCATGACCGGTCTCCCTGGTCTTCGCGCTGCAGCTGCTGACGGCACCAGTGCAGCAGTGCCTGTTCGTCAACCGGCAGGCGCACGAAGGCGCCACCGGTAAAGCTCTGCCAGCCAGCCTCGTGGCGGGCCGCCACGGCCGTGACCACGGGAATGCCGGCCTCGACAAAAGCAGCGATCTCCTGGACAAAACCACCGCCTGCGGCTTCGAGCTGGCCGAAGCAGTTGACGACTGCCAGCTCCACACCATCGGCCAGTGCCTGGCGCAGCACCACGCTGGCCCGGGCCAGGGCCTGCGGATTGAGGCTGCAGGCCTGCGAGGCAGCGCCCAGGTCCTCGGTCATCTCGAACTGCTGGCCGCTGCGCAGATCCACGAGACGCATGCACTTGTTGCCATTGGCATAGCGGCTCTGGCGATGCACCAGCCCGCCCACCTGCCGGCCCGACTGTTGCAGCCGCCGCGCCACGCCTTCGAGCAAGTCCTCGATATCGTGCCGCTCATCGGGGTAAATCAATGCCGCCAGCGGCGGCGTCATAGCGGTGCTCATGCAGCTCCTTCGATCATGTCGGTCCATCGGCGCCGGTGTTCATGCCGGCGGGTACGCTGTCGCGCGCAAACACCCAGGGGCCGCCCGTGCCGCTGGCGGCTTCGAGTACATGCTGGCCGGCCGCCGACAACAGGTACTCGGCCAGCAGGCCCGCCGCCCGGCGCTGCTCCGGCGTGGCTGGATGGCGCGGGCCGGGCCTGAGCAGCACATAGGGTCTGCGCATCAGCGGATCGCCATGCAGCAGCAGCTCTATGCCGGGAGCGCCCATCTTGCCGAAAGCCAGGGGAATATGGCCGACCACGGCATAGGCCTGCTCGCGCGCCGCCAGCTCCAGCACGGCCTGCGGGCGCGGGCCGGTGTCGGCGCGCAACCAGCGCGCATCGGGTCGTATGCCACCGCGCCGCCACAGACGCTGCACCACGGTATAGCTGCCGGGGTCGCGCAGCGCGATGAAGGGCGAGCCGGTCTCGGCAATGCGCCGCAGCGCCTGCGTGCCGTCAGCGGCCGAACGCACGCCCGCAGGGTCCTGCGCGGGGCCGGCAATCACATGCTGGTTCCAGCCCCAGACGCGGGCCGCAGACGCCATGCCGCTGGCCTCCAGTGCCATGGCTTCGTCGCTGGCGTGGATCAGCAGCATCTGCGCCTCGCCGCGCGCGAAGGCGGGCACCACGCCTTCCTTGGGCGCGGCCGCCACGGTGGTGACCGGCATGGCCAGGGCCTGGCTGGCCTGCTCTGCCACGCGCGACCACACGCCGCACAGCACGAGTCCGCCCACGGCAGCCACCTGTACGCCGGTGCTCGCAGCGGGTTTTGCTCCCGCCGCCAGGGCGGGACCACCGGCCGTGCCCAGGGCAGCCAGACTGCGCAGCCAGTCACGCCTTGTCAGCGATGCCAGCGCTGTCCGAAGCAGGTATTCCATGGCCATCAGAACCGGTAGCCCAGATTCATGTACCAGCTGCGGCCAGGCATGGGCAGACCGTCAGCCAGCTGATACCACTTGTCGCCCAGATTGGCCACGCCGAAGTCCAGCGTGGTGTCCGGACGCGGCAGATAGCGCGCGCGCAGATTGGCCACGCCGTAGCCGGCCATCTGATAGACCTGAGCCTGGCCGCTGGCCGACAGCGGCACCTTGCGGCCCTGTTCTGCCTCCAGCTCGGCGCGCAGCTGCCACTGGGCCTGCGGATTCCATTGCAGGGCCGCTGTCAGGCGCTGGCGCGGCGTGTCCGTCAAGGTGATGCTGCGGTCGCTGAGGTTGGTGCGGCTCAGATAGGTGTAGCCCGCATGCAGAGTCCATTGGGCCGACAGTTGCTGCGCCAGCGACACCTCAAAACCGGCATTGCGCGTGCGTCCCACGTTCTGCGCCTGGTTGCAGGTCTTGCCGCCGCAGGCCGTGGAGTCCACGACCATGGTCTGGATCTGATCGCGCACCCGGCTGTAGAACAACGCCGCCTGGCCCTTGCCGCCCTGCCAGGGCTTGCCGCTCAGGCCCAACTCCAGATGGTTGGCCACCTCGGGCTTGAGGTCGGGGTTGGCCAGGGCCGTACCCATGCGTGCCGAATAGCGGTCCTTGATGGTCGCAAAACGGGTCTTGTGCGAGGCAATCAGATAGACCTCGTCGCCCTGGGCCGTGAGCGCATAGCTCAGGCGTGCCAGGCCGTTGGTGGCGCTGGTCGAGCCCGTGGGCCACTGGTAGACCTGCTTGGCGTCGCGCTGGTCATGGCTCAGGCCCAGCGTCAAGCGCCAGCGCTCGGCCAGGGCGATGTGATCCTCGAGCACCAGCGAGGTGGTCACATCGCGGTAGTGCTTCTGCGGGTCCTTGCCCGAGGCCGCGTCGGTGTGCTCGTCCTGCTTGTAGTGGAAGGCCGCATGCAGCTCGTGGCCGGAGAAGGCGTAGTTGACCCACTCCACGCTGGCCCCCTTGCTCACATCCTTGTAGCTGCTGGTCGGATCGTGGGCCGTGTAGCTGGCGTCCTTGTACATGTCGAGACCGTTTTTGTAGGTGTCGTGGTAGAGACGCGTCTTGAGCACATTGCTGCCGTTCAGACGGGTGGTGCTCAGGAAATACAGGCTGTCCTTGTCCCAGTAGGGCCAGCGCCAGTAGCGCACGGCGTTCTTCTGCGTGGACTGGCCGGTGTAGACGGGATTGCCCTTCTCGCCTTCCTGGCGCACATAGCCGATGGCGTATTCGTCCGTGGCATTGGGCGTGAGTCCCAGCTTGAAGGACAGGCGCTTGTCGGTGCGGTCCGCGTTCTCGCGCTTGCTGCCGGTATCGGTGGGCTGCTTCTTGTAATCCCTGAAGCCCCGGGGCAGAGGAAAGCTGTCGGCATCCAGGTAGGAGGCACCCAGCTGGTAGTACCAACTGCCCTGGTTACCTCCCAGGTTGAAGCTCGCCCTGCGCTCGCCGCCGCTGCCCACACCCAGGCGCACATCGCCTTCGAAGGGCTTGACCGGTTTGCGCGTGACCAGATTCACGGCACCGCCCAGCGTATTGGGGCCGTACAGCAGCGAGGCGCCGGCCTTGGCCACATTGATCTCGGCCAGGTCGAAGGTGGTGAAGCGGCCCAGGTCCACATAGCCGTCATAGGGCACGTACAGCGGCACGCCATCCACAAAAATCGGCACCTGGCGCGAGTCGAAGCCGCGCAGGCTGATCATTTCCTCGTTGCGGTTGTTGCGCGACAGGCTCACGCCGGGGAGATTGCGCACGGCATCGGCCACGGTGCTGGCGTTGCTGCGCTCCATCTCGGCACTGCCCACGCGCTGCATATCGCCGGCCCCGAGTTCCTCGGCCTCGCGC
Organism: Comamonas sp. A23; assembly: GCF_004522605.1. Classification (NCBI taxonomy): domain Bacteria; kingdom Pseudomonadati; phylum Pseudomonadota; class Betaproteobacteria; order Burkholderiales; family Comamonadaceae; genus Comamonas; species Comamonas sp. A23. Next base: position 692,537 of record NZ_RSDT01000002.1, read on the forward strand.
CGCGCGCTGACTTCCACCGTCCCCAGCGTGAAAGTCTGGCTGGCGGCTTCGGCTGCGCCCGCAGCTGCCACCTGGGCCCAGGCCGTGCCCATGGGCACGATGGCCAGCGCGCCCCACAACCAGCTGCGGCGAAGAACAAAACTTGGAGGATGGATCTGGGAAACCGTGGAGTGCAATGGCATGGCGCGGGCTGGAATTTGTTGTCGAATGTAAAAAACCGTCGATTCTAGCCACCGCTATTCATTTTTGGAATAACGATCGACAAACAGTCCCCATACGCCCCACGGCATACACATCCCATGAAAAAAGGCCACCCGAGGGTGGCCTTGCATCAAATGCCTTGCAGATTCAAACGCAGCTGATCGCCACGGCCTTGGCCACCAGATAGGCCTCCAGCGCCTCCGGGCCGCCTTCGGAGCCATAGCCCGAATCCTTGATGCCGCCAAAGGGCAGCTCGGCAGACGGCAGTGCCGGCTGGTTGATCCACAGCATGCCGGCTTCCACATCCTGCGACAGCTGGTGCGTCGTCTTGAGCGAGCGCGTGAAGGCATAGGCGGCCAGGCCATAGGACAGGCGATTGGCCTCTTGAATGGCGTCTTCGATCTTGTCGAAGCCGCGAATCGCCGCCACGGGGCCGAAGGGCTCCTGGTTGAAGATATCGGCCGTCAAAGGCACGTCGGCCAGCACCGTGGGCGCAAAGAAGTTGCCCGCAGAGCCAAAGGATGCGCCGCCCGTCATCAGCTTGGCACCGCTTTGCTCGGCGTTCTGGATCAGCTGGGTCAGCGCCGTCACGCGACGCGGATTGGCCAGCGGGCCCATCTGCGTGCCCTGCTCCAGGCCGTTGCCGACCTTCAATGCCTCGGCATGGGCCACCATGGCACGCGTGAACTCCTCGCGCACGCTGTTGTGCACCAGAAAGCGCGTGGGCGAGATGCAGACCTGGCCCGCGTTGCGGAACTTGGCCGCACCCGCGGCCTTGACGGCCAGTTGCACATCGGCATCCTCGGCCACGATCACGGGGGCATGGCCGCCGAGCTCCATGGTTGAGCGCTTCATGTGCTGGCCGGCCAGCGCCGCCAGCTGCTTGCCCACGGCCGTGGAGCCCGTGAAGGTCACCTTGCGGATTACGGGGTGAGCAATCAGATATTCGGAAATCTGTGCGGGGTTGCCATAGACCAGGCCCACAACACCGGCAGGAATGCCAGCATCGACAAAGCACTTGAGCAGGGCTGCGGGCGAGGCCGGGGTTTCCTCGGGCGCTTTGACCAGGAAGGAGCAGCCCGAAGCCAGGGCCGCGCCGATCTTGCGCACGATCTGGTTGACGGGGAAGTTCCAGGGCGTGAAGGCGGCGACCGGGCCCACGGGGTCCTTGATCACCAGCTGCTGCTGCTCGGGGCGACGCGAAGGCACGATGCGGCCATAGACACGCAGGGCCTCGTCGGCAAACCATTCGATGATGCCGGCGCCGGCAATGATTTCCACCTTGGCCTCGGCCAGCGGCTTGCCCTGCTCCTGCGTCAGCAGCGCGGCGATCTCGTCGGCACGCTCCTTGAGCAGAGCTGCGGCACGGCGCATGATGGCGCCGCGCTCATGGGCAGACACCTTGCGCCAGACCTGAAAGCCCTTGTCTGCCGCCGCCAGGGCGCGATCCAGGTCGGCAATATCGGCATGGGCCACACGGCCAATCACCTCGCCGCTTGCAGGGTTGCGCACATCAATTTTCTTGCCGCTGGCAGCGTCCTGCCACTGTCCGTCGATCAAAAGCTGGGTATCGGGATATGCAGTGCTCATCGCATGACTCATAGGTGTCGGCCGCCGCTATCCCCCTGCAGACTGACGAGGCCGGGTGTGACAAATTTTCAGGGGTTACCGGACAAATTCTAGTCATGCGGGCTCGGCACTCAGACAAAAGGGAGACAGCTGTCAGCAATCGGCCTCATGCGCCCACGGCCCGGCGCAGCTGCGCCTGCTCCAGCAGCCCGCCCAAGCCCTCGGCGGACGATGCGGCCAGCCTGACCACCTCGCCCACCACGAACACGCAGGGACTGCCCAGTCCGCTGTATGCCAGCGCCTGCGTCATCTGCCCCAGATCGGTCAGTATTTGCTGCTGTGCGGGCAGGCTGGCGCTCTGGACCAGGGCCACCGGAGTAGAAGCCGGCAGCCCGCCAGCCAGCAGCTGCTGTTGGATGAGGGCGGCAGTGGCAACGCCCATGTAGATCACCAGCGTCAGCCCCAGCATCCGGGCCGTGCCGGCCAGCAACTGCCAGTCGTGACCGGCACTGCCTGGCTTGGCATGACCGGTGATGAACACCACGCCATGGGCATGGTCGCGATGGGTCAGCGGCACGCCGAGGCTGGTGGCCGCGGCCAGCCCGGCAGTGATGCCGTTGACCACTTCGACGGCTATGCCCGCCATGCGCAAATGCTCGATCTCCTCGCCGCCACGGCCAAAGATGAAGGGGTCGCCGCCCTTGAGGCGCACCACCAGCTCACCCTGGCGCGCCGCCATGATCATGAGCTTTTCGATGAATTCCTGCGAGGTGCTCTCGCGCCCGCCACGCTTGCCCACATGAACGATGCGGGCGCTAGCGCTGGCAAGCTTCACGATGTCGGCAGACACCAGATCGTCTGCCAGCAGCAGCGTGGCGGACTGGATCAGTCTCAGCGCCTTGAGCGTGAGCAGCTCCGGATCACCGGGGCCGGCACCGACCAGGTAGCAGCGGCCCACGGGCGGCAGGGAAGTGGCATGGCTGTTTGTCATGGCTGGCCTTTCATATGCATTGCCGGACATCGGAATCTAGGCGGCAACCGGCAAGGCTGCCGACTGCGGCGCAGGCATCGCATGCACCAGTTGTTTGATCCTGGGAATACAGGAGCCGCAGCGCGTGCCGCAACCCAGAGAAGTCTTGAGCTGCGCGAGCCGCTCGTCGGCGGAGCCCTCGCAGGTGGTCAGCGCCGAGTTGATGCTGGCCTCATCCACATTCATGCAGGCACAGATCTGCGGCGACCGGGCCGGCATGGCGGCGGGCGGCCTGCCCCCCGAGGACAGCAATAGGCGCCCATAGCTTTGCACCGATTGCTCGTCGCGCAGTACCGGCCCCAGCCAGCGGCCGGCGCTGGCATCGCCGCAAAGCAAAAAGGCATCAAGCCTTGGCTCCTCCGTCTGCCGGCCTATCGCCATGGCACGGCTGCATTGGCGACGTGCGTCGGCATAGCGCATGGCCTGCGGGCCATCGAGCTGCAGCAGGCTGTGCAGCCGCGCCAACACCTCTGCGGACGGCGCCGCATAGGCTGCCGCGCGGAACTGCACGCCGGCGCGCCCCTGATCCGCTTGCTCCAGCGGCACGGCGCGCCCGAACAACACGCAGCTGGCGAAGTCGAACTCGGCCATCAATTCAGTCAAAGCCTGGCGAACCGACTGCACCTGCTGCTCATCAAGCCAGGCCATGCCCAGACAGGTCCAGGGCAGCTCGGCCTTGAGCAGCTTCACGGCCACATGCTTGAGCTCGGGCTGCTTGGAGCGCGGGCAGCGCTCGGGCGTGGTCAGGGCGTTGACTCCCGCAAGCCGCTGTCCCTTGGAGCCCAGACCGCTCAGATACATGCTGCCCCAGTGCATGGGCAGATAGAGCTGTGCGGGCTGCAGCCCCCCTTCCGCCTGCACAGGCAGCACGATGGCGCCGTAGCGGTTGGACAGGTGGACCAGGTCGCCGTCCTGCAGCTGCAGGCGCTGCATGTCCTGGGGACTGACCTGCAGCTGCGGTTCGCTGACATGGGCAAACAGGCGCCCCAGCTGGCCGGTGCGCGTCATTCCATGCCATTGATCGCGCAGGCGGCCGGTGTTGAGACTGAACGGATGCCTTGCATCGCGCGGCACGGCCACTGCCTGCCAGGGCTGGGCATCAAAGCGCGCACGCCCGTCATCGGTTGCAAAGACTGCGTCGCCATACAGACGCTGACGGCCCTGGCTAGCGCCTTGGGGCATGGGCCATTGCTGGGGTCCCTTGACTTCCAGCACCGCCCAGCTCAGACCCGTGATATCCAGATCGCGCCCGCGTGTGGACTCGCGATGCTCGTTCCAGATGGCTTCGGCACCCGCGTCCGCATTCGCGGTGTCATAGGGAAACAAGCTTGGCAGCGAGGGCCGCAGATGCTGCTCCAGGCGCCGCGCCAGCTGCACGCCTATCTGCCAGTCATGGCGTGCCGCCCCCGGCGCGACCACGGCAGCGCGCACCCGCGAGATGCGCCGCTCGCTGTTCGTGACCGTGCCCAGCTTCTCGCCCCAGGTGGAGGCAGGCAGCAACCAGTCGGCATAGGCCGTGGTCTCGGTTGCGGCAAAAGCCTCCTGCACCACCACCAGCTCGGCACGCTCCAGCGCCCTGCGCACCATGGCCTGTTCGGGCATGCTCTGCGCGGGATTGGTGCAGGCAATCCACAAGGCCTTGATCTGCCCGTCGGCAGCGGCCTCGAACATCTCCAGCGCGGATTTGCCGGGCTGCGCGGGAATCGACTTCACCCCCCATAGCCGCGCCACTTCGGCCCTGTGCCCTGCGTTGGAAAGATCACGATGCGCGCTCAGCAGATTGGACAGCCCGCCCACCTCGCGCCCGCCCATGGCATTGGGCTGGCCCGTCAGCGACAGGGGCCCGGCGCCAGGCCTGCCGATCTGGCCCGTTGCCAGATGCAGATTGATCAGCGCGGCGTTGTTCGCCGTGCCGCTGCGGCTTTGGTTCAGACCCTGGCAGTACAGGCTGAGCGTGGGACGACGCACTTCCGCCGACTCCTCGGCACCGCCCAGCGCCATCCAGCGCGCCGCCCGGTACAGGTCCGCCACGGGCAGGCCGCAGATGGCAGCGACCTTCTCGGGCGTGGCTTCGCGCACCAGTTCCTTGAGCGCTGCAAAGCCGCTGGTGTGCTGCGCGATGAAGGTGCTGTCCGTCCAGCCCTCCCACAACATGATGTGCAGCAGACCGTGAAACAGCATCACATCGCTGCCCGGCTGCAACGGCAGATAAAGATCGGCCAGTTCGGCGGTCTCGGTACGGCGCGGATCGGCCACGATGATCCTGAGTTGCGGATTGCGCGCCCTGGCCTCCTCCACACGCCGGAACAGAATGGGATGCGCCCAGGCCATATTGCTGCCCGTGATGAACATGCAGCCAGCCTGGTCTATGTCCTCATAGCAGGCCGGTGGTGCATCGGCGCCCAGCGTGGCCTTGTAGCCGGCCACGGCGCTACTCATGCACAGGCGCGAATTGGTGTCGAGATTATTGGTGCCCAGCAGGCCTTTGACCAGCTTGTTGAAGACGTAGTAGTCCTCGGTCAGCAGCTGGCCACTGAGGTAGAAACCCAGCGCGTCGGGACCATGGGCTGCATGAATCTGGGCGATGCGCCCGGCCAGTTCGTCCAGTGCCAGATCCCAGCTGACCGCCTGCGGTACGGCTGTACGCTCCAGCCGGCGCATGGGCTGCAGCAAACGTGCCTGCTGGGCATAGGCGGGCGCGGCCGTCAGATGCAGGGTGCTGCCCTTGGTGCACAGACGGCCCAAGTTGGCAGGATGCTCGGGATCGCCGCGCACGCCGGTAATCTGCAGGCCATCGGACTCGATGACCACGCCGCAGCCGACACCGCAATAGGGGCAAGTGGATTTGGTTTCTTTCATGGCGTCACCGAAGAGAGGCTGCGGCGTCCATGTTCACTCCTACGCGGACCGCCGAAGTCGAGTTCGCAGCCCACACGGCAACAAGGGCAGCTGGATTGGGTCTCACACATAGCAGACTTTCAGTGAAATCATGCTGTAACGCTTTCTGAACAAGCGCATGCAGCTATTCATTTCATATCAACAGAGGCACTAGGCCGCAGCACAGCCGGACCTGGCTGCGCAATGCGCAGGACCGGCATGCGGGCGGGTCTGCTCCAGGGCACGGCTGGCCAGCTCGTCGGCGCGCAGCTGCACCTCGCCGTTCTCCACGCGCACGCTGAAATAAGGCGTGCAGCCCTCATCGGGCGCCGCCGCCTCGCCGCTGCTGAGCGCAATCGTCCAGTTGTGCAGCGGGCAGGCCACGCTGCGCCCGAACACAATGCCTTGCGACAACGGCCCGCCCTTGTGCGGGCAGCGGTCCAGCAGCGCAAACACCTCATCGTCGGCATTGCGAAACACGGCCACATCAAGACCTTTGGCCCGCGCCACGCGGCGCGCTCCCAGCACGGGAATGTCGCCAATCGTGCAGATAGAAATCCATTCGCTCATTTCTGGCTCCTCGGTGCTTGTGATCAGACGCTAGCGCTTTCGGTTTGCGCCGCAGTCAGTGGCTGGAACTGGCGCGTATCCACGGATGCCTTGTCGGTTTCGAACCAGGGATCGGGCTCGCCATCCAGTGCAAACTGCAGCTGCTCCCACAGCGCCCTGCGGCCCTCGGCATCGTCAAGAATGCGTCGCTTGACATAGTCAAGGCCCACGCGATTGATGTAGTGCACCGTGCGCTCCAGATACCAGCCTTCCAGACGATACAGCTGCATGAAGGCGCCCGTGTACTCCATCACCTCTTCGGCGGTCTTGAGCTTGGTGAAGAAATGCGCGACCTCGGTCTTGATGCCGCCGTTGCCGCCCACATACATCTCCCAGCCCGAATCCACACCGATGATTCCCACATCCTTGATGCCGGACTCCGCGCAGTTGCGCGGGCAGCCGCTGACGGCGAACTTCACCTTGTGCGGTGCGTACATGCGCCACATGGCGCGCTCCAGGTCCTTGCCCATCTGGGTGCTGTCCTGCGTGCCCATGCGGCACCATTCGCTGCCCACACAGGTCTTGACCGTGCGCAATGCCTTGGCATAGGCATGGCCGCAGGGCATGCCTATATCGTTCCAGACTGCCTGCAGATCCTCTTTTTTCACGCCCAGCAGATCGATGCGCTGACCGCCCGTGACCTTCACCGTGGGGATCTGGTACTTGTCCACCACATCGGCAATGCGGCGCAGCTCGGAGGCCGTGGTCTCGCCGCCCCACATGCGCGGAATCACGCTGTAGGTTCCGTCCTTCTGGATATTCGCGTGGCTGCGTTCGTTGATGAAGCGGCTTTGCGGGTCGTCCCTGGCTTCCTTGGGCCAGGTGCTGATTAGGTAGTAGTTGACGGCCGGGCGGCAGGAGGCACAGCCATTGGGCGTGCGCCACTCCATGAAGCGGAACACCGCATCCGTGCTCAGCAGCTTGTGCTCGCGGATCGCATCGCGCACGGCCTGGTGCCCGTGGTCGGTGCAGCCGCACATGGCCTTGGTCTTGGGAGCGGCCGAGTAGTCGCCGCCGGCCGTGAACATGATGATCTGCTCCACCAGCCCGGTGCAGGAACCGCAGCTGGCACTGGCCTTGGTGTGCTTGCGCACATCGTCGAGCGTGAACAGGCCCTTGTCCTTGATGGCCTTGCAGATCGCGCCCTTGGTCACGCCGTTGCAGCCGCAGACCTCGTCGCCGTCGGCCATGGCCGCGGCCTTGCTCTGGCCCTGGTGGCCGGTATCGCCGAGATTGGATTCACCGAACATCAGCTTGTCGCGGATATCGGCAACGCTGCGGCCCTCGCGCAGCAGCTTGAAGTACCAGCTGCCGTCCACCGTGTCGCCGTACAGGCAGGCACCGACCAGCTTGTCGTCCTTGATGACCAGCTTCTTGTAGACCCCCGCATAGGGGTCGCTCATGAGGATTTCCTCGGTATCGCCGCCGCCCTGGAAATCGCCTGCAGAGAACAGATCGATGCCCGTGACCTTGAGCTTGGTCGAGGTCAGCGAACCCAGATAGCGACCGATGCCGAACTCCGCCAGATGGTTGGCCAGCACCTTGCCCTGCTCGAACAGGGGCGCCACCAGTCCGTAGGCAATGCCTCGGTGTGCCGCGCATTCGCCCACGGCATAGATGCGTGGATCGGTCACGGTCTGCAGCGTGTCGCTGACCACGATACCGCGACTCACATGCAGATGCATGGACTCCGCCAGTTCGGTGCTGGGGCGAATGCCCACGGCCATCACCACCAGTTCGGCCGGGATCTCGCTGCCGTCCTTGAAACGAACGGCGCGCACGCGGCCACTGCGCCCACCGTCTTCGTCGCCCAGCAGCTCCTGTGTCTGTGCCTGCATGCAGAACTGCATGCCGCGCTCGGCCAGCGATTTCTGCAGCATGCGGCCCGCCTGATCGTCGAGCTGGCGCTCCATCAGCCAGTCGCCGACATGCACCACGGTGACCTGCATGCCGCGCTTCATGAGGCCGTTGGCCGCTTCCAGTCCCAGCAGGCCGCCACCTATCACCACCGCATGCTTGAGTGTCTTTGCCGCTTCGATCATGGCCTCGGTGTCGGCAATGTCGCGGTAGGCCAGCACGCCCTCCAGGTCCTTGCCGGGGATGGGCAGAATGAAGGGCTTGGAGCCCGTCGCCATGATCAGGCGGTCGTACTCGGCGCTGGCACTCTCACCCTGGGCATTGACTGCATGTACCGTGCGCCGTGCCCGGTCAACGGCCGTCACGGTATAGCCGGCGTGCAGCAAGATATGGTGGTCCTGGTACCAGGACCAGTCGTTGAGCACGATATCGCCGAGCGTCTGCTCGCCGGCGAGCACGGGCGACAGCAGAATGCGGTTGTAGTTGGGATGCGGCTCGGCGCCGAAGACCGTGATGTCGTACAGATCGGGGGCAATGGCCAGCAGCTCTTCCAGCGCACGCACGCCTGCCATTCCGTTACCAATCATGACCAGTTTGGATTTTTTCATCTGAGTCCCCGTGGGCATTTGCAAAGCCAAAAAAAAGACGTCTGCGCGCTTCATGACTTGCATGAACGCGTAGACGTCTTTGTCTGTGGGTTCTGGTCCAGCCTTGCACCATCCCCCGGTGACCCACCTTGGCCACGCTGAACAACACGCAATTGCTGTGCCAGCTTTTCTCAGCCTGCAGAGACTATTCCATCCCGCGGCATGCACTGCTTTTGTGCATGGCCGCTTTATTGCTGTGCAAAACAAACATGGCGCCCCAAGGCGCCATGCAGCTTGAAATCAAAAAGGCTCAGGCCGCCTTCTCCACATGGCCCTGACGCGTGTAGAGAAAGTCGATCACGGCCTTGCGATAGCTTTGGTAATGCGCATCCTCGGCCAACTCCACCCGGCTGCGCGGGCGTGGCAGCTCTACATGCAGCACCTCGCCAATCGTGGCAGCGGGACCGTTGGTCATCATCACGATCTTGTCGGACAGCAGCACGGCCTCGTCCACATCGTGCGTGACCATGACCACGGTGCTCTGGGTGCGTTCCACGATCTCCAGCAGCTCGTCCTGCAGCTTGGCACGCGTCAGGGCGTCGAGAGCGCCGAAGGGCTCGTCCATGAGCAGCACCTGGGGCTCCATGGACAGGGCGCGGGCAATGCCCACGCGCTGCTTCATGCCGCCCGAGATTTCGCCAGGGCGCTTTTGCGCCGCATGGCTGAGGCCCACCATGGCCAGCGCCGCATCGGTGCGCTGTGCCAGCTGTGCCTTGCTTTCGCGCTTGCCGAAGACACGCTCCACGGCCAGGTGCACATTGCCCCAGCAGCTCAGCCAGGGCAGCAGCGAATGGTTCTGGAAGACCACCGCACGCTCGGGCCCGGGGCCCTTGATTTCCTTGTTGGCGCACAGCAGTGCACCGCCCGTGGGAATGGTCAGGCCGGCAATCAGATTGAGCAGCGTCGACTTGCCGCAGCCCGAATGCCCGATGAGACTGACGAACTCGCCCTTGGCAATGTTCAGGTTGATGTCGCGCAGTGCGGGAAACAGGCCCTTGGCGGTCTTGAAGGTCTGCTCCACCCCGTGGATCTCGATGTACTTGGTGCTGAGAGATGTATGCATGAGGTACTCCTTGCTTTGTTCCGAGACCACCGTGGCGCCGGCTTTGCCGGGCCACCGGTGGTGCCCCCTTGAGGGGGTGACGCGCCCGAGGGCGCGGCTCAGGGGTGGGTTAAGTCTTGACCTCTTCAAACGTAAAGGCCGAAGCCAGCTTGACCATGGCCCACTCCAGCACCAGGCCCACGATGCCGATCACGAAGATGGCGATGATGATGTTCTTGACGTTGAGGTTGTTCCACTCGTCCCAGACCCAGAAGCCTATGCCCACGCCGCCCGTCAGCATCTCGGCGGCCACGATCACCAGCCAGGCCGTGCCCACGGCCAGGCGCACGCCGGTCAGCATATAGGGCAGCACCGCAGGAAACAGAATGGTGGTGGCGATCTTCCACTCCGACAGATTGAGCACGCGCGCCACATTCATATAGTCCTGGGGCACACGCTGCACGCCCACGGCGGTGTTGATGACCATGGGCCAGATCGAGCAGATGAAGATGGTCCAGATGGCTGCCGGATTGGCGCCCTTGAACACCAGCAGGCCGATCGGCAGCCAGGCCAGCGGCGAGACCGGGCGCAGCAGACTGATCAAGGGGTTGAACATGCGCGACAGAAAGCCGAAGCGCCCGATCACGAAGCCCAAAGGGATGCCGACCAGTGCCGCCAGACCGAAACCCAGGGCCACGCGCTGCAGCGAGGACAGCACATTCCAGCCCACGCCCTGGTCGTTGGGCCCGTTGCGGTAGAAGGGATCGCTGAACACCTGCAGGGCCTGCTCCCAGGTCTCGGCCGGGGTCGGAATGCTCTTACCGGTGCTGCTCGATACCAGCGACCACAGCCCGACCAGCAGCGCCAGCCCCAGCAGCGGCGGCAGGACCTGAGCAAATAGCTGTTCAGCCCATTGGCGCAAGCGGCTGGGTGCCACCGCAACCGGAGCCTTGACTATCGCTTTGGGTTTGATATCTTTTTGCACTTCAGCCTTTACAAGTTCTGTGCCGGCAGCTATCTCTTTTGAAGTTTCGAGCAGCGCATCGTTGGCCGCCTGGGCTGCCAGTTGCGGATCGTGCGGGGGATCGAGTTCGAGCGGTGAGTGAAGTACGGCACTGACCATGATGGTTCTCCGTTAAGGTGGCGGCCTCAGGCGGCCTTGATCTTGAAGCTGTCGGCGTACTGGGCAGGGTTCTTGCCGTCCCAGACCACGCCGTCGATCAGCTTGCTGGTGCGCAGCACATCCTTGGGCACGCTGACCTTGAGCTGGCTTGCCGCCTGCTGGTAGAGGTCGATGCGGTTGATCTGCCTGGCCATGGACAGATAGTCGGGATGAGCCTTGAGCAGACCCCAGCGCTTGTGCTGGGTGAGGAACCACATGCCGTCCGACAGATAGGGGAAGTTCACGGCCCCGTCGTTGAAGAACTTCATGTGGTTGGGGTCGTCCCAGGTCTTGCCCAGGCCGTTCTGGTAGCGGCCCAGAATGCGCTGGTTGATGGCGTCCACACTGGTGTTGATGTACGACTTCTGGGCCACGGTCTCGGCCATCTTCGTCTTGTTCTGCAGGCTGGCGTCGATCCAGCGGCCGGCTTCGAGAATCGCCATCATCACGGCACGGCAGGTATTGGGATTCTTCTGTGCGAACTCGCCCGTGGTGCCCAGCACCTTCTCGGGATGGTCCTTCCAGATGTCCTGCGTGGTGTTGGCCGTAATACCGATGCCATCCATGATGGCGCGATGGTTCCAGGGTTCGCCCACGCAGAAGCCATCCATATTGCCCACGCGCATATTGGCCACCATCTGGGGCGGCGGCACGGTGATCAGCTTGGCCTCGGATAACGGATTGATGCCCGCAGCCGCCAGCCAGTAATGCATCCACATGGCATGGGTGCCGGTGGGGAAGGTGCCGGCAAACGTGTATTCGCGCTTTTCCCTGGCCATGACCTTGGCCAGGCTGGCTCCGTCGACCGCCCCCTTGTCGGCCAGGGCCTTGGACAGCGTAATCGCCTGGCCGTTGTTGTTCAGCCCCATGAGCACCGCCATGTCCTTCTTGGGGCCGCCCACACCCAGATGCAGGCCGTAGACCAGGCCGTAGAGCACATGGGCGAAGTCCAGCTCGCCGTTGACCAGCTTGTCGCGCACGCCGGCCCAGCTCGCTTCCTTGCTGGGGACGATCTTCACGCCGTATTTCTGATCGAAGCCCAGCACCGAGGCCATGACCACGCTGGCGCAATCGGTCAGCGGGATGAAGCCTATCTTGACCTCTTTCTTCTCCGGCGCGTCGGAGCCTGCAGCCCAGGCGCCATGGTGACCCAGCGAGCCATAGAGGGCGGCGGCGCCAGCCACGCGCAAAAACTCACGCCGGCCACCGGCAGATACGGGCTCCGGCGTGGGAGCAGTAGTCGAAGAAAGGCGCTGGCTCATGAGAAAACTCCATCAAGAATCGTGGTGAAGGCGATCCGGAAAACAAAAAGGCGCCCTTCCCTCCTCGGGTGTGAGGAGAAAAGGACGCCGTTGTCCCAGGTCACTCGTAATAACGCTTTAAGCGCGACCGCCTTTGGTCTGCTTGACATCAACAGTCATGCACAAACCATGCCAGACCTTGATCAGAGGCGGAGCATGCTTTGCGCTTCCGGTTTTGGCCCATATTTGGTGCAGCGCAACAAACACCGAGCTGCCAAGCGCTATGAATTGGTGCTGCCCGGCAGCAGGTCCACCGTGGCCAGAATCGCTTCGGCCACATCCAGCATGCGCCGGTTCTGGTTCATGGCCGTCTGGCGGATCAGCTTGTAGGCCTCGCCCTCGCTGAGCTGGCGGTAGTTCATCAGCACGCCCTTGGCCCGCTCTATGGTCTTGCGCTCCTTGAGCGTGGCGCGCGCCTTGTCGATTTCGGTCTGCATGTCCTGCAAGCGCATGGACTGCTCCTGCACCAGCAAGACAATGCTTTTCTCGAGCTGCAGCCCGTATGCACCCTCCGCAGGCAAGGAGGCGGCTGGCTGCGTGGCTCCCAGAAAGGCCGCAGCCGCTTCGGCGCGAGTCCCGGGCAGCGGCTGCATCTCCAGCAGCGCCTTTTGCTGACTCAGCGCGGCACCTGCCTGCTCCAGCTTGCGCAGACATTGGGCCTGCAGTTCCTCGGCCAGGAATGCCTCAATCTGGTGCATGGCATCGAGCCGGCTGGAACAGGCTTCGAACCATGGCGAGCTCAAGCTGCAGTCCAGCGCCATGCCGTCCCCGGCCGTGCAGCCCAGGCGCCTCAGCCGCTCGATCACCGTCATATCGGGACAGGCCCCGCATTGCTGCTGCCAGCGCTCCATTCCCGAGGGGCTGGCGAAGTCTGCAAACACCTGAAAGCAGCGCTCCTGCGATTCGATCAGATGCAGCCAATGGCGCTGACGCTCCGTCCTGCCGGCCCCTGCGGTAAACGCCGCGACCCCTGTGGCGCGCTCCTGGCCCGCCAGCTCCTTGCCCTGCATGAAATGAAACAGCGCCACCAGCAATTTCGCGATATCGGGATCGCAAGCGCTGTCCGCCGCCTCGAACACCACGGTCAGGCAGGCCGCAATCATGCGGATCAGCGCCTGCGTGCAATCCTCGGCACTCAGCTGCAGCGCATCGCGCCTGCGGCGCAGCAGCGGCAGGGCTTCAAAGCCTTGCAGCGCATTGGCAATCGCATTGAACAGACGAGCTCCATGCGCACCCGGCGCCCGCGCGCCCAGCTCTTCAAGTGCGAGGCAGACCCGCTCCATGACCTGGTCCACATGCCGGCCATGATCGAGCAGGCTCTGCTGCGCCTGTGCTCCACCGCTGACCAGAAAGATATTCGAGAGACCGCGCTCTTTCTGCAGCGCATGGACGAGCTCGGACATGCTCGCCACCAGGCTGCTGGCGCGGCTGATCTGCTCCAGCTCGGCAATCTCGCTTTGCCTTGCAGCCACCAGATAGTGCAGAGGCGTTTTCATGGGGTAGTGCTTATCGTCATGTTGATGCCATGGACGACGAGCACGATTCATGCCATCTCAGGCAAGGCGACGCTGCCGCCTCTCCCAGAACCAGTCCACCATGACGCCCACACCGATTCCCACGACATAGGCCAGCAGATCCAAGGGGTCGAAGCCGTTGCCCAGAACCAGATAGGCCAACTTGTTGGCACGCAGGGCCTGCATCCAGGGGGCCTGATAGAGCTGCAGGAACTCGATGGCAAAGGCGATGACCAGGGAACAGGCCATGAGCTTGCCGCGCGTGATGGCCGGCCGCAGCCAGGCCACGCACAGCAGCACCACCCAGGCCCAGAGCGCATCGCCCGGATAGTTGCCCAGCACGGCGGGAAAGGGCATGTAGCCCCGGCGCGAGGCCAGCCCGATGGCAATGACCACCGCAATGAGCAGGGTCAACACCATCCGTGAGCGACGAAAGGGTCCGGCAGCGGCCAGATGTATCAACAAGCTGTCGTCCCCTTTAGTCGATATGCGCGCCGGAGTCCTTGACCACCTGCTTCCAGTACGCCAGCTCGGCCGGCAGCATGGCCTTGAAGCTTTGCGGCGTGGACTCCACGCGCTCGGCGCCCAGAGTCTTGAGGCGCTCGGCCATCTCGGGCCTGGCCAGCACGGTCTTGACGGCCTGATAGAGCTTGTCCACCACCGGCTGCGGCGTACCGGCCGGTGCGAACAAGCCGTACCAGCTGGTCACGGCCAGGCCCTTGCCCAGCACGGGTATCTCGGGCGCCAGCGAGGTCGGCCTGTCGGACGCCACGCCCAGCACGCGCAGCTTGCCGCTGCTGACAAAAGGCATCACACCGGGAAAGCTGCCAAAGGTCACCGGCAACTGGCCGGCCACCACATCGGTGGCGGCAGCCGACGCCCCCTTGTAAGGCACATGCAGCAGGCTCACGTTCTTCTGCTTTTTCAGCATCTCGCCCAACAGATGGTTGAGCGTGCCATTGCCGGCAGAAGCGTATTCCACCTTGCCCGGATGCGCCTTGGCATAGGCCACCAGTTCGTCCAGATTCTTGGCCGGGAAGTTCGGATTCACCACCAGCAGATAAGGCGCGACGGCCAGCTGCATCACGGGAGTGAAATCCTTGATGGGATCGAACGGCACCCTGGAATAAAGCGCCGGATTGATGGTGTAGGCGCTTTGCGCCGTCACCAGAAAGGTGTAGCCGTCGGCCGCGCTGCGCGCCACCTGGCCCGTACCCAGATTGCCGTTGGCACCGGCGCGGTTTTCCACGATGACGGGCTGGCCCAGCGAATTCTCCAGCCCCTGCGCCACGGCTCGCGCAATCACATCGTTGGCACCGCCCGGTGCCTGGGGCACGACAAAGGTAATCGGCTTGGCAGGCCAGTTGCCGCCCTGCGCCAATGCTTGCGTCAGAGGAGCCGCCACCACGGCAGCCACCGCCGCCAGCAGTAGCGGGCGGCGTCGGGTTCCGGAGATAAAAACAGCGTTTCGCGCCATCTCGGTGCGCGCAGCTTCTTCAAACTTCATGGCAATCATTTCCTGTGGTGGTGGACATGGATGCTGCCAGCCCTCCATGCCGGCCTGTCGTCCCATGCAACAGGCCATTCTTGCATCGCTGGTCGGGCGACCTGAGCAGCGCTCACTGTTCGGCCATCGCGTTTGGCAGTGGCTGCCTCCTGCAAATGCCGTGACCAAAAGCCTGGCCGCAGCGGCACAGCCTCTTCACAGCAGCACCAGCCCCGGCGGCAGACTATCGCCCAGACTGCGCCTGTGATCCTCTGCCTCCATCTGCACCACCTGCTCGACCATGGCCATCCAGCGCTCGGGAGCGCCGCTGCTTCGCATCTTCTCCAGCACCTGCGCCCTGACGGCATCGGGCAGATCGCGCGCGCGGTCACCCGTCATGCGGGCCATCTGCACGGCGGCAAACATAGCGGTTTCGTTCTTGCGCCAGTCCTGAGCCAGCGTGGCGTTCAGGAACTCCAGCGCCGCATCGGGCGGCATCACCAGATGGGCGTTGGCGGCCAGCGATTGGCGTGCCGCCAGGCGGCCTATGGCCCACCAGGTCTGCACGGTTTCATCCTCGCGCCTGAGGCGCTGCAGCATCCACTGCCCCATTTCCTGGCGGTACTGCCAGGGCACGGCCTCCATGGCCGCGAACAGGCGCAGCATGTCGTCATAGCTGCCGTGGCTGGATTTGCCGCGCGTGTTCTGCTGCACGGCCTTCTGCATATGGCCGGCCACGTCTTCGAGCAGCTCCATCTGCCGGGCCTCATTCAGACCCGCAGCCACGCGGCGCCAGAACACCCACCACTCCGTCCAGTTGGCGCCCTCTTTGGCATGACCCAGACCCTGGCCATACAAGGCCCAGACCTGGTCTATGCGCCAGCCATCGAGCTGCGCCCCCACGCCTGGGCGCAGACACCAGCCTGCAAGGTTGAACCAGACGCGCTCATGGTCGGCCGTGCGGCGGCGACGCCTGGCACGGGCCAGCAGCGCATCGAAAAAGGCACGCAGAAGGCCCAGCTCCCAGCCCTCGCGCGGGCCGAGGATTCTTTCGAGCGACTGGCGCAACTGGCGCACTTCCCGGGTCGTCACCTCCTGCGCCTGCGTGCCGAAGATGCGCTCCACCAGGGCCACGGCTTCGGGCAGCCTGGCTGCCAAAGAATTAGACTGTTTTGCGCCTTCAGCGCCTTGTTCACCGGCGCTGTCAGCTATGGGTTCCGAAGCCGAAGCACCGCGTACAGCAAAGGGCAGCAGCCAGGACTGGCCCGCATCCTGCACGGCCACGCAGCGCACCTCCAGCGTGCCGACCTCGCTCATGCAGGCTTGCAGCTGCACCTCGACCTGGGCTGCGGCCCGGCCTTCGGGCGCGGGCAGCACCGTGGCCAGGGGCGGCAGCTCTACCCAGCCCTCGCCGATCAAAGCTGCAATCTGGCCGGCCTGCGCAGGTACATGGCTCTGGCTGTTGGCCAGCAAATTGAAGCGCACGGCCTGGCCCAGCTTGAGCGCAAAGCGCCGGCCAGAGAGCACCATGCGCACGCCCTCTTCCGTGCCACGCGGCAGCAGGCAGAGGCCTTGCGGAGCCTCGCCCCTCTCGCCCGGCAGCAGCAGCCAGTAGCTGCGTGCCGAACCGCCGCCAATGCGCGGCACCATGGTCTTGATCGCTGCCGACGCTTGCCCGGCCCGTGCTGCTGGCTGATTGGGCGCAGCAATCTGTGCCACCGACAGCTCTGCCTGATGGCGGGCCAGCCCGTAGGCTGCCGCACCGCGCGCCACGGCCCAGTCGGGGTGCGGGTTGTGCAGCACGCGCACCGGGCTGCCGCGCCACCGGTCAAGCAGTTCTGTCAGACGCTGCACCATGGCATGGGCATGGAACACGCCGCCGTTGAGCAGCACGGTATCGGGCAAACCTTCACTTGCATGCTGGGCAAGAAAATGCGCCAGATGACGGCTGATGGCCGCATCGGCCGGATAGGGCAGACCAAAGCCGCGCAGCGCGCCCTGCCGCCTGGCGGGCATATCGCTGATCTGCACGACCGGCAAAAAGCCGTCGACCACCGACTGCCGCACCTGCTCGCGGGTCAGCATGACGCTTTGAGTCGCCGCCAGCAGTTTGCTGCCGCCCCCCAGCAAGGTGATGCCGATCTGCTCTGGGGCGTTCTGCGCCAGCAACTGCTCCTTGGCCATGCGGCAGCGCTGGACCAGCTGGGCAAAGCGCTGGGCAGGGAGCTTCTGACCTTCGCCAGCAAATGCAGATTCGAGTTGGTGAGCCAGCGCCAAATCCATGTTGTCGCCGCCCAGCATCAGGTGCTCGCCGACGGCCGTACGCGTCAGCGTGGGCAGGCTGCCGTCAGCCGATGCACCCACGCGGATCAGCGTCAGATCGGTAGTTCCCCCGCCCACATCCACCACCAGCACCAGCCGGCTGTCCGCCAGTTGCGCGGCCAGCTCATCGCCCTGCAGCACCAGCCAGTCGTGAAACGCGGCCTTGGGCTCCTCCAGCAATTGCACGCGCGGCAGACCGGCCAGCTGTGCAGCCTCCAGCGTCAGCGCGCGTGCGCCTTCATCAAACGAGGCAGGTACGGTCAGCACCACGGCCTGCTGATGCAACGGCGCCTCGGGATAGGCTCTGTCCCAGGCCGTTCTGACATGGGCTAGATAGGAGCTTGACGCGACCAGTGGGGAGACCTTGACTACATCGTCACCCGCGCCCCAGGGCAGTATGGGCGCCGTGCGATCCACGCCGGTGTGCGAGAGCCAGCTTTTGGCACTGGCCACCAGCCGCCCCGGCACGGCAGCCCCCAGATCTCGCGCCCAGCGGCCGATGACGGCAGGCGCAGCTTCATCCGCGCCCTGCGGCGGCCAGGGCTGCTGCCAGGCCTCGCCCAGCTCGCCCTTTGCCGCCTGGTAACGTACCGAAGGCAGCAGAGACTGAGCCACGAGCTCGCCTGCCGTACTGCGCTGCGGAATATCGAGCAGCGCGATATCGCCAGTCGCACCGTCCAGCGGAACGCTTGCGACGACCGTGTGGCTGGTGCCCAGGTCTATGCCGACGGCGTGGGTGGGGCGAGATGGATGCATGGGCTGGGACGAAGACACGTAAAACTCTGTCGCCGATCGTAACAAGAGCCGGATGCCCGAACCGCCTGCCGGGATGAGCTGCTGCAGCGACGACAACTGTCCAAAGCAGTGCACGGTGGCTGGCACGGGATTTGCCTTGTAACAAGCGCGCAGGTTCGCGCAAGTTTCATAGCAAAGATCGAAGGCTAGTCGCTACATGCCAGTCAAAACAACAACTGTGTCTCGTGTTCTCCTCGCCGCTCTGGCCACCGCCGGAGCTTCTGCCGCTTTCGCACAAAGCAGCGTTCAGATCTACGGCCGCCTCAATACCTCGGTCGAGCATCAGAAGGTTGGAAACAGCAGCCTGACCGGGCTCTTCAACAACAACTCGCGCTTTGGCTTTGTGGGCAGCGAAGACCTGGGCGGCGGCCTCAAGGCCGGCTTCCAGCTCGAATCCGGCTTCGAATCCGATACCGGCGCCGGTACCGGCAGCACCGGCGCCCTGGCCTTTCAGCGCCAGAGCGAAGTCAACCTCTCGGGCAGTCTGGGCAAGCTGCGCCTGGGCCGTTTTGGTGCCGCCACCTATTTCGGCATTGCCGACTATGGTGCACTGGATGAGCCCAACCACGACACCGGCTCCATCGCCGATGCGCTCTACGACTACGTGATGCGCAACACCAACAAGATCGCCTACCGCAGCCCTGTGATGGCCGGGCTGACCTTGGAAGCTCAGGCATCGCTACACGAAAAGACGACAGGCGCCGTGCAGAAGAACGGCTACGACCTCTATGCCAACTGGGAACGCGGCCCCTTGGCCCTGGGCGCGGGCTTTACCCAGCTGGGTGACGACAGGCAGTTTGCCCTGCGCGGCCACTACATCTGGAATGCGCTGCAGATCGGTGCCTACTACCAGCGCTCGGACAACGGCTCGGGCTCGCTGTGCAGCAATGGCGGTACCGGCTGCGGCACGCGTGACGCTGCGCGCGTGACTGCGGCCTACCGGGTCGGCGCTTCGGAGCTTGCCCTGGGCTACGGCTGGGCCAGCCGCTGGAGCCATGTGCCCGGCAGCAGCGCACGCCAGTGGATTCTTGGCTACAACCACCACCTGAGCAAACGCACCAAGCTCTACGCTGCCTACACACGCATCGACAACGGCGCCGGCGTGGCCTATGGCTATAACTTCAAGGGTGGCGTGGGCTATGGTCAGGATGCCAGCAGCCTGAGCATCGGTCTGCGCCACGCGTTCTAGACCTGCTTGAGTGGGGCACGTGCCATGTTGCTGGTGGGCATGGTGCGCGCCCTGCTTCTCAAAAGAAGAGTTTCATGATCTTGCGCCTGGCATGATTGGGCCTGAACCTTTTTGTGACATGCCTTTGTCACGGACAGAGGGCGGGTCTCGGCCAGAAGTGCAGCCACAAACAAGAGAACAAAAAGAGAGAACAAAAAAGCCCGCCAACCAATCGGCCAGCGGGCTTTCGCAGTCGAGCAATTCAACAGCCTTACTCGGCGGCCTCCGCAGAGGTCTCCGCGCGCACATCGAATTCCACTTTCCAGCGCTCGCTTCCGCCCACGGGCACGGCATTGAGCTCCAGCGTGCCGATATCGGTCACGCGCGCCGCCAGGGTCACGGGCACCACCTCGCCGGCAGCGCGGCCGGCGGCGGGCAGATTCAGCTCGATCTCCTGCAGCTCCACCAGCTCTTCGGGCGACCAGAAGTCCAGCATGGTGCCGACCTGATCGGTGCGGCGCACGGACGAGCCAAAGAAGCGCAAACGCACGGGCTCGCCCACGACCAGGCCGAACTCTTCGTCAGGCAGAGCGACTTCCGTGCCCTCCTCCATGCCGAACGGTGCCAGGCACAGGGCGGACAGGGGCGGCTCCATGCCGGGGATGGCGGGCATATTGCTCTCCACACCCACGTAATAGGACTGAGCCGTGCCGCCGCGAATGCGCACGCCGCGACCGCTGGTGGCGATATGGCCGTAATAGGCCGCACCGCGGGCCACAGCCAGATCGAGGTTGGCACCGTCCAGCAGGCGCGCAGGCTCGCAGGCCTCGTCGTCCAGCCAGCCGTTGATGACTTCCAGGATTCGCTGCTCGATCTGGGGTGCCTTGAGCACGCCACCGTTGAACAGAATGGCCGTGGGATGCAAAAAGGTGGAACCGTCGATCTGATCGCCTCTCAGGCCCTCGATCTCGGCCAGCGCATGAACCTGACGGCTCAGAAAGGCCGCCAGGTGGCGCGTGACGGCGGCATCCTGCGCATAGGGCAGGCCCAGCTGCGTGAGTGCGCCGCGCGCACGGGCCTTGGGCTTGTCGCTGACGGCCACCTTGGGGAAGAAGCCTTCGACCAGCATGGCCAGCACTTCGTCGCGTGTCACTTCGGTGCGAATGCTGCCGCCGATGAGCTTGCTGCCCCGGCTGGGTACGACCACGGGCACGGCCTGCAGGCTTGCGTCGGCCAGCAACTGTTCCTTGGCAGTGCGGCAGCCATGGGCCAGCGCACGGGTCTGCCAGGCATCGAGCTGCCTGCCCTCGGCCGCCAGTTTGCGTGCCACGCCGTAGGCCAGAGCCAGGTCCATGTTGTCGCCGCCCAGCAAAATGTGTTCGCCCACGGCAATGCGCTGCAGCTCCAGATTGCCATCGCGCTCCAGCACGGCGATCAGCGAGAGGTCGGTGGTGCCACCGCCCACGTCCACGACGAGGATGATGTCGCCATGCTTGACCTGCTTGCGCCACTGGCCGCCACTGGCCTGGATCCAGCTGTACAGCGCGGCCTGGGGTTCTTCGAGCAGTGTCAGCCTGGCAAAGCCCGCGGCCTTGCAGGCCTCGGCCGTCAACTCGCGCGCCGCGGGGTCGAACGATGCCGGGATGGTGACGGTGATGTCCTGCTGGGCAAACGGGGCCTCGGGGTGGGCCTGTTCCCAGGCGCGGCGCAGATGCTCGAGATAGCGGGTTGAAGCGGTCAGCGGCGAAATACGGCTGACTTCCTCGGGCGCATCGGCGGGCAGAATGCCGGCGCGGCGATCGACGCCTGGGTGGCAGAGCCAGCTCTTGGCGCTGCTGACCAGACGGATGGGCGTGGCCGCGCCGCGGCTGCGGGCGAATTCGCCGGTGATGAAGTCGCAGGGCGCACCGGGCAAGCTGCGCTCGGCCTCGGTCAGCTCGCTTTCGTGCGGCAGATAGAGAAAGGACGGCAGCAGGGGCCTGGCCTCGACACTGCCGGGAGCCGTGAGCTGGGGAATGTCCAGCACGCCCTGCACCACCTTCTCGCCATCGCTGGCGGTCTTGTTCACATAGGACAGCGCGCAGTGGGTGGTGCCCAGATCGATGCCGATGCTGTAGCTAGCGCCGGCAGACAGGGCGTCGGCCTGGCCTGCAGGGCCTTGTGGCTGAGCGGCGGCAGCCACGGAATCAGGAGTGCTCGCAGCTTGACTGGCCGCACCCGATGCGGCGATGGAGGCAAACATATTCATGGCTCACAGCTCCACTTCGGCTTGGGCGATGACCTTGGCGGCCTGAATGTCGGTGAGCTGGGGCAGCCTGACCTGCGTCACCAGCCAGCCGCGATGGGACAGCGTGCCGGTAAACGGAGGCTGGCCGACCACATTGCCCGTCAGTCGCACGGCAGCAGCGTCAAAACCGGCCTGCAAAGTGATGCGCGAGCCTTCGGCTTCGCTGCAAACGGGGGAGAGCGTGAAATGCTCGCGCAGCACCTTGCGGCAGCCTTCATGCACCACGCGCGCAGCCGCGCCGATCTCGGCATCGGTATAAGGCGCGACGTCTTCCTGGATGAAGTCCACAAAACGGGCCTCGCGCTGCATCAGGCCCAGCAGTTGCAGGGCGGCGCTATCGGTGGCGACGAGCTTTTCCACTTCGACGGTTTTTTCGATCAGCTTCTCGACCGGAACCTCGACGGTCTTTTCCACGATTTTTTCGACCGGCACTTCGACGCGAACCTCGACGATCTTCTCGACCGGCACTTCCACGCGTACTTCCCTGGGGGCGACGTCGGCGGCAAAAGCCTCACCGGCGCGCACACGGGTCACGTCGGCGGCCAGGCGACCGTTACCGAGAATGGCAAAGAAACTGCCGATCGCGATGGCGATGCGGCTCAGGAATGAGGGGGGAGTATTGGCAGTCATGGAGTCTGTCTCAAAACAGGTTCACGCATGCAGAGTCATTCTGTGGCGCCCTTGCGGGCTGCGCTGCGCGAACCGAAAACGGAGCCGGACCAGGCGGCAGCGACACGGCCGGCCCTGGCGGCACAAGGCTGGACGCGCCGCAAACGAGATGCGCGCGGGCCTGTGCAACAGGCGCAGATATTACCCAAAAAGCCCGGTCAGCCGTCCCGCTATGGCTTTGCCGCGCCGGCTGCCGCACCTGGACACGCGCTGCCGGGTCATACGCCGCAAGCATGACCTTCTTCCGTTTCATCGTTATGAAACCGCTGCCATTTGCCGGATAGTTGATGCAGGATCTTGACAAACAGGCCACCCCGGCAACGGGTCTTGCCGATTCATGGGCTGCAGGCAATGCGCGGCACCATGAACGACCGAACAACAACTGCATTGCGTTTTCGATACGCCCACTTCCCGAGGAGACTTCCCCCATGCGCCTGATGACCGCGAACATAACGCTGGCATGTACCGCCCTTGTAGCCGCCATGGCCGCCTCCGGCGTCCAGGCCCAGACCACTTCCGGCAGCACGCTGGAAAAACTGCAGAAGACCGGCAAGGTGGTCATAGGCGTGCGCGAAAGCTCGGCCCCCATGGCCTATGCCATAGGTGCCAACCACCGCTTCACCGGCTACCACGTGGAGTTGTGCGAAAAGGTACTGGCCCAGATCGCGCCCAGTGCCAAGATCGAATACATGGCCATCACCGCGCAGAACACCATGCCACTGGTACAGAACGGCACGGTGGATCTGGGCTGCGGCCCCACGACCAACAACCTCAGCCGCCAGAAGCAGGTCTCGTTTGCCGTCACCACCTATGTCAGCCAGGTGCGCATGGCCGTGCGCGCAGACTCGCCCGTGACCTCGTTCAAGCAGCTGGACGGCAAGACCGTGGCAGCTTCGGCAGGCACCACCGCCGTGCAGCTGCTGCGCAAGTACAGCCATGACAACAATGTGAAGCTGCCGACCCAGCTGGGCAAGGACCATTTCGAGAGTTTTCTGATGCTGGAGTCCGGCCGCGCGGATGCTTTTGTGCTTGACGACAATCTGCTGGCCGGCGTGATCGCCAACTCCAAGGACCCCAGGGGCTACAAGATCGTGGGCGAGGCGCTGGGATCGGAGCCCATCGCGCTGCTGATGCGCAAGGATGATCCCAGCTTCAAGAAGGCCGTGGACGATGCCCTGGTGCGCATGATGAAGTCCGGCGAGGTGGCGAAGATCTACGACAAGTGGTTTATGCAGCCCATTCCACCCAAGGAAATGCCGCTGAACCTGCCCATGAGCGAGACGCTCAAGCAGTTGCTGCAAGTGCCCAATGACAAGCCGCTGGAAGCCTACAACAGCTGAAACGACCGCAAGCCTGCGCCTGAAGTCATGCTTTATTGATAGCTTGTTGCGCTTGTTGAACAACCATTTCAGGCATATTCATTGCTGAAGTCATTGAAGGAGCTGCGCTGGCAGCTCCTTTTTTCATTACAGCGGCGCAGAAGAAGCAAACTCCTGCGCGACCTGCTTGAGCCAGCCCTGGAAGGCCTGCAACGGCGGATAGGCCGAGCGGCTGGTCGGCCAGGCCAGGTAGTAGCGCTCGGCACTTTCCACCTCTGGCAGCTGCGGCAGGGCCTGGACCAGATCGCCGGTCTGCAGCTCGCACTGGATCAGAAACTTGGGCAGCAGCGCCACGCCCACGCCGGCAATAGCCGCCTGCGCCGCCGTGGCGAACTGATCGAACAGCATGCCCTGCATATCGCCGCCCTGGCAGCCCTGGCTGCCGAACCAGCGCTGCCAGGCGTCGGGGCGCGAAGCCAGATGCAGCAGCGGCGCGCGCAGCAGATCCTGGGGCCGGGCAAAGCCATGGCGGGCCGCCACATCGGGGCTGCAGGCCGGCACCACGGTCTCGCTCATGAGGAACTCCAGCTCCGCGCCCGGCCAGTTCGGCAAGCCGAAATGAATGGCCGCATCCACGGCCTCGAGCTGGAAATCGAACTGCGACAGCCGCGTTGTCAGATTGATGGTGATGCCCGGATGGGCGCTGAAGAACTGCGGCAGCCGCGGCGCCAGCCAGCGCGTGCCGAAGGTCGGCAGGATGGCCAGGTTCAGGCTGCCGCCCTGCGGATTGGTGCGAAAGCCCAGCGTGGCATTGGAGATGCGCGCCAGGGCAGCGCGTATCTCCTGCGCATAGGCCTGGCCCGCAGCGCTCAGGCGCACGGTCTGGCGCTCGCGCACGAACAGTTCGGTGCCCAGGCGCTCCTCCAGCGCGCGAATCTGGCGGCTGACGGCGCTTTGCGTCAGATGCAGCTCGGCGGCCGCTGCGGTAAAGCTCTGATGCCGCGCCGAGGCCTCGAAGGCGCAGAGCAGGGACATGGGGGGCAGAAAGCGACGGGATAACTGCATGGCGGCAAGGATGTGGGAGGGATTCGGGTGCAGGTTCATTCCATCCGGGTATGACCTGCAGGCCGGATTATCGTTTGACCAAAGTCATGACGGCGCAGAACATGCTGCATATTCCTGCGGCCCCGCCAGCGGCGCGGCCATCCCACGAACCCCAGCCCTTCTGTTTTGTCATGAGCGCCACGCCCCACGCCTCTTCCACCGCAGCCCGCTTTGTCAGCGTCGACGAGATCCGCACGCGCTTCTCGCGTGCCATGTCCGAGATGTACCGCAAGGAAGTGCCGCAGTACGGCACGCTGATCGACCTGGTGGCCGATGTCAACGCCGTGGCGCTGCAGGCCGACCCCGAACTGCGCCAGCGCATGAACAGCAGCGGCGAGCTCGAGCGCCTGGATGTGGAGCGCCATGGCGCCATCCGCGTGGGCACGGCCGAGGAACTGGCCACGCTGCGCCGCCTGTTCGCCGTGATGGGCATGGAGCCCGTGGGCTATTACGACCTCTCGGTGGCCGGCGTTCCCGTGCACTCCACGGCCTTTCGCCCCGTGCACGACGAGGCACTGCTGGCCAACCCGTTTCGTGTCTTCACCTCGCTGCTGCGCCTGGAGCTGATTGCCGATGCAGCGCTGCGCGCGCAGGCCGCCGAGATCCTCGAGCGCCGCAGCATCTTCACGCCACGCGCACTGGAGCTCATTGCCCAGGCCGAGCGTGACGGAGGCCTGGACAGCAGCAACGCCGACGCCTTCGTGCAGCAGGCCCTGGAGACCTTCCGCTGGCACAGCGACGCCACTGTGGATGCCGCCACCTACAAGGCCCTGCAGCAAGCCCACCGCCTGGTGGCCGATGTGGTGTGCTTCAAGGGCCCGCACATCAACCATCTGACGCCACGCACGCTGGACATAGACATGGCCCAGGCCGATATGCCCGCGCGCGGCATGGATGCCAAGGACGTGGTCGAAGGCCCGCCGCAGCGCGCCTGCCCCATCCTGCTGCGCCAGACCAGCTTCAAGGCACTCAAGGAGGCCGTGCGCTTTACCGATGCGGACGCCGCGGACAGTTCCGGCGCCCATACCGCGCGCTTTGGCGAGATCGAGCAGCGCGGTGTCGCGCTGACACGCAAGGGCCGCGCCCTCTACGACGAGCTGCTGGGCCTGGTGCGCGGCATAGACAGCGCGGGCAGCGCCGCGCCCGACTATGCACACCGCCTGCAGCAGGTCTTCACGCAGTTTCCCGACACGCACGAACAATTGCGCCGCCAGGGTCTGGCCTTCTACCGCTACCGCCTGACCGAGCAGGCTCAGGCCTCGCTTGCCCAAAGCCCTGCCGGTGCAGACCTGGAAGCACTGATCGACCGGGGTCTGGTGCAGGCCGAGCCGATTACCTATGAAGATTTTCTGCCCGTGAGCGCGGCCGGCATCTTCCAGTCCAACCTCGGCGGCGAGGAGCAAAAGCAATACCAGGCCCATGCCGCGCAGCAGGTCTTCGAAAGCGCGCTGGGCGCGCGCGTGCATGACGAGATCGCCCTGTACGAGGCCTCCGAGCAGCAATCCAGGGCTCAGGTTCTCGCAATGCTGTCGGGAGCTGTGGCATGAGTCGGGACAGCGCACTGGCTCCCTTTGCCGCGGTGTTTGCCGAGCCTGCGGGGTCTCCAATACGCGAGCTATTTCCCTACCTCTCGCGCCCCGGCATGATCTCGCTGGCCGGCGGCTATCCATCGCCCAGCCTCTTCGATGCCGAGGGCCTGGCCCAGGCTGCACAGCAGTCCATGGCCCAGGGCCCCGGCGCGCTGCAGTATGGCGCCACCGAAGGCCTGAGCGAGCTGCGCGAGGCCCTGGCGCAGCAGGCGCGCGAGCGCGGCATGCATGCGACGGCCGCAGACATACTCGTGACCACCGGATCGCAGCAGGCCTTTGACCTGCTGGTGCGCGTGCTCGTCGAGCCCGGCGACACGGTGCTGGTCGAGGTGCCGGCCTATCCCGCCACGCTGCAGGCCCTGCGTCTGGCCCAGGCGCGCATCCTGCCCGTTCCCATGGACGAGCAAGGCCTGCAGACAGAAGCCCTGGCCGATCTGCTGGCCGCACTGCCCGCCGGCCAGCGCCCCAAGCTGCTCTACACCGTGCCGAACTTCTCCAACCCGCGCGGCACGCTGCTGGCGGCCGAGCGCCGCGAGGCTCTGGTGCAACTGGCCAGGCAGCACGGCTTCTGGGTGGTCGAGGACGATCCCTATGGCGAGCTGCGCTTCGACGAGCCCGGCGGCATCCACCAAGCCATGCCGGGCACCGTGCGCGCCGCGGGCGAGCGGCTGGCCGAGCCCGGCTCCAACCCCGTCATCTATCTGTCCAGCCTGTCCAAGACCGTGGCCCCCGCGCTGCGCGTGGGCTGGATGCTGGCCGACGCACCGCTGCTGCGCCGCTGCACGGTGGCCAAGCAGACGGCCGATCTGTGCACCTCGCCGCTGACGCAGTCGGTCGCCGCCTGCTATCTGGCCAGCGGCCGCTACCCGGCTACCGTACAGCGCGCACGCCAGGAATACCAGCGCCGCATGCAGGCCCTGGTCCAGGGCCTGAACGCTGCACCGGACAGCGGCATACGCTGCTCGCGCCCCGCGGGCGGCATGTTCGTCTGGGCCGAGCTGGACCGCTACATCGACCCGCAAAAGCTCTTCGACGCCGCCGTGGCCCTGGGCGTGATCTATGTGCCTGGCAAGGCCTTCTATCCGGCCGATCCCGACCTGCACACGCTGCGCATGTCGTTTGCCGCGCCCGAGGTGCCGCAGATCGCGCAGGCCGTGGAGCGCTTGTGCCAGGCCGCCGCGCAAAGCCGCTGAGATAAAGCACCCTCTGTGCCGCTTCGCGTCTTCCCCCTCTCTGGCTTCGCCGGAGGGGACGGCACCGACGCTGCGGGGCGGCCCTTGCGCGGCGCCCGGCCATGCACAGCGCCATGAAACAACGGACAAGCAGGGGATCATCTGCACCAGCCCGGGCTGCGCGGCATAATCAGGGCTCCGACATCTTCTTAGCCATGGCCTGCCTGCACATGTCCACCGCTGCCCGCCTGCGCCGCTCTGCCCTTGCTGCAGAGCTGTCCGCGCGTGCCTGCGTGCTGCGTGCGCTGCACACCCGCCGCCATGGCATTCCCACCGCATTCGTGAGCCTGAGCGGTGTCACGGCCATGCTTTCCGCCGCCGTGCGGAAGGCTTGAAGCACACAGCTCACATCCTCCGCACGGCCTTCCCAAACAGCATTTCCCTGGTGCATAGGAGAGGTACGTCCACGTCTAAGGCGTCCGCACTGTCACGCGCACCGCATCTTGCTCAAAGGACGATCCGGAGGTCAGCCATGGACATGGAACTCACTCAAAATTTCTTGCGCGGCAAAAACCCATGTGCCATGGGCTACCGCTGGTTTGTGCGCAACAACCTGGCCGGCGGCGACTACCAGGCGGCCATGGACACCCAGGTGGCCGCCGGCCGCGTGGAAGATGCACGCTGGCTGCTGGAGAACTTCGGCTCCACCAACAGCGTGCTGGAGCTCGAGCACCTGGAGGCCGACAACTTCGTCTATGCCGGCACGCTGATCGTGCACGGCGATGTGCGCGTCCCCGGCCAGCTGCTGGTGGGTCGCAGCCTGGAGGCGGGCGGCGGCATACGCGCGGGCAAGCTGGAAGCGGGCGAAGAGATTCAATGCGGCGGCGCCATCTTTGCCGGTGAATTGCTCCAGGCCGGCGGCAGCATCAAGGCGGCCTGGAGCGTGGAGGTGCAAGGCGAGGTGCGCGCCGAAGACCTGCGCTGCGGCTGGGAGCTGCGCGGCGGCGGCCATGTAAAGCTCAAAGGCAATGCCCATATCGGCCAGGAGGTGCAGGTGCAAGGCGATATGCACTGCGGCAAGGGCCTGAAAGCAGGCGGCGCCATCGAGGTGCAGGGCCTGCTCGATGTAGGCCATGGCATTGCCGGCAATGACGGCATTCTGTGCGGCAACCATATTCAGGCCGGCTGGGGCATCAAGGCACAGGGCGATATCCGCGCGACCTGCAGCATCCGCAGCGGCGAGACCCTGCAGGCCGATGGCGAGATCGCGGCCGGCCCGGGCTACGGCGTGTTTGCCGGCATGAATGTGCAGATGCAGGCCTGGCCCGACTGCGCCTGGGTGCGCGCGCTCAAAAAGCCCGAGGCGCTGATCAGCGGCTTCTGGGAAGGCCGGCCGGCCTTCGCCTAGACGCTGGTCGGGTTAAGGTGCAAGCAGGCAAAATAGCTTTTTTGACCCAAGGCCAGCGCCCGGCGCCCGCCTGTTGATAAAAGAGAGTCTGCCCCGTGTTTACCGGCATCATTCAGGCCGTGGCAAAGATTGCCGCGCTGCGCGACCAGGACGGCCTGCGCACCTTCATCATGGAGTTTCCCGAAGGCTTCTGCCAGGATCTGGCCATTGGCGCCAGTGTCTCGCACGACGGCGTCTGCCTGACGGTGACCGAAAACCTCTCGCCCACCAGCGCCAGCTTTGATGTGATGCTGCAAAGCCTGAACATCACCACGCTGGGCAGCTACAAGGCCGGCGACACGCTCAATGTGGAGCGCGCCGCCAGGGATGGCGCCGAGATTGGCGGCCACCCTCTGTCGGGCCATGTGGACTTCACGGCGCCGCTGCTGGAGCTGATGCAGACCGAGACCAATCACAAGATCCGCTTCGGCATTCCCGAGGCCTTTCGCCCCTATGTGTTTGCCAAGGGCTATATCGCTGTCAACGGCGCCAGCCTGACGGTGGCCGAGGTGAATCGCAAGGAGGGCTGGTTCGAGGTCTGGCTGATTCCCGAAACCCTGCGCATGACGGTGTTCGGCGACAAAAAGGTCGGCGATCTGGTCAATATCGAGATCGAGCGCAGCACCCAGGTGGTGGTCGATACCGTGCGCGAAACCGTGGAAGCCAGCCTGGGCCGGCTCAAGCCCGTGCTCGAAGCCCTGCTGCAGGAAAAAGGTCTGAGCCTGGACGATTTTGTGGATGTGCCGCAACTGCCCAAGCAATAGCCCCGGGTCAGAGGCAAGCGTCAGAACATCTTCCGGCGCCCACCCCATGCCCTCTTTTCAGAGAGCCGGTTTGAAGCGCTTGAGCCGCAGCGCGTTGGAGAGCACGAATACGCTGGAAAGTGCCATGGCTCCGGCCGCAAACACCGGTGACAGCAACATGCCGTTGAACGGATAGAGCAGACCTGCCGCCACCGGTATCAGCGCCACGTTGTAGGCAAAGGCCCAGAACAGGTTCTCGCCAATGTTCTTCATGGTGGCCTTGGACAGCGCGATTGCATTCGGCACGCCCGAGAGATCGCCCGACATCAGCACCACATCGGCCGCCTCGATGGCGATATCGGTGCCCGTGCCTATGGCAATGCCCACATCGGCTTCGGCCAGGGCTGGCGCGTCGTTGATGCCGTCGCCCACATAGGCCAGCGTGCCATGCTCGGCCTTGAGGCGCTTCACGCTCTCGACCTTGCCGCCGGGCAGCACTTCTGCCACCACCTCATCAATGCCCAGCTGCCTGGCGATCGCCTCGGCCGTGTGGCGGTTGTCGCCGGTAATCATGGCCACCTTCAGGCCCAGCGCATGCAAGGCATCGATCGCCGGCTTGGTGGTGGACTTGATCGGATCAGCCACGGCAATCATGGCCGCCACCTTGCCGCCGATGGCCGCATACAGCGGCGTCTTGCCTTCGCTGCCCAGGCGCTCGGCCTCGGCCGCAAAGCCGTCAACGCTCAGGCCAAGTTCGCGCATGAACCGGTCGGCACCAATCTCCACCTGGTCGCCCAGCACCAGGGCACGCACGCCGAAACCGGTCACCGATGCGAAGTCGCTGATGGCCGGGACCTCCAGCCCCTCGGCCTTGGCTGCATCGACAATGGCGCGTGCAATCGGATGCTCGCTGCGATCTTCCACGGCAGCCACCTGCGCCAGCACGGCGGCACGTTCAAAACCATCGGCCAGCACCAGGTCGGTGAGTTCGGGACGGCCACGGGTCAGCGTGCCGGTCTTGTCCACCGCCACCACCCTGGCATCCTTGAGCTGCTGCAGTGCCTCGCCCTTGCGCAGCAACACTCCCATTTGCGCGGCACGCCCGGTTCCCACCATGATGGAAGTCGGCGTGGCCAGCCCCATGGCGCAGGGGCAGGCAATGATGAGCACGGCCACGGCATTGACCAGGGCAAAGCTCAGCGCGGGATCGGGACCCCAGATCAGCCAGATCACAAAAGTCAGCAGGGCCGCCGCCATCACGGCCGGCACAAACCACATGGTGATCTTGTCCACCAGCGCCTGGATCGGCAGCTTGCTGCCCTGGGCCTGCTCCACCATGCGGATGATCTGCGCCAGCAGCGTATCGGCGCCCACCTTGGTGGCTCTGAAAGCCAGCGCGCCATTCTGATTGACCGTGCCGCCCACCACTTCGGCGCCCTCGGCCTTCTCGACCGGCACGGGCTCGCCGCTGATCATGGATTCGTCGACAAAGCTGCGGCCTTCGATGACCAGGCCATCTACGGGAATACGCTCGCCCGGCCGCACTTCGATCAGGTCGCCGGCGCGCACCTGGGCAATGTCGATTTCCTGCACCAGGCTTCCCTTGCGCACGCGCGCGGTCTTGGCCTGCAACTGCACCAGGCGGCGAATGGCCTCCGAGGTATTGCCCTTGGCACGCGCCTCCAGAAAACGGCCCAGCAGGATCAGCGCGACGATGACGGCCGCAGCTTCGAAGTACACATTCACCGTGCCTGCGGGCAGCCATTGCGGCACAAAGGTCGCGACTACCGAATAAGCGAATGCCGCCGAGGTGCCCACCGCGACCAGCGAATTCATATCGGGCGCAGCGCGCAGCAGGGCGGGCACGCCTTTCTCGAAAAAGCGCCGGCCCGGCCCGAACAGCACCACGGCCGTCAGCGCAAACTGGATGTACCAGCTGTTCTGCGTGCCGATGCTGCCCGCAATCCAGTGGTGAAATGCGGGCACCATGTGACCGCCCATTTCCAGCAGAAACACGGGCAGTGCGAACACGGTCGCAAAGATCAGCGAGCGCTTGAGCGACTCGCGCTCCTGCGCCTGGCGCTGGGCTGCGGCGTCCTCACCGGTTGCGGCAACGTTGTGCAGCACGGGTTGCGCTTCATAGCCGGCCTTTTCGATCGCCGCAATCAAGCTGCTCACATCCACGCTGCCCTGCAGTTGCACGCTGGCACGCTCGGTCGCAAGATTCACCACGGCGTTCTGGACACCGGGCACTTTCTTGAGCGCACGCTCCACGCGGCCCACACAGGACGCACAGGTCATGCCGCCCACCTGCAAATCCACGCTTTGCGCAGGTACCGCATAGCCTGCTTTTTCAATCGCCGCCACGGCTTGCGGCAGGATGGCCGCAGCCTGCGCCGGATCGGCCACGGTGAGGCTGGCTTTTTCCGTGGCCAGATTGACCACGGCCTCCTGCACACCCGGCACTTTCTTGAGCGCCCGCTCCACCCGGCCCACGCAGGATGCGCAGGTCATTCCTTCCACAGACAGCTCAAAGGCTCCGCTTTTGGTCAGTGCATTCATCGCGTTCTCCATTCACGTTGAAGGCCACTGTAGAGATTGACATCATGTAAAGGTCAACCCCCCGGCAAAAACCTCTGCAGCAAGGGTGCAAACATGCGGCGGTTCAGTCTGTGATTTCGGGCAGCCCGAAGTGCTGCAGCAGACATGCCTCGGCCTGCGCAAGCATGGCCTGCAGGCCATGCCGTGTGGAACTTGCCATGTGCGGCGTCAGCACCGTATTGGGCAGAGTCATCAAGGCTTCGGGCACTTGCGGCTCATGCACGAACACATCGAGCGCCGCCGCCGCAATCGTGCGTTCCTGCAACGCCTGCCGAAGCGCCTGTTCATCCACGATGGAACCACGCCCCACATTCACCAGTACGCCCTGCGGGCCCAGGGCCTGAAGCACTTCGGCATCGATCAGGCCTCGGGTTGCAGGACCACCGCTGGCGCAGACCACGAGAAAATCCACATCTGCGGCCAGCTCCAGCACACTGTCACACCAGCGGTACGGCACATCGTTCTTGGGAGCGCGCCCCGTATAGGCAATCGACATATCAAAGGCCTGCGAGCGCCTAGCCACAGCACGGCCGATGCGCCCCAGGCCGACGATGCCCATGCGCTGCCCCGAAAAACGCAAGGTGGGTGGATACCGTCCCCGCAGCCAGCGACCGTGTCGCACAAACTCATGGGCCTGCACAATCTCGCGCGTGGCAGCCAGCAGCAAAGCCAGCGCGTGATCGGCGATATCTTCGGCAGAGATAGCTGGCGTGTTGCGCACCTTGATGCCCATCTGCTCTGCTGCGTCGAGATCGATGCCGTCCATGCCCACGCCAATGACCACGATCAGCTCCAGTGCAGGCCACTGCAGCAACTGCTCGCTGCCGATGACGGACTGCGCATTGCACAGCATGGCGCGCACCTGGCCGGACAGCGAGCTGCTGCGGAAGCTATCAAGCGCAGCCGCGTCAAGCAGCTCGAACTGCAGCTGCAGTCTTTCGCGCATGGCTGGCGTCAGCGCCGTGTGCAGCAGCAGCCGGGGACGCTGCGGGAGCGGTGATTCATGAATGGACATAAGAGAGCTTTCGGCAGATCGATGCAGTCCTGGCTTCCCGCTCTCAGCGGGCGGGAAGCCAGAGCGGGCTTAGTCCAGCACGCGGGGGTCTCGGCGGATTTCCTCGCGGCACATGGCCTCCCAGAGGAAGGGAAAGCCGTTGAGATCGGTGCGCGCTCCGGTCGCCTCGATCACGGCATCGCTCAAGGGGGTGCCGCCGCCGAGCGCCTGCACCCGCCAGGCCAGGCGGCAGCGCCACTCCAGCGTGATGGCACGCAGATGCGCCTGTCGAATGCTCTCGCCCACCACCAGCGCACCATGATTGGCCAGCAGCGCCCATTTGCTCTGGCCCAATGCGTTGGCCACGGCATTGCCCAGCTCGCGCTGCTCCACCGTGCCCCGGTATTCGTCATAGACCACGGGGTCGGTATCGACCAGGGCCGAGGTCTGGTCATACACCGGCGGCACCTTGCCCGTGGCCGACCAGACCGAGCTCCATTCGGGATGGTTGTGGATGACCACGCGCACATCGTGGCGCTTTTCATGCACGTCCATGTGCAGCCGGATGGCCGGAGTGATGTTCCAGTCGCCCTCGATCACCTGGCCTTGCGCATCCAGCCTCAGGATGTCCGAGGCCGTCAGCTCGCTCCAGGTCAGCTCCCAGGGATTGGCAAGATAGCTGCCGTCATCCAGGCGCAGCGTGATGTGGCCCGCGATATGGTCGTTATAGCCTTCGCGCGAGAGCACGCGGCACAGCAGCGCAAGCTGCTGGCGATCACCGAGCGCTGGCAGCAGCGGCTTGCGGCCCGGACGCGGCGCATATCTGGACAGCAGCTCCCGGTTCAGTCCGTCATGGCGCATGCTGCCTCCTGTTCGTTGTGCTTCCGGGCGGCAACGCCCTGGCGTGCAAACACCGACGCACGGTGCATGCGACGCTGGTGCGGCGCATAGTCCATGATGGCGTTGTGCACCACGCTGCGGTTGTCCCAGATCACCATATCGCCCAGCGCCCAGCGGTGCTTGAACAGGAACTCCACCTGCATGCAGTGCGCATGCAGATAGGCCAGGATGGCACGGCTTTCAGCCTGTGGCAGACCATCTATATGCGTGACATAGGTGGGACTGACGTAGAGCGCCTTGCGCCCCGTGAGCGGATGCACTCGCACCATGGGGTGCAACTGGCGACGGTTTTGCCCGACCACTTCCACATAGCGCTCATGCGTGCAGATGCCATGCTGCAGCGCCGCCGTCATGGGGCTGTTCATGTCATGCCAGGCACTCAGACCATCGAGGTACTGCTTCATCTGCGGCGACAGCGCATCGTAGGCACTGGTCATGCTGATCCAGCAGGTATCTCCACCCGTGGGCGGCAGGATGCGAGCATGGGTCATGGTGACAATGGGCGGACTGGGCAGAAAGCTCTCGTCGTGGTGCCACATATCGGCACGGTCGCCGAGCTTGGAGTCTATGACTGTGATCTGCTCATAGCCCTGGCCCAGATTGGGATAGAAGGTATGGACTTCGGCTTCGCCAAAATGACGGGCAATCGCCAGATGCTGGTCGGGCGTCATATCGGGCACATGCAGCACCAGTGCTTCATGTCTGAGCAGGGCGGCTTCCAACTCCTGCAAGGTTTGCGCAGACAACGGGTCTGCCAGGTCCAGCTGCGGCACTTCGGCACCGATGCGCGGGCCGAGAATCCGAACCGAGATGGGGAATGACATGGGCTTTCTCCTCTATGCAATGTCTTGCCCGAGTGCAGTGCTTCTGTCTCCTCCACAGCGTCTGCCTCAGGCTCTGTCGGGCCGCTCCTTAGCGCTAGGATGGTGAGCTGCCTGGTACAAAGTCTAGGCAGAGGAAGTGCGTTTTTCCACTCGCATTCCAGCCCCCTCAAAGACGTCGCAAGTCATTGATGGAAAAAGAAAAAATCAGCGCCAACAGATAAACCGAAGACAGGACTTGCATTTCATGGAAGCGCCCGCCACCCCACGCCCCAAGGACCAGTTGCCGCAACCGCGCAAACAGCCTGTGCAGGCACGCTCCAGAGCGCTGGTCGATGCCATTGCCGAAGCCTGTTTGCGTCTTCTCGAAAAAGAGGGCGAGGACGCTCTCACGGTCAATCGCATTGCAGAAGTATCGGGCGCTGCCGTGGGCTCCATCTACCAATATTTTCCCAACAAGGAATCCATGATTGCGGCAGTGTATGAACGCCTGCTCGATCAGGAATCCGAGCAGCTTTTCCAGATGCGCGAGCAGTTGCAGGGCCTGTCGCTCGAAGCCATATTGCGCCAGGTCTTTGCGAACATGATCCGGGTCGAGCAGCGGCTGCATCAGCTCAGCCATGCTTTCCACACGCGCTATCGCACGGCCTTGCATCTGGGCCTGTGGCATGCACCGCAGGCCAGCCGGGAGGAATTCATCAACACCACCTGGCTGCCACTGCTGCAGATGCATGGCTCGCAGGTACAGACCGACAACCTGCCACTGGCTGCCTATCTGCTGGGCCAGGGCCTGCGCGAGATCATTCACAGTGCCGTGCACGATGTGCCGCAGCAGGCCCGCTCACCCGAGTTTCTCGACGCACTGGTGGCCATGGCTATGAGCTGCGTGAAGCGAGGCTAGAAAAACAAAGCGCGACACAGAGGTCGCGCTTCGAGCGGGGCTGACTATGCCTATCGGATATGTGCGATCACGGCACCCAAGGTCTGTGCAGAGCCTGCCTGTGCGGCCAATGTGACACGACCGCTCTTGTGGGCCGAGACCTGCATTTCCATTTTCATGGCTTCCATCACGGCGATCACATCGCCTTCCTTGACCTCGTCGCCATCGACGACCTTCCAGGCATGCAGATTGCCGGCAATCGGCGAGATGACCGCCTCAGGGTCCACGCTTTGCTGCGTGACGGACTGAGACACGCCAGTCGTCGGCGCGGACAGACCTTGCAGCAGCATGGCGGGCAGGCCCAGTTGCACGCGGCGGCCGTCGATCTCGATGGCGGTGCGCAGCAGGCTGGTATCGGCCACAGGTTCGGCGCGGGCAGCCGCTGCCAGCGGCTCGGCAAACTCGGTCTCGATCCAGCGGGTGTGGACATTGAAACCAGCAGTCCCCACAAAGTCGGCCTGATTCAGCACGGCCTTGTGGAAAGGCAGCACCGAAGCCACGCCCTCGATGCGGAACTCGGCCAGCGCACGTCGGGCGCGGGCCAGGGCCTGCTCACGCGTGGCCCCGGTGACGATGAGCTTGGCCATCATGGAGTCGAACGTGCCGGGGATCACCGAACCGGTTTCGACGCCCGAATCGAGTCGCACGCCCGGCCCCGAAGGAGGGGCAAAGCGCGTGATCAGACCCGGTGTGGGCAGAAAGCCGCGCCCCACATCTTCGGCATTGATGCGGAACTCGATGGAATGGGCCCGTGGTGCCGGAGTTTGCGTGAAGGACAGCGGCAGACCGTCGGCCACGCGCAGCTGTTCCTGCACCAGATCGATGCCCGTGGTTTCCTCGGTCACGGTGTGCTCGACCTGCAAGCGGGTATTGACCTCGAGGAAGGAGATGGAGCCATTGCCGCTGAGCAGGAATTCCACGGTTCCGGCGCTGATATAGCCTGCCTGCGCACAGATAGCCTTCGCCGCACTGTGAATGCGTTCACGCTGCGCCTCGGTGATGAAGGGTGCCGGCGCTTCTTCCACCAGCTTCTGGTTGCGACGCTGCAGCGAACAGTCGCGCGTGCCCAGCACCACCACATTGCCGTGCGTGTCGGCAATCACCTGTGCCTCGATATGGCGCGGCTTGTCGAGGAACTGCTCCACAAAGCATTCGCCACGGCCGAAAGCCGTCACGGCCTCGCGCACGGCAGAGGCATACAGCTCGGCCACTTCGTCCATGCGCCAGGCGATCTTCATGCCACGGCCACCGCCACCAAAAGCAGCCTTGATGATGATGGGCAGGCCATGCTGCTGGGCAAAGGCCAGCACTTCGTCGGCATCCTTGACGGGATCCGGCGTGCCAGCCACCAGCGGCGCTCCGACCTGCAGCGCAATCTTGCGCGCCTCGACCTTGTCGCCCAGCTTGGCAATGGTGTCGGGACGCGGACCGATCCAGATCAGACCCGCATCCAGCACGGCCTGGGCAAAGGCTTCGCTCTCGGACAGAAAGCCATAGCCGGGATGGACGGCGTCGGCGCCCGAGCGCCTGGCGATCGCAATCAGCTTGGCGATGTTCAGATAGGTGTCGGCGGGCTTGTCGCCGTCGAGGCCGTAGGCTTCATCGGCGCGGCGCACATGCAGAGCATCGATATCGGCATCGGCATAGACGGCGACGGACTTCACGCCATAGTCGGCGCAGGCTCGCGCGATGCGCACGGCGATCTCGCCACGGTTGGCAATCAGAACTTTGGTAATCATGGTTGCCACCTCAGAAAGCGTAAGACAGGGATGCGAGACCGCCGCAGCCTGCTGCGCAGGCCCGGCAATCTGGTGAAACCGCTGCTGCGCAGCAGTTTTCGCCACGGTTGGCAATCAGAACTTTTTTCATCAACTCACTCCTCATTACGCGCTTGCAGGCACCAGCTCTGCAAAGGCGCGGATGGGGTTAAAACGAATCCAGGCACCTACGGGAATCTGCCCCG
This sequence comes from Comamonas sp. A23, assembly GCF_004522605.1. Lineage (NCBI taxonomy): Bacteria > Pseudomonadati > Pseudomonadota > Betaproteobacteria > Burkholderiales > Comamonadaceae > Comamonas > Comamonas sp. A23. The sequence continues at coordinate 730,666 of NZ_RSDT01000002.1, forward strand.
CAAGGTCCAGATGATGGGGTGCTACGCAACCGATCACGGGATAGCCACCGGTCAAGGGGTGGTCGGCCAGAAACAGCACGGGCTGGCCGCTGGCGGGGACCTGGATGGCCCCCAGCGGCGTGCCTTCGCTGGGCAGCTCGCTGGTCACGGCGCGCGTCAACGCCTGCTCGCCGGCAAGGCGCAAGCCCACGCGATTGGACTGGGGCGTGACCTGCCAGCGCTGGGCGGCCAGCAAGGCCACGGCCTCGGGCGTGAACCAGTCGGTGCGCGGACCCAGCTCCACATCCAGCACCACCTCGCCGTCCGGGGCCGGCAGGTCCTGCACAGGCAGGGCCAGCTCGGCCACCACGGCATGGACTGCCGGCTGCACCGCCAGCAACTGGCCGCTGTGCAGGGCGGGCGGGCCGACATGGGCCAGGGTGTCCGTCGAAGCGCTGCCCAGCACGGGCGCCACCTCATAGCCGCCGCGCACCGCCACATAGCAGCGGGCACCGGCGACGGGTTGGGCAAGGCTCAGCGTGTCGCCATCGGCCAGCGCAATCGCGGCATGGCGCGGCGCAGACCAGCGGCGTCCGTCGGCCGTGGTGATGCTGATGGGCGCATCCGCGCCCGTCACTGCAACAACGTTCTCGCCCACGCTTTGCAGCGACAGGCCGCCACCTACTGTCTCCAGCACCGGCAGCTGGCTGGCATTGCCGACCAGCCGGTTGGCCGTCTTGAACGCCGCCTGATCCATGGCACCGGAGGCAGAAACGCCCTGCCCGGCCTGGCCGTGGCGACCCATGTCCTGGAACAGCGTGAGCAGACCCGTGGCGCGCACACGCAAGGCGCAGCCATTGAAACTCGTAGCTGCTTGCGCCTGTTCGCTTTTGGTCTCAGATACTTTTCCATCTGAAATCGAATCAGAGAAATCGCCAGCAGCTACTTTTTGAGTAGCAGCATCGACAAACTGCACGCGGTAGCCGGGCTGCAGCAAGGCCGGCAGATCGCGCGCCAGATCCCACATGGCAGCATCGGTGACGCCAATGATCTGCCAGCCGCCGGGGCTGGCCTGTGGATAGACCGCGCTGAAGCTGCCGGCCAGCGCCACCGCACCGGCCGGAACCTTGGTTCGCGGCGTGGCACGGCGTGGCACGTTGAAGATGGGATCCCCGCCGCTCAGATAGGCAAAGCCCGGCGCAAAGCCGGTGAAGGCCACCGACCATTCGCTGCCGGTGTGGCGGCTCACCACTTCCTCGGCTGTGATGCCCAGTATCTGCGCAACCTCGGCCAGATCTTCGCCGTCATAGCGCACGGGAATCTGCACCAGCACATCCGAGCGCTGCACGCTGCCGCTGAGATCGCAGTCGGCAATGCGTCTTACTAGTTGCGCCGCGCCGATGATATGGGGCGCGAACTGGACAAGAATGGTGCGCGCGGCAGGCACCAGTTCCTGCACGCCCTCTATGGGCTGGGCCTGCAAGGCACCCAGCAGCACCAGCGTCTGCTGCAGGTCGGCCAGCTCCACCAGAATGGCCTGGCGGTTGACGGGCAAAAAGCGCATGGAACTCATGGTGCTGTTTCCACAAAGGAGGTGATCTGCACGCCCTCCTGCTCGAAACGCTGGCGGATGTTGCGCGCAATGGCCACGGCACCGGGACTGTCGCCGTGCACACAGATGGAGTCTGCCTCCACGCGCACCAGGCTGCCGTCCACGGCCTCGATCACGCCCTCACGCACCAGGGTCAGCATGCGCTGGGCGATCAGGTTTTCGTCGTGCAGCACGGCTCCGGGCTCGCGGCGCGAGACCAGGGCGCCGTCGGGCGTATATCCGCGATCGGCAAAGGCCTCGGCCACCACACAGAGGCCCGCATCGCGGGCCCAGGCTATCAGGGGCGCACCTGCCAGAGCCATCAGCACCAGCTTGGGATTGATGGCCTTGATGGCATTGATCACATCCATGGCCTGGCGCTTGTCCTGGGCAATGGTGTTGTAGAGCGCGCCGTGCGGCTTGACATATTGGACGCTGGTGCCGGCCGCCTGCGCCAGGCCTTGCAGAGCGCCGATCTGGTAGATCACGTCGGCCACCAGATCGCCGCTGGCCACATCCATGTTGCGACGCCCGAAACCCGACAGGTCGCGGTAGGCCACATGCGCACCTACGACCACGCCGCGCGCCTTGGCAGCCCTGAGCGTGGTCAGCATCCCGGCCGGGTCGCCGGCATGAAAGCCGCAGGCCACATTGGCGCTGCTGACGATGTCCAGCATGGCCGCATCGTCGCCCATGCGCCAGGCGCCAAAGCTCTCGCCCAGATCGCTGTTCAAATCCATTTTCATCATTCGTCTCCCGGTCGGCATCAATGCAGCTGACCTGCGTGTTCCAGCAAATCCTGCTGCACCGTCATGGCCGTATGAATGGCTGTACGTATGCCCTGGATCTGTGTGTCCAGCGCCATGCTGGCCATGCCTGGCTGGCGCGCCGCCTGCTGCGGCAGCGCAGGTATGTGAATAAAGCCGCCGCGCACGCCGGGGCCCGCACGGCGAGACAGCCTGTGCATCAGGGCATAGAACACATGGTTGCAGACAAAAGTGCCCGCCGTGTTCGATACCGAAGCCGGAATGCCCACATCGCGCAGATGGCGCACCATGGCCTTGATGGGCAGGGTCGAGAAGTAGGCCGCGGGCGCGTCGCGCACCACGGACTGATCGACGGGCTGATGGCCCGCGTTGTCCGGAATGCGGGCATCGTCGATATTGATGGCCACGCGCTCGGGCGTGATTTCGCTGCGCCCGCCGGCCAGTCCGAGGCTGATGATCAACGTGGGCTGCAGCCTGGCCAGCGCCTCGTCGAGCGCAACCATGGCCGCGCCGAACACGCAGGGCAGTTGCACGGCATGCACCACGCCATCAGCAATCAGCTCGCCGTCCAGCGCGCGCGCCACTTCCCACGAGGGGTTGACGCTGTCTTTGTCGAAGGGCTCGAAGCCGGTCAGCAGGATTCGGTGGGCAGCCTCAGTCATGGCAACTCTCTCTTAACGGAACATCAGGAAGTTGAGCAGGAACACATTGACGATCAGCAAGGTGATGGCCGTGGGAACCTGCGCACGGATGACGGCATTTTTGTCAATTTCCAGCAGTGCTGCGGGCACCAGGTTGAAGTTGGCCGCCATGGGTGTGAGCAAGGTGCCGCAGTAGCCCGACAACATGCCGACTGCCGCCATCACGGCCGGGTCACCATGGTAGACGCCAACCAGCACAGGCACGCCCACACCACCCGTCATCACCGGAAAGGCTGCAAAGCCATTGCCCATGATGACGGTGAACAGCGCCATGCCGATCACGTACACGGCCACGGCCACAAAGCGCACATCCATGTTGATGTAGGTGGTGGTCACATAGGCCACGGCCTTGCCCACGCCGGCATCCGAGAACACCAGACCCAGCATGCCCAGCATCTGCGGCAGCACCAGGGCCCAGCCCAGCGCATCGATCAGGCGGTGCGACTCGCGCAGGCCCTGCACCGGGGTCTCGCGTGTCATCTTGCAGGCCAGCACCAGCGCAATCACGCAGCCTATGCCCAGACTGACCAGCGTGCTGTTCTTGGGGTCGATCAGGGGAGTACCGCCAAAGACCAGATACTTGGCCGACAGCGTGCCCACCATGGTGATCAGCGGGATGGCCAGCGCCGGCACGAACAGCCTGTTGCCCAGGCGCTTGGCGCTTTCCAGGTATTGCGCATCGGTGCGCGGCTGATGCTTGCCACCCATCACGCCGCCGAAGCCCGCAATCAGGGCCATGACGACCGCCACCGCCCCCACCCATACGGGCGGCAGCAGATCACCGACGAGGAACACCAGCGCATACAGCGCCCAGAACAGGCCCGCCGAGAAACGGCGCGGATTGCTGCCATCGCGCAGCGTCATCACGGCCGTCACCGCCAGCACCAGGCCGACGAGGTAGTACAGATATTGAATGGTGATGGTCATGCCTGTTCTCCCTGGGCAGATTTCTTTTCCGCAGCAATTTCACGCGCCAGCTGCTTGTCCAGGCGATGCAGGCGGAAGGCATGGATTGCAAAGGCCGAGATGGCCGTGGGAATGCCCCACAGCGCGACATGAATCGGCTCGACCTCGATACCGGCCTCCTTGAGGAAGGTGGTCATCAGCACGATCGCGCCGAAGGCCACAAAGATGTCTTCACCAAAGAACAGGCCCACGTTGTCCGTGGCAGCCGACATGGCGCGCAGCTTCTCGCGCACCTTGCCCGACAGCTTGCCGTAGCGGTTTTCCGTCGCGCCTTCGGCCATGGGAGCCAGCAGCGGACGCACCATCTGGGGATGCCCGCCGAGGCTGGTCAGGCCGATGGCTGCCGTGAGCTGACGCGCTGCCAGGTAGACGATCAGCAGACGGCCGGCTGTGGCCGACTTGATGGAGCTGATCCAGTTCTGCGCATGCTGACGCAGGCCATGGCGCTCCAGCAGGCCGATCACGGCCAGCGGCAGCAAGATGATGAGTGGCAGATTGCGGGTCTTGATGAAGCCGGTCCCGATGGCGGCCAGAACCTTGTCCAGCGGAAAGCCCGCCGCAAAGGCTGTGCCGATGGCGGTCACGATGACCACCAGCATGGGATTAAAGCGCAGCGCGAAGCCGGCAATGATGATGAGCACGCCGATCAGCGGCCACAGGTTTACGTCTACAGGCATGGAAGCCTCCGGAAATCACGCCCTGATCCGCTGCGCGGCGGGCTCTACCAAAGACGGGAACGCTATCGGCAACCCCGCCCAGCTCTTTTGAGGAAGGCCGGGCAGCTCTGCTTCAGACCTGCTTCATTCCTCATATTGTTGAACAATCTATTTAGATTGATTCCACAAATGAAATTGTTTGCAGAACAAATAGACTTTGTAATAGAGCAAACCCTAGGTTGCACCACTCTTTGGGACTTCTCTGAGTCAACAGAACGATGGCTACACTCTGGCGACAGCCAAAAGGGAACGCCATGAAAGTCGCAGCAGAGGTCCAGAACCTGACCGAACGCATCGCCGAAGAAATACGCAGCCAGCTGGTCAAGGGCGTGCTGAGCCCGGGCCAGCGACTGTCCGAAGCGGCACTCAGCGAAGCGCTGGATATTTCGCGCAACACCTTGCGCGAGGTGTTCCGCATGCTGACCAAGGAAGGTCTGCTGGTACACGAGCCCAACAAGGGCGTATCGGTGGCCGTGCCCAGCATGGCGTCCATCATCGACATCTATCGCGTGCGGCGCATGATCGAGTGTCAGGCCCTTGCACAGGCTTACCCCATGCACCCGGCGCTGACGCGGATGCGCGAGGCCGTGGAAAGCGGCCAGCGGCACAGCGAGGCCGAGGACTGGTCCGAGGTGGGCACAGCCAACATGGCGTTTCACAAAGCCATCGTGGCCCTGGCCGACAGCGAACGCCTCAACGAGATGTTCTCGCATCTGCTGGCGGAGCTGCGCCTGGCCTTCGGCCTGCTGCGCGACCCGCATTTTCTGCATGCACCCTATGTGGGCATGAATCTGAAGATTCTGCAGATCTTCGAATCCGGCAGGCCTGCGGAGGCGGCACAGGAGCTCAGCGCCTACCTGGTGCATTCCGAACGCATCATTCTGGCCGCCTATGCCCGGCGTCTGGCAGAGGCGGGGATCAAGGCCCCTTGAGGAATCTTGTTCAACAAAATATCATTTTCAATAGAAACAAAGCAATAAAACACCCTACGTTTCTTTGAAACTCGTTGAAATCCCTCATGGATGTTTGTTGAGACAAATGCTACTTTTGGCACAACTCTTGCCTGAGTTCATTCGTCCGCATCTCTTATCCGAGGAGTTCTCATGAAGCGTCGCATTTTCTGCGCCACCGCAACCTTGCTCGCCGGCATCGGCATTGCCGGTCATGCAATGGCACAAACCAAGTGGGATTTCGCCACCGCATACGGGCCTGGAAACTTTCACTCCAAGAACAACGAACTGTTTGTGAAGGATGTGGATGCTGCCACGGGCGGCAAGCTCAAGATCACGCCGCACTTTGGTGCGTCGCTGTTCAAGATGCCCGAAATCAAGCGTGCCGTGCAGACCGGCAATGCACAGATGGGCGAATTCTTTCTGGTGAGCTTTCAGAATGAGTCGCAGATCTTCGGTGTCGACGGACTCCCGTTCCTGGTGAGCAACTATGACGATGCCTACAAGCTCTATCAGGCTCAGAAACCCGCGCTGCAAAAGCTGCTGGACAAGCAGGGGCAGGTACTGCTGTATTCCGTGGCCTGGCCTCCCCAGGGGATCTACACCAAAAAGCCCGTCAACTCCGCGGCCGATCTCAAGGGCATGAAGTGGCGCGTGTACTCCCCCACTACCGCCCGTATTGGCGAACTGATTGGCGCCCAGCCCGTGACCGTGCAGGAGGCCGAGCTGTCCCAGGCTCTGGCGACCGGCGTGGTGGATGGCCTGATCACCTCCAGCGCAACCGGTGCCGACAACAAGCTGTTTGAAAGCCTGAAGTACTACTACAACGTGCAGGCCTGGATTCCCAAGAATGCCGTGACCGTGAGCAAGAAGGCCTTTGGCGCGCTGGACAAGAGCACGCAGGAGGCCGTGCTCAAGGCCGCTGCCGCCGCCGAGCAGCGCGGCTGGAAAGAGTCCAGGGAAGTGGATGCACGCTCGATTGCCGCCCTCAAGCAAGGCGGCATGCAGGTCGAGCAGCCCTCTGCCCAGCTCAAGACCGACCTGGGCAAGATCGGTGCGACCGTGATCAAGGAATGGACGGACAAGGCCGGCGCTGACGGCCAGGCCATTCTCGACGGCTACAAGGCTGGCAAGTAAGGCGCAGATTGCATCGGCTCGCCCGACCCCGGCATCCGGGGCGGGCGGCCGATGACCTCATCCTCTCAGGAAGACAAGCATGCGCAAGTTACTCAACGGCCTATATGACGGCAGTGCCTGGCTTGCCGGCATCGCCATGATCGGCGTGCTGGCGATGGTGCTGCTGACCATCACCAGCCGACTCTTTGGCTTCAGCGCCCCGGGCACCGATGCCTACGCAGGCTACGCCATGGCCGGAGCCGGCTTCATGGCTCTGGCCAGCACCTTGAAGAAAGGTGAACATATCCGCGTCACCCTGCTGCTGGGCGCGCTCAAGGGCAAGGCCTACAAGGCGCTGGAATTGACCGCCCTTGGCGTCGCCACCATTCTTTCGGCCTTTCTGGCTTTCTATTCCACGCGTCTGGTATGGCAGTCCTGGGAGATCGAAGACATCTCCGTGGGCATCGACGCCACACCGCTGTGGATTCCGCAGATTTTCATGGCTCTGGGCACGATTGTTTTCTTCATCGCGTTCTGTGACGAACTGGTGCTGGAGCTGCTGGGCAAACGCAAGGCGGTAGAGAAGGAGGGAACCCCTCATGAATGAAATCACCGCAAGCATTGCACTGATTGTGGTGCTGCTGGTCCTGCTTGGCGGCGGCGTCTGGGTCGGACTGACGCTGGCGGGTGTTGCCTGGTTCGGCATGGAATTCTTCACCGCGCGCGCAGCAGGCGATGCCATGGCCATGACCATCTGGGGCTCTGCCAGCAGCTGGACCTTGACGGCTTTGCCACTGTTTGTCTGGATGGGCGAGATTCTCTACCGCACCAATCTGTCCGAGAGCATGTTTCGCGGTCTGGCGCCCTGGGTCAATGCGCTGCCGGGCCGCCTGCTGCACACCAATGTCATCGGCTGCACGATTTTTGCGGCGGTGTCCGGCTCCTCGGCCGCCACCTGCGCCACCGTGGGCAAGATGAATGTGCCCGAGCTGCGCAAACGCGGCTATCCCGAGAACATGGTGATCGGTTCGCTGGGTGGCCCCGCCACACTGGGTCTGCTGATCCCGCCCTCCATCATCTTGATCGTCTACGGCGTGTCGGCCGAGCTGTCAATCTCCAAGCTCTTCATGGCAGGCGTGCTGCCAGGCATCATGCTGGCACTGATGTTCAGCGGCTGGATCGTGGTCTGGGCCCTGATGAACCCGGACAAGGTGCCCAAGGCCGACAGCACCATGAGCTTCAAGCAGAAAGTCTACGAGTCGCGCCACCTGATCCCCGTCGTGCTGCTGATCTCGGGCGTGATTGCCAGCATCTACAGCGGCATTGCCACGGCGACCGAAGCTGCCGGCATAGGCGTGATGGGAGCGCTGATTCTGTCGGCCCTGCAAGGTGCACTGAGCTGGAAGAACTTCAAGGAATCGCTGTTCGGAGCCACCCGGCTTTACTGCATGATTGCGCTGATCCTCGCCGGTGCAGCCTTCATGACCTTGTCCATGGGCTATATCGGACTGCCACGCCAGCTGGCTGAATACGTGGGCAGCCTGAACCTGTCGCCCGCCATGCTGATTGCGGTACTGGGCCTGTTCTACATTCTCATCGGCTGCTTTCTGGACGGCATCTCCACCATTGTGCTGACCTCCGGCGTGGTTCTGCCCATCATCCAGGCCGCAGGCATAGACCCCCTGTGGTTCGGCATCTTCCTCGTGATCACAGTGGAGACCGCTCAGATCACGCCACCGGTGGGCTTCAACCTGTTCGTGCTGCAGGGCATGACGGGCAAGCAGATCACCTATCTGGCCCGCGTCTGCGCACCCTACTTCCTGCTGATGGTGCTGGCACTGGTCATACTGTGGTTCTTCCCGCAGATCGTGACCGTGCTGCCCAATAATATGTAAGCAAAATCGCTCTGCATGAACGCCCCGCAAGGGGCGTTTTTCATAGGCGAGCCATGATGGCTGCATGCATGCCAGGACATGCGGGCTTCAACGCCGGGATGTTGATGCCGCATCCATCTGACAGGGTGTTACGAAAAATGCTCACTACGCTGTTAGATTAGTTGGGTTAGCCATCCAGACACATCGCAATGAAAGAAAAAATCAACTTCATTGAGAGGGAGCGCCTCTACCGACATGAACTCAAACGCCGCCGCGTGAAGTTTCTGCCCATGCAGGTACTGCGCCGGGTCTTCAAAGCGGCAGGAGTCTAGCCAGCGCTGAAGCCAGCCATCCACCTGTCATGCCAAAAACGAAAAAGCGCTCCATGGGAGCGCTTTTTCGTGGCACGAAGCAACCGGCTTATTCCACCGTGACCGACTTGGCCAGGTTGCGCGGCTTGTCCACATCGGTGCCGCGTGCCACCGCCGTGTGATAGGCCAGCAGCTGCAGCGGCACCACGTGCAGAATGGGGCTCAGGGCACCATAGTTCTCGGGCATGCGAATCACATGCATGCCTTCGCTGCTTTCGATATTGGTCTTGGCATCGGCCAGCACATAGAGAACACCGCCGCGCGCACGCACTTCCTGCATATTGCTCTTGAGCTTTTCCAGCAGTTCGTCGTTGGGTGCCACGGTGACCACAGGCATCTGGCTGTCCACCAGTGCCAGCGGGCCATGCTTGAGCTCGCCGGCAGGATAGGCTTCGGCGTGGATATAGCTGATTTCCTTGAGCTTGAGCGCGCCTTCCAGAGCGATGGGGTAGTGAATGCCGCGACCCAGGAACAGCGCGTTTTCCTTCTTCGCAAAGTCTTCGGCCCAGCTGATGATCTGCGGCTCCAGCGCCAGCACGGATTGCAGGGCCACGGGAAGGTGGCGCATGGCCGTCAGATACTGCTGCTCCTTCTCTTCCGTCAGACGTCCCTTGGACTGGGCCAGCGCCAGCGTCAGCAGGAACAGACCTGCAAGCTGCGTCGTGAAGGCCTTGGTCGATGCCACGCCGATTTCCACGCCGGCGCGCGTGATATAGGCCAGCTCGCACTCGCGCACCATGGCGCTGGTGGCCACATTGCAGATGGTCAGGCTGTGCTTCATGCCCAGGCTCTGGGCATGGCGCAGGGCCGCCAATGTATCGGCCGTCTCGCCCGACTGGCTGATGGTCACGATCAGTGTCTTGGGATCGGGCACGCTGGTGCGGTAACGGTACTCGCTGGCCACCTCCACATTGCAGGGGATGCCGGCAATCGCCTCTATCCAGTACTTGGCCGTGCAGCCGCTGTAATAGCTGGTGCCGCAGGCCAGGATCAGGACCCGGTCGATCTCCTTGAATACTCGCCAGGCCGCCGCGCCGGTCTTGCCTTCCGAAGTGACCCCGTCAAACAGCTCGGGGGCAATGTTCTTCAGGCCTTCCAGCGTATCGCCCAAAGCGCGCGGCTGCTCGAAGATTTCCTTTTGCATGTAGTGGCGATAAGGGCCCAGTTCGGCTGCGCCGCTGTGCGCCATCACGGTCCTGACCGGGCGTTGCTGCTCTGTCAGGCGCTCGCCGCTCTTGCTGATGACCCAGTAGCGTCCTGGCTGCAGATCGATCAGATCGCCCTCTTCCAGGTACACGATCTGGTCGGTAACACCCGCCAGCGCCATTGCATCGCTGGCCAGGAAATGTTCCGCGCCGTCCTTGCCCACACCCAGAATCAGCGGCGAGCCGGCACGAGCGCCCACCACACGGCGGGGTTCATCCCGGTGCATCACGCCGATCGCATAGGCGCCATGCAGGCGAGCCGTCGCGGCTTGCACGGCTTCGAAAAGATCGCCGTTGTAGAGGCTGTCCACCAGGTGAGCAATGACCTCGGTGTCGGTCTGGCTGGCAAATACATAGCCCTTGGCCTGCAGCTCGGTACGCAGGGCTTCGTAGTTCTCGATGATGCCGTTGTGCACCAGGGCCACGCGGGCCGGCGCATCGGCATCGGCCACGGGCGAGATGCCGGGACCATGGCTGAAGTGGGGGTGGGCATTGCGTACGGCAGGCTCGCCGTGAGTGGCCCAGCGGGTATGGGCAATGCCGGTGAAACCTTCCACATGCTCGGTCTTGACCTGCTCCATCAACTCGGCCACGCGGGCTGTAGAGCGTGCACGCTGCAAGCCCAGGCTCAAGCCGCTGGCATCCGCTGCCTGTACAGCCACACCACAGGAGTCATAGCCGCGATACTCCAGCCGCTGCAGACCCTGGACCAGAACCGGAACGATATTGCGATGAGACACCGCAGCAACAATGCCACACATAGAGGTACACCTTAGGTTGTTTGAGCGAGCATGCTAACGGTTGCGATAAAAAATTTTCAATCAATAAAAACAACAAAATGATTGAAAATTTCATCGAATCGGAATATTGATTATTTATTCAATAAAATTTAAATAAATGAATGAAAATTCCATCAATCTGGATGACACCGACTTGCAACTGCTGCAGCAATTGCAGCTGGATTCCAGCCTGAGCAACCAGGCCCTGGCCCGGCATCTCGAGCTGTCTGCCCCTACCTGCCTACGCCGGGTCAAACGCCTGCAGGAGCTGGGTCTGATCGAGAAACAAGTCGCCATCCTGAGCAGCGAACACATCGCCCGCCTCACCGGTCATGGCCTGCAGGCCATTGTGGAAGTCTCGCTGGACCGGCAGGACAGCAGCTCACTGCTGCAATTCGAGCACAAAGCCGTGGCCGAACCCGGCGTGCAGCAATGCTGGCGCGTCTCTCCCGGCCCCGACTTCATCCTCGTCATTGCCACCATCGATATGCCTGCCTACCTGGCATTGAGCCAGAAGCTGTTCACGCAGGATGCCAATGTGCGCAATGTCAAAGCCTTCTTCAGCATCAAGCGCGCCAAATTCAGTACCGAACTGCCCTTGCCCGTCTCCAATCATTAGGGACTTGCACGCCTTTATTTTTGAACCGTCATGTGTGGTGCGGATGCCGCGCAAGTCCCTCAATATTTGATACAAATTGTATTAATTAGATTATTCTCGCATCCTTGACTTAAGCCAATTCCACCAGATGCCCTTGCATCGAGATATTCACCGCCGGACCTACCCTCTGCGCGCCTCTTATATGGCACTGGGCGGAGCGGTGGTGGCTGCGAGCCTGTCATATCTCCCGACCAATCTCGCCTGGTGGGCATTCACGACGGTCAGTGCGCTGGTATGGCCGCATATTGCTTTCTTGCATTCAAGCCGGCAACAGGATCAGTTCCATGCGGAGTATTTCAATTCTCTGATAGATGCGCTGATCGTCGGCTGCTGGATTTCTCTGATGCACTGGAGCCTGCTGCCCAGCATCTGCATTCTGGCCATAGGCGTGGCCGATCGCTTCTATACCGGTTTGAAGCGCCGCTGGCTGCCCTCACTGATCGCGCTGCTGTGCGGCATGCTTTTCATGAGCATCGCCATAAGGCCCACCCCGCAATGGGCCGCGCCACTGGCGGTACAGCTCAGCCTGCTGCCGCTGATCATCCTGCACAGCGCCTATGCAAGCTGGTCCAACAGCCGAATGCTCAAGACTCTGGCCAGGCAGAACCTGCAGCTCAAGTTGCTGGGGCGCATTGATCCTCTGACCACGGTATACAGCCGCGATTACTGGTGGAAAAAAGCCCGTGCCGCGCTGCATCAGCACCGCACCGCCAAGGAGCAGACCTGCCTGCTGGTGATTGACATTGACCGTTTCAAAAGCGTGAATGATCTGTACGGCCATATTGTGGGCGACGATGTTTTGAAAATGATCGGGCTGGCGATTAGAAACAGCCTGCGCAGCAACGATATTGCAGGGCGCTACGGCGGCGATGAATTCACCGTGCTTTGCAAGCACACCACGGCCAAGGAGGCATATTCGGTCGCCATGCGTATTTGCGAGAAAATTGCTCAGATACGCATTCGCGAATATCCACAGCTGCACATCAGTGCGAGTATCGGCGTTGCTGCAGCCGATGAAGGTTTTGGCTCGGTGACCGAGTGGATAAAAGCGGCCGACAGTGCGCTTTACAGTGCCAAGAGCGGCGGGCGCGACCAGGTGATGGATGCCACGCAACAACCCGAGCGGCAGCACAGTCCCTCGACCATGCCCATGCGACCGGAATCCACGCGAATCAGCCCGGCGAGCGCCGAGCAGGAAAGCCTGGACCGCGACGTGGTCTGACCACTCAGGGCAGGCAGGTGGGCCAATGCATCTGCAACTGGCATCCCGCATTGAGCTGGGCCTGGATTTCCGCCTCGCCGCCATGGCGGCGGCAGATATCGCGCACCAGCGCCAGGCCGATGCCGAGGCCCTCGAACTCGGCCTCGCGATGCATGCGCTGAAAGACGCCAAACAGCTTGCCTGACCGCGCCTGCTCGAAGCCGGCTCCGTTGTCGGCCACGGTGATGAAGCAGCCCCCCTGCCCGTCACGCTGCACATCGACCTGAATGCGCGCCAGCGGCACGGCCCGCGTGAACTTGACGGCATTGGCGAGAGCTGCGTCCAAAGCCTGCTCCAGCAGACGCGGATCTGCCTGCAACATGGGGGCGACAGCGGGCAGACACCACTCTATGCGTCGGCCTTGCGCGCCTGCCTGCAGACGCTGGCGCAGACTGCCCAGCAAGGCCAGCAAGTCCACAGGCTGCGGCTGCAGCACATGGCTCTGAGCCCGATTCAGCTGCAGCAAGCCGTCGAACATGGCCGCCATGCGCTGGGCGGACTGATCCATGGTCTGGAGGAAGCTGCGCGCTTCCTCCAGGTCTTCGGCACCGGGGCTGGCGGACTGCAGCAGCTCGGCAACCAGCGGATTGAAAGCCAGCAGATGGCGCAGCGGCGCCCGCAAATCATGCGAGACGGCATGCATCCACTCCTGCTGGGCCGTGCGCAAGGCGGCCAGTTCGGCCTCGCGCCTGGCCAGCAGTGCCAGCGCTTCGTCCAGGGACTGAGGCGCCATGCTCTCCAAAGCTTGCTGCGCTTGTTCCATCAGGCTTTGGGCAGCTTTTCAGGGCGCTTCCAGTTGCGGATGCTGACCTGCCTGCCACGTCCTACCGTCAAGGCACCAGCCTCGGTGTTCTTGGTCACGGTGGAGCCACCGCCCACGGTGCCGCCGGCGGCAATCGTCACCGGAGCCACCAGCACGCAGTTGCTGCCGATATGCACATCGGCCTCGATCACGGTACGGTGCTTGTTCACGCCGTCATAGTTGGCAGTGATGCTGCCTGCGCCGTAGTTCACGCGCTCACCCACCGTGGCGTCGCCCAGATAGGCCAGATGATTGGCCTTGGCGCCGTCGGCCAGCGTGGAATTCTTCACCTCCACGAAGTTGCCGATATGCACTTCGCGACCCAGTCTGGCGCCGGGGCGCAGGCGGGCAAACGGGCCGACCAGCGCACCCTGGCCCACTTCCACGCCGGCCTTCTCGCCATCAATGTGCGTGAAGGGGTGGATCACGGCATCGTCGGCAATGCTCACATTGCTGAGATGGCAGTTGGCCCCGATCCGGGCGCCGGCGCCAATCGTCACCTTGCCGGCAAAGATGCAGTTCACGTCGATTTCCACATCCTGACCGCAGCTCAGGCTGGCCTTGGCGCCGCGCGCATCGTCACGCAGGTCGAAGCGCGCAGGATCGGCCATGCGCACGCCCTGCGCCATCAGCTCGCGCGCCTGGCGCAGCTGGTGGGCGCGCTCCAGCTCTGCCAGTTGCAGCGGGCTGTTGACGCCCGCCACCTGCAGCGCATCGGCAATGCGGTGGCCCACCACGGGCACGCCGTCGGCCACGGCCATGGCGACGATATCGGTCAGGTAGTACTCGCCCTGGGCATTGTTGTTGTCGAGCTTGGCAAGCCAGGCCGTCAGATGCCTGGCGGGCACGGCCATGATGCCGCTGTAGATCTCGGTGATGGCGCGTTCGGCCTCGCTGGCGTCCTTTTGCTCGACGATGCGCTGCACCGTGCCGGCATCGTTGCGCACGATGCGGCCATAGCCCGTGGGATCGGCCATGGTCACGGTGAGCAGCGCCATCTTGTCGCTGCCGGCGGCATCGAGCAGACCCTGCAGCGTGTCGGCCCGGGTCAGCGGCACATCACCCGACAGCACCACGACCAGGCCATCGTCCTTGAGCGCAGGCACGGCCTGCTGCACGGCATGGCCGGTTCCCAGCTGGGGCTCCTGGCGTACAAACTTCAGGTCCATTGCACCATGGGCGCCATCTGCGCCATTGGCAGCGGCGATGGCCGCTTCCACTTCCGCAGCACCATGGCCCGTCACCACCACGGCCGAGCGCGCCTTGAGCTGCGCAGCAGTATCCAGCACATGCTGCAACAGGGCGCGTCCGGCCAGCTTTTGCAGCACCTTGGGATGGCGGCTTTTCATGCGGGTGCCTTTGCCGGCAGCCATGACGACGATGTCCAGAGGTGCAGTCATATTGATTTGTGGAATGAAAACCGCCTGATTATCGACCCATAGCCGTGCTCGGCAACTGCAAGCGCAGGCAACAGTCGCCGCAAACACCTTATGCTTGCCCTGCCATGCCTCATGCAACCACCAGCCCCACTCCGCTGCTTCGCACCCGCGCCGTCGGCGCCGGCCATCTGCGCGCCTTTCTGGCCGTGGCCCGACACCTGAACTTTCGTGCCGCGGCGGACGAGCTGGCACTGACCCAGTCTGCCGTCAGCCGCCAGATCCAGTCGCTGGAAGACGAGGTGGGCATCCCGCTGTTCCTGCGCCATTCGCGCGCCGTGGAACTCACGGGTGCCGGCGCCCAGCTGCTGCATGCCGTTCAGCCTGCACTGGAGTCGATCGACGCCACCGTGCGCCAGATCCGCCAGACCGTGGGCCGCAAGAGCGTGGCCATCACCACCTGGGCCAGCTTTGCTGCCATGTGGCTGATTCCGCGTCTGGAGGCTTTCCAGCGCGCCTATCCCGATATCGACATTCGCATAGACACGGGCGACGCCGTGGTGGATCTGGAGACCACCGATGTGGACCTGGCCATACGCTACAGCGCCGGCGTCGCCGATGCTTCGGCAAAGGCTTTGTTCGGCGAAGAGCTGGTGCTGGTCGCAAGCCCAGCCCTGCTCAGGAGCGGCCCCGCCGTGCACAGCCCCGCCGATGCGGCCCGCTACACCTTGATTGAAACCGGCGACGTGCACCGCATGCCCCAGCTGGAGTGGCTGAGCTGGCAACGCTGGTTTGCCGCCAACGGCTGCGACCAGCTGCAGCCGCCGCGCTGGCTGTACTTCAACTACGCCCACCAGATCGTGCAGGCCGCGCTGGCGGGCCAGGGTCTGGCCATCGCGCGCCTGCCGCTGGTAGCCGATGCGCTGGCGGCCGGCACCCTGATCGAGGTATTGCCCGAACATCGCCTGGCCTCGCCTCTGTCGTACTGGCTGCTGCAAGGCCCACGCAGCAGCGAGCGGCCCGAAGTGCAGGCCTTCTGTCAGTGGCTGATGGAACAAGCCCGCCAGACGCGCGACGCCATGCAAGGTGCGAGCGAGCCAACCCAATAAAAAAGAGAGCTACTCACGCATGACCTGCATCGGTCTCAAATACAAAGTGATTTGAAACGCAGATGTATCAAGCGTAAACAGCTCTCATTTTTACTGTCACCTCTTTAGGCCGCGCCACAGCGGCAAAGGCCTTGCCCTGTGGCGCCAAGCGCAAAGAGGCGAACGGGGCGAACGGGGCGAACGGGGCGAACGGGGCGAACGGGGCGAATGGGGCGAAGCGCCCCAGGGCGCTCAGCTCAGCGTGACACGCGCAAACTTGCGCTTGCCCACCTGCAGCACAAAGGTGCCGGCATCCAGCTTCAGTGCGCGGTCGCTGATGACGTTGCCGTCGACACGCACGCCGCCGCCATCGATCAGGCGGTTGGCTTCGCCGGTCGATGCAGCCAGATTGGCCTGCTTGACCAGCGCACCAATGCCCAGCGGAGCGCCGGACAGGCTGATTTCAGGGATGTCATCGGGAATGCCGCCCTTGGAGCGGTTGATGAAATCCTGCTCGGCCGCATCGGCGGCTTCGGCGCTGTGGAAGCGCGCGGTGATCTCCTTGGCCAGAGCCACCTTGGCATGCTTGGGGTTGCCGCCAGCCTCGATCTCGGCCTTGAGCGCGGCAATCTCGGCCAGGCTCTTGAAGGACAGCAGGGTGTACCAGTCCCACATCAGCTCGTCCGAGATCGACAGCACCTTGGCGAACATGGTGTTGGCGTCCTCGGTGATGCCGATGTAGTTGTTCTTGGACTTGGACATCTTGTGCACGCCATCCAGGCCCACCAGCAGCGGCATGGTGAGCACACACTGCTGCTCCTGACCATACTCGGCCTGCAGATGCCTGCCCATCATCAGATTGAACTTCTGATCGGTGCCGCCCAGCTCCAGATCGGACTTGAGCGCCACCGAGTCATAGCCCTGCAGCAGCGGGTAGAGAAACTCGTGCAGGCTGATGGAGCTGCCGTCGGTGAAGCGCGTATGGAAGTCGTTGCGCTCCATCATGCGCGCCACCGTGTACTTGGCCGACAGCTGGATCATGCCGCGCGCGCCCAGCTGGTCGCACCATTCGCTGTTGTAGCGTACCTCGGTCCTGGCCGGGTCCAGCACCTTGGCGGCCTGGGTGTAATAGGTCTCGGCATTGACCTTGATCTGCTCGGCCGTCAGCGGCGGACGCGTGGAGTTGCGGCCCGAAGGGTCGCCGATCAGCGTCGTGAAGTCGCCGATCAGGAAGATCACCTGATGGCCCAGATCCTGCAGCTGGCGCATCTTGTTGAGCACCACGGTATGGCCCAGGTGAATGTCGGGGGCTGTCGGGTCCAGACCCAGCTTGATGCGCAGGGGCACGCCGGTGGCTTCGGACCTGGCCAGTTTCTGGACCCACTCGTCCTTGGGCAGCAGCTCATCGACTCCACGCAGAGTGACTTCCAGCGCCTGGTTCACTCTGTCGGTCACGGGAAAACTTGTAACAGCAGATTGATTCATAAGGGTTTTTCGGCAGGCGAAGTAGGACGCGGCCGATATACTTGGAGGTTTGGTGTTACGGTCAATTCTAGACTGCTCCCTCATAAAGACCTCTTTGGATGGACTTATGGCACGGTAGAGCTGCTGGAGACGTGTCAGTCGTAACAAATACCAACTCCACCGACACGCTTTCCCAAGGATTTGATGTTTTGATGACTGGCTTGAAAAATGCCGGCGGTGCTCTGCTTGCGCGGCTGACATCGGCTCTGCAAAAACACCCCAAGCGCGCCACGGCGGCGCTGGCGACTGTTTTGCTGACCGGTGGCAGCGGCGCCTTCGCTGTGGCCAGCCTGGGCCCCGACCCCGCCGACCTCCCCGTACGTACACTGACCGAACCCGTCACCTCCCTGGCCGCTGGCCAGGATCTGGCCGATCTGACGGATCTGCAGTCCTTCTCCCTCTACCGTTCCGAATACACCCGCAGCAACGACACCACAGAGTCGCTGCTGCAGCGCCTTGGCATTGCCGATCCGCAGGCCGCAGCCTTCATGCGCAGCAACGAAGCCGTGCGCCAGAACGTGCTGGGCCGCGCCGGCCGCCTGGTGTCCGCAGAGACAACGCCCGACCAGCAGCTGAGCCAGCTGACCGTGCGCTGGGCTCCCAGCGAAGACGGCAGCTTCCAGCGCCTGACCGTGGAACGCGTGGACGGCAAGCTGCAGTCCAAGATCGAGACCGGCAAGCTCACGGCCAGCCCCCGCCTCGCGGGTGGCGTGATTCGCTCCTCCTTCTTTGCCGCCACGGATGCCTCCGACATTCCCGACAGTGTCTCCATGCAGATGGCCGACATTTTCCAGGGCGAGCTGGACTTCCGCCGCGGCCTGCGCAAGGGCGACCGCTTTGCCGTGGTCTATGAATCGCTGGAAGCCGATGGCGAGCCGCTGCGCGCCGGCCGCGTGCTGAGCACCGAGTTCTACAACAATGGCAAGTCGCATCAGGCCATGTGGTTCCAGGAAGCAGGCAAGAAAGGCGCCTACTACACGCTGGACGGCAAGAGCCTGCGCCAGGCCTATCTGAACTACCCCGTGGAGTTCTCGCGCATCAGCAGCGGTTTTTCCATGCGCGTCCACCCCATCCAGAAAACCTGGCGCGCCCATCTGGGCACCGACTTCGCGGCCCCCACGGGCACCAAGGTGCGCACCGTGGGCGACGGCATCGTGTCCTTTGCCGGCGTACAAAACGGTTACGGCAATGTGATCTTTGTCGATCACGCCAACCAGCACACCACCGTGTATGCCCACCTGAGCCGCATCGACGTCAAGCACGGTCAACGCGTGGACCAGGGCGACATCATCGGCGCCGTGGGCTCCACGGGCTGGGCCACCGGCCCTCACCTGCACTTCGAGTTCCGCGACAAGGGCGAGCAGCGCGACCCGCTGACCATTGCCCAGATCACCGACGCCGCCCAGCCTATCTCCAAGGCCGCCCGCCCTGCCTTCGAGCAGCAGGCAGCGCAGATGCGCATCGAACTTAACGCCGGCACGCAGTCGTTCGCCTTGGCCAGCGCGCGCTGATCCACCGCTGCGACACAACCTGAGGGCTGCAAATTGCAGCCCTTTTTCATTTGCGCATCAGAATCGTTTGCAGCGACCGCCAGGAAAGCCGCAAACGCTACAGCTAAGATAGTAAGCCGCACGCCAACCCTCTGATCTACCATGTCCAATGCCATTGAACAAGCCGCTCAAAGCAACCTCTATATCGGCCTGATGTCCGGTACATCGCTGGACGGCGTCGACGGGGTTCTCGTGGACTTCAGCCAGGGCACGCGAGTGCTGCAACATGCCAGCTGCGGCTTCGACGCGGCATTGCGCGCCGAGTTGCTGGCCCTCAACACCGCTGGTGGCCAGGACGAGCTGCATCGCGCCGCCCTGGCCGCCAATGCACTGGTGCGCCACTATGCACAGGTGGTGCAGCAACTGCTGACTGCAGCCGGCGTCCGGGCCGGGCAGATCGCAGCCATAGGCGCCCATGGCCAGACCGTGCGCCACCGTCCGCAGATGTTCGATGGCACGGGCTATACGCTGCAGCTCAACAACCCCGCCCTGCTGGCCGAGCTGACCGGCATCAGCGTCGTCGCCGACCTGCGCAGCCGCGATGTGGCGGCAGGCGGCCAGGGCGCGCCGCTGGTGCCTGCCTTTCACCAAAGCGTGTTCGGCAGGCCCGCTGAAACCGCACTGGTGCTCAATATCGGCGGCATTGCCAATCTCAGCGTGCTGGGTGCCGACGGCTCGGTGCTGGGCTTCGACACCGGCACTGGCAATGCGCTGATGGACGGCTGGTGCCTGCGCCATACCGGCAAGAGCTATGACGAGAGCGGCCGGTGGGCCGCCAGCGGCAAGGTCCTGCCCGAGCTGCTGGCCGCCATGCTGGGCGATCCCTATCTGGCCCAGCAGCCGCCCAAGAGCACGGGGCGCGATCTGTTTCACGCCGAGTGGCTGGAGCGGCATCTGCAGCAGCATGCGGCCCAGGCCGCCGCGGCCGATGTACAGGCGACCCTGGCCGAATTCACGGCCGCCAGCTGCGCCCATGCCGTGCAGCGTTTCGGCAGGGGCGGCACCGAACTGCTGGTCTGCGGCGGCGGCGCACTGAACACCTATCTGATGCAGCGTCTTGCCGCCCTGCTGCCGGGCGTGAAGTTGGCCTCCACGGCAGAGTGCGGCCTGCCCCCGCTCGAAGTGGAAGCAGCCGCCTTTGCCTGGCTGGCACGTCAATGCCTGCTGGGCCTGCCCGGCAATCTGGCCAGCGTGACAGGCGCCAGCGGCCCGCGCATTCTGGGCGCCATCCACCCCGCTTGACCGCGCGGCCGCCGGCCCGCCTGCAGGCTCAGGCCGCTACTGCGGCATCCGCCTGCGCCTTGTGCTGCACCACAGGCAGATCGGGCAAGCCGAAATGGCCGCGCAGCGTGCTGCTCTGGTAGTCGCTGCGAAACAACCCGCGCTTGCGCAAAATGGGCACGACCTCGCTGGCAAACAGCTCCAGCTGCTGGGTGATGACCGGTGGCATCACATTGAAACCATCGGCGGCGCCCGTGCGGAACCAGTCTTCAATCGTGTCCGCCACCTGCTCGGGCGTGCCGGCAATTGCCAGATGCCCGCGCGCGCCTGCCAGTCGCTTGAGCAGCTGACGCAGCGTGAGTCCATCGCGCAGCGTGGTCTCCACATAGCCCATGGCGCGACTCCTGGAAGCTTCCACCAGCGCGGGGTCGGGAAAATCGTCGCGGGTCAAGCGGCGGTCCAGCGGCAGACTGCTGAAGTCATGGCCGCCAAAGCGGGCCGACAGGCGCCCCAATCCCACGTCGATGCTGGTCAGGCTGTCGAGCTCCTCCCACACCTGGCGGGCTTCGTACTCCGTGGATCCAATCGCGGCGCTGATGCCCGGCAGAATCACAATGTCCTCGGCCCTGCGCCCCAGAGCCTTCGCCTGCCCCTTGATATCGGCATAAAAGCCTTGTGCCGACTCCTTGCTGCCATGCGCCGTGAAAATGGCCTCGGCCCATTGCGCAGCAAAGGCCCGGCCCGTTTCGGACTGCCCGGCCTGCACCAGCACCGGACGGCCCTGGGGGCTGCCCGGCACATTCAGCGGTCCGCGCGTACGGATATGCGTTCCCGCATAGTTGACGGGGCGCACCTGGCCTATGTCCAGGAACTGGCCCGATTCGGCATCGTCCACCACCGCAGCGCCCGGAAAGCTGCGCCACAGCGCATCCACTGCGGCCACGAACTCGTCGGCGATGCGGTAGCGCTCGGCATGCTCCACGTTCTGCTGCAACCCGTAGTTCTCGCCGGCCCGGGGCAGCCAGGAGGTCACGATATTCCAGCCTGCCCGGCCCTTGGACAGGTGGTCCAGCGTGGCGAACTGCCGCGCCAGCGTATAGGGCAGGCTGTAGGTGGTGGAAGCCGTTCCGATCAGCCCGATGCGCTCGGTATGCTGCGCCAGTGCAGCCAGCAGCAGCAGCGGCTCCAGCTGGCCTGAAGAGGCCATCTGCCCGTTGTCGGGCCCGACCAGCCCGTCGGCCAGAAACACGGCATCGAATTTGGCGGCCTCGGCAATGCGGGCAGCATCCACATACAGTTGCAGATCGGTCAGTGCCTTGGGATTGGCGCCGGGGTGACGCCAGGCACCTTCATGGTGGCCTCGCGTCATCAGAAACAGGTTCAGGTGTAGTTGTCGTGTCATGGCACAGCTTCTTTCAGACAAATTCGGCTTCCACTCCCAGACTACGCAGCAAGGTCGTGCGCAACTGCATGAAAGCGGGGTGATCGGGTCGCCGCGGATGGGCCAGATCCAGCGCATGGTCTTCGGCAATCTTTCCGTCCCTGAGCACCAGAATCCGGTCTGCAAGCAGCAGGGATTCATCCACATCGTGGGTGACCAGAATCACCGTCGGGCGTATGCGCTCCACCATGCGCCGCAGCAGGCCATGCATGCGCATGCGGGTCAGGGCATCCAGTGCCCCGAAAGGCTCGTCGGCCAGCAGCACATGCGGCTCGCGCAGCAAGGAGCGAGCCAGTGCCGCGCGCTGCTTTTGCCCGCCCGACAAGCTGGCGGGCCAAGCCGCTGCCTTGTCTTCCAGCCCCACCTCGCGCAGCAACTGAGCTGCGGCAGGCCGGGCAGCCTGCGCGTCCAGGCCCAGCGTCAGGTTGTCCAGCACCGTCAGCCAGGGCAGCAGGCGCGAGTCCTGGAACAGCACGGAGACATTGCCATGGGCCAGCGCCGCCCCCGAACTCCGGGCCTCAGCATCGAGGCCGGCCAGAGCCCGCAACAGCGTGGTCTTGCCGGAGCCCGACTCCCCCAGCAATGCCACGAACTGCCCGGGGGCGATATCGAGATGGAGGTCGTCGAGCACCTGCTTGCCATGAAAGCTGCGGCTGAAGCCATGCAGGTGCACGGCACCTGCCAATGATGGACGGTTCATGATCCCAGCGACCTCCGATAGGACAGCACACGTGCCTCCAGGCGCCGCACTGCGGCATCGGAGAACAGACCCAGCAAGGCGTAGATCAGGATTCCCACCACGATCACATCGGTCTGCCCCCAATCGCGCGCACGGTTCATCAGATAGCCGATACCGGTCTGCGTGTTGATCAGCTCCAGCACCACCAGCGCCGTCCAGCACAGCGAGACCGCCATGCGCAGGCCGACAAAAAAGCCCGGCAAGGCTCCCGGCAGGGCCACCTTGCGAATGAACTCGGCACGCGACAGTCCCAGCGTCTGAGCCAGCTCCACATGACCGATGTCTATGCTGCGCAGCGCTGCATGGGTGTTGATATAGATGGGAATCAGCACGGCGGTGAAGATGAGGAAGACCTTCATCGCCTCGCCTATGCCCAGCCAGATGATGGCGAGAGGAATCAGCGCCAGCGTGGGAACGGCCCGCTTGATCTGCACCAGACCATCGATCAGGGCCTCGCCGCTGCGGCTCAGTCCGGCGACCAGCGCCAGCAGCACGCCCACCACAATGCCCAGAAACAGCCCTGTGTAGGCTCGCCCGGCCGAAGCCAGCAGATGCGGCAGCAGGCTTCCATCAAGGGCCATTTCATAGCCTGTACGCAATGCCTGCGACGGTGCGGTCAGCGTCTCGGACGAAAGATATCCCAGGCGCGATGCGGCCTCCCATACCAGCAGCAGCAGGGCCGGCCCGGCCAGCAGCATGCCCGGCGACAGGCGGTCCTGCACCAGTGCCGGGGCCTTGCGGTCTGGCACGGCAAGCGGCGCTCCGGTCTGAGACTGCCAGCCGGCCACGCGCGCTTCCAGAGGAATCGGAGTCATCACGGCAACTCCTCAGCGATTGGCGACGATCACGCCGTCATAGCTCGCCACAAAGGAGTCCCTGGCATCCAGGCGCCGGGGCAAACTGCCAGCGCTGTGCAGGATGTCGATGAGCTTCTGATGATGAGGCTGGGCCTGTGCGGCGGTCTGGAACTCGAGCGGAGCCTGCGCCGCCTGTATGGCCGCAGCGCTCTCGGCATCGAGGCGCTGGAAATTGCGCAGGTAATGCTGCTCCCATTCCTTGCGATGGACATTGCTCCAGCGCCCCGCGCGCACGAAGGAGGCCAGGAACTCGCGGATGGCCTCGGCCTTCTGCGGATCGGCCAGCACATCTGGGCGGGCATAGATATAGGAGGTGGACGGCAGCAGTTGACGCTCCAGTGGATCGGGCACCACACGCGCACCGATCTGCCTGGACAGCCGCGTGACATGCGGCTCGGCAATGGTGGCGACATCCACGGCCCGGGCGCGCAGGGCATCGTTGAGTTCGGCCACGCGCAGATGCACCAGCGTGACATCCTTGAGCGTCAGGCCTGCCCGGTTCAGGGCCTCGATGAGGAAAACCTGGCGACCCGAGCCTTCGACATAGCTCACGCGCTTGCCACGCAGATCGCTCAGGCGCTCCACCCCGGCGCCGGCATGTTGCAGCAAACGATATTCCGCTCTGGCTCGGGTGAAGGTTGCGATGATGGGCAGGTTCACGCCTGCTGCGCGCGCCTGGATGGGAGGCGTGTCTCCCACATAAGCCATGTCCAGCGCTCCGGCGCGGATGGCCTCGAAGATGGCCGGACCGCCGGCAAAATTGGGCAGCTCCAGCTGAAAGCCGGTCTTCTTGCGTTCGCCGCTGGCATCCAGCAGATGGCGAATCAGCTCGCTCTGATCAGCGACAACCAGCCTGGTCTTGGCGTCCACCGCAGCATGCGCAGCACCGGTGATGCCGGCTGCCGCCATTGCCAGCCATGAAGGCCCGGCCAGCAGAAATCGACGCTTGTCCACTTTCTTCTCCCATGTATGCAATGGGACAGATGCTAGGGAGCAGTCGACAGATCAAAAAATATTGATTTCAAATTTGGAAACAACCAACTCATCCGAGCGCCGGTGTCGGTCCAGCGGACGCACATGGATTTCGCTGTGCTGTCAGGCACTTAAGGCGGCAGGCGCCCATCGAGGCCAGGCGCACGAACGCACAACAAGCTTTGATTCGGCAATATGCTCATGAAATCAATGTTGTTGAGGCCCGGGGAAATGACTGACCATCCGGGCGTCTGCCTATCAAGGCACAGGCCATCGGCAGGCCTGACCCTCACAATGCAAAAAGCAGCCCGACCCACCAGTAGCCGGACTGCTTTTCGCATCTTGGATGTCCTGTCCGGCTGGCTCCTTCGAGCCATGCCGGGCTCGATCAGCGCATGAGCGCTCAGTGACCGCCGACGTAGATGAACTTGAACAGGAACAGGGCAGCAATCACCCACATGATCCAGTGCACCTCCTTGACCTTGCCCGTGCACAGCTTGAGTACGGCATAGGTGATGAAGCCGAAGGCCAGACCGTTGGCGATGGAGTAGGTGAAAGGCATCATCAGCGCGGTGACGACTGCCGGTATGGCTTCGGTGGTTTCATCCCACTGCACTTCCGTCAGGTCACGCAGCATCAGGCAGGCCACGAACAGCAGAGCAGGCGCAGTGGCATAGCCGGGCACGACACCGGCCAGCGGCGCGATGAACAGGCAGGCCAGGAAGAGCATGGCAACCGTGAGAGCCGTCAGACCGGTACGGCCGCCGGCCTGCACACCGGCAGCGCTCTCCACATAGGCGGTGGTGCTGGAGGTACCCAGGATGGAGCCCACAAAGATCGCGCCTGAATCGGCCAGCAGCGAGCGGTTGAAACGCCCCATGCGCTCGGGCACCAGCAGGCCGGCGCGGCGCGCCACGCCCATCAGCGTGCCGGTGGCATCGAACAGTTCCACCAGGAAGAACACCAGCACCACATTGAGGAAGCCCGTGGTCAGCGCCGTCTTGATGTCGAGCTTCATGAAGGTGGGCTCGATGGAAGGAGGTGCCGAGAAGATGCCGTGGAAGGTGTTGCCGCCGAAGAAGAACGAGGCCACGGTCACGGCCAGGATGCCGATCAGCAAGGCGCCCGGCACCTTGAGACGGTCCAGCACCACGATCAGCAAAAAGCCCAGCAGCGCCATGATGACCTCGGGCTTGTGCAGATCGCCCAGCGTCACATAGGTGTTCTGGTCGGCCGCAACCACACCGGCGGTCTTGAGCGCGATCAGCGCCAGGAAAAGACCCAGACCCACGGTGATGGAAACGCGTATGGACTGCGGTATGCCCTTGATGATGAGCTCACGCAGTCCCAGCATGGTGCAGATCAGGAACAGACATCCCGAGACGAACACCGCCCCCAGGGCAGCCTCCCACGTATAGCCCATCTTGAGCACCACCACGTAGGCAAAATAGGCGTTCAGCCCCATGCCCGGCGCCAGCGCAATCGGGTAGTTGGCATACAGCGCCATGATGGTCGAGCCCAGCGCTGCGATCAGGCAGGTGGCGACAAAGACCGAGCCCTTGGGCATGCCCGCATCCCCCAGAATGGAGGGGTTGACGAACATGATGTAGGCCATTGAAAGAAAGGTCGTCAGCCCTGCGACCAGTTCCGTGCGCACATTGGTGTTGTGCTCCCTGAGTTTGAATATCCGCTCTGTCCAGTTCATTGCATAGTCTCCGTGTTGTTTTGCATGCGAGGCGCAACGCGAGGAACGCGCCCGGTCCTGCGCCGCCAAATGAGCGGCGCAGCACATGGCCTTGCCCCGCGGCAAACAGCCATGACTCAGAATGGCTGCCGCCCCGCAAGGCGACAACACCTGTGAGGAAAAACTAGCCAGTGTGCCCTTGAACGGCTTCCACTGCGCGCAGGATGGCTTCTGACGTGGCAGGCGCCTGCAGAGGAGGGTTCATGCGGTGCTCGCCGGCGGCCGACACCGCATCGCGAATCGCGAAGAACACCGAGAACGGCAGCAGCAGCGGTGGCTCGCCCACGGCCTTGCTGCGGTGGATGGAGTCTTCATAGTTGTCACCCTCGAACAGGCGCACATTGAAGACCGGCGGGCAGTCATTGGCCGTAGGAATCTTGTAGGTGCTGGGCGCATGGGTCGTGAGCTTTCCGGTTTGCGGATGCCAGACCAGCTCCTCGGTGGTCAGCCATCCCATGCCCTGGATGAAGGCGCCCTCCACCTGGCCCACATCGACGGCCGGGTTCAGCGAGCGGCCCACGTCATGCAGCACATCGGCGCGCAACAGCTTCCATTCGCCCGTCAGCGTATCAATGACCACTTCGCTGACGGCCGCGCCATAGGCAAAGTAGAAGAAGGGGTGGCCCTTCATGCGCTTGCCATCCCAGTGCAGGCCGGGCGTGGCATAAAAGCCATCCGACCACAGCTGCACACGCTGCAGATAGGCGGCGCGCACCAGCTCGGCAAACGGCACATTCTGGCCATTGACCTGCACCGCATTGTTGGCAAAGCGCACGTCATGGGCATCGCCGCCATGCAGGCGTGCGGCGCATTCGGCCAAACGCTCGCGCAGCTGGCGTGCGGCATCCTGTGCGGCCTTGCCGTTGAGGTCGGCTCCCGTCGAGGCAGCCGTGGCCGAGGTGTTGGCCACCTTGCTGGTATCCGTCGCCGTCACGCGCACATTCTCGAATGCCACGCCCAGTTCATGTGCCACCACCTGCGCCACCTTGGTGTTCAGGCCCTGGCCCATTTCGGTGCCGCCATGGTTCACGAGAATCGAGCCATCGGTATAGATGTGGACCAGTGCGCCGGCCTGGTTGAAGTGGGCCACATTGAAGGAGATGCCGAACTTCAGCGGCGTCAGCGCCAGGCCGCGCTTGAGCACGGCACTGCCGGCGTTGAAGGCATTCACAGCCGCACGGCGCGCACGGTAGTCGCTGGACTCCTCCAGCTCGGCCACCAGCTCGTGAATCACGTTGTCGGTCACGACCTGCTCGTAAGGCGTGATGTTGCGCTCGCCCTTGCCGTAGAAGTTGACGCGCCGCACATCGAGCGGATCGCGCCCCAGGCTGCGCGCCACCGTATCCAGAATGTTCTCGATGGCAATCGCGCCCTGAGGTCCGCCAAAGCCACGGAAAGCCGTATTGCTCTGGGTGTTGGTCTTGCCCATATAGCCATGCATGAGCACATCGGGCAGCCAGTAGGTATTGTCGAAATGGCAGAGCGCACGCGTCATCACCGGCGCCGACAGATCGGCAGAGTGACCGGCGCGCGAGACCATGGAGATCTCGGCTCCCAGCACGCGGCCTTCATCGTCATAGCCCACTTCGTACTCATACCAGAAGCAGTGACGGCGACCGGTGATCATGAAGTCGTCGTCGCGGTCCAGACGCAGCTTGACCGGTTTCTGCAGCCTGGTTGCCGCCACGGCCGCCACGCAGGCGAACAGCGCCGACTGCGACTCCTTGCCGCCGAAGCCGCCACCCATGCGCCGGCATTCCACATGCACGCTGTGCGAAGCCACGCCCAGAGCATGAGCCACCAGATGCTGCATTTCGCTGGGATGCTGGGTGGAGCAATGAATATGCACGGCTCCGTCTTCCTTGGGCGTGGCGTAGCTGATCTGTCCTTCCAGATAGAACTGCTCCTGCCCGCCCACATCGAAGGAACCCTTGAGGCGGTGCGGCGCGGCATCCATGGCGGCGCGCGCGCCGCCTTCCCGGGTGCTGCGCTCCAGGTGCATGGGCGGCATCACATACTGGCCCAGCTCATGGGCCTTGCGCGGTGTCAGCACGGGCGGCAGCTCGCTGATGGTGGCCGCAGCCTTGGCCAGGGCGGCCGCACGTCTTGCCGCATCGCGCGAGCGGGCAATCACGGCGAACAAGGGTTGGCCTACGTAGCGGATTTCGCCATCACACAGAATCGGGTCGTCATGAATGATGGAGCCGCAGTCGTTGACACCGGGGATGTCGGCAGCCGTGATCACCTCCACCACTTCGGGCATGGCGCGCACGGCCTCCAGCGCCAGCGCCGTCAGACGGCCGTGGGCCACGGGCGAGAGCCCCAGCGCGCAGTGCAGCGTGCCTTCCAGCTCGGGCAGGTCGTCGATATAGGCGGCCTCGCCGGCCACATGCAGGTGTGCGGACTCGTGCTTGCGGCTGACGCCCACGCGCGCGCCCTGATCATGGGCCTTGGCTTCGGTCACTTCGTCAATGCGATAGGCCTGATTCTTGCGGTAATCGGCAAAGGCTTCCGCCACCAGTTCATTCGTCAATTCAAGGGGGTTGTTCATTTCAGACTCCTTGCTCCACGGCGGCGGGAACGACGTGGGGCATCACGCTCCAGACACTGGTCGCATCAGTGCCCTGCGGCTGATCGGCGCGCGTTTCCAGCCACAGACGCTGGATCAGGTTCTGCGCCACCTTGAGGCGGTAATCGGCGCTGGCGCGCATATCGCTCATGGGCTTGAAATCCTGGGCCAGCGCGACCTGCGCGGCCTTCACGTTTTCAAGGCTCCAGGGCTTGCCCAGCAGGGCCGCTTCGGCTGCCGCCGCTCTTTTGACCGTGGCGGCCATGCCGCCAAAAGCCAGCCTGATGGATCGCACGATCTCGCCATCGAGCTCGATGGCAAAGCCGGCGCACAGGGCCGAGATATCGCAGTCGAAGCGCTTGCTGATCTTGTAGCCGCGCACCTGGCGCTGCATGGCCGCCAGCGGCACCGCCAGGGCCTGCACGAACTCGCCAGGCTCCAGCTGGTTCTTCATATAGTCCAGATAGAAATCCGTCAGAGGCATGCGGCGCACGCGCTCGCCCTTGCGCAGCTCGATCTGCGCATCCAGTGCCATCAGCACCGGCGGCGAATCGCCGATAGGCGAACCATTGGCCACATTGCCGCCCATGGTTCCCGCATGGCGGATGGGCGTGGAGGCAAAGCGCAGCCAGACATCGGTCAGGCTGGGCCAGCGCTGCACCAGCGCACTCCAGGCCGATTCCAGCGAAGCCCCGGCGCCGATATACAGCTCGCCGCCCTCGGCATCGGGCCGCACCTCGATGCGCTTCATCTCGGCCACGTCGCCGACATAAATCATGTCGCCCAGGTCGCGGAACTGCTTGTTAACCCAGAGCCCCACATCGGTGGAGCCTGCCACGATGCGGGCCTTGGGCTTGGCCTCGCACAGACCGGCCAGATCCGCCAGCGTGCGCGGAGCATGGAAGAAGTCCGTGCGCAGGCCCTGGGGCGCCGCATAGTTCAGCCCTGCATTGCCGGCCTGCAGGCCTTGCAGCGCAGCCACCACGGGCGCCGTATCCAGTCGCACCGCAGGCAGGTCGAACATGCGCTGACCGGCATCGAGAATCGGACGGTAGCCCGTGCAGCGGCACAGATTGCCCGAGAGTTCGTCGGCCAGTTGCTGACGCGTGGGCTCGCTGCCCTGCTGCTGATGATGCTCATAGGCCGACCACAGCGTCATCACGATGCCGGGCGTGCAGAAGCCGCATTGCGAACCATGGCACTCCACCATGGCCTGCTGTACCGGATGCAGGCTTTGTGGGCCTGCGGGCTTGCCGGCGCAGGCAGACTTGCCCGCGCACTGGCTCTTGAGGTCTTCCACCGTGAACAAGGCCTTGCCATGCAGGCTGGGCAGGAACTGAATGCAGGCATTGACGGTCTGCAGGCGCAGGCCGTTGACGGCCTCGGTATCGCCGGCTTCGGCCAGCTCGCCGATGACTACCGTGCAGGCACCGCAGTCGCCTTCGTTGCAGCCTTCCTTGGTGCCGGTGCAATGGGCATCCTCGCGCAGCCATTGAAGCACGGAGCGTGTGGGGTGCGGGCCTTGCACTTCCACCACCTCGCCGCGGTGGAAGAAGCGTATCGGTTGAGAGTTCTGACTGGTGCTCATGATCGTGGGACAGGGTGAGATTGAATGCCTGCATGCAAGATGCATTCCAAACGCAGCATTCGTCAAGATCGAAGGCTACGCCTGCATGGGCAGCTTCTCATACAGACGCGCTCATAGGGGCTATGTAGCGCGTCATATATCCGTGACCAAAATCAAGGGTGAACCCGTACAAAACCCGGTTCCCTACGGGTAAGTCCCAGGAAGTGGGAGCCGAGTCGCGCTCCCCTATCAATATCTAATAGCGCCTTTTAATCAATGACTTCAAATTGAAAACAATCTGAAATCATTTATTGACAAGCGCTATAAGCTATCAAATTTTCAGGCATCGCCACCATCCGGAGCCGGGCGCACAGGCTCGTCGGCATCGAGCTGGCTGAACACCAGCGTCGCCGCCAGCGTCATCAAGGCCACCGTCACAAAGGTGGCGCGAATGGCCTGCATGCGCTCGTCGCTGTGCGCCGGCCACATATCGCTGAAGCCCGTCAGCAAGGCTCCGCCCAGGGCCACGCCCATGCTCATGGCCAGCATCTGCACCATGGACAGCAGGCTGTTGCCGCTGCTCGCAGACTCGCCCTCCATGTCCTTGAGCGTGACCGAATTCATGGCCGAGAACTGCATGGAGTTGAAGCCGCCGAAGATGAACAGCTGCACCAGCAACAGCCAGACCGGCGTGCCCGGCACCACCAGCCCGAAGGAGGCCAACATCACCGCCAGCATCACCGAATTGACCTGCAGCACGCGTTTGTAGCCAAAGCGCTGCACCGTGCGCACGGCAATGCGCTTGACCAGCATGCTGCCGGTGACGGTGGCCAGCATCATCAGGCCCGCGTTCATGGGCGACATCTTGAGGCCGACCTGCAGCATCAGCGGGATCAGGAACGGCGCGGCGCCGCTGCCGAAACGGGTGAACAGATTGCCCAGCAGACCCACTCGCAGCGAGCGCACCTTGAACAGCCCTGGCGCAAACAGCGGCTCCTCCACGCGCAGCGCATGCATCCAGTAGCTGGCCAGGCTGGCCATGCCGAACACCATGAGCACCACCACCAGCGCCATGCCCAGCCCCATGCCGGACAGGCCGTCCAGCGCAATAGAGATGGCCACCATGCCGAAGGCCAGCATGGCATAGCCCTTGCCGTCAAAGCGGTGCACGGGCACCGGCGCGCTGCGCGGGAACCAGCGCCAGGTGGCCCACAGCCCAATCAGGCCCACCGGCACATTGATCCAGAAGATCCAGTGCCAGCTGGCGTACTCCACCATCCAGCCGCCCAGGGTAGGCCCCAGCAACGGCCCGACCTGGCCGGGAATGGCAATAAAGCTCATGGCGCGAATGAACTCGCCACGCGGATAGGTGCGCAGCACGGCCAGCCGACCCACGGGCAGCATCATGGCGCCGCCCACGCCCTGCACCACGCGTGCCGCGATCAGAAACGGCAGGCTGGGCGAGAGCGCGCACAGCACCGAACCCAGCACAAACAGGCCTATCGCCCAGCCGTAGACGCGCCGCGTGCCAAAGCGGTCGGCCACCCAGCCCGTGGCCGGAATCAGCATGGCCGTGGTCAGCGCATAGGCCACGATGACGGACTGCATCTTCATCGGGCTCTCGCCCAGTTCGGTCGCCATGGCCGGCAACGCCGTGTTGAGGATGGTCGCGTCCAGCGACTGCATGAAAAAGCCTATGGCCACCAGCCAAAGCAGTCTTTCTTTATGGGGGGCACTATGGTGCGCGGTGGGCATCTCACCCATGGGCAGCTCCGGAACGAGGCGGCAAGGCAACAAAAAAGCCGCTGACAAGCAGCGGCTTAAGCAATATGCGGGCGCCAGACCAGAGCGGTCGGCGCGCAAACAATCATTTCACTCAGACCGAGAAGCTGGAGCCGCAGCCGCAGGTGGTCGAGGCATTGGGATTCTTGATCACGAACTGAGCGCCCTGCAAGTCTTCCTTGTAGTCGATCTCGGCACCCACCAGATACTGATAGCTCATGGAGTCGATCAGCAGCGAGACACCGTTCTTGGTCATGGTGGTGTCGTCGTCGTTGGTGATCTCGTCGAAGGTGAAACCGTACTGGAAACCGGAGCAGCCACCACCTTGCACAAAAACGCGCAGCTTCAGATCGGGATTGCCTTCTTCGGCAATCAGATCGGCCACCTTTGCAGCAGCGCTGTCGGTGAAGACGATGGGGGAAGGCATTTCGGTGGTCGTGGTTTCAGCAACGGCGCTCATGGCATTACTCCGTAGTTTCTTGATTGCCTGAAATGGTACAGCAAGGGGCTCGGGAATACCGGCCGTACCTCTTTGTCGCCAGTGCAAGTGGGGGCTTTGCGCAAGCGCTGGACAAGGCTGCGGCCGCCCATGAAAAAACCGCCAGGAATTGCATTCGAGGCGGCTTTTCTTGAAAAGACTCCGCAGAGTCTTTCCTGCAGGGGAAACGGATTAACGCTTCGAGAACTGCTTGGCGCGGCGTGCGGAGTGCAGACCGACCTTCTTACGTTCGACTTCACGAGCGTCGCGAGTCACGAAGCCGGCTTGGCTCAGTGCAGGCTTCAGAGCTGCGTCATAGTCGATCAGGGCACGGGTGATGCCGTGACGGGTTGCACCGGCTTGACCGGATTCGCCGCCGCCATGGACGTTCACTTGAATGTCGAAAGTCTCCAGGTTCTCAGTCAGAACCAGGGGTTGCTTTGCGATCATGATGGAGGTTTCGCGACCAAAGTACTGCTGAATGTCCTTGCCATTCACAGTAATCTTGCCGGAGCCCTTCTTCAGAAACACGCGAGCGACGCTGGACTTGCGACGGCCTGTGCCATTGTTCCAATCACCAATCATCTAGGTCTCCTTAGATTTCCAGAGCCTTAGGCTGCTGTGCGGTATGGGGGTGCTCAGCACCGCCGTAAACCTTCAGCTTCTTGATCATGGCGTAGCCCAGAGGACCCTTGGGCAGCATGCCCTTGACGGCCTTCTCGAGAGCACGGCCAGGGAACTTGGCTTGCAGGTCGCGGAAGTTGGTGGCAGTGATGCCGCCGGGGAAACCGGAGTGACGGTAGTACACCTTGTCCAGGTTCTTGGTACCAGTGACCTTGAGCTTGGAGGCGTTGATGATGACGATGTAGTCACCGGTGTCAACGTGAGGTGTGTAAATGGCCTTGTGCTTGCCGCGCAGACGGAGTGCCACTTCGCTGGCGACACGTCCGAGCACCTTATCGGTGGCGTCAATCACAAACCACTCGTGTTGCACCTCAGCGGGCTTTGCGCTGAATGTAGACATGAGTTTTCTCTTTCAAGAAGGTTTGGCGGTCCCTTTTCCGCGGTCGGTGCTTCTTCTTGAAAAAGACAGGTCTTTTAAAGGAAGCCTCTTAGGCGGGGTTACTCGGACCAATTTAAACTTGGCCCAAGCCTTCGCCGCGGGAACCATAAAATCGCTGCGAAGCCCGCCATTATACAAAAACGCCAGAATCTGCGTGTTTTCGTGCAGCAGCCTGTTGTGAAACAGCCCCTAGTGCCTGTTTCTCCCTCTGCACCCAGGCGCCGACAGCCTTTAAAGACCACAGGGTAAAAAGTGCTGTTCCCCTCTTGCCCTGCTGGTTACCATCCATTTCTATGTTCAGTTACCGCCACGCCTTCCATGCAGGCAATCACGCCGATGTGCTCAAGCACACCGTTCTGATTGCCACCGTGCAATACCTCACGCAAAAAGAGGCTGCGCTGACGGTGCTCGACACCCACGGCGGCGCCGGCCTGTACCGCCTGGACGGCGACTACGCCAGCAAGAGCGGCGAGGCCGAGGAAGGCGTGCTGCGCCTGGCTGCCGCCAAGGAGGCCGAACTGGCCCCTGTGCTGCAGGACTATCTGCAGATGGTGCGTCGCTTCAACCAGGGCAATGCCATCCGCAACTATCCCGGCTCGCCCTTCATCACCCAGGCGCTGCTGCGCGGTCATGACCGTCTCAAGGCCTTTGAGCTGCACCCCACGGACATGCGCTCTCTGACCGGCAACATGGCCCAGCTGGAGGTCAGGCGCCAGGTCGCCATCCTGCATGAGGATGGCTTTGAAGGCGTGAAGAAATTCCTGCCTCCGCCATCGCGCCGCGCCTTGCTGCTCTGCGATCCGAGCTACGAATTGAAGACCGACTACGGCCGTGTGCTGGACATGGCGGCGGACGGTCTCAAGCGCTTTCCCACAGGCACTTACGCCGTCTGGTACCCCATCATCCCGCGCCCCGAAGCCCATGATCTGCCCAAGCGGCTCAAGACCATGGCCACCAAGGCTGGCAAGAGCTGGCTGCATGCAACGCTCACGGTCAAGAGCAACAAAACCTCCGAACGCGGCGGCCTGCCCGCCAGCGGCATGTTTCTGATCAACCCGCCGTTCAATCTCAGGGATCAACTCAAGCCCGCCATGCCGCAGCTGGTCAAACTGCTGGGTCAGGACAGCAATGCAGGCTTTACGCTGGAGTCTGGCGGCTGATTGGCGGCTGTAGGCCGGCCCTTGCCGGCCCTCTGCAGTCCGGGCGCGCCAGCTTCACTGGCCGCACCCCTTCAACAGCAACAATGGTTCAGCGCTTGCGCTTGGCGGTCTGGGAGACCTTGCGCGCGGGCTGATTCGCGGATGCCGCGCGCGTCTTGGAGGCGGCAGCGCCCTGCGCCACACTGGGATGGCGCTTCTTGCCCGAAGCATTGAGCGTGGCCGGGCACTCGTCCTCATCGGCGTCCAGCTGCCACAGCTCCACGGGCTTGATGCCCAGACCCAGCATGCCCAGCTCCTGGGCCGCGGCCTTGCTCAGGTCGATGACGCGACCTGGCGCGAAGGGGCCGCGGTCATTGATACGCACCACCACGCTCTTGCCGGTCACGGAGCTGCGCACGCAAACGCGCGTCCCGAAAGGCAGGGTCTTGTGCGCTGCCGTCATGTCCATGCTGTCAAAGCGCTCGCCGCTGGCCGTCTTGCGGCCGTGGAACTGCTCGCCATACCAGGAGGCCAGGCCCGCCTGGTCGCTTTCACGCGGAGGGCTCAGCTCGTACTTGTTGCTGTCTTCGGGCAGGTCTGCCTTGTCGGCATCCGCAGGCTTGTTGGCCTTGACGCCCAGACCTTTGTCGCGATAGTTGCTGCGCGCATAGGCGTCGGGCAGCAGGGGAGCGGAGACCGTGGGCTGCGCACCCTTTTTTCGGGGCTGGCTCTGAGCGACGGGGGGCTGTTCCTCGGGCTTTTCCTGCAGCGGAGCACAGCCGGCCATGGTCGCGGTGACGACGGCAAGACCTATCCACTGACAACAACGCAAGCGCCAAAATTTCGGTTGCACGGGCGCAATCTCCTTGAAAGCTCAAGTGAGAGCCGCCCAAGACCGGCCGCCTCGCGGCCGGCAAGCTTTTGGCTTACAGACCCAGACGGTCGCAGATCTCCAGAGTGGCGACGCTCTGGTTCATCGTATAGAAGTGCAGCCCGGGAGCACCCTGGCTGCGCAACTGCTCGCATAGATGAGTCACGACATCCAGACCGAACGCACGAATGGAAGCGGTGTCATCTCCGAACGCCTGCAGACGCAGACGAATCCAGCGCGGAATCTCGGCACCACATGCATCCGAGAAGCGCATCAGCTGTGTAGAGCTGGTAATCGGCATGATTCCTGGCACGACCGGCACGTCGAGCCCCAGAGCCCTCACCTCATCGACAAAGCGCATGTATGCGTCGGCATTGTAGAAGTATTGCGTGATGGCGGAATCTGCACCAGCGCGCACTTTAGCAACAAATGCGTCCAGATCGCTGCGAGGGGACTTTGCTTGGGGGTGAGTTTCAGGATAGGCGGCGACTTCGATGTGAAACCAGTCGCCGAACTCCTGGCGCACGAAAGCCACCAGATCGCTGGCGTACTGGAACTCGCCGCCCAGGCCGTAGCCGCTGGGCAGGTCGCCGCGCAAGGCGACGATGCGCTTGACGCCCATGGCCTTGAGCTCGTTCAGCTCGGCGCGCACTTTCTCATGCGTGGCGCCGATGCAGGAGAAGTGCGAGGCCGCGCCCACACCTTCGTTCTGAATGTCGCGAACCATGGTGAAGGTGCCTGCCTGGGTGGAACCGCCCGCGCCATAGGTCACGGAGCAGAACTCGGGCTTGCGCGCATACAGGGCCTGGCGCACGCCCACATGCTTGGCAGCGCCTTCGGGCGTCTTGGTGGGGAAAAACTCGAAGCTGACGGGAAAGCTCATGGCGGTCTATGTCTCTGAATCCTGGATCATGTGCGGGCGTCGAAGGCTCGGCACCCGCCACGCTTTTTACTCAACGCTCAACGTTCGTTGCGCTTTTTCTGCTTGCTGCGGGCCGGGCCGGGCTGGCCGAAGCTGGCCACCTCGGGGTCTTCATACAGCTCCTGCTTGGCGCGCTGGGCCTTGATGTCGGCACGCGAAGGGCGCTTGGCGGCCGCCTTGACGGCCGCCTTGACGGCCGGCCTGGCCGCAGCCGCTTCGTCTGCAACGACGGGGGCCGGAGCCTTGACTTCGGCGCCCTGCTGGGCCCAGACAAAGAATTCGTGATTGCCGTCGCCGCCCTCAATGGACGAGTCCAGCCACTGCTTGACGCTCAGCCCCAGATCGCCGAGGCAGTCGCGAATGCGCTTTTCGACCTCGGCGTACAAGGCCGTGTCGCGCACGATGCCGCCCTTGCCGATCTGGCCGGGCTGCAGCTCGAACTGCGGCTTGACCAGCATCAGCAGCTGGCCATGAGGCTTGAGCAGCTGCACCACGGCAGGCAGCACCAGGGTCAGCGAGATAAAGGACAGATCGCCGGTCACGAAATCAAAGGCCGGGCTGATGTCGATATTTTCGGTACCGGGCTTGCGGCGCAATTCCACCGGAGCCAGACCTTCGGCACGGGCCTTGGCCTTGGCGGCGCGCTCGGCCTTGAAGCTCTCGACATCCTGCTCCTTGGCATCGTCGCTGTCGTCATAGTCCTCATCGACCTGACCGCCGTTGCGCATCCAGGCATAAGGAGCGACGGGCTGGGTGTCGTTGTCCTCTTCTTCCTCGATGACTTCGCACAGCGCCTCGTCGCAGGCCTTCTCCAGCAGCTCGGGCGTCAGCGCGCGGGCGTTGAAGCCCTCGACGCAGACCACGCGCTCGTCATTCTTCAGGCGCTCGTGCAGCTGGCCGTGGCCCACGTCGATGCCGATGACCTGGGTCGCACCGGCCTGCAGCAGGCAATCGGTGAAGCCGCCCGTGCTCTGGCCCACATCCAGGCAGCGCAAGCCCTTGACGCTGAGGCCGGTCGCGGCCAGCGCGCCTTCGAGCTTGAGCCCGCCGCGCGAGATGTATTTGGCCTCGGCGGCGTCCAGCAGCTGCAGCTCGGCACCGGCAGGAATGTCATCGCCGTTCTTGGCCACTTTCTTCCATGGTGCCAGCGGCGTCAGGCGCCACTCCACACCCGAGGCGATCAGGCGCTGGGCCTGGGAACGGGTGGCAGCATGACCTGCTTCAACCAGAAAAACATCTGCGCGCATAGCGTCGCTTCCTTTGAAATAAACCGGCGCCAGGCGCTGCACAAAGGTGCAGCGGGCAAAAGAAATCTTTTAAGATAGCAGCCTACGCTTGATACATCTTGATTTCAGATAAATATTCACCTGAAATCTATGTATGACGTGCGCAAGCAGCTATTAAATTTAAACCACGACAGCCGCTCACTAATATTGGCAGAGCCTAGCAAAGTGGCAGCGAGCAAGCGCCGCCGCGCAGCAAAGCTGTCGTCCCCCTCCCCTAGCGCGCAGCGCGTAGAGAGAGGGGGAAGGCGCGGGGCCGCCCAGGCAAAGCGCCTCAGGGGGTGCTATTAATAACGATAAGTTTCAGGCTTGTAAGGGCCTTGCTTGCTCACGCCGATATAAGCGGCCTGCTCGTCGCTCAGTTCGGTCAGCATGGCGCCGACCTTCTTCAGGTGCAGGCGGGCGACCTTTTCGTCCAGGATCTTGGGCAGCACATAGACCTTGCCCACTTCGTAGGCGTCGGGGCGGGTGAACAGCTCGATCTGCGCCAGGGTCTGGTTGGCAAAGGAGTTGGACATCACAAAGCTGGGGTGGCCGGTGGCGCAGCCCAGGTTCACCAGACGGCCCTTGGCCAGCAGGGTGATCTTCTTGCCGTCGGGGAACTCGATCTGGTCGACCTGGGGCTTCACTTCTTCCCACTTGTACTTCTCGATCGAAGCCACATCGATTTCGTTGTCGAAGTGACCGATGTTGCAGACGATGGCCTGATCCTTCATGGCAACCATGTGCTCGTGGCGGATGATGTCCTTGTTGCCGGTGGTGGTCACGAAGATATCGGCCTTGTCGGCAGCGTATTCCATGGTCACTACACGATAGCCTTCCATGGCGGCCTGCAGGGCATTGATGGGGTCGATCTCGGTCACCCACACTTGGGCCGACAGCGCGCGCAGGGCCTGGGCGGAGCCCTTGCCCACGTCGCCATAGCCGGCCACGCAAGCCACCTTGCCGGCGATCATCACGTCGGTGGCGCGCTTGATGCCGTCCACCAGCGATTCGCGGCAGCCGTACAGATTGTCGAACTTGGACTTGGTCACCGAGTCGTTGACGTTGATGGCGCGGAACAGCAGCGTGCCCTTGGCCGACATTTCGTTGAGGCGGTGCACGCCGGTGGTGGTCTCTTCGGTCACGCCCATGATCTGGGCCGACTTGCGGCTGTACCAGGTGGGATCCACGGCCAGCTTGGCCTTGATGGCGGCGAAGACGATGCGCTCTTCTTCCGAACCGGGGTTGGCCAGCACGGACAGATCCTTCTCGGCGCGCTTGCCCAGGTGCATGAGCATGGTGGCGTCGCCGCCGTCGTCCAGGATCATGTTGGGGCCTTCGCCTTCGGTACCGGCGGCACCGAATTCAAAGATGGAGTGGGTGTAGTTCCAGTAGTCTTCCAGCGACTCGCCCTTGATGGCATAGACAGGCACGCCGGTTTCGGCGATGGCGGCAGCTGCGTGATCCTGGGTCGAGAAGATGTTGCACGAAGCCCAGCGCACTTGTGCACCCAGAGCCGTCAGCGTCTCGATCAGCACGGCGGTCTGGATGGTCATGTGCAGCGAGCCCGTGATGCGCGCGCCCTTCAGGGGCTGGGCAGCGGCGAACTCCTCGCGCACGGCCATCAGACCGGGCATTTCGGTTTCGGCGATCCTGATTTCCTTGCGGCCCCAGGCAGCCAGGGAAATATCGGTAATGGCCGAATCAGCGGGGTTGAAGCGCACGGCAGCGTTCATGGTTTTCTCCAAAACTTGAATGAAAAACCACGTTCTGCAGCAGAGGGGGAATAAACCGGCTCACCGCACAGAAAGCGTGGGCGAGCGTCGTTGCGGGATGAAATCCGAGCCTCACGCCCCGCGCAGACCAGCTCATGGCTGGCTGGGGAACGCTGCAACGCTCCTCGGATGGACGGCGATTATAAAGGAATCAGCCTTCCAGGCCCACCAAGCGATAACCGACTTGCAACTCGGTTACCAGATGCCGGGGCTGGGCCGGATCGAGCTCTATCTTCTGGCGCAGGTTGGCCATATGCACGCGCAGATAGTGGGGGCGGTCCAGATATTCAGCGCCCCAGACCTGCAGCAGCAACTGGCGGTGGGTCAGCACCTTGCCATGGCCGGCAATCAGGGCCGCCAGCAGGCGGAACTCTATGGGCGTCAGGTGCACGGCCACTCCGTCGCGCCTGACATCGTGCGCCGCCAGATCCACCACCACCGCGCCGAAACGCGCACAGCTACCGGGCTTGTCTGACGCCGACGCCTGCTGGCGGCGACGCAGCATCACGCGCAGCCTGGCCAGCAGCTCGGGCACGCCAAAGGGCTTGGTCAGATAGTCATCGGCCCCAGCGTCCAGCGCCGCCACCTTGTCCTCTTCCCGCTCGCGCGCGGACAGGATCAGAATCGGCAGCTGGCTCCAGCCGCGCAGCTCGGCAATCACGGTCTTGCCATCGGCATCGGGCAGCCCCAGGTCCAGCACCACGGCGTCGGGCTGGCGGCTAGCGGCCTCGATCAGGCCGCGCCTGGCGGTTTCTGACTCGAACACCTGCCAGCCTTCGTCCTCCAGTGCCAGGCGCACAAAGCGGCGGATGCTGGCGTCGTCTTCAATCAGCAAAATGCGGGGTGCGGCGCTTGTCATGTTCGGATTTGCATGTGATGCACGGGATTGTCGGCTCATTCGTCCATGGCCGGCTGCTCGGGCACGGGCAGCGAGATGCTGAAAACGGTGCCCGGCCCGGGGTCTGCCGCCGCCACTCGCAATCTGCCGCCATGGGCTTGCACGATGCGCTGAGCCAGCGCCAGGCCGAGCCCCATGCCGAACACGGCACTCTCCGCCTGCCCACGCGTGAACGGCTCGAACAGTTGCTCGGGGGACAGATGCCCGGGCAGGCCCGGCCCCGCGTCCTGCACGCTCAGCACACAGTCGCCGTCGGCCACGCTCGCTGCCACTGTGATCGTCGTGCCTTCGGGTGTGTACTTGATGGCGTTGTCCAGCAGATTGACCAGCACACGCTCCATCAGCACGGCATCGAGCTGCAGCAAGGGCAGATCGGCCGGCAGCGAGGTCTGCAGCGCATGAGCGGCCAGTCGCTCGCGCATCTGCGCCAGCGCGCTGCCCACCAGTTCGTCCACCGGCAGCCATTCACGCTTGAGCTGCACGCCGCCTTGCTGCAGGCGCGCCATGGCCAGCAGGTTGTCCACCAGTTGCTGCAGCGCCTGTGCCTGATTGCGAATCTGCACCAGCATGTGATGCGCCGGCCCCTGCGGCGCATGTGGCAAGGCCGCCTGGGCCGCGCCCAGGATGCCCGTCAGCGGCGTGCGCAGATCATGCGAGACGGCCGAGAGCAAGGTGTTGCGCATGCGCTCGCCTTCCATGGCGATCTGGGTCTGCTGCGCCACCTCCACAAAATGCACACGCTCCAATGCCAGGGCGATCTGGCTGGCACAGGCTTCAAGCAGACGGCGCTCCTCGGGCACTCGCAATCGTTGCGGCGCACGCAGCTGCAGCACCAGCACGCCACGCGAACGCACGGGCGCCATCAGCGGCACATAAAGTGCCGGCGCAGCTGCCAGGGTATCGGTTCCATGGCCGGCCATCTGGCCATGCTCCATGCTCCAGCGACCCACGCTGGTGTCGATCTGAGCTTCGCTGCCAGGCGCCAGCTGCAGGCGCTCATCGGCATCGGGCACCAGCAGCCCGGTCTGGGCATCGAAAACGCCTGAAATCGTGGTCAGCGCGATCTGCGTGACCTGCTCCTGCGTCAGCGCACCCGACAGGTCACGCGCCAGCCTGGCCAGCGCGCCGGCCCGCCTTTCGCGCTCTGCGGCCACGCGCGCCTCGTGGCGCAGCCGCGCCGTCAGCTGGCCGCAGACCAGGGCCACACCCAGCATCAGGCTGAAGGTGAACAGGTATTGCGTATCGTTGACGCTGAAGGAGTTGCGCGGCGGCACAAAGTAGAAATCGAACAGCAGCACCGACAGCAGGGCCGCCCAT
Organism: Comamonas sp. A23; assembly: GCF_004522605.1. Taxonomy (NCBI): domain Bacteria; kingdom Pseudomonadati; phylum Pseudomonadota; class Betaproteobacteria; order Burkholderiales; family Comamonadaceae; genus Comamonas; species Comamonas sp. A23. The sequence continues at coordinate 772,560 of NZ_RSDT01000002.1, forward strand.
GCTCCAGGGCCGCGCCCCCAGCGCACGGCAGACAGCACCACCACCAGCAGGAAAAGCATGACGACATTGGCCGGATCGAACACCCGCAGCAGCAGCTCCGCCACCGCTGTCGCGGCCAGGCAAGCCAGGGTCACGCCCGCATAGCCCTTCCACGGAATGGTTTTTTCACGCGCCGCCGGCAATCGCAAGGTGCTCTCGTTCTTGCTTTGCTTGACGGACAGCAGCAGCACGTCCAGGCCGGGATCCAGCGCCGCAATCTGTTCGGACAGACTGGGGGCACGCCAGCGCAGCCAGCGGCTCAAAGGTTCATGCACACGCGCCAGCACCAGATGACTGGCATTGCGCTCGCGCGCAAAGTCCACCAGAGCCTGGGCCACATGAGCACCGGGGATGGTGGCCGTTTCCGCACCCAGACGCGCCGCCAGCGCCAGGGTCTTGAGCACGGCCTCCTGCGCTGCCCGAGGCCTATGCTGGCGCTCCGGTGCATCCACATAGACCACCACCCAGTCGGCCTCCAGCCGCCTGGCTAGGCGCGCCACCTGGCGCACCAGGGCATCGTCACCGGCGCGGCCGCCCACGCCTACCAGCAAGCGCTCGCGCGTGGGCCAGACATCGCCGATGGAGCGCTCGCGGCGGTAGTCGCGCATGTCCTCATCGACACGATCGGCCGTGCGGCGCAGGGCCAGCTCGCGCAGCGCCAGCAAATTGCCCTGGCGAAAGAAATTGCGCGAGGCCCGCTCGGCCTGCTCCAGCGGATAGACCTTGCCCGACTTGAGGCGCTTGAGCAGCTCCTCGGGCGGGATGTCGACCACGATGACCTCGTCGGCATCGTCAAAGATATGGTCGGGCACGGTCTCATGGACCTGTATGCCCACAATGCCGCCCACCACATCGTTCAGGCTTTCCAGATGCTGAACGTTGAGCGTGGTCCACACCTCGATGCCAGCCTCCAGCAGCTCCTGCACATCCTGCCAGCGCTTGGGATGGCGTGAGCCGCTCACATTGCTGTGTGCCAGCTCGTCGAGCAGCAGCACCTCCGGGCGGCGTGTCAGAGCGGCATCGAGGTCGAACTCGTCCAGCTGCCTGCCCTGGTAGGCCAGCGTGCGCCGCGGCAGCAGCTCCAGGTCGTGCAACTGCTGCTCGGTCTCGGCACGGCCATGCGTCTCCACCAGCCCCACCAGCACCTTGCGCCCGGCCTGCCGCTCGCGCTGCGCGGCCGCCAGCATGGAATAGGTCTTGCCCACTCCGGCATTGGAGCCAAAGTAGATGCGCAGCTTGCCGAGATGGGCGCGCTGCCGATCTGCCTGCAGTTGAGCGACCAGCGCGTCGGGGTCGGGGCGCTGCGCGGCGGATGATGGTGTGGATGAAGGCATCAGGCGATCAGCGTATCACTCAAGCCCGGTCAGAACCCGGCACTCAGGCCCAACAGCCAGCCGCTGCGCGCCAGATCACGCCATTGGCCACGACTGTTGACGGCGCTGTAATACCTGGCATCGGCCGAGGTACCCACGTACGCAAGCGATGCTGTCCACGGGCCCCAGGCCCTGGATAGCGAGATGCGCCAGTCGGCATAAGAAACCTCGCTGTAGTTGCGCACCCAGGTATAGCCGCCATGCAGGCCCAAGGTTGCGAGATCGCCCAGCGGATGCTGATAGTTCAGATCCAGATACTGGCTGCCGCGACTGCTGCCCGCTGGTTGCAGCGCAGTGGCGAACGCCGAGTCGGCGGTACTCTGGCCCAGGCCGAAATAAGGCGTCAGTGCCACAGACCATTTGATGCTCAGACCACCATGAGTCGCCCCCAGATAGAGCTCGGTGGTGTCAAAGCGTTTGCTGCTGCCATCGCTTGCGCCCAGGCGTGCGCCGGGATAGCGGTACTGCAAAAGCCCGACATCCAGCAACCAGTCAGGCACGAGCTCGCCGCGCCAGCCACCATAGATATCGTGCTCCAGCCCCTGGCCCCGGCCGTAGCTGTTGGTAGAGACATTGGACAGCGACGTGCCCAGATAAAAGCCCTTGGGCAAGGCCAGCTCCACTGCGCCCTGCACTGCCGCGCCTTGCCAGGTCTGCGAGATGCCGCGAAAGCGGTAGTCACTGATCAGGCCCAGCGAGCCGGTCAGGGAAGACCTGCTGTCGGCCTGCGCAGGAGCTGAGCTTTCAGAAGCAGATTGCGCTTTTGTTTCCTCGGCAGCAGAGGGCTTTGCACAGCTCAAGGCAATCATCAGCAACGCAGAGCCGATGGCCCAGGAGCGCGAGGCGTGAAATGGTTTTTGGGGATGGAAGAGACGCATGATGGTGAAGCAAACAGATCAGACTTGCCGCGCCCGCAGGGAACGCGGACAAGCCACAGAAACGAGAAAGCAAGGCCTGGATATGACTTAGACGAGGCCCAGAACTGTCAGCAGCATGTCGATGAGCTTGATGCCCACAAACGGCACGATCAGCCCGCCCAGGCCATAGATCAGCAGGTTTCGGCGCAGCAGCAGGGCCGCACCCACGGCGCGATACTGCACACCACGCAAGGCCAGCGGCACCAGGGCGATGATGATCAGTGCATTGAAGATCACGGCACTCAGGATGGCGGAATCGGCGCTGTGCAGCTGCATCACGTTGAGCGAGGCCAGTTGCGGATAGGTGCCCACAAAGGCGGCAGGAATGATGGCGAAATACTTGGCCACATCATTGGCAATGCTGAAGGTGGTCAACGCGCCGCGCGTCATCAGCATCTGCTTGCCGGTTTCCACCACCTCGATCAGCTTGGTGGGGTTGGAGTCCAGATCCACCATATTGCCGGCCTCTTTGGCAGCCTGGGTGCCGCTGTTCATGGCCACGGCCACATCGGCCTGGGCCAGGGCCGGAGCATCGTTGGTGCCGTCCCCCGTCATGGCTACCAGGCGGCCCGCCGCCTGGTGCGAGCGGATCAGCTGCAACTTGTCTTCGGGCCTGGCTTCGGCCAGGTAATCATCCACCCCTGCCTCGGCGGCAATGGCGGCTGCCGTCAGCGGGTTGTCGCCCGTCACCATCACCGTCTTTATGCCCATGCGGCGCAGTTCGGCAAAGCGCTCGCGCATGCCTGGCTTGACGATGTCCTTAAGCTCGATCACGCCCAGCACCTTGGCGCCATCGGCCACCACCAAGGGCGTGCTGCCCTTGCGCGAGACGTTATCCACAGACAGTTGCACCTGAGCCGGGAAGCTGCCTCCCAGTGCCTCGACATGCCGGCGCACGGCATCGGCGGCCCCCTTGCGCAAGCTGCGCAAGCCTTGTGGACTCTGCAGATCCACACCACTCATACGCGTCTGTGCGGTAAAGGGTACGAACTCGCCCGGGAAATCCGCACTGCTGCGATCGGGCAGGCCATGGCGCTCCCTGGCCAGAGCCACCACGCTGCGGCCTTCAGGTGTTTCATCTGCCAGAGACGACAGCTGTGCGGCTTCGGCCAGTTGCGCGGCGCTCGTTCCAGGGGCCGGCAGAAACTCGCAGGCCTGGCGGTTGCCCAGGGTGATGGTGCCGGTCTTGTCCAGCAGCAGCACGTCCACATCACCGGCAGCCTCCACGGCCCGGCCCGAAGTGGCGATGACATTGGCCTGCATCATGCGGCTCATGCCGGCCACGCCAATGGCCGACAGCAGGCCGCCAATGGTGGTCGGAATCAGGCAGACCAGCAGCGCAATCAGCACGGCAATGCCGACCACCGAGCCCGTTCCGGCCTGTGACACCGCAAAGGCCGAGAAGGGCCACAGCGTGACGATGACCAGCAGAAAGACCAGCGTCAGCCCCACGAGCAAAATCGTCAGCGCCATCTCGTTCGGAGTCTTCTGGCGCTTGGCCGACTCGACCATGGAGATCATGCGATCCAGGAACGACTCGCCGGGGTTGACCGTGACTTCCACCACCAGCCAGTCCGACAGCACGCGCGTGCCGCCGGTCACCGACGAGAAGTCGCCTCCGGCCTCGCGGATCACGGGCGCGGATTCGCCGGTGATCGCGCTTTCGTCCACCGAAGCAACGCCCTCGATCACCGTGCCGTCAAGCGCAATCGTGTCGCCGGCTTCCACAAAGATGACCACGCCCTTGCGCAGTTCGCTGGCGCGCATGGGAATCCATGAGCTGCCGAAATGCGGTTGTTGCAGCAGCTTGGCCACCGTATCGCGCTTCATGCCGCGCAGGCTGGCGGCCTGGGCGCGGCTGCGGCCCTCGGCCAATGCTTCGGCAAAGTTGGCAAACAGCACGGTGAACCACAGCCACAGCGCAATCGCCAGGACAAAGCCGCTGTTCTCGCTGCCCGGCTCCATCAGGCTCTGCCACCACAACAGAGTGCTCAGGATCGCACCCAGATACACCACAAACATCACAGGGTTGGCCCACTGCGTACGCGGCGAGAGTTTGCGCAGCGCATCCCACAGAGCCGATTTCGCCAGCTTGGCATCGAGCAGGCTGCGACCTGCCGTTATTTTCTTGGTGCTCATGGCTTACTCCTTCACTGCGCTGGTGGCGGGCTGCAAGGCGTCCAGCGCCAGATTGAGCTGCAGCACATTCACGCGCGGCTCGCCCAGCAAGCCCAGCGTGCGCTGCTCTGTTTTCTGCGCCAGCAATGGCTGCACCTGGTCTGGCGAGAGCCCTCGCGCCTTCGCCACACGCGGCAGTTGCAGCAGCGCATTGGCCATCGAGATATGCGGATCCAGGCCAGATGCCGACGCAGTGACCGCATCCACCGGCACCGCCAGGTCTGCGGCCAGACCGTTATCGGCGCGGTACTGTGCGACACGCTGCGCCACGGCTTCGGACAAGTCCTTGTGCGTGGCCCCCTGGTTGCTGGCACCAGACAGGCCGGCGTTGTAGGGCGCAGCAATGTTTGCCCCCTCCTGACTCGGATCGGGAGCGACTGTGGCGCTGGGACGGCCATGGAAGTACTGCGGCCCGGTGAATTGCTGACCGATCAGGACCGAGCCCACGATCCGGCCCTGGCGTTCGATCAGGCTGCCATTGGCTGCATGCGGGAACAGTGCCTGCGCCACACCCGTGGTCAGCAAGGGATAGGCAATGCCGGAGATCGCCATCACCAGCAGGGCGGCGCGCACGCTGCTGCCCAGCAGATGTGGCCAGGAGGCGGATTGCGCCTCGGGCTGCGCTTGTGCATGGCTTGGCAGCACTGAAGCGCAAAGAGTTTGAGTCGATGTTTTCATGATTTGCTCCCTGGTCTGCAGCCTTGCATGGACTGCAGACCATTGGCATCAATTGGATAGAACGTTAGGCGTACAGCTGAGCCACAAGCATTTGCAGGTGCTCGATCACGGGCCCCAGAGCCAGCGCCGGCAGAAAGGTCAGACCGCCCACCACCAGCACCACAAACACCAGCAGGCCCATGAACAACGGCGTGGCCGTGGGGAAAGTGCCCGGACCCGGAGGCACGGTGGCCTTGGCGGCCAGGCTGCCGGCCACGGCCAGCATGGGCACAAGCGTCAGAAAGCGCCCTGCCAGCATGGCCAGGCCCGTGGTGGTGTTGAAGAAGGGCGTATTGGCATTCAGCCCTGCAAAGGCCGAGCCGTTGTTGGCCGTGGCCGAGGCATAGGCGTAGAGAATCTCCGAGAAGCCATGCGGGCCGCGGTTATTGAGGCTGGCTGCGGCATCCGGCCAGAGCACGGCCAGCGCCGTGAAGCCCAGAATGCAGGCCGGCGGCACCAGCACCGCAAGCATGACCAGCTTGATCTCGCGCACCTCGATCTTCTTGCCCAGAAATTCAGGGGTACGCCCAATCATCATGCCGGCCAGAAACACCGTGAGGATGGCGTACTGAATCAGGTTGATCAGTCCCACGCCGTCGCCGCCGAAGACGCAGTTGAGCATCATCTGCGCCAGCGGCGTGATTGAGCCCAGCGGGGTCAGCGAATCATGCATGGCGTTGACCGAGCCCGTGGTGGCCGCGGTGGTGGTAGCCACGAACAAGGCCGTATCGGCAATGCCGAAGCGCAGCTCCTTGCCCTCCATATTGCCGCCGCTCTGGATCAGGCTGTATTGCTGATCGGCTCCGGCGCGCGCCAGCAGCTGGCTGCCGTTTTGCTCGGCCACAAACGCCAGGCTCAGAAAGCCGACGAACATCACCATGCAGGCAGCAAACAGCACCCAGCCCTGCTTGCGGCGCAGCAGCATGGAGCCGAAGGCGTAGGTCATGCCGGCCGGGATCAGCAGCATCGAGAGGATGTGCAGCAGATTGGTCAGCGGCGTCGGGTTCTCGAAGGGATGGGCTGCATTCATGCCGAAGAAGCCGCCGCCATTCGTGCCCAGATGCTTGATGCTTTCCAGGCTGGCCACCGGCCCCATCAGCAGCTGCTGCCGGGCGCCTTCGAGCGTCGTCGCCACCGCGTCGGTGTGCAGAGTCTGCGGAATGCCCTGCCAGACATAGACCAGGGCCATGATGAAGGACAGCGGCAGCAGCACGCGCCAGAACACGCGCACGAAGTCGACCCAGAAGTTGCCGACATCCTTGCTACTGGATCGCGCCAGGCCGCGCACAAAGCCGGCACCGGCAGCAACACCCGTGGTGGCACCGGCAAACATCAGAAAGGTGATGACCACCATCTGCGTTGCATTGCTCAGGCTGTTCTCACCCGAGTAGGCCTGCCAGTTGGTATTGGTGATGAAGGAGGCTGCGGTGTTGAAGGCCAGGTCGGGCGCCTGCGCCGCGATCTCCAGCGGGTTCAGCGGCAGTGCGCCCTGCAGACGCAGCAGCAGATAACCCAGCAGCATCATCAGCGCATTGCTCAGGACCAGGGCTGCGCCATAGCGCTGCCAGCCCATGCGCTCCTGCGGGTTCACGCCCATGACCCGGTAGCTCAGGCGCTCCAGCCAGCCATGACGCTCGCTGGTAAAGCAGCGTGCCAGCCATTGGCCCATGGGTATGGTCAGCAAGGTTGCCGCAGTCAGCACGGCGGCAAATTCCATCCAGGGTAACCACATGATCCACCCCTTTCACAGACGCGCCAGGGCGCGCACAAAGCCCAGCAGTCCGACAAAGCAGACCACCGTCAGGCTCACAAAAATCAGGTCTTGCAGCACTTGCATGGCAGCCCCTTCAGAATTTCTCGGGGCGCAGCAGCGCATAGCCCAAATAGGCAAACAGCCCCAGCGCCGTCAGGGCGGCCAGGGCTTCAATCCAGGTGATGGTCATTTCATTCCTCCCGCAAGCCGTTCACGCGGCTTGATTGCGATGGAGGAACTGTAGAAATTCGCCCGTCAAGAACGGGTAGAGATTGGGCGTGCCGATATCAAGACGGCATCAAGAAGCGGCTCGATTCGCGGCCGCAATCCCGGCCAGCCACTGAACGCGCAAGGCCAGCACGATGACCAGCGCCAGTACAGCCAAGGCCACGGAGCCCACGCCCGTCCAGCCCCAGCGCGACCAGAACCAGCCCGCCCCGGCCCCCAGCACGCTGGAGCCCATGTAATAGCCCCAGAGATATAGCGATGATGCGTGCCCCTTGGACTGCGTGGCCAGTCGCCCCACCCAGCCGCTGGCCACCGAATGCGCGATGAAGAACCCTGCCGTCAGCAGGACGATGCCGAGCACGATGACGGCCAGCGGCTGCAACAGGGTCAGAACCACGCCTGCGGCCATCAGCAAAGTGCCAGCAACCAGCACCGGGCCGCGGCCCAGCCTATCGGCCAGCCCCCCGGCAATCGGCGACGCCGCCGTGCCCAGCAGATAGGCGTAGAAGATATGGCTGATCTGCAGCTGGCTCAGACCATAGGGCGATGCGCTGAGCAGAAAGCCGGCATAGTTGTAGATGCTGACAAACACGCCCATCAGGCCGAAGGCGATCAGAAACAGCAGCGGCAGGCCCGGGTGGCGCAGATGCCGGCCCCAGGCCTGCAGGTGATACCGGGCACCCAGCCCGGTCTTCTTGATGAAGTTGCGCGAGTTGGGCAGCAGCCAGACAAAGCCCAGGGCTGCCAGCAGGTCAAGCACCGACAGTGCAGCCATGGCATGGCGCCAGCCCCAGAACTCGGTCATGGCGCTCATGCCGACCCGGCCCAGCATGCCGCCCAGCGCCGTGCCACCCACATACAGGCCCATGGCAAAGCCCAGGCCGGGCGGGTCGATCTCCTCGGACAGATAGGCCATGGCCACGGCAGGCACGCCGCCCAGCAGCAAGCCTTCCAGCGCGCGTGCGGCCAGCAGCGCATGCCACTGCGGCATGAACGAAGCCAGCAGATTGCACAGCGCCGCCTGTGCCATGGAGATGAACATCAACTTGCGCCGCCCCAGCCCCTCGGACAAGGCCCCTGCCAGCACGATGGAGCCGGCCAGGCAGGCCGTGGATACCGACAGCGCCAGCGCGCTCTGGGCCGGACTGACGGCAAAGCTGTGGGCCAGCTCGGGCAGCAGCGGCTGCACGCAGTACAGCAGGGAGAAGGTGGCAAACCCCGCCAGGAACAGCGCCACGCTGACCCGCCGGTACTCGGGCGTGCCGCGCTTGATCCATACCGGAGCGGCAGAGGCTGGAGACTGGATGGGCAAGGAGGTGTTCACATCCTGCGGGGCGCTGTTCATGAGGGGTAAATAAGGACCGGAGACTAGGCCGCTATTGTGCTCCGCATCTGCCAGTTGCCGGAGCCAGCGGCCCTGGGCAATGGCGTCGCCCGCCCCGCATTTGCCGGAGCATCTCCATGAATTGGCCCTGCCGTTAAAATAAGCGCCCTCAAGACTTATTCACAGGTCTGCCCTGCATGGGTGCGGGCCTGGTGCGGCAAACGGACCGCCGCACCTTTTGTTGTCACAGCCGGCGTTCTCCGGCTGTATTTACAGCTCTCAATACTGTGTCATACGCCCCAGAAACCCGGCGCCGTCGTACGTTCGCCATCATCTCCCACCCGGACGCGGGTAAGACCACGCTGACCGAAAAGCTGCTGCTGTTCTCGGGCGCGATCCAGATTGCCGGCGCCGTCAAGGGCCGCAAGGCCTCGCGTCACGCCACCTCCGACTGGATGGAAATCGAAAAGCAGCGTGGCATCTCGGTGGCCTCGTCGGTGATGCAGATGAGCTACCGCGACCATGTGATCAACCTGCTTGACACTCCCGGCCACAAGGACTTCTCGGAAGATACCTACCGCGTGCTGACGGCCGTGGACTCGGCGCTGATGGTGATCGACGCGGCCAACGGCGTGGAGTCGCAGACCCGCCGCCTGATCGAGGTCTGCCGCCAGCGCAACACGCCCATCATCTCCTTCGTCAACAAGTTCGACCGTGAAGTGCGCGACCCGCTGGACATCATGGACGAAGTCGAGCGCGAGCTGGGCATGCCCTGCTGCCCCATCACCTGGCCCGTGGGCCAGGGCAAGAGCTTCGGCGGCATCATCAATCTGCAGACACAGAGCATGACGGTGTTTGCCGCCGGCAGCGAGAAGCGCCCCGAAGACTTCGAAGTCATCCCGCTGACCGAAGTCGACAGGCTGCGTGCCCGCTTCGGCCAGGCCTACGACGATGCCATCGAGAGCATGGAGCTGGCCCAGGGCGCATCGGCCGAATGGGATCACCAGGCGTTTCTGGAAGGCAGGCTGACCCCCGTGTTCTTCGGCTCCGGTGTGAACAACTTCGGTGTGATGGAAGTGCTGAACGCCGTGGTCGACATGTCGCCCCCACCCGGCCCGCGCGTCGCCTTCACCGAAGTGAACCGCCAGCGCGAAGAAGTCACCATCAACCCCGAAGACAAAACCTTCGCAGGCGTGGTGTTCAAGGTGCAGGCGAACATGGATGCCAACCACCGCGACCGTATCGCCTTCGTGCGCGTGGCCAGCGGCAAGTACACCCCTGGCATGAAGATGAAGGTGCAGCGCACCGGCAAGGAACTGCGCCCCACGTCCGTGGTGACCTTCATGAGCCAGCGCCGCGAGGCCGTTGACGAGGCCTATGCGGGCGACATCATCGGCTTCACGATTCACGGCGGCGTGCAGTTGGGCGACTCCATCACCGACGGCCCGAATCTACAGTTCACCGGCCTGCCCTTCTTCGCCCCCGAAATGTTCATGACCGTGGTGCTCAAGAACCCGCTGCGTACCAAGCAGCTGCAGCAAGGCCTGATGCAGCTGGGCGAGGAAGGCGCGATCCAGGTCTTCAAGCCCGATGTCGGCGGCAATATGCTGCTGGGCGCTGTGGGTCAGCTGCAGTTCGAAGTGGTACAGCACCGCCTCAAGACCGAGTACGACTGCGACGTGCGCCTGGAAGGCTGCCAGTACACCGGGGCGCGCTGGATCACGGCCGATTCGCCCGCCGAGCTGCGCGAGTTCGAGAACGCCTATCCCATGCGTCTGGCGCATGATGCGGCCGACACCCTGGCCTATCTGTGCACCAGCCCCTATGACGTGCGCCTGGCGCAGGAGCGCTTCCCCAAGATCCACTTCCACCCGCTGCGCGAGCATGCGGGCCTGGCACTGGGCTCGGCGAATTGAGCGTGATCACCCCCTGAGGCGCTTCGCCTAGGCGGCCCCGCGCCTTCCCCCTCTCTGGCTTCGCCGGAGGGGGACGACATCCTCGCTGCGAGGCGGCTCTTGCTCGATGTCTCTGAGTTGGACCGCGCTAGCTTCAGGCGAGGATCAACATCGAGAGAGTTTGTTGTGAGCCAAGAATTTCTGCGCCCTTTGTCTGAACTGCGGACACCTGCCAAGCTGCTGGGCGTGCTGACCGATATCGACGACACGCTGACCACCGACGGCGTGGTGCCCGAGCATGTGGTGGCCGCGATTGCGCGCCTCAAGGATGCGGGCCTGAAGGTCGTGCCCATCACCGGCCGCCCCGTGGGCTGGAGCGTGCCCTTTGCATCGGCCTGGCCCGTGGACGCCATCGTGGCCGAGAACGGTGCCGTGGCCCTGCGCCGCAATGCCCAGGGCGGCCTGGACAAGCTCTACCAGCAATCCGCCGACGAGCGTGCCCGCAACTTTGCCCGTATGCAGCAGGTGCTCGAGCAGATCGAGGCCACCGTGCCCGGCGCCAGACGCGCCACGGACTCGGCCGGCCGCGAATGCGATATCGCCGTGGACCACAGCGAATTCACGAACATGCCCCAGGCACAGATCGATGAATGCGTGGCCATCATGAAAGCGGCCGGCATGAACGCCACCGTCAGCTCCATCCACATCAACGGCTGGTTCGGCGAGCACAACAAGCTCGAAGGCGCGCGCTGGATCACACGCGAGCTGTTCGACATCGATCTTGACGCCACGCTGGCGCGCTGGGTGTATATCGGCGACTCGACCAACGACCAGCAGATGTTCGAGCACATGCCCCACAGCGTGGGCGTGGCCAATATCGCGCGCTTCGTGCCCCAGCTCAGGCATCTGCCGCGCCATGTGACCTCGGCCGAGCGCGGCGACGGCTTTGTGCAGCTTGCCGATCAGTTGCTGACTCAGCAAAAATAGTAGCTTCAACCGCTCTTTGCTTAACGATTTCACTATCAAAACAATCTGAAATCGTTTGGAAACAAGCGCAAGCAGCTCTCATTTTCAAAGGCCTCCGTGCTTGCCGGCACAGAGGCCTTTTTTGATGCCCATCCATCGCCAAACACGATGCACCCACCCGTACAAGACGACCCCCGGGTGCGTAAAAACCCACGGTTGGCACTCACTACAATTTTTGATTCATTTCAAAACATTTCTGAGAGACCAACACCATGCGCATGATTCGCCGCACCTTCGTCGCCACGGCCGTGGCAGCAACAGCCGCCCTGACCGCAGGCACTGCATTTGCCCAGGGCAAGGAAGTCAAGATCGGCTATGCGCTGGCCGTCAACTCCCATTACGGCGCTGCCGCCAACGCCTGGGCCGAAGGCGTGGAAAAAGGCACCAACGGTGCCTACAAGTTCAAGCAGTTCCCCGCCTCCGCCCTGGGCGGCGAGCGTGAGCTGATCGAAGGCCTGCAGCTGGGCACCGTGGAAGCCGCCATCGTCTCCACAGGAGCGCTGAGCAACTTCGTGCCCGATGTGGGCGTGGTGGACATCCCCTTCCTGTTCCGCGACACCCAGCACGCACGTGCCGTGATGGACGGTGCCTTCGGTCAGGAGCTGCTGGCCAAGTTCCAGAAGCGCGGTCTGATCGCGCTGGCCTGGGGCGAGCAGGGCTTTCGCCATCTGAGCAACAACAAGCATGCCGTCAATGGCGTGGCCGACCTCAAGGGCCTGAAAATCCGCGTGACCGAGAACCCCGTGCACATCACGGCCTTCCGTACCCTGGGTGCCTCGCCCACCCCCATGTCCTGGCCCGAAGTCATCGGTGCGCTGCAGCAGGGCACGATCGACGGCCAGGAGAACCCCATCTCCGTGCTGGTGTCCGCCAAGCTGTGGCAAGTGCAAAAGCACCTGACCCTGAGCTCCCACGTCTACGCCCCCATGGCCCTGATCGTGTCGCCCTCGTTCTGGGGTTCGCTGAACGCGGCCCAGAAGACCGCCTTCACGGAAGCCGCCAAGAAGGGGGCACTGGCTTCGCGCGCCTTCGTGGACAACGTGGAGAAGAAGGGCGTGGAAGAAGCCAAGGCCAACGGCATGAAGGTCGTGGAGAAGGTCGACCAGAACGCGTTCCGCACCGCGCTGGAGCCCGCGTACAAGGAATACGCCAAGAAGTTCGGCCAGAAGACGCTGGACTCCATCACCGCCGTCAAGTAAGCAACCGGCAACATGGGCCTGCCTCCACGGAGACGGGCCCGTGCATTTTTCTCCCTCCTGGGCAAGGCAGGTCCTTGCCCGGCTGCGGTCAGCACGAATGGACTTGCGCCAATTCCTGCCGATGATGAAGCAGCTCTCAACTTTGTGATGCAGCCAGCTCTTGCGGCAGGTTTCGCCGCTGCCTCTGCTCACCCCCACTCCTATGCTTGATCGTATCGAACGCATTCTCGTGGCCGGCAATCGCTGGCTGCTGATCTTGCTGCTGCTGGCCATGGCCTGCATCGTTTTTGCCAACGTGGTGCTGCGCTACACCACGGGCGACTCCATCGTCTGGGCCGAAGAAGTGGCCCGCCACATGATGATCTGGGTCACTTTCCTGGGCGCGGGCCTGGTGCTGCGCTTTGGCGGCCATGTGGCCATCGACAATCTGCACCGCAGCGTGAGCACCCGCAAGGCACAGGCCATGCGCGGCTTTGTCGTAGTCGTCCTGGCGGTCTTCTTTGCCGTGATGACCGTGACCTCCTCGCAGTATGTGTACGCCACGCGCTTTCAGACCACGGCGGCCACGGACATCCCGATCTCCTATATCTACGGCGCCATGCCTGTGGGCTTTGTGCTGATGCTGATCCATCTGCTGTTCATCGCACGCGGCTACATCACCGCTGGCAGCTTCGCCGAGTCCGATGAAATGGATGCGGACGCCGCAGCGTCGATATGAAACACCCCCTGTGCAGCTTCGCTGCTTCCCCCTCTCTCGCTTCGCGGGAGGGGAACGACACCTCGGTGCGGGGCGGCCCTTCCTCGGTGTCCCTGACTTGGTGCGCGTACGAATCTATGCGCCACACCATGAATCACTGATTGACTGAAACATCATGGGTATCACTTTATTTGTTGCCATCATCGTCCTGCTCACGCTGGGCTTTCCGGTGGCGTTTGCGCTGGCCATCTCGGCAGCCCTGGCGGTCTTTGTGGGCGGACGTTATCCACAGCTGATCGTCTTCAAGGAGATGTTCACGGGCATCGACAGCTTTCCGCTGATGGCCGTGCCCTTCTTCATCCTGGCCGCAGAACTGATGTCGGGCGGTGCGCTGACTGCCGTGCTGCTGCGCTTTGCCGCCCAGTTCGTCGGCCATCTGCGCGGCGGCCTGGGCTATGCCAATGTGCTGTCGCTGACCATGTTCTCGGGCATCTCCGGCTCGGCCCTGGCCGATGCGGCCGGACCCGGCTCCATGATGGTCAAGATGATGGACAAGGCCGGCTACAGCCGCCCCTATGCAGCCGCGCTGACGGCCAGCACCGCCATCGTCGGCCCCATCATTCCGCCATCGGTGAGCATGATCATCTATGCGCTGCAGGATGAGAACGTGTCCGTGGGCGGCCTGTTCATGGCCGGCTTCATTCCCGGCATTCTGATCGCGCTGGCCATGGCGGCCGTCAACTGGTGGGTCTGCAAGAAGCGCAACTACCGCAGCACAGAACCGCGCCCCTCGGCACGCGAGATGTGGAGCACCAGCTTCAAGGCCATCCCCGCGCTGATGCTCATCGTACTCATCGTGGTCGGCATCCGCTTCGGCATCTTCACGCCCACGGAAGCCTCCGTCGTGGCCGTGTTCTATGCCCTGGTCTGCGGCAAATGGGTTTACCGCACGCTCAGGTGGTCGGCCCTGCCCGGCATTCTGGCGCGCTCGGCCATGCTCACGGCCTCGGTGCTGCTGGTGATGGCGACCTCGGCCGCCTTTGCCTGGGTGCTCACGGTGGAAGGCATTCCGCAGTATCTGTCCGAGCTGATCGTGAGCTGGGAGCTCTCGCCCGTCATGTTCCTGATTGCCGTGAACATTCTGCTGCTGGTCTTCGGCATCTTCATGGAGCCGCTGCCCGGCGTGATGATTCTGGTGCCCATTCTCGCGCCCATCGCCTTCAGCCTGGGCATCGATCCCACGCACTTCGCCATGGTGGTGATCGTCAACCTCACGCTGGGCATGATCACGCCGCCGGTCGGCGGCCTGCTGTTCGTGACCGCCGTGTCCACGCGTGTGTCCATCACCGAGCTGACGCGCGAGATGCCGCTGTTCCTGCTGGCCCACTTCGTCGTGCTGTGCCTGCTGACCTTCATCCCGGCTCTGTCCACCTGGCTGCCGCACACGCTGGGCTTCCAGTAAAGCGGACTGTGCTGGACCACAAGGCCTGCGTGCATCACGGAGGCCTTTTTTTCGATCAAAAATCGGTGCCGCGGCCCCATGAACACCATGCACCTGCCTTGGCAGAAATGGCACTGGTGATGCGTGATGATGGTGAGGTGTGTTGTGGAAGGACGCGCTGCATGCGCCGCATCGGCCGCCTTTGCGTGCGCGCTACAAGCGACGTTCGCTCACTTCCACGCGCGCGCCCAGACCCCCGAAATGCTGCACCAGGCGGTCCTTTTGCAAGGCGCTGACGCTATCGTCGAGCAGCGTCAGCGGCAGCCGGGTCTTGAGTTTCAGCAGCTCCTGCGCAGACAGCGTCGTGAAGATTTTCCTGAGCGCCAGCATGACCCTGGTCGGGTCGGGTCCAAGCTCCAGCAGGCGCACGGTGTAGAAGATGGTGGAAGAGCGCGTTTCACGCGGCACAAGTGGCGCTTTGGCGACCTTGACCTGCACATGCGCCATCAACTCCTCGAGCGAGGCAAACAATGGCCTGGCCGCGCGGTGCGGCTCGTCATGCCACTTCCACAGCACAGGCACTTCGGGCCGGCTCATGTCACCGATCAGCGGGTCGCCATCCAGGCCATGGCTCAGCACCAGCCAGTGCGGGCTCCAGCCATCCGCCACCGCACCGTCGATCCAGCGCAGATCACCGGGCGTGCTGGCCGTGAGGTCCAGACCGAAGCGGTACTCACCAGTCTGAGACCACAGCCCTGCCGCATCGGTGGCACGCTGCATCGCGAGCCAGTTGCCCGCGCCTTCACGCCATGCAGGAAGCTGCAACCACGGCAGCGCATCCTTCCAGCCACGCGCCCAGGTCATCCAGGCCTGCACCGCAGGCGGCAGCGATGGGCGCGCGATCTGCGCCATCCACGCGATACGCGAGGCCACCAGCTCCGCCGGTGCAGGAAAGTTGCTGCGCGAGAAGGACATGGTGCGCGCCGCCTCTTACCGCGCCAGCACCGGCGCCAGTGCCTTGCCGGTGTGGGTGCCGATCTTCACAAGCTCCTCGGGGGTTCCCGTGGCCACGATGCGCCCACCGTCCTTGCCGCCCTCGGGGCCCAGATCGATGATCCAGTCCGCCTCGGCAATCACGTCGAGGTCATGCTCGATGACCACCACGCTGTGGCCGCCGTCGACAAGGCGGTGCAGCACATGGATGAGCTTGTCCACATCGGCCATGTGCAGGCCCACGGTGGGCTCGTCCAGCACATACAGCGTGTGCGGAGCCTTCTGTCCGCGCCGGCCGATATCGTCGCGCACCTTGGTCAGCTCGGTCACCAGCTTGATGCGCTGGGCCTCGCCGCCCGACAGCGTGGGCGATGCCTGGCCCAGGGTCAGATAGCCCAGGCCCACGTCTTTCAGCAGCTGCAGCGGATGGGCAATCGAAGGCATGGAGGCGAAGAACTCCACGGCCTCGTCGACCTCCATCTGCAGCACGTCGCCAATGCTCTTGCCGCGCCAGCTCACGGCCAGCGTCTCGGGGTTGAAGCGTGCACCGTGGCAGACTTCGCAAGGCACTTTCACATCGGGCAGAAAGCTCATCTCGATGGTGCGCACGCCCTGGCCTTCGCAGGCCGGGCAACGGCCTTCGCCCGTGTTGAACGAGAAGCGGCCAGCCGCATAGCCGCGGGCCTTGGCCTCCAGGGTCTCGGCGAACAGCTTGCGAATCGTGTCCCAGAAGCCGATATAGGTCGCCGGGCAGGAGCGCGGCGTCTTGCCGATCGGCGTCTGGTCGACTTCGAGCACGCGATCAATCGTCTCGAAACCCTTGAGTCCCTTGCAGCCCACGAGCGCCGGCGACTTGCCGGCATCCATGGCATCGCGTCCGGCCTTGGTCGAGCGCTGCTGCACCCAGGCCGCCACATTGCTCAGCAGCACATCGCGCGCCAGCGTGGACTTGCCCGAGCCGGACACTCCGGTCACGGCCACCAGCCGCTTGAGCGGAACCCGGGCCTCCACGCTCTGCAGATTGTGCAGATTCGCGCCCATCACCGTCAGCCAGTGCAAGGCGTCGCTGTCTTGCTGCACCACATTTTCAGTAGCAGCTACCGCTTTCTTTTTCTTGGCTTTGGATGGTTTCTTCTCTGAAACTGCCATATCACCAGCGTCAGCAGCTTCTGCATTGATAGCAACCGGCTGTTCCGGAGGCTCGCCCTCCCCCACCCACAGACGAGGCTTGAAAGGGTGGCGCATGGCGTGCAGCAGATAGCGCCCCGTGACCGAGTCCTTGGCCGCCATGATGTCATCCACCGTGCCCTCAGCCACCAGACGGCCGCCGCGAATGCCGGCGCTGGGGCCGATATCGATCACATGGTCGGCGCGGCGAATCGTGTCTTCGTCATGCTCCACCACCACCAGCGTGTTGCCCTTGTCGCCGAGTTTGTGCAGGGCATTGAGCAGAATCTGGTTGTCGCGCGCATGCAGGCCGATGGTAGGTTCGTCCAGCACATAGCAGACGCCTTGCAGATTGCTGCCCAGCTGTGCGGCCAGTCGGATGCGCTGGGCCTCGCCCCCGCTCAGGGTAGGTGCGCCGCGATCCAGCGTCAGATAGTTGAGACCGACTTCTTCCAGGAATTCGAGACGGCTCTGGATCTCGGGGATCAGATCGCGCGCAATATCGGCTTCGCGGCCCGTGAGCTCCAGGCTCTGTATCCAGTGGCGCACATCGCTGACCGACAGCTGGGCGATATCGGTAATCGCCTCATCGTGAAACTTCACGGCTCGCGCCACAGGGTTCAGACGTGTGCCATGGCATTTGGGACAAACGACTTCAGCCAGATCTTCCACTTCCTGGCCTTCGAACTTCACCTCACGGCCCCGGTTGTCGTCGGCCAGCAAGGTGTCGTCATAGACCTTGCGCTGGTCCTTGGTCAGCTTCACGCCCGTGCCCACGCAATCGGGACACCAGCCATGCTTGCTGTTGTAGGAGAACAGACGCGGGTCCAGCTCGGCATAGCTGGTGGCGCAGACCGGGCAGGCGCGCTGGGTGGAGAACACCTGCAGCGCACCGATGCCGGCCGTGCTCCGGCCGCCCTGCATGGCGTCGGCCAGATTCTCGATGCCCGAGAGCACATGCAGCACGCCCTTGCCGATCTCCAGCGCCTGGCGCAGATGGCCGCGCAGCTCCTTCTCGTTGGCCGCGGTCACCGTCACGCTGGCCACGGGCAGCTCGATGGTGTGCTCCTTGAAACGGTCTATGCGCGGAAAGCCCGTGGTCGGCAGAAACTCGCCGTCCACGCGCAGATGCGTGTAGCCCTTGGGTCTGGCCCAGTCGGCCAGCTCGGTATAGACGCCCTTGCGGTTGACGACCAGCGGACTCAAGAGGCCTATGGTCTGACCGCGGAAGTTCGTCATCAGCTGCGCGGCAATGCTTTCCTCGGTCTGCGGCTGCACGATGGCATCGTCGTGTATGCAGTGCTGCACGCCCAGCTTCACATAGAGCAGACGCAGAAAGTGCCAGACCTCGGTGGTCGTGCCCACCGTGGACTTGCGACCGCCGCGCGACAGGCGCTGCTCGATGGCCACCGTGGGCGGAATGCCGTAGACCGCATCGACCTCGGGACGGCCCGCAGGCTGCACGATGGAGCGCGCATAGGCATTGAGCGATTCGAGATAGCGACGCTGGCCTTCGTTGAACAGAATGTCGAAAGCCAGCGTGGATTTTCCGGAACCCGAGACACCGGTCACCACATTGAACTTGCCGCGCGGCACATCGACCGTCAGCGACTTGAGGTTGTGCTCCTTGGCGTTGACGATTTCAATCGAATTCTTGGCCTGCAGCGCTTGTGCGGCCTTGGCTTTGCGCTCTGGTTTGTAGAGCATGGGCGCGACTTCGCGCACCGCCTCGCCGCCCACGCCCATGGCCAGGTCGTATTCACGCAAGGCCTGGGCCGTGTGCGACTCTTGCACATGGCGCACATCTTCAGGCGTGCCCTGGGCCACTATCAGACCGCCGCCATCGCCGCCTTCGGGGCCCAGATCGATGAGCCAGTCACTGGCGCGAATCACATCCAGATTGTGCTCGATGACGATCAGCGAGTGGCCCGCTTCCAGCAGCTTGCGCAATGCGCGCATGAGCTTGGCGATGTCTTCGAAATGCAGGCCGGTCGTGGGCTCGTCGAACAGGAACAGCGTGCCTTTCTTGGCCAGCGACTGCTTGGATTTGGATTGCGCCTTGGCCGCCTCGGCCAGGAAGCCTGCGAGCTTGAGGCGCTGGGCCTCGCCGCCCGACAGCGTGGGCACGGGCTGGCCCAGCTTCACATATTCCAGACCCACATCGACGATGGGCTGCAGCGCGCGGATCACATCGCGGTCCTGCGCAAACAGCAGCGCGGCTTCGGCCACCGTGAGCTCCAGCACATCGGCCACATTCAGCGGCTGGCCGTTGCGCTCGATTTTCACTTCGAGGATCTCGGGGCGATAACGCGTGCCGTTGCAATCGGGGCAGCGCAGATAGACATCCGAGAGGAACTGCATCTCCACATGCTCGAAGCCCGAGCCGCCGCAGGTCGGGCAGCGGCCGTCGCCGCTGTTGAAGCTGAACTTGGCAGCCGTGTAGCCGCGCTGGCGCGACAGCGGCGCCACGGCGAACAGCTCGCGGATCGCATCCCAGGCGCCCACATAGCTGACCGGGTTGGAGCGCGCCGTCTTGCCGATGGGCGACTGGTCCACGAACATCACATCGGCCAGATGGTCCGCGCCCAGCAGGCGCTCGAACGCGCCCGCCGCATCGGTGGGCTTGCCGAAATGGCGCATCAGCGCTGGCACCAGCACATCCTGGATCAGCGTGGATTTGCCCGAGCCCGACACGCCGGTGATCGTGACCAGGCGCTGCAGCGGAAAGTCCACGCTGATATCGCGCAGATTGTGTTCGCGTGCGCCTTCGAGAATCAGGCGCGGCGTGCTCTCGGTCACCATGCGCTTGAGCCCGAAACCCACCTGCTTGCGCCCGCCCAGATAGGCGCCGGTCAGGGTATCGGCCTGGCGCAGATCCTCGGGCGTGCCGTCGAACACGATCTGGCCGCCGCGCGCACCTGGGCCAGGACCCATGTCGATCATGCGGTCGGCAGCAAACATCACGGCCGGGTCATGCTCCACCACAACCAGCGTATTTCCCGCATCGCGCAGGCGCTGCATGGCCTCGGTGATGCGTTCCATATCGCGCGGGTGCAGACCTATCGATGGCTCGTCGAGCACGAACAAGGTATTGACCAGCGAAGTGCCCAAAGCGGTGGTCAGATTGATGCGCTGCACCTCGCCACCGCTCAGCGTGCGGCTCTGACGGTCCAGCGTGAGATAGCCTATGCCCACATCGCACAGATACTGCAGCCGCGTCATGACTTCTGCATGCAGCATCTTCAAGGCCTGGGCTTCACCATCATTTTTAACGGCGTTGTTGTCTGGCGCCAGCTGCGCAAAGAAGTCACGCAGGCGCGTGATCGGCAGGCGCATCAGGTCATGCAGACACAGGCCAGGCAGGCTTTCCAGCTGCTCGCGGCTCCAGCCCACCGCCTGCGGCATGAAGCGCTGGTATCTGCCGCTCTCGTCGCCGGGCGGCAGCACGGCATCCGCAGCCTGCTTGCCGCCTATGCGCCAGAGCAGGCTTTCGGTCTTGAGACGCGCACCTCCGCATGTCGGGCATTCGGTATAGCTGCGGTATTTGGACAGCAGCACCCGGATATGCATCTTGTAGGCCTTGCTTTCGAGATACTCGAAGAAGCGGCGAATGCCATACCAGGTCTGGCTCCACTTGCCGTTCCAGTTGGGCGAGCCTTCGATCACCCAGTCCTTCTGCGCCTGGGTCAGCTTGGACCAGGCCGTATCGCGTGGAATGCCCTCGGCCTCGGAATGGCGCATCAAATCGTCCTGAATCTCCTTCCAGGCCGGCGTCTGGATCGGCTTGATGACACCGGTGCGCAAGGTAAGCTTTTCATTGGGAATCACCAGTCCCCAATCGACCCCGATGACGCGACCGAAACCACGGCAGGCATCGCAGGCGCCCACCGCGGAGTTGAAGGAAAACAGCGAGGGAATCGGCTCCTGATAGGTCAGATTGCTCTCGGGGCAATGCAGACCCAGCGAGAACTTCCACAGCTCGGGCTCGGCCGCCTCAACACCGCTTTCAGGCAACACATAGACCGTGAGCCTGCCGCTGCCGCGCTTGAGGCCCACCTCGATCGCCTCCATGGCGCGGGACCGCTCGGCCTTGCCGAGGCGAAAGCGGTCGGCAATCACATCCAGCACCTTGATCTTCTCGGGGGCTGGCTTGGCCTTTTTCTTGCCCTTGGCGACCTCATCAGCTGCTGGGTGAGCGCGCTCCACTTCGCGCTCGGCCTGCACCTTGGTGAAACCGCTGGCAGACAGCCATTGCTCCACCTCTTCGGCCGAGGTATTGGCCGGCAGCTCCACCGGGAAGGTGATGGCAATGCGCGGGTCGCCCGCGGCCTCGCAGCGCTGGGCCAATTCGGCATAAATACTGTCCGCCGTATCGTGGCGCACCGGCAGGGCCGTCCTGCTGTCGAACAACTGGGCCGCGCGCGCAAACAGCAGCTTGAGGTGATCGTTGATCTCCGTCATCGTGCCCACGGTGGAGCGCGAGTTGCGCACCGGATTGGTCTGATCGATGGCAATCGCGGGTGGCACCCCCTCGACCTTGTCCACGGCCGGCTTGTCCATGCGATCGAGGAACTGGCGGGCATAGGCGGAGAAGGTCTCGACATAGCGGCGCTGACCTTCGGCGTACAGCGTGTCGAAGACCAGACTGGACTTGCCCGAGCCGCTGGGGCCGGTGACTACGGTCAGCTCACCGGTACGGATATCGATGTCCAGATTGCGAAGATTGTGCTGGCGAGCACCACGGATACGGATCAGGCCCTGCGTCATGTTCTGCGGTCTTTTCTATGGAGGCCAAACATTCTAGGCAGTCCTGGCATGAGCCTTGGGTGCGCATGTGCATTACCGTTTCAGCGTGCAGCCAGGGTCGCCGAAAAAAAGCCCCGGCTGGCGGGGCTTTGATCGAGTGCTGCTGCCTTCATTTGGATTCTGCCGGTGCATGAATCGCATCCGCACCATGCTTTTCTCCACTCATATCCACCTTGTCGCCCGCCTTCATGATGACAAACAGCGCCACGGCAGCAAACACCACAAAACCAATCGCCAGCTTCCACATATCAGTCTCCAGAGTGTTATGAATAAGCAGCTGGTGCAGCTACTCGTGCCACGCCAGTCAGCACGACCATTGAGCCTGAGCGAGTTTGCGCGTGGCTTACTGCCAGACAGGCTGCGCATAAGAAAAAACCCCATGCCTTGCGACATGGGGTATGAACTTGGAGTAATGGTCTGCATTATCAGCTGCAGCTGCTGGAGACACCGCTTGCGCGGTGCACAAATTAGAAGTTGTGGCGGATACCCACGGCGATGGAGCTGAAGTCCTTGCCTGCTGGTGCGTTATATGCAGCACCGCTGTCGTTGTTCACACGGGTGTAGTAACCGTAAACCTTGGAGCGCTTGCTCAGGTTGTAGTTGTAGCCCAGAGTCCACTGAGTAGCTGCGGAGTCGGCAACCTTGCTCCACTTGTTGGCGTGACCAACGTTCACGTGGAACTCGGAAGCACCCATGGTGTACATACCGGACAGGCGGAAGTTGTTGCGTGTGCCGATCAGGTCTTGGTCGTTGCGCTGGTAGTAGGCGCCAACCGTGAATTGACCAAATGTGTACAGACCGCGCAGTGCGGCTTGCCAGTTGTCGCCCACCTTGCTGAAACCGGCACCCAGGTGCAGAGGACCGGTGGCGTAGTTGGCAGCCAGATCGTAGCCGTTCTTGCGAGGACCGACCGTGGGATCCTTCTCGTGCATAGACACGGAGGCATCCACCGTCAGGCCGCCCATGCTGGGGGTGCGATAGCCGATCTTGTTCTTGGTGCTCAGACCACCGAACCAGACGGGATCGTAGTACAGCGCATCGGAAGAAGAACCTGTGTCGTGGTTGTGCATGCTGATGTAGTCAGCAGTTGCGTAGTAGGACTCGGGGACGAAGTTGCCCAGACGGATCATGCCGAAACCGCCGGACAGGTTCACTTCGCTCTGACGTGCAAAGGACATGCCGGTAGTGGGGTGGGTCCAGGCGGAGCCGGTACCGGTGTCGGAGTTGAAGCCGGACTCCAGGGTGAAGCCTGCCTTCAGGCCGCCACCCAGATCTTCGGTACCGCGAATGCCCCAGCGGGAAGCATTGTTGTACAGGCCGGACACCGATTCATCACCCACCTTCTGGCGTTCGACGGTGGTGTTGATACGGCCATACAGCGTCACGCTGCTCTGTGCCATTGCGGTGGTTGCGCCCATCACAGCCAGTGCGGCCAGTGCGATGCGAGTCATCTTGGTCATTCAGTGCTCCTATGTCCTGGGATAGTGTTTTTTGCACCGCATTGGCTTGTAGGTTGTTGGCCCTCTCGCGGCTAGGTGTGATTCTAGGTTGCCCCCTCTCAAAAGCATGATTTCCATCGCAAAAAAGTAACGCAATGATGCTTTGTTGCCACACTGCTGTAACCCACTAGTGCTGAGGCAAATAAAAAAGACCTGCAAAGCACAAGCCTTGCAGGTCTTTGATGCGATGCTGCATAAATTGCAGCATCAGCGCCTGGCATCAGTCTTCGGCGTAGATGTCGCGATCCTTGGTTTCGGGCACGAACAGCGTGCCGATCACGGCCGTCACACCAGCGATGATGATGGGGTACCAGAGACCGTTGTACATATTGCCGGTCTGCGCCACGATGGCGAAGGACATGGTGGGCAGCAAACCGCCAAACCAGCCGTTGCCGATGTGATAGGGCAAGCTCATCGAGGTGTAGCGGATGCGTGTCGGGAACAGCTCCACCAGCATGGCCGCGATGGGGCCGTAGACCATGGTCACCAGCAGCACCAGATAGGTCAGGATCACGACCATCATGACCTTGTTCATCTTGGCGGGGTCGGCCTTGGTGGGATAGCCATCCTTGGCCAGTTCTGCAGCCACAGTCTTCTTGAACGCACCGTCCTTGGCCTTGGCGTCTTCAGGGCTCAGGCCCTTGAGCGAGAACGAAGGAATCTCGGTCGCACCGATACGGATCATGGCCTGCGTGCCTGCAGCCGCCTCTTCGGTTTCATAACTCACGGAACCCGCAGCCAGCACCTGCTTGGCCACGTCGCAGGAACTGGTGAACTTGGTCGTGCCTGTGGGGTTGAACTGGAAGGAGCACTCCGCAGGATCGGCCACGATGACCACCTTGTTCTTGGCTTGAGCCGCAGCCAGGTCTGGGTTGGCGGCTTCGGTCAGCGCCTTGAAGACCGGGAAGTAGGTCAACACGGCCAGAATGCAGCCCAGCATGATGATGGGCTTGCGGCCGATCTTGTCGGACAGCGTGCCGAAGATCACAAAGAAAGGCGTGCCGATCAGCAGTGCGGCGGCAATCATCAGATTGGCCGTCACGGCATCGACCTTGAGTTGCTGCGTTAAAAAGAACAGCGCATAGAACTGGCCGGTATACCAGACCACAGCCTGGCCGGCAGTCAGGCCGACCAGCGCCAGAATCACGATCTTGAGGTTCTTCCACTGACCGAACGACTCAGTCAGAGGCGCCTTGGACACCTTGCCCTCGGCCTTCATCTTCTGGAAGGCTGGAGACTCGGACAGCGTCATGCGAATCCAGACCGAGATGGCCAGCAGCAAAATGGAAACCAGGAAGGGAATACGCCAGCCCCAGTCGGCAAACTTCTCTTCGCCCATCGAGGTACGCACACCCAGAATCACCAGCAGCGACAGGAACAGGCCCAGCGTTGCCGTGGTCTGAATCCACGAGGTGTAAGCACCGCGCTTGCCATGCGGCGCATGCTCTGCCACATAGGTGGCAGCGCCGCCGTACTCGCCACCCAGGGCCAGGCCTTGCAGCATGCGCAGCGCGATCAGGATGACGGGGGCGGCCACGCCAATGCTGGCGTAGTTGGGCAAGATGCCGACGATGAAGGTGGACAGGCCCATGATCAGAATCGTCACCAGGAAGGTGTACTTGCGCCCGATCATGTCGCCCAGACGGCCGAACACCAGCGCGCCGAAGGGGCGCACGATGAAGCCTGCCGCAAAGGCCAGCAACGCGAAGATGAATGCCGATCCTGCATCCAGACCGCTGAAGAACTGCTTGGCGATGATGGCTGCCAGAGATCCGTACAGATAGAAGTCGTACCACTCGAAAACGGTTCCGAGGGAAGACGCAAAGATGACTTTGCGCTCTTCCGGGCTCATCGGCCTTGGGGCCGATTTACCTCCCATATGTGCTGTCGCATTGATGGCCATGTTTGTCTCCTAGGTTTTGGAATTTCAGGCGCTGCCAACTCACCTGTTTGCCCAATATCAAAGCGACAACTGACCGCTAACTTACAAAAAAATGCTTCTCAAAAATTCAAGACTGGGCATTACCCGACCCTCTCCGCACTTACCCGGATTGGTTTTTTTTTGATGTGAAAAACCAGGGGCAAACACCGATATCGTAAGTAAGGAGACGGTCAGACGGGCTTCTCAGAATGCATCGCAAGCAAGCCACCGAGCACCTGATGGCAGGCTGGAAAACTTCAAAGGAGACAACGCTGTGCGAGACCCGGTGATAGAGACCATCCAAAGCAACCCCGCCTACCAGCAGCTGCGCCGCAAGCGCAATCGCCTCGGCCTGGCGCTGACCGTCCTGATGCTGATCGTGTACTACGGCTATGTCGCGCTGATCGCATTCGACAAGGAATTCCTGGCCCGGCCCATAGGCGCTGGAGTGACCACGCTGGGCATTCCCATCGGCATGGGCGTCATCATTTTTTCCGTGATCATTACCGGCCTCTATGTGCGCCGCGCCAACAACGAGTTTGATCAGCTCACCCGCGACATTCTCAAGGGCATCAAGCAATGAAGCAGCGCATCTCTTCCCAATGGCTGGCGGGCGCTGCGGCGCTGGTCGCGACAGCTCCCGTGCTGGCCGCCGGCGGCGACGTCGGCAACGCCGCCAAGCAGGCCACCAACTGGACGGCCATCATCATGTTCACCGCCTTTGTGGTGGCAACCCTGTGGATCACCAAATGGGCGGCGGGCCGCACCAAGTCGGCGTCCGATTTCTATACCGCAGGCGGCGGCATCACCGGCTTTCAGAACGGTCTGGCGATTGCGGGCGACTATATGTCCGCCGCCTCCTTCCTGGGCATCTCGGCCTCCGTCATGGCCAGCGGCTATGACGGCCTGATCTACTCCATCGGCTTTCTGGTCGGCTGGCCGATTCTGACTTTTCTGCTGGCGGAACGCCTGCGCAATCTGGGCCGCTTCACTTTTGCCGACGTGGCCGGCTACCGTTTCGAGCAAAAGCCCTTCCGGATTTTTGCCTCCTGCGGCACGCTGGTCGTGGTGGCCTTCTATCTGATTGCCCAGATGGTGGGCGCAGGCCAGCTGATCAAGCTGCTGTTCGGTCTGGACTACTGGATTGCCGTGGTGCTGGTCGGCGGCCTGATGATGATCTATGTGCTGTTCGGCGGCATGACGGCCACCACCTGGGTGCAGATCATCAAGGCCTGCCTGCTGCTGGCCGGCGTGACCTTCATGGGCTTCATGGTGCTGGCCAAGTACGGCTTCAGCCCCGAGGCACTGTTTGCCGAAGGTGTGAAGGTTCGCACCCAGATCGCCGCAAATGGCGGCGCAGAGCCATCCGTGGCGGAAAAGCTCGGCCTGGCCATCATGGGTCCGGGCGGCTTCATCAAGGACCCGATCTCCGCCATCAGCTTCGGCATGGCGCTGATGTTCGGCACCCTGGGCCTGCCCCACATCCTGATGCGCTTCTTCACCGTGCCTGACGCCAAGGAAGCACGCAAGAGCGTGTTCTGGGCCACGACCTGGATCGGCTACTTCTATGTGCTGATCTTCATCATCGGCTTCGGCGCCATCACCCTGGTGCTCACCAACCCCGAAATGGCGGACACGGCCAAGGGCGTGATCCACGGCGGCGCAGGCACGGCCAATATGGCGGCCGTGCTGGTGGCCAAGACCGTGGGCGGCGATGTGTTCTACGGCTTCATCTCGGCCGTGGCCTTTGCCACGATTCTCGCCGTGGTCGCAGGTCTGACCCTGTCCGGCGCCTCGGCCGTCTCGCACGACCTCTACGCCACCGTCATCAAGAAGGGCAAGGCCGACAGCGCCTCCGAACTCAAGGTCTCGCGCATCACCACGCTGTGCCTGGGCTTTGTGGCCGTGCTGCTGGGCATTGTGTTCGAGAAGCAGAACATCGCCTTCATGGTCTCGCTGGCCTTTGCCGTGGCGGCTTCGGCCAACTTCCCGCCGCTGCTGCTGTCCGTGCTGTGGAAGAACTGCACCACCAAGGGCGCCGTCATCGGCGGCTTCATGGGCCTGGTCTCCTCCGTGGGCCTGACCATTGTGTCGCCCTCGGTATGGGAAGGCACCTTGGGCAACCCGGCCGGCTCGGCATGGTTCCCCTACGCCTCGCCTGCACTGTTCTCCATGGCGATCGGCTTCTTCGGCGTGTGGCTGTTCTCCGTGCTCGACAAGAGCGCTCAGGCTGCCAAGGAGCGCGCCGTGTTCCCTGCGCAGCAAGTGCGTTCGGAAACCGGTCTGGGTGCGGCAGGCGCATCCGGCCACTGATGATGTGAATGGCCCGGCGCCATGCCGGGCCCCGGCAGGAATCTGCCCTCACCTCGGCCCGCAGAGACCGCCACGGTTTCTGCGGGCCGCGCTCATTCCACGTCCATCCCGCCGGCCTGCGCCAACTCGAACAACAGCTCTCGCGCCCACTGGTGCCCCGCAGAGCGATGGGTGCGCGCATGCCAGGCAGCCGTCTTGGTGAAGCCCGGAATCTCCAGCGGCGGCTCCAGCACCACCAGCCCCGAGTCGGGCTTGACCAGACGCCGCGGCACGACGGCAATCAGATCGCTGCTGCGCAGGATTTCGGGCAGCACCAGAAAGCTGGTCACGGACAGCGCCACGCGCCGGCGCCGCCCCAATCGCTCCAGCGCCTCGTCTGTCACGCCATGAAAACCGCCTCCGTCATAGGACACCAGCGCATGGTCCAGAGCGCAGAAACGCTCCAGTGACAGGCCACGCCGGCGCGCATCGGGATGGCCCTGGCGCATCACGCAGACATAGCGTTCATCGAACAGCCGGCGCGCATGCAGATCGGGGGCCGTGCGCTCCGGCGTAACCAGCGCCAGATCGATATCGCCGCGCTCCAGTCGCTCGTGCAGCGGCAGATGCTGTGCCGGTACCACGGCCACACACAGACCGGGCGCGCGTTGGCGCAACACGGCCAGAAACGGCAGCACCACCGCCTGCAGCGCGTAATCCGTGGCGGCAATGCGCAGCGTCATATGTGCTGTGGCCGGATCAAAGGCCTGGGGACGCAGCAGCGCTTCGGCATTGCACAGCAATTCCTTGAGCGGCCCGGCCAGTGCCAGCGCGCGCAGCGTGGGGGCGATGCCGCGCTGCGTGCGCACGAACAAGGGATCGTCGAAGCTCTCGCGCAGCCGCGTCAGCATGCCGCTGACCGCCGGCTGGGTCAGCGCCAGACGCTCGGCCGCGCGCGTCACGCTGCGCTCGTCCAGCAGCGCATCCAGGGCCTTGAGCAGATTCAGGTCCAGACTCTTGATATCAGTCGGCATGATTTCATAAATCAGAAATATCGATTGGATTTATTTCATCACAGACCCCATCATTTCCCCACTCCCTTCGACAGAAGCCCTGCATGCACCGCATTCACTGGCCCGCCGACTACATGCCGGGCAACACCGAAAACTTCGCCTCCGGCGAGATCATTGCCCAGGACCTGTATCCGCCGCTTTCCGAACCCGCTTTCCTTGATTTTTTGATAGCTGTCAGCAACTTCATTCATTGGGTTTCAGATTGATTTCATTCTGAAAACAAGCAATGAAAAGCGCTAGTCGCTATCAAACCTTTTGCATCCTGCATTGCCACAGGACTGCTGGCTCACTCCATTCGCACCACCAATACTCCGCATGTCTGCACTCTTTACCCCTTTCACCCTCAAAAGCCTGACCCTGCGCAATCGCATCGCCATTCCGCCGATGTGCCAGTACAGCGCCGTGGACGGTCTCACCAATGACTGGCACCAGGTCCACTACGCCTCCATGGCGCGCGGCGGCGCGGGGCTGGTGATTGTCGAAGCCACGGGCGTGTCGCCCGAGGGCCGCATCTCGCCCGACTGCACCGGCCTGTGGAACGACGGCCAGATCGAAGGCATGTCGCGCATTGCCGCTGGCATCAAGGCCGCAGGCGCCGTGCCCGGCATCCAGATCGGCCATGCCGGACGCAAGGCCAGCGCCAACAATCCCTGGGAAGGCGACGACCATATTGCCGAAGGCGATGCCCGCGGCTGGCAGCCGATTGCACCATCGGCCATCGCCTTTGGCGGCGGTCTGCCCCGTGTTCCCCGCGCTATGACGCTTGCGGACATCGCCCGCGTACAGGACGACTTTGTCGCGGCAGCGCGCCGTGCCCTGGCAGCCGGCTTCGAATGGCTGGAGCTGCACTTTGCCCACGGCTATCTGGCGCAGAGTTTTTTCTCGGCCCACAGCAACCAGCGCGACGATGCCTATGGCGGCAGCTTCAGCAACCGTGCCCGCTTTCTGCTGGAGACCGTGGCCAAGGTGCGCGAGGTCTGGCCCGAGCATCTGCCGCTGACAGCGCGTTTCGGCGTCATCGAGTACGACGGCCGCGACGAAGAAACCCTGGAGGAATCGATTGCCGTGACGCGCCAGATGCGCGAGCGCGGCTTGGATCTGCTCAACGTCAGCGTCAACTTCGTGATTCCCGATGTGAAGATTCCCTGGGGCACGCCCGCCTTCCTCGCTCCCATTGCCCAGCGCGTGAGCCGCAGCGCCGGCCTGCCCGTGGCCTCAGGCTGGGGCATGGATGATCCACAGATTGCCGAGCGCATCGTGGCAGACGGCCAGGTGGATCTGGTGATGATAGGCCGCGCCCATCTGGCCAACCCGCATTACACCTATCAGCTGGCGCAAAGCCTGGGCGTGGACCGCCCCGACTGGACCTTGCCCGCACCCTATGCCCACTGGCTGGAGCGCTATCGCGGCGCGGCCAAGCAGGCCGCAGCCTGAGTCGGCCGTCGCCCCTCGACGCGCCACAGATATCGACCGCAAGGAGGCCGGGCTGCCTGCGCTCCTGCGCTCCCGCGCCATGCAGTCGGCCAAGGTTTTCACCGGCGGCCCGCCCCACGACCTGCACCGCAGAACTGGACGCCACCGCGCGCTAGGGCGGGAAAGAGCGCACCGCATCGATGCCTCACCCGCCCGCAGCAAAGCCCGCAACCAGTCTCATCGGCCTTGCAAGGCAGGCGCCGGCTCAGGAGACGCTCGCGCGCTCCAGCACCGCCAGCACGTTGCGCGCCGCTCCCACTCCCATGTTCACATAGGCATCCGAGGTCACGCCGCCGATGTGCGGACTGAGGATGAAACCCGGCTGGTGCAGGAACGGGTGGCCAGCCGCCATGGGCTCAACGGCAAAGCTGTCCAGGCCCGCGGCGCTGACCTGGCCTTGCTGCACGGCGGCCAGCAGCGCGGCCTCGTCGATGAGACCGCCGCGCGCGGTGTTGACCACAATCACGCCGCGCCTACAGCACGCCAGGGTTGTGGCGTTGAGCAGATTGCGGTTGTCGTCGGTCAGCGGGCAGTGCAGCGAGATCGCATCGCTTTCGCGCCACAGCGTATCCAGGTCCACGGCCTGCACGTAGCTGGGCAACTGGCCCGCAAAGGGATCAAAGCCGATCACGCGCATGCCCAGTGCATCGGCCATCTTCGCAAAGCGCAGGCCTATGGCGCCCAGGCCGACCAGGCCCACGGTGCGCCCGGCCAGCTCCAGGCTTTTGTGCGTGGCCTTGTCCCAATGGCCGGAGTGCATGCGCGAGTCCAGCTGCACCACCGACTTGGCGCAGGCCAGCAGCAGGGCCAGGGCCTGTTCGGCCACGGCCGCCGCGTTGGCGCCAACCGCTGCCACGACCTCGATGCCGCGCTGCGCGGCCTCGGCCTTGTCTATGGTGTCCGTGCCGCTGCCGTGCTTGGAAATCACCTTGAGCGAAGGTCCGGCGTCCATGACCGCGGCCCCCACCTTGCCGTAGCGCACGATGATGGCGACGGGATCATGCCGACTGCACAGGGCCACCAGGTCTTGCTCGGTGGGCGTCTTGCCCGCGTAGACTATGTCGTGGCCTTGCAGCAGATCCAGGGCCTGCTGCGCCAGGTCAGCGCCCGTGACGATGATGGTGCTCACAGCGTCTCTCCTTCCTTGAGCACGCCGGCCGCGCGCAGCGCGGCGGGCAGCCACCTCGAGGCCGTGTCGCCGCGGGCGATGGCCTCGATGCGCGCGGCCTCGTCGGCCACTTTCCTGTCGGCCAGCGCCAACATGGCGGACGCCTTGGCGCGCTCGATCACGACCACGCCGTCGGCGTCGCCCACCACCAGGTCGCCCGGGTTCACCGTCGCACCGCCACAGGAGATGGGGTGGTTGATGCGACCGGGCACGAACTTGGTCGGACCTGCAGGATTGAAGCCGGCGCTGAACACCGGAAAGCCAAGCTCCAGCAGCTCGAGCTTGTCGCGGATCGCGCCATCCACGATCACGCCGCCAAGGCCTGTCTTCTTGCAGGCGCTGAGCATCAGCGTACCCATCAGGGCCGCAGTCTGGTCTCCCTTGCCGTCGATGACCAGGATATCGCCGGGCTTGGCCAGGGCGATGGCGGCGTGGATCATCAGGTTGTCTCCGGGGCGCACCTCGACGGTGAAGGCCGGACCGGCGAGCTTCATATCCTGATGCACGGGCGCCACGCGTGCGTTCATGGTGCCGCGGCGGCCTGCCACGTCGGCCAGGATGGCGGCCTGGAAGCTCGATGCCTTCTGGACGACCTCGGCGCTGACGCGCTCGAAGTCACGGATGATTTCTGAAAGTTGGCTCATGATGGTTAGGTCCGCGGTTCGGTCCGGTTGCAAGGGTGAAAGTGAAGAGGGAGCAGGAGTGGCAGGGCGCACCGCGCCCTGCCCGCAAGGGCACATGCCAGACATATGCGCCAGGCATGGCGCGGCAGGTGTGCTGGGTGGGTGGCTGGTTGGCGCGATGGCGCGGTGGCGTGATCGGTCTCAGTCCAGGCTGGCGCCCGAGTCCTTGACGATGCGACCCCAGCGCGGCACCTCGGTGCGCAGCAGCTGGGCAAAGGCCTGGGGCGTGCCGCCCAGCACATCGCCCCCCTCGGAGCGCAGTTTCTCGGCCACATCGGGCTGCTTCAGGGCCAGGTTGATGGCCTTGTTGAGCTGCTGCACGATGGCCTCGGGCGTGCCCGCGGGCGCCAGCACGCCGTACCAGGAGCTGGCCTCGAAGTCCTTGTAGCCGAGCTCGGCCAGCGTGGGCGTGTCGGGCAGCTGGCTGGAGCGCGCCAGCGAGGTCACGACAATGGGTCGCAGCTTGCCGTTGCGCACCTGGCCCAGCAGCGTGGGAATGGCGGACATGTACAGGTCGATCTGTCCGCCCACCAGGTCCGTCATGGCCTGGCCTGCTCCCTTGTAGGGCACATGGCGCAGGCTCATGCCCGAAATCTTCTGGGCCTGCTCGCCCGCCAGATGAGCCACGGTGCCGTTACCCGAATAGCCCAGGGTGATGCCGTCTGGCCTGGCCTTGGCCGCCGTCACCAGCTCGGCAAAGGTCTTGTAGGGCGTGTTGGCGGGAGCGGCCATGACGATGGGCGCCGAGGACACCAGGGCCACGGGCGCCAGGCTCTTGATCGGGTCGTAGGGCAGTTTGGCGTAGAGCCAGGGGTTGATGGCGAGATTGCTGGTCTGGCCCATGACCAGGGTGTAGCCGTCGGGCGCGGCCTTGGCCGCAGCGTCCACGCCCAGGTTGCCGCCCGCGCCGGGGCGGTTGTCCACCACCACGCTCCACTTGTTCTGCTCGGCCATCTTCTGCGCCACGGTGCGCGCAATCATGTCCGTGCCGCCGCCGGGCGGGAACGGCACGATCAGGCGGATCGGCTTGGCCGGATAGGCGGGCTGCGCCAGCGCGCCAGCGAAGGGGGTGACTACGGCCACGATGCCGAGCACGGCGGCATGCAAGGCGCGCGAAAGCGGGCGAAAGTTCATCTGTTGTCTCCTGTTGGTCGCTTTGAAGCGTGTTCTGATGCGTGCAGCCGGAAGCCCCGACCGCTGGAGGCGACTTTAGGCAAACGTTTCAACCCATACAATGCTGTTTCGTAGAATGAAACGCATTGCATCATGAGCAACCCAACCCAATCCGCACAGAAGTCCGGCGACGGCGTCATTGCCGTCACCCGCGCACTGCAGCTGCTCGAGGCCTTTGCGCTGGGCGAATCGCATCTTTCGCTGGCCGAACTCAGCCGGCGCTGCGGCCTGCACAAGACCACGGTGCTGCGGCTGGCGCGCACGCTGGCCCGGTCGGGCTACATGGTGCAGCGCGAGGACGGGGAATGGCGGCTGGGTCCTTCCTCGGGCTGGCTGGGCGCGCGCTACCAGGCAGGCTTCGATGTGCAGAACGTGCTGGAGCCCGCGCTGCGCGAGCTCACACAACTCAGCGGCGAGAGCGCCGCCTTCTACGTGCGCGAGGGCCATGTGCGTACCTGCCTGGTACGCGTGGAAGGGCCGCAGGCCCTGCGCCACCATGCGCGCATGGGCGAGGGGCTGCCACTGGACAAGGGCTCGCCGGGCCGCGTCATCCTCGCGTTCTCGGGCGAGCCCGGCGAGATCTACGAGCAGATCCGCCAAAAGGGCTACCACTGCTCCATCGGCGAGCGCGAGCAAGGTGTGGCGACGGTCTCGGCGCCGGTGTTCGGCATGCACTGGCGGCTCATGGGGTCGGTCTGCATCTCGGGCCCCGCATCGCGACTGCCCGAGGCCAGGCTCGAAGCCCTGGCCCGGACCGTGATCGCCGCAGCCAACAAGCTGTCCTATGCGCTGGCCGGCAACTCCGCCACACCGGCCGCCAGCCCTGTGCGCGCGACGCAGTGGCATCCCTGAGGGCAGGAAACCAGCCCCCGAAAGGATTCATTTTTGTCGGAATGAAGGTTCAAAAAACAATAGCTTTTCTCGCTTATTGAAATTGAAACTCAGATACTTTTGCATCTGAATTACTTATCCATAAAGCGGAAGAAGCTATCTTTTTATTCGATGGCTGCGCTCGGGTGAGTTCAGCGCGCCCAGGCGCAACCGCCGTCCACAACCAGGGTGGAGCCCACCACATAGTCGCCGGCGCGCGAGGCCAGGAAGATGGCGGCGCCGGCCATATCCTCGGGCTCGCCGATGCGGCCCAGGGGCACGCGCCCCGCGGCCTCGTCCGCATGGTCGCGCGCGTTCTTGTTCATCTCCGAGGCGAACGGCCCGGGCGCGATGGCACTGACCACGATGCGCTCGGGCGCCAGGCGCAGGGCCATGCGCTTGGTCAGGTGGATCAGGCCGGCCTTGCTGGCCGCGTAGGAGTAGGTCTCCCAGGAGTTAACCGAGATGCCGTCGATGGAGGCGATGTTGATGACCTTGGCCAGCTGAGCGCCCGCGGCCGACTTGCGCAGCATGGGCGTGAGCGCCTGGGTCAGGAAGAAGGGCGACTTCATGTTCAGGTCCACGACCTTGTCCCAGCCGCTTTCGGGAAATTCGTCATAGGGCGCGCCCCAGGCCGCGCCCGCGTTGTTGACGAGGATGTCCAGCTGGCCTTCGTGCGCCGCATAAGCATCGACCAGCGACTTCACGCCGTCCATGGTGGACACGTCGGCTGGCAGCGAAACGCAGTGGCCCAGCTCCGACAGCTCGCGCGCCGTCTGGTCGCAGGCCTCGGCCTTGCGCGCCGAGATGTACACGCGCGCGCCCTGGCGCACAAAGCCTTCGGCGATCATGCGGCCGATACCGCGCGAACCACCGGTGACAAGAGCCGTGCGGCCCTTGAGCGAAAACATCTGCTGGGTATCCATGGTGCGGTCTCCTTGATGGTCTTAAAAACCGCACCAGCTTATGCAAGGCCCGCCACGCCCGGCGTCGCCTAGGCGCCATGGCCGATGCCAGAGAGAAAGCACCGTCCTGCGTGTCGATCCCGGCTCCGGCCCGTACCTGCCGCCCTACTCCAGCCCCCAGGACACGCCAGCTGCGGCCTCCCACTGCTGCGCAAACCACTCATCGCCACGCAGATAGGCCTGCAACATGGGCAAGGCATCCAGGCCCCAGAATACATGGCCGTCCACTACCCAGGCTGGCACGCCGAACACGCCGGCCTGCTGCGCCTGCTCCGTATTGCTGCGCAGCCATTGCTTGACCTCGGCACTGTCCTCTTCCTTGCTCAACTGCTCCTTCAGCTGCTCGCGCAACTGCTGCAGGCGCTGCGCATCATTGGCCTCCTGGCCACCCTGCCAGACATGCTGCATCACGGCCTGCGCCACAAAGCGGTTGATGCTGCCGTCACGCCCATGGGCCAGCGCCAGCCGCAGCAGCGGCAGCGGCTTGAACGGATGCCGGGCCGGCATCTGCAGAGGTATGCCCAGCGACCGGCCAAGCCATGTGACATGGCGGTAGGTCCAGGTGCGCTTTGCAGGAATACCGGCCGGTCCGGGGTTGGCATTGCCTTGCAGCAAGGCACCCAGCAGCACCGGGCGGTAATCAACGTGATAGCTGAGCCCTTGCAGCGCCTTGGGCATCTGCTCCAGCGCCAGCCATGCATAGGGCGACACAAAGTCCAGATAACAAGTGATGTGCTTCATGTCGGCTCTCCTCTAAGGGCGATCAGATCTCGGCTTTGCGCGGGTCCTCGAGGCCGGCGCGCTGCAGCAGTTGGCCCCAGATCTTCAGGCGCAGCTCGGCATCGCCCTTGGACCAGGCGCGAATCTCGTCAATGGTTCTGAAGCAGCCCTGGCAATGGCTGCGGTCCGCCGTCATGCGGCAGACGTTGATGCAGGGCGAAGCCACGGGCTGGTCGGCC
Organism: Comamonas sp. A23; assembly: GCF_004522605.1. NCBI lineage: Bacteria > Pseudomonadati > Pseudomonadota > Betaproteobacteria > Burkholderiales > Comamonadaceae > Comamonas > Comamonas sp. A23. The sequence continues at coordinate 808,389 of NZ_RSDT01000002.1, forward strand.
TCGGCCCAGACCAGGGCCACTTCGGCCTTGGCGGCAAGTTGTGCCAGTTGCTGAGCCTGCTGTGCCTGCTGTTCCTGAAGAAGTTCGGTACTCATGCCTGCTCCACCACATCCGACCAGGGGGCGGCAGTAAGAGCCTGCAGCTGCGCAGGCGATGCGGGAAACACGCCGTGCGGATGGCCTGCTGCGGCCCACACCGTCTCGAAGCGCTGCAACTCGGCATCCATCAAGGTCACTACCTTGGTTGCATGGGCCACGGGGCTGACGCCGCCAATCGAGAAGCCGGTGCTGGACTTGACGAAATCCGCATCGGCGCGACCGACCTTGCCCACCAGCTGCGTCACTTTCTTTTCATCGACACGCCTGTCGCCCGAGGCCACGACCAGCACGGCCGCGCCATCGCTCCTGCGCTTGAAGATGATGCTCTTGGCCACCTGCCCGACCAGAATGCTGAGCTGATCGGCTGCCTCCTGGGCGGTACGCGCCGCGCCGTCCAGCATCTGCGGCGCATGCGGATGACCGGCATCCTGCAAAAAGCGGCTGACGCGCTGCACGCCTTCCGGCAGCGCATGAAGTTCTGACCCACACATGATGTTTTCCTGAAAATCGCGCCGCCATCCGGCAGCGTCACGGCCCCTACTGTGCCAGCTTGAGCCTGAGCTGCACCAGCTCCAGCTGCAAATCACGCAGGTCTTTCTGGACATAGGCGATATGTCCGGCACTGTTCTTGGCGTCACGCGCCTCGCGCAGCTCTTTTTTCTTGGCCTCGATGCGGCGCTCCAGCTCAAGCACCGACTGCCTGTCCTGATAGCGCTCGCGCGCCGGCGCATAGCCTTGCAAAAACGCGGCCTCCAGCGGCGCCGGGCAATAGCCCAGCTGGAACTTGCGGCCGGCTTCCGCATAGGCCTTGCCGCTTTCCGGGGTGCAGAAATCCTGCAGGCCGCGCAGCCAGCCCTGCTGATAGGCCCGCGCATCCATCTGCACGCCCTGGTCCTTGCAGGCCTTGAAGTGGCGTCTGGCGCGGGTGGACAGGTCCAGCCTGCCGTCCATGGCATCGAGCTGGCCCAGATAGGCCCAGTCCGTGTCCCTGCACTCCTGGGCATCCATGCCGGCGCAGCCGCCCAGCAGGGCAGCTGCCGCCAGACACAGGGCCAGTGAAAAACGTGATCTTGCTTGCATGGCGGCGATGGTAACAACGCCCATGCCTGCCCGGGCCGGGCTTGGCCTCAACCCGCGCGCTTGGTCAGCAAGGCCTTGGCCACGCGCGACTGCGTGGGGCGGCCCAGATGCTCGCTGATGAACTGGCCCGCATCGATCAGCTTGTCGAGGTCGATGCCGGTCTCTATGCCCATGCCCTGCAGCAGATAGACCACGTCTTCGGTGGCCACATTGCCCGTGGCGCCCTTGGCATAGGGACAGCCGCCAAGGCCTGCGACCGAAGACTGGAAGTTCCAGACCCCCAGATCCAGCGCCGCCAGCGTGTTGCTCAGGGCCTGGCCATAGGTATCGTGGAAATGGCCGGACACCTGGTCGATATCGAAGTGCGCCAGCGTGGCCTCCAGCGCCTTCTGCACCTTGACGGGCGTGCCCACGCCAATGGTGTCGGCCACGTCCACGCGCTGCACGCCGATGCTCTTCATGAGCCTGGCCAGATAGCCCACCTTCTCGGGCGCGATCTCGCCCTCGTAGGGACAGCCCACGGTGCAGCTCATGGCACCGCGCACGGCAATGCCGGCCTGAAGGGCCGCCTGCACCACAGGCGCAAAGCGCTCTATGCTCTCGGCAATCGAGCAGTTGATGTTGCGCTGGCTGAAGGCCTCGCTGGCCGCACCGAACACCACGATCTCGTCGGGCTTGCCGGCCAGCGCGGCCTCGAAGCCCTTGAGATTCGGCGTGAGCACCGAATACAGCACCCCGCCTCGGCGCGCTATGCCCGCCATGACTTCGGCGTTGTCCGCCATCTGCGGCACCCATTTGGGCGACACATAGCTGGTGACCTCGATCTCCTTGAGGCCTGCGTCCTGCAGGCGCTGCACCAGCTCGATCTTGACCGCGGCAGGCACAGGCTGCTTTTCGTTCTGCAGGCCGTCGCGCGGGCCCACATCGATGATCTTGACGCGTGCGGGGTATTTCATTTCGTTCTCCTATCGCTTCTTTACCTGAACCACTGAACAATCCCCCGTCGCAAGAGACGCCCAGCAAGGGCCTGGGCGGCCCCGCCGCCCCGCAGCGTTGGCGTCGTCCCCCTTCCGCAGAGAAAGGGGGAAGCCGCTAAGCCGCCTAGGCGCAACGGCTCAGGGGGTTAATACCCTTTTCTCAGGTCGACTCGACCTGTGACGGACTCGCCCCGGCTCATGGCGGCGACCTTGCCCACGATCTGGGCAATGCTGTCCGCCGCCAGCGTGCGGGCCGAGGTATGAGGGGTGAGGATGATTCTGGACTGCTTCCAGAACGGGTGATTCTCGGGCAGCGGCTCCTCGCGGAACACATCCAGCATGGCGCCGATGACATGGCCGGATTCGATCTGCGCAATCAGATCGGCATCGACCACATGGCCGCCGCGCCCCACATTGATCACATAGGCGCCGGGCTGCAGCAGCGCCAGCGTGCGGGCATTGATGATGTCGCGGGTCTCGTCGTGCAGGGGCAGCAGATTGACCAGAATGCGCGTCTCGGACAGAAAGCGGTCCAGGCTGTCCATGCCGCTGAAGCATTCGACGCCCTGCAGCTCGCGCGGCGAGCGGCTCCAGCCATTGACCTTGAAATCGAACACCGTCAGCGCCCTGGCCACGCGCTCGCCCATCTTGCCCAGGCCCATCACGCCCACGGGATAGTCCACCCGCCTGGGGTTGCGCTGGTGCTGCCACAGGCCTTGCGCCATATCGGCCTCATACTGATCGAGGCCACGGAAGAAGCGGATCACGGCCTGGGCCACATACTCGGCCATCTGCACGGCCATGCCCGCATCTTCGAGGCGGTAGACGGGCAGCTCGGCGGGAATGCGCAGCGGCAGCAGCGCATCCACGCCCGCGCCGATGTTGAACATGGCCTTCAGGCCGGCCGCCTGCTCGTCAAGAAACTGCTGGGGCGGCGCCCAGACCAGTGCATAGTCGGCCTGGGGCGCGCCCGGCTCCCAGATGGCAATCTCCGCGCCCGGCAGCGCGTCATGCAAACCTTTGAGCCAGGGTTCCGGCCGCGTATCGTCACAGCAAAATAAGACTTTCATGGATGCGAAGCCTAACGCTTTGGCATTCCTGCTGCAGACGCGGATGACCAATGGACAACTATCAAAAAAGAAGCATCCTGCGCTTTATCTGTATTGATTTCATCATTGAAAGTAACTGAATTCATGGATAGTCCAGCACAAGCTGCTCTTTTTGTTAAACAGTTCAACCCTGGGCGGATCAGGCGGCAACCTCGATGCGCAGCAGCTCGGCGCCTTCGCTGACCTGGTCGCCAGGCACATACAGCAGCTCCAGCACCACGCCATCGCCAGGGGCGGCAATCGTATGCTCCATCTTCATGGCCTCCATCACGGCCAGCGGCTGGCCCTTGCTGACCTTGTCGCCGGCCTTGACCGTGAAAGACACCACCTTGCCGGGCATGGGCGCAGTCAGGCGACCGCCTTCATGGCCGGTATCGCCGGCGTGGGCCAGTTGGTCGACCACGGTGATCTGGGTACTGCCCGCCTCGGTGAAGATGGACAGCTGGTCGCCCTGGGCATGGACCACGACCACCGTGCGCTTGCCGTCCAGGCCCAGCTCCAGCCGCCCGTCGGCCAGCGCGCGCCACTGCAGCGCGGCATCGCTGCGGCTCTCGCCCTCGCCAATGCCTAGCTGATAGGTCTGCGCCGCCTGCGTGTCGCGACCATAGGCCAGGCCGGCCGTGAAGTCCTCGCCGCGGTAGGCAAAGCCGAAGGAGCGCACATAGCGGCCCGACATGCGCCAGCCGTCGCGGCGGCTGAAGGGGTCGACGCCCTGGCCTGCCTGCTCGCCCTGCAGCTGCCAGGCCATGGCAGCGGCGACGGCCAGGTCGCGGCCCACGAAATCCTTGCCGAACAAGGCCTCGCGCTCGCGCTCGATCAGCGCGGTATCGAGCAAGGCATTGGAGAAAGCCTGGCTCTTCACCACCTGGCGCAGAAACTGCACATTGGTCGTCAGGCCCACGATATGGGTCTGGGCCAGCGCCGCGTCCAGACGCGCCAGCGCCTGGGCGCGGTCCTCGCCATGGACGATGAGCTTGGCGATCATGGAGTCGTAGAAGGGGCTGATCGCGTCGCCCTCGCGCACGCCGTCGTCCACTCGCACATCGCTGATCTCGAAGCTGCTGCATTCTGGCTTGCGATAGACGGCCAGATGACCGGTGGCGGGCAGGAAGTTGTTCTCGGGGTTCTCGGCGCAGATGCGTGCCTCGATGGCATGCCCCAGGATACGAAGCTGCGACTGTGCCTTGGGCAAAGGCTGTCCCGAAGCCACCAGCAGCTGCCACCGCACCAGGTCCTCACCAGTGATGGCTTCGGTCACGGGGTGCTCCACCTGCAACCGGGTGTTCATTTCCATGAAGTAGAACTTCATGGCTTCGGGCTGGTCGTAGCCGCCGGGCTGCTCGACGATGAACTCCACCGTGCCCGCGCCCACATAGTTCACGGCCTTGGCGGCGGCCACGGCGGCCTCGCCCATCTTCTGGCGCAGCGCGGCAGTCATGCCCGGCGCCGGCGCTTCCTCGAGCACCTTCTGGTGGCGGCGCTGCACCGAGCAGTCGCGCTCGAACAGATAGACGCAGTTGCCTTGTGTATCGCCAAACACCTGGATCTCGATATGGCGCGGACGCAGCACGTATTTCTCGATCAGCACGGCATCGTTGCCGAAGCTGTTGATGGCCTCGCGCTTGCAGGACTCCAGCGAAGCCGCAAAGTCCTCGCTCCTTTCCACCAGCCGCATGCCCTTGCCGCCACCGCCCGCGCTGGCCTTGATGAGCACGGGATAGCCGATGCGGTCGGCCTCGCGTTGCAGCAGCTCGGGGTTCTGGTCGTGACCGTGATAGCCTGGCACCAGCGGCACGCCGGCTTTTTCCATCAGTTGCTTGGACTCGGCCTTGAGACCCATGGCGCGAATCGCACTGGCGGGCGGGCCGATGAAGACCAGACCAGCCGCCGCGCAGGCATTGGCAAAGTCTTCGTTCTCGGAGAGAAATCCGTAACCAGGGTGAATGGCTTCGGCACCCGTGGCCTGGGCGGCCTCCAGAATGCGCTCCCAGCGCAGATAGCTGTCCTTGGGCGCACTGCCGCCGATGTGCACGGCCTCGTCGCAGGCCGCGACATGCTTGGCCCTGGCATCGGCATCCGAATACACGGCCACGGTCTTCACACCCATGCGACGGGCGGTGGCGGCTACGCGGCAGGCGATTTCACCTCTATTCGCAATCAGAATTTTCTTGAACATATCGTCTCCGTTTATCGGTCAAATCACCACTCAGCGCATATCCATCAAACGCAAGCAGCTATGTTTTTTGCAAGGGTTCCTGCGCATCGCCAGTGCCGCGCAGGCGTCGAAAAATCGCCTTGAGAAAGCGCCAAAGCGCCCAGATCACCAGCCACATCGCAATCACCACGACCAGCAGCACTGCGGCAAACACCAGCGGATTGGTCAGCGCCAGCCAGATGGCGCCCAGCGACACCGTGTCTTCAGCCAGACTGGCTCCCAGGTTGGAGAACGGTTCGGGCGAGGTGTTGATGAGGGCACGCGTGGTGGTCTTGGCGGCCTGGCTGGTCGCGGCCAGCGTTCCGCCCATCAAGGCGGCAGCCATGGCCATGGTGGTGCTGTCGGCAGCAAAGACCGAGGCCGCCAGCGCCGCCCCGGCGGGAATGCGCAGCACGCTCTGGAACAGGTCCCAGACCGAATCGACCACGGGAATCTTGTCGGCAAAGAACTCCACGAACAGCAGACCGCCGCTGATGACCAGCACCATGGGATGCTGCAGCACATGCAGACCGCCGGGCAGAGGCATCAAACCACTTGCACCCAACAGGCCCACGACAAACACCACGGCATAGAGGCGAAAGCCGCTGGCCCAGCCCAGAGCCGCGGCCAGCGCAAGCATCGAGGCCATGTCCATCTGCCCCACGGCTTGCCCGGCCCTGGCAGCCACATCTCCGACCTGGCCGGCAGCATCGCCCACGGCCCTGGCCGTTTCGGGGTCGATATGCAGGCCGATGCGGTGCAGCCAGTCGATGATGGTTTGCCAGATATCCATGGTGTTCATTCCTTATGTCTCGCCCGGACTCTAAAGCGCCCCGGACACAAGGTTTGTCATCTCATCCGGGCAGCCAGTTGGGTTTGCGCTTGTTGAGAAAGGCCTGCACGCCTTCCTTGCCTTCGCTACTGGCGCGGATGGTGGCAATCGACTCCACAGTCGCCGCAATCAGCTGCTCGCTGATCTCGCGCTCGGCCATGTCCAGCACCAGGCGCTTGCAGGCCCGCACCGCTGCGGGGCCGGCGCTCAGCAAATGCTTGAGCCAGCCGTCGACCACGGCGTCCAGCCCGTCGGCATCGACCACCTCATGTACATAGCCGATGCGATGTGCCTCCTGCGCCGAAAAGCGCTCGCCCGTGAGAAAGTAGCGGTGCGCAGCCCTGGCACCCATGGCGCGGATCACATAGGGGCTGATGGTGGCGGGAATCAGGCCGATCTTGACCTCGCTGAGACAAAAGCCCGCCGTATCAGCCGCCACTGCCATATCGCAGCAGGCCACCAGGCCCATGCCCCCCGCATAGACATCGCCCTGCACACGCGCAATCGTGGGTTTGGGGCATTCGTAGATGACGCGCAGCATCTCGGCCAGCAGACCCGCATCAACGCGGTTTTCGTCGCGCGAGTAATCGGCCATGCGGCGCATCCAGTTCAGGTCCGCGCCCGCGCAGAATGCGGGTCCTTCGGCGGCCAACACCACGGCGCGCACATCGGCACGCTCGCCGACCTGGAGGAAGGCGGCGGTGATCTCGGCAATCGCCGCATCGCTGAAGGCGTTGCGAATGGCGGGCTGAGCCAGCGTGACGCGGGCGATGCCGCCATCCACGGTCAAAGTCAAAGCAGTCATGGCTTGTCTCCCAGTGAGTTAGGGCGTTGCAGTTGCGCAGCCGCCGTACCCGGCAGCTGCTGCATCAGGAATTCACGGACCTGCGGCAACCATTGCCCGATATTGGCTGCACGGTCAAAGAACTGGTGTCCCTCAGCGCCGCTGGATGGAGCAAACACCAGTTTCAGGTTCTGGCCTGCGGCCAGATAGCTTTCAGCCATCTTGCGCACCAGCGGCGGGCGAAAGTAGCTATCGTTTTCGGCATAAATCCACAGCTGGGGCACACGGCTGGTGGCGGCAAAGCCGGCCACGGTCTTGAGCAGTTGCGCCTCGCCGCAAACCGCGGCTTTCTCACGCATCTGCGGCTGCGAACCGCGGCCGCCGGCAAAGTTGACGACGCCGCGCAAGCCCACGGGCTGCTGCGCCGCCAGCGCCAGCGACGCAAAGCCGCCGGCAGACTTGCCCAGCAGCAGCACATGCGAGCCATCGACATAAGGCAGCTTTTGCCCGTAAGTCATGATGGCCGCCACATCGCGCGCTGCCTCCTGGGCCGCATGGGCGTAGTCGGGGTCATCGCAGCTGCCGTAGCGGTCGGCCAGAGGACCGTCCGATGCGCCATAGCCGCGGCGCAAGCCCGTCACCACCACATAGCCCAGCTCGGCCAGAGCGCGCGCCTGCGGGCCGTAGCGATCGCGCATGGTTTCGCGCGCCTCTTTGCCGCTGGGTGTGCCATGGTTGAGCACGATCAATCCCCAAGGACCCTGCCCATGAGGACGATAGACATGGCCTGTCAACTCGGCGCTGTGCGCAGGCGAATCGCCGCTCGCTGGCACCCAGACCGGAATGCGCGCGTCCATGCGCTGCACCGCTGGCTCGGCGGCGCCAACCATGGGCATGGCCAGCGCTGCCGACAGCAGGACTGCCGGCAAGCAGGTGAGGAAATGGCGACGCGACATGATTGGCAGCCTCTAGCCGCTTACATGCGGAATACGCCGAAGCGCGTGTCCTCAATCGGCGCATTGCGCGCGGCAGCCAGGCCCAGCGCCAGCACGCGGCGCGTGTCGGCGGGATCGATCACGCCGTCGTCCCAGAGACGAGCCGTGGCGTAATAGGGATGGCCCTGGTCTTCATACTGCTGGCGAATGGGCGCCTTGAAGCGCTCCTCTTCTTCGGCACTCCAGCTGCCGCCCTTGGCTTCGATGCCGTCGCGCTTGACGGTGGCGAGCACGCTGGCCGCCTGCTCGCCGCCCATGACGCTGATGCGCGCGTTGGGCCACATCCAGAGAAAACGGGGCGAATAGGCGCGGCCGCACATGCCGTAATTGCCCGCGCCAAAGCTGCCGCCGATGATGATGGTGAACTTGGGCACCGCAGCCGTGGCCACGGCTGTGACCAGCTTGGCGCCATGACGGGCAATGCCTTCGTTTTCGTATTTACGGCCGACCATAAAGCCCGTGATGTTCTGCAGGAACACCAGTGGCACCCTGCGCTGGCAGCACAGCTCGATGAAGTGTGCCCCCTTGACGGCCGACTCGGAAAACAGAATGCCGTTGTTGGCGATGATGCCGACCTGCATGCCCTCGATGCGCGCAAAGCCGCAGACCAGGGTGTTGCCGAAGCGGGCCTTGAACTCGTCGAACTGGCTGCCGTCCACGATACGGGCGATGATCTCGCGCACATCGAAGGGCTTGCGCGTATCGACGGGAATCACGCCATACAGCTCTTCGCTCTCGAAGAGGGGCGCGGCAGGCGCATGGTCGGTCTGCGACCGGGGCTTGTCCTTGTTCAGGTTTGCCACTGCCTGGCGTGCCAGCGCCAGTGCATGCAGATCGTTCTCGGCCAGATGGTCGGCCACACCCGACAGGCGCGTGTGAACATCGCCGCCGCCCAGGTCCTCGGCACTGACCACCTCGCCGGTGGCGGCCTTGACCAGAGGAGGGCCGCCCAGGAAGATGGTGCCCTGGTTCTTGACGATGATGGACTCGTCACTCATGGCCGGCACATAGGCGCCGCCTGCCGTGCACGAGCCCATGACCACGGCGATCTGGGCGATGCCCTGAGCGCTCATATTGGCCTGGTTGTAGAAGATGCGGCCGAAGTGCTCGCGGTCGGGGAAAACCTCGTCCTGATTGGGCAGATTGGCACCGCCCGAATCGACCAGATAGATGCAGGGCAGACGGTTCTGCGCGGCCACTTCCTGCGCGCGCAGATGCTTTTTCACCGTCATCGGGTAGTAGGTTCCGCCCTTCACGGTGGCGTCGTTGCAGACGATCATGCAGTCCACGCCGCTGACGCGACCCACGCCGACAATCACGCCAGCGCCCGGCGCATCGTTGTTATACATATTGAGCGCGGCCAACGGCGACAGCTCCAGAAACGGCGTGCCGGGGTCCAGCAGCCGCTGCACGCGCTCGCGCGGCAACAGCTTGCCGCGCGCCACATGCTTGGCGCGCGCGGCTTCATTGCCGCCCAGCGCGTTCTGATCGCAGCGTGCATGCAGCTCATTGACCAGCGCCTGCATGGCAGCGGCGTTGGCCAGGAAATCTGCCGAACGCGGATTCAGTTGTGTGCCCAGAATGCTCATCGCTTGCCTCTTGTCTTGATTACTTTGCCCGATACGGGAACTTGGTTTTTTTCTTGCTCAGACACAGCGCTGCCACTGCAGTTGAAGAAAATGCCTTATGCACGCTGTTGAAACTGTTCTGCTTGTCTTGCTGCTGGGAGCGCTGACAGGCATTGTGGCCCGCTATATCCGGGCCATCCCCCTGCCTCTGATTCAAATCGCACTGGGTGCGCTGATTGCCTGGCCGCAAGCCGGCCTGCACATCGCGTTCGACCCCGAGCTGTTCCTGCTGCTCTTCATTCCGCCGCTGCTGTTCGCCGACGGCTGGCGCATCCCCAAGCGTGAATTCTTCGCACTGGCCAAACCCATTTTGCTGCTGGCCCTGGGCCTGGTTCTGTTCACCGTGCTGGGCCTGGGCTATCTCATCCATTGGATGATTCCCGAGATTCCGCTGACCGTGGCCTTTGCCCTGGCCGCCGTGATCTCGCCCACCGATGCCGTGGCCGTTTCGGCCATCACGCGCAATCTGGGCATGCCCGAGAAGACCATGCATGTGCTGGAGGGCGAGTCGCTGCTCAATGACGCATCGGGCCTTGTGGCGCTGAAGTTTGCGATTGCAGCCACGCTGACCGGCATGTTCTCCTGGGGCGAAGTCGCCAAGGAATTCACCTGGATGGCCGTCGGCGGCCTGGGTGTGGGTGCGCTGATAGGCTGGGGCTTCAGCCATGCGCGCGGCACCATCACACGCCGCCTGGGCGATGTCGCAGCCACGCAGATGGTGCTGCTGCTGGTGCTGCTGCCTTTTGCCGCTTATATCGTGGGTGAGAAGATCGGTGTCTCCGGCATTCTGGCTGCCGTGGCCGCAGGCATCGCCACCAATTTCGCCGACCTGGAGCGCAGCAGCTATATCAGCGAACGCCTGCAGACCGAAGGCACCTGGAGCATGGTGGAGGCCGCCTTCAACGGCGCCATCTTCCTGCTGCTGGGCCTGCAGCTGCCCTCCATCATCGGCGTGCCGCTGCATCAGGCCGGCCATGACTGGTGGATTCTGGTCGGCTATGTGGCCGCGATTTCGTTTGCGCTGCTGCTGATGCGCTGGATCTGGCTGGTGCTGGGTGTGCATGGCTCGCTGCTGCGCGCCCACCGGCAGGGCAAGATGTCCGAGCGTCCCTCGCCACTGCTGAATCTGGCCACCACGCTGGCCGGCATTCGCGGTGCGGTCACGCTGGCCGGCGCGCTGTCCGTGCCCATGCTGCTGAACAATGGCCAGCCCTTCCCGGGTCGCGACATGCTGGTCTTTCTCGCCACCGGCACGATTTTGTTCACGCTGGTGATCGGCGCCGTGGGCCTTCCCATCGTGCTGCGCCATCTGCCCCCGCACGAAGAGTCGCCCACCGTGCGTGAGGAGCGCCTGGCCCGCGAACAGGCCTGCATGGCGGCCATGGCCAAGCTCACGCTGAGCGAGGAGGAAGTGCTGCGCCGCGACCCCGAATGGGTGGCGATGCGCCAGGAGGTCAACGGCCACCTGACCCAGGAATACCGCAACCGCATCCAGTTGCTGGACGACGGCAGCGGCGCCGCGCAAAGCATAGAACTGCTGCGCGAAGCGCCCGAAGTCGTGCGCCAGCGCAAGCTGCGCTATGTGATGGAGATCGAAACCCGCATCGAGTGCATTCATGCCGAGCGGGACTTTTACTACGCCGAAAGACAGGCCCACCGCATCAACGACGAATCGCTGCGCAGTCTGGTCAGCGAGCTGGACATGCAGGAAATCGCCATGCGCAAGCGCCTCGCTGTCGCACGCCGCGCCGCCGGCCTTCCCAAGAGCGAAACCAGCGCCCACCAGCACTGAACATGCCTCTTCCCAAGCCCCGCAGATGCGGGGCTTTTGGCAGGGGGTGCAGGCATGGTTCAACATGGCATTCAGGCTGTCTTGATCACGCGCAGATCCAGCAACTCGATCATCTCGTCGCGAATCCTGAACTTCTGGATCTTTCCCGTCACCGTCATCGGGAAGGCCTGGACAAAGCGGATATAGCGCGGCACCTTGTAGTGCGCAATCTGCCCCTTGCAGAACTCACGGATCTCATCTTCGCCGAGTTCCAGGCCGGGCTTGACAATGATCCAGGCACACAGCTCCTCGCCATAGCGCACATCGGGCACGCCCACCACCTGCACGTCCTGCACGTTGGGGTGGCGATAGAGGAATTCCTCGATTTCACGCGGGTAGATGTTCTCGCCGCCACGGATCACCATGTCCTTGATGCGGCCCACGATATTCACATAGCCTTCGCCATCCATGGTCGCCAGATCGCCGGTGTGCATCCACTGCTCGGCATCGATGGCCTCGCGGGTTCTGGCCTCGTCTTCCCAGTAACCGTGCATGACGGAATAGCCACGCGTGCACAGCTCGCCCGACTGGCCCGGCGGCATGATCTCGCCCGTGGACGGGTCCACGACCTTCACCTCCAGATGCGGCTGCACCTTGCCCACGGTGGCCACGCGCTTTTCCAGAGGCGTGTCGGCATCGCTCTGGCAGCTCACGGGGCTGGTTTCCGTCATGCCGTAGGCGATGGTGATTTCGCTCAGATGCATGTCGCGCACCACGCGCTTCATCACCTCGATGGGACAGGGCGAGCCGGCCATGATGCCGGTGCGCAGAGTGGACAGATCGAACTCGGCAAAGCGCGGATGGTCGAGCTCGGCAATGAACATGGTGGGCACGCCGTGCAGACCCGTGCATTTCTCGGCCTGCACTGCCTCCAGCACGGTGATGGGGTCAAAGCCATCATTGGGATAGACGATGGTCGAGCCATGGGTGAAGCAGGCCAGATTGCCCAGCACCATGCCGAAGCAGTGATACAGGGGCACGGGAATGCACAGTCGGTCCTCGGGCGTGAGGCGCATGCATTCACCAATGAAAAAGCCATTGTTGAGGATGTTGCGGTGCGTCAGCGTCGCGCCCTTGGGGAAGCCCGTGGTGCCGCTCGTGAACTGGATATTGATGGGGTCGCGGTTGCTGAGCGTGGCCGCAATCGCATCAATGCGCTCATCCGCACTGGTTCCTTGTGCCATCAACTGCGAAAAGCGCAGCATGCCGGGCTGTTCGGCGTCCAGATCCGCCGCACCTGGGCCGGCCGCACCTGAGCCGGCTGCGTCAATCCACACCACGGTGCGCAAGGCCGGCAGGCGTTTGGATTGCAGCTGGCCTGGCGCGCAGCTCGCCAACTCGGGCGCCAGCTCGCGCAGCATGCCCAGATAGTCGCTGGTCTTGAATCGCGGCATGGACACCAGCGCCTTGCAGCCCACCTTGTTGAGCGCGTATTCGACTTCAGAGGTGCGGTAGGCCGGGTTGATATTGACCAGCACCAGTCCCACCTGCGCCGTTGCCAGCTGCATCAGCACCCACTCGGCGTTGTTATGGCTCCAGATACCCACCCTGTCGCCCTTGACCAGCCCTTGCGACAGCAGCGCACTGGCCAGCTGGCGCGCAGCCATATGCAGCTGGGCATAGCTGTAGCGCAGGCCCTGATGACGGCTGACCAGCGCGTCACGCGAGCCCTGGCGCTGTGCCATTGCAGCAAAAAAATCGCCAATCGTCTGCTCGATCAGCGGCACATCCGTGCCCCCCTTGGCATAGCTGGCGGTCAGCGCGTTCACTTGCGATGGCATGGTCTTGTGTCTCCTTGCGTGCCGGCAGCCACCTGCGAACTGGCTGCACGGCGTCCATTCAGCACCGTTTTCTGCACCTCAGAATAAGGGCAAGCCCTGTCCAGAAGAGGTCACAAAGGTTGCAATAATTGCCAAATGCTCACCCCCTCTCTGGTCAAGACTCCTCTACCGCACCATGCCAGCTCCGTGCTCAAATCGCACCCGGCAATTACCCCCATGGCGTTTGTAAAAGCCATTGTCCGCGCTTATGAAGCCAGGCAGATGTCAGCGCTAGGTGCTCTGGAAAAGGCACAAATCCCGCCAGATCTGATTAACGATGCCAATGAGCGCATCACGGCCCTGCAGATGGAGGCTCTATCCGACGCAGCCATGCGCGAGCTGGACGATGAAGCCTTGGGCTGGTTCGAGCGCCGCCTGCCCTGGGGCAGCTACGGCATGCTGGCCCGCGCCAGCATCAGCGCACCGCAACTGGGCCTGGCGCTGGCGCGCTGGTGCCGCCATCACGGACTGATTGCGCAGGACATACAGCTTCAGCTCAGCGAGCAGGCCGGCATTGCCACCCTCACCCTGCATGAAAGCCGCCCGCTGGAAAGCATGCGCGAGTTCTGCATGGTATCGGTGCTGCGCAATATCCACGGCTTTGCCAGCTGGTTGATCAACGAACCGATCAGCCTGCTGCATGCCAGCTTTCCGTTTTCCGAGCCCGCGCATGCCGATGTCTACAAGGTGCTGTTCGCACCGGGCAGCATCGCTTTTGATGCCCCCGTCGCCAGTCTGCAGTTTGAAGCACGCTGGCTGCAGGCACCGCTGGCGCGCGACGAGGCGGCCCTCAACCGGATGCTGCAGCGCGCCTTGCCGATCCAGGTGCGCCCCTACCAGCGCGAGAAGACTCTGGTGCAGCGCGTGCGCCATCTGCTGGCCGCCAGCGGGGAGGAGCAGCAGACGGCTGAAACACTGTCCCGCCAGCTGCATCTGTCACAGCGCAGCCTGCACCGCCAGCTCAAGGAAGAAGGTATTTCGCTGCAGGCCCTCAAGGACGATATCCGGCGTGAACGCGCGATTGCGCTGCTGCTGCGCACCAGCCGCCCCATCAAGCGCGTGGCCCAGGCCTGCGGCTTTCTCAACGACAAAAGCTTTATCCGCGCCTTTCGCCTCTGGACAGGGCTCTCCCCTTCGGAATTCCGCAAAACCGCCGGCCAGCGCGCCGCCTGACGCAAGGAGCTCTCCATGCAGGAATCCTCAGAAAACTGGCAGGCAATCGCTGATGGGGTATGGGCACTCAGCTATCACTTCAGCAATGCAGGGCTGAAGGTCAGCACACGCATGACGGTGATCCGGCTGGCCGACGGCAGCCTGTTCTCGCACTCTGCAGTGCCGCTGACAGGCGGGCAGAAAGCTGCGCTCGACGCCCTGGGACCGCTGCAACACATAATCGCACCCAGCGCCATGCACCATTTGTTCGTGGGCAAGCTGGCCAGGCTTTATCCACAGGCCAGGATCTATGGCACACAGGGCGTGCTGCGCAAGCGCCCTGATCTGCCGCTGCTGGAGCCCTTGCCTCCGGACTCCGAAGCACCCTGGGCAGGCGAGCTGCAATGCCTGCGGCTGGACGGCATTCCCATGCTCGATGAGACGCTGTGGTTCCACCCGGCCAGCGGCAGCCTCATCGCCACCGACGTGCTGCAATACTGGCAGGGACCGCTCAGCCTGCCGGTACGCATGTATCTGGGTCTGACGGGCGGACATGAGCGCCTGACCGTGCCGCGCACCGTGCGCCTGCTGGTCAGGGACAGAGCCGCCGTGCGCAGCTGGGTGAAGCGGGTCGAAAGCTGGCCCGTACGGCGCGTGATCCTGCTGCACAACAGCGTGATCGACGATCAGCCAGTGAAACGGCTGCGCGAGGCGCTGTCGATCTGGGACTGAGCGCACTTTAGCGCAGGTCGTGCTCGTCGTCTTCGCCGGTCGAAGCGCTGGCGGCACTCCTGCGCACGGCCTCGAACATGGCGGGCAGATCCCCCATGTCGCCGAACACGCAGGCTGCGCCAGCCTCGAGCAGTTGCTCTGCCGAGGCATGACCCTGATCGGCCGGGAAATAACCCCAGACGGTGGCACCGGCGGCCACGCCGGCCTGCACGCCGGTCATGGTGTCCTCGATCACCAGGCACCTGGCAGGATCGGCCTTCAGCGCTTCGGCCGCTGCCAGATACACATCGGGGAAGGGCTTGCTGCGCGGCATTTCATGGCCGCTGTAGACATGCCCTTCGAAGTAGGGCGCCATGCCCACCTTGGCGAGCTGCATCTCCACCTTGGCACGGTCCGCCCCCGAGGCGCAGGCAATGCGCCCGTTGCACAGCGCATGAATCCGCCTGACCGCGTCCAGCGCGCCATCGATGGCCACCAGCTCGGCACGCAGGGCGGCATTGCGGCGCTCGTAGAACTCGGCCATCCAGGCATCGGTCAGCGGTTTGCCGGTATGGGCCTCGATCACGGCCGCCTGGCTGCGCACCGTCTTGCCGATGAAGTCGCGCGTGCACTGCTCCTGGCTGATGACCCAGCCGGATTCGTTGAGCATGGTGCACAGCACACGATTGGTGATGGATTCGCTGTCCACCAGCACACCATCACAGTCGAAAAGCACAGCGTCAAAAGCAGTCATGGAAGCATTACCAGCGCATCGTCGGATGCAAAAAAGGCGCCCAACGGCGCCTAGTATCAAGAAACAGAGGGCGTGATTATGCGCTCACGCCCTTTTCGAGTTCAGGGGAAGGTCACTCCGGCCAGCGGATTGATCATCCACGCGCTGTTCTTGGCGTAGATGGTGCTGGTCTTGTTGTCGGCAGTCATGATGCCGCTGAAATAGAAGAAGCCGTTGGCTGCATTGGCATTCATATTGCTCAGCTGGGTTGTGAGCGAGTCACTGCTTGCCGAGGCCTCGACCAGATACTCAATGGCGCCATTCTGTGCCGAGCTTTTCTCGAAGACATCCACATAGTTCATATTCATCGGGTCGCTGCCCAGCCCCTGCGTGCCGCGGATGAACCAGCCGTCCGCACCCTTCTGGGCCAGGCGCGTTCTCATTTCTGCAGCATCGGCGGCCGAGGATGCGCTGCCGAGCTTGTCGACCTGATAGGTATAGGTGACGCTGTCATTGCGCTTGGCATACAGGCTGAACAGCTCGTTGTTGACGATCTGGGGACCCAGATAGCGATAGCCTTCGGCCCCCTGTCCGTTGAGCTCCGCGGCAAAGGCTTCGGCGGTCGTGGCCACGGGCGTCACCGTTCTGTAGCTGAACTGGTCGCTGCGGCTGTTGTCCTTGACATAGACGCTGCGGATGTCGCCGACATCGCCGAACACCGCATCGGATTTGTACATATAGCCGCTGCTGCCCTGTTGGTTCAGCTGAGCCAGAAAGGCGGTGCGCGATGGCTGCGCCGCGGGATTGACATAGCTGAACTTGCGCCCGGCATGCGCGGTATCCGTGAGGTAGAAGTCGCCGATCTCCGCACCGGTCGGACCGACCGAGCCCGCCAGGGAGCTGAACAGCGCATAGCCGTCGGCCCCCATGCTGTTGGCGGCTTCGAGCATCTGCGCATGGCTGGTTGCCGTCTGGCCGCCCATCTTGTAGGTTCCCGTGACGGCCTGATTGCCGGTGCCACCACCGTTGCCGCCACCCGTATTGCCTCCGCCGCCTTCGGAGCCACCGCCTCCGCCAGTGTTGCCACCGCTGCCGCCATCTCCTCCGCCGCCACAGGCGGCCAGGGTGGAAATCAGCAGCAAGGCTGCAGTTCTACGGGTGATTTGCATAAGAGATGGCACGGGCTTGCTCCTCGGTCTTGATGTTGGTTGAAAATGTCCATATCCCGACACTGAGATAACAAGCAGCGTCGTCTTACAGACATTGTCAGAAGGCTTGCGAGCAGATCACTCCCTACCGAGGAGGGGTCTTTGTTACCAAGCCCCAAAGGAACGCTCATGCCCGATCTACTGCAAATCCTGAGCACCACTCAACTGAGCGCACAGCCCTATGCGCTGGTGGTGGATGATCACCCGCTAGTCGCGGAGGGTGCAGCCCATGTGCTGATGACCAGCGCCGGCGTGCAGCGTGTGCGCTGTGCGGCACACGGCAATGAGGCTCTGGCAATGATTGCTGCGCTGGGTGAGCCCGTTATCACCGTGATGGACTTCTGGCTGGAGGACGGCGCATCACTGGAATTCGTGCACAGCATCCTGGCCTTGGCTCCTGGCACACGCATTCTGGTGACCAGCGGCGACAAGCACCCGGCCATCGCCAGCAAGGCCGCAGCCGCAGGTGTGCATGGCTTTGTGCACAAAAGCAGCCCGTCTCACGAATTTCAGGCAGCAGTGCAAGCCCTGCTGGCCGGTCGCACCTGGTTTGAGGCCCTGCCTCCCATCCCCACCGCCCCTCCGGCTCCAACTGCGGGCAGCATCCTGCACATGAGCGCCAGAGAGCTCGGCATCACTGCGCGCCAGGCTCAGGTTCTGAGCCTGTTGCTGCAGGGCAAGCCCAATCGCGCCATTGCACAGGCGCTGAACCTGTCCGAATACACGGTCAAGGAACATGTCACCGCCCTGCTGCAGCGCCTGGGCGCCAGCAACCGCGTGGCGCTGATCACGCGCATGCGAGGCATCGAGGTCGACTTGGACTAAGGCTGACGGATCGTCATACAGCGCGCCAGCACGGCATGCAGCTGGTCGGGCTGCAGCGGGGTCGCCAGAGCCAGATAGCCCTGATCCTGGACCTGCTCCAGCATCTCCTCATCGCCGCTCATCAAAGCACCGCTGGCTTGCGGATGCTCCTCCAGCAGCTGCATCAAACACTCAAGCCCGCTTGCGCCATCCTTCAATCGCTGGTCGCACAGTACAAAGTCTGGCCGCAGTCCATCGGCCAGCAGTTGCTGCGCCTCAAGCAAGCTGCGCGCTCTTTGCACCTGCACACCCCAGCTCTGCAAAATCTGCACCAGCACCGGGGCCAGCTGCGCATCGTTTTCCACGACCAGGCAGTGCCCCTGCAAAGGGGCAAACCACTGCGGCCCAGTCGATATCGGCGGTGCCGGCAGCACAGACGAGGTCTGCCACTGCTCGGCATCCTGCGGCCAGCGCAGCCAGAAACATGAACCCTTGCCCGGCAGCGACTGAACCCCGCATTCCACGCCCAGCCGCTGCGCCGCCAGCGCCACCACGGACAAGCCCAGGCCACGCCCGCGCAATGGAGCCGGCACGCCATCCCTGGCATCGCGCTGCTGGCGCGCAGGGCTGCGATAGTGACGCATGAAGACCTGTGCGCATTCCTGCTCGCTCATGCCGCAGCCGCTGTCCCACACCTGCAAAAGCCAGCGCCCCTGCCTGTGCCGCAGCGCCAGCAGCACCCCGCCCTGGTCGGTGTAGCGCAGCGCGTTTTGCAGCAGATTGAAAACCATCTGCCGCAACAGCACCGCATCCGTGCACAGCGCCGGCATATGAGCCGGCTGCCTCACGCGCAGACGCAGACCGCGCTGCGCTGCCTCGCGCGAGAACAGGCGCCGAGCCTCGTCCAGCACCGCACTCAGGGATACCGCCTGCCATTGCGGCGCGAAGCTGTCGCCCTCAAGTCGCGACAGATCCATCAGGTCGTTGAACATGGAGCCCAGATCGCGCGTGCAGGCCTGCATTTCCTGCAGCAGTTGTGCCAGCTCATCATCCTGATTGCGCTGATGGGCGGCTTGCAGCATCAGGCCCATGGCATGCAAGGGTTGCCGCAGATCATGGCTGGCGGCGGAGATGAACCAGTTTTTCTCGGCCAGCGCATTCTCGGCCTGCTCCTTGGCCTCGCGATAGCGCTCCGCCAGTGCCTGACGCTCCAGCTCGTGCGCCATCTGCTGCTGCACGAAGCGCCTCGCGCCCCAGGCGTGGCGTGCAAGTATGGCGCCGTACAGCAGCAGCAGCGGCAACAGATAAGGGCCTTTTTTCGGAAAGTAATGCAGCGTGCACAGCAACATGGGCAAGTAAATACCCGCCATGAAGGCGGCAAATACCTGCAGTACGGGCGCCAGAAAAGTGGCAGCCGATGCCATCACGCCCAGCAGCACCAGATAGATCAGCAGACGCAGCTCACTATGGCTTTCGCCCCAGGTAAAGGCCAGCACGCTGACCCAAAGCAGGCCGTTGATCAGTGCGGCCAGCGCCAGCTGTCGCTGCCAGGTCGTCAATGCCGCCTGCAGTCGCGATGGCTCCCAATCGCGCGCCGACCGCCACTGACGATGCAGGCTGCGGCGGAACAGCAGAAAGCCCAGTGCCATGACGATCATCAGCCCCCACCACCAGGCCAGCCCCGCGCTGACGGCAGGGCTGTTGCGGGTACTGACCCACAGCAGCAGGGCGGGAATCAGCAATGCGGCGATTTCGGAGGAGCCACGCGAAGCCAGGGACTGCAACAGGCGCAACCAGGCCTGCAGCCGGGTCAACTGCGCCGAATCGACTTCAGAATTGGTCGCCATCGACGTAGAACCAGCGCCCACCCTCGAGCACAAAGCGGCTGCGCTCATGCAGGCGCACGGCACGACCCGCCAGACGATAGCGGGCGACGAATTCGACCTCCGCAGAAGCATCGCCGGTCAACTGAAACTGCTTCACATCCAGCCCCAGCCATTTGGTGGCTGCATCGAAATCCAGCTGCGACGGGCGCTGGCTGGCATGCCAGGTGGCTTGCAAATATTCCTGATTCTCAGACACGAAGGCCGTGTAGCGCGAGCGCATCAGCGCCTCGGCATCGGGAGCGGGCCGGGCATCCCAGTGATCGATGTAGCGGCCACAGCAATCGGCATAGGCCAGCAGCCGCCCCTTGGCATTCTTGCGTCCACAGGGACAGTCCCGCTTGTTCTCGGCTTCTTTCACAACTTTGGCAGTCTTGATTGGCAATGCTGCATTGTCGGCCAAGTCGAACAACGAGCAAGCCGGCTTGCGCAGTCGTTTGCCTCAGAGCACAGTAGCGGCAGTCCAAAGCTTGCTGTTCAAAGGTTTGCCTATGTTCTCCATGGCTGCTCCCTGGTGGGAGTTCGTGATTCGCGGTGTTAGCGTCTACCTGTTTCTGCTGGTGTTTCTGCGTCTGACCGGCAGGCGCCAGACCGGCCAGTACGCACCTTTCGACCTGGTGCTGCTGCTGATTCTTTCCAACGCAGTACAGAACTCCATGAATGCGGGCGACAACTCGCTGATCGGCGGCCTGATCAGTGCCGGCACGCTGCTGGCCTGCCATGCGCTGCTCTCCCACCTGAGCTACCGCTTTGCCGGGCTGCGCAAACTGGTCAATGGCAAACCCAAGGTCCTGATTCACCAGGGCATTGTGCAACCCAGTCTGATGACGCAGGAGCAGATCACTGCCGAAGACCTCGCGGCAGCCCTGCGCTCCAATGGCTGCCTCAACGCGCATGAGGTGGAGCGCGCCACGATCGAGACCAACGGCCAGATCACCGTGGTGCTGCGCAAGCGCAGCATGGCCGAACTCGGAGAGGCCTGAGAGCCTCAGAACGTATTTAGGTTCTCAGTGCAGGCCGTTCAGAAACTGCCTGATGGCCGCATTCACCGGCTCCGGGTGTGTGAGATTGGCCGCATGGCCTGCGCCTGCCACATCCACCCACTGGGCCTGGGGCAGGCCCTTGAACATGGCCCGCGCACGCTCCACGCCGATGGCCGCATCCTTGTCGCCATGAATCACCAGCGCAGGCACCTTGATTTCGGCCAGGCGCGGACTGATGTCATCGCGCAGCGCCAGCGTCGCAAAGCTCTGCCCCAGGTTGATCGGCGAGGCCTGTTTCCATTTGGCGCGCCACTGCGCAGCCCCGGGCCAGCCCTGACCCAGAATCGTGTGCTCCACGATGGTGGCCATGTCATCCGACAGCCCATGCTCCATCCAGGCCTTGAGCAGCGCCTCGTGGTGGGGCATCTGCTCGGGGTCTTCCAGCATGGCCTGGGTGTCTATCAGCACCAGCGCGCCCACGACATCGGGGTGAATCAGCGCGCAGCGCAGCGACAGATAGCCGCCTTGCGACATGCCCACCAGCACCGCTTTTTCCACACCCAGATATTTGAGCAAGGCCGCCAGATCGTCGGCCGAGTCATAGTAGCTGAACGCTTCGCAATGCTCGGGATCTGCAGTCTGCCCGTGACCGCGCTCGTCCCAGCTGATGCAGCGATACTGCCCCTGCAAAGCCTGTATCTGCGGCTCGAACATGGTGTGATCCATGAGCAGGCCGTGCGAGAACACAATGGCCGGGCCACGCCCTCCCGTGTCCTCGTAGTAGATATTCTGACCATTGACCTGGGCAAAAGGCATGCCGGACTCCTGCTGCAAATGGTTGAAACCCCTGGGGGAACTCCCCACACTGAGCACATCCTAAGCAGGCCTTGTGACATCGGCAACCGGCCCGTCCCCTGATGTGCCACAGCCTCGTACACGGCAGTTGACAACGGCGGGCTTTTGCCGCCAGGCGTAGATCAGGCCAGCGCCCGCTGGATCAATATCTTCTGCACATCGCTGGTGCCTTCGTAGATCTGGCATACGCGCACATCACGATAGATGCGCTCCACGGGAAAGTCGCTCACCACGCCATAGCCGCCCAGGGTCTGGATGGCGGCGCTGCATACGCGCTCGGCCATCTCGCTGGCAAAGAGCTTGGCCATGGCGGCTTCCTTGAGGCAGGGAAGACCCGCATCACGCAGGCTGGCGGCATGCCAGATCAGTTGCCGTGCCGCTTCGATCTGCGTCGCGCATTCGGCAAGCCTGAAGCCCACGGCCTGATGGTTGAAGATGGGCTGACCAAAGCTCTCGCGTTCCTTGCTGTATTGCAGCGCGCATTCAAAGGCCGCACGTGCCATGCCCACGCTTTGCGCGGCAATGCCGATACGCCCGCCCTCCAGTGCGGAAAGTGCAATCTTGTAGCCCTCGCCCTCGGCCCCGATCAGGTTCGCGGCGGGAATGCGGCAGTTCTCGAAATTGATCTGCGCCGTATCGCTGCTGTGCTGGCCCAGCTTGTCTTCGAGACGTGCCACCTGGTAGCCGGGGTTGCCGGTGGGCACGATGAAGGCACTCATGCCCTTCTTGCCCGCCGTCTTGTCGGTGACGGCGATGACGATGGCTACATCGCCATTCTTGCCACTGGTGATGAACTGCTTGACGCCGTTGATGACGTAGTCGCCGCCATCGCGCACGGCCGTGGTACGCAGCGCCGAGGCATCGCTGCCCACATGGGGCTCGGTCAGGCAGAAAGCACCCAGCATCTGACCCTGTGCCAGCGGACGCAGCCATTGCTCCTGCTGGCTGGCATTGCCGTACTTCATGAGGATGGCATTGACCGGGCAATTGGTCACGCTGATGACGGTGCTGGTGCCACCATCGCCAGCGGCGATTTCCTCGAGCACCAGCGCCAGGCTCACATAGTCCAGGCCCGCACCGCCGAGCTCCTCGGGCACGCAGATGCCATAGGCACCGAGCGCGGCCAGCCCCTGGTGCACGTCCTTGGGGAACTCGTGTTCCTTGTCCCAGCGCGCGGCATGGGGTGTGATCTGCTCGCGCACAAAATCGCGCAAAGCGTCGCGGATCATTTCCTGGTCCTGATTCAGCAGCATGTTGTCTCCGATATTTATAGCTATATGCCCGTTGTTCAGCCTGGGCTAGGCGTCTAGAAGCTTGATGTATCTGCCGTCGTGGCGCAGCAGCTGACCACGGTCTTCGGGCTTGACCTGCGCCAGGGCCTGCATCAGTCCCTGCACGCTTTGAGCCACCGACAGCGGGGCCGCAGCGCCGCCCATCTCGGTCTGCACCCAGCCCGGGTCCAGCGCCAGCAGCGTCAGCCCCGGCCATTGGCGGCAGGCCGAGACCACGGCCATATTGAGCGCAGCCTTGCTGACGCGGTACAGCCAGGCGCTCTCGTCCGCATCGGCCAGCAGGGACATGCCGCTGGAGAAGGCGCCGATCACGCCGCCAGCCTCCTGCACCATGGGAGCAATCTGCGGCAGGGCCTGCATAAAGCCCAGCACATTGCTGTGCATCACCAGGTCGAACTGCTGCTGGGTAGGCGGCACGCCTGCGTCATGACCGTCCCAGACACCGGCCACGTACAGCGCGACATCAATGCTGGCCCCGTCGAGCTGCCAGGCCAGGCCGCTGACGCTGGCGGGATCTGCCAGATCGACCTGCAGCACCCGGGCGCCGCGTGCCTGCAGGTCGACCATGTCTTCAGCCTTGCGCACGGTGGCAATCACCTGGTGGCCCTGTGCCAGATAGGCCTCGGCCAGGGCTCGGCCCAGGCCGCGTGATGCGCCAAGAATCAGTATCAAAGCCATAGCTGTTTGCGCCTGTGCATGGTGTGTTTCAAAACGTTTTCCATCGAAAATCCTTTCATGACAAGCGCTGTAAGCTATCAATTTTTCTTGATCTGCTCAGCGGCAATCATGGCGCCATAGCGGGCCACCATGCTTTCCTGCGATTCAGGCTGGGCGGTCAGTCCCATTTGGGCATGGATGATCTGATTGAGCGTGGGCATGACGTTGCGCGCCACCCTGGCCTCCTCGCTCCACAGGCGCGAGCGCATCAGCGCCTTGGCACAGTGCAGATAGGCCTCCTGCACATGGACTTCGATCACCAGCTTGGGGCGGAAATGATCGCTGGCAAACAAGGCCGTGTAATGCGCCTCGTCACGCAGCTGGGCCGTGCCGTTGACGCGCAGGGTTTCGTCGAAGCCCGGCACAAAGAACAGCAAACCCAGGCGCGGGTCGTCGAGCAGATTGCTCAGGCTGTCCAGCCGGTTGTTGCCGCCCGCATCGGGAATGAGCAAGGTATTGGCGTCCGGTGCCTTGACGAAGCCAGGCTTGCCGCCTCGTGGCGAAGCATCGAGCAAGGTGCCGCCCGCACCGCCGGTGGCCATGACCAGAAACGGCGACAGCGCGATAAAGCGCAGGCAGTGCCGATCCAGCTCCCACTGCTGCTTGAGCAGCGCCCGCTCGGCAGGAGGCTCGTACAACTGCAGCAGTTGTTCGCGCGAAGTGATCATGAAGCCAGGACCTCCTCGGGACGGTCGTTGCGGTGGATGGCGGCATACAGTGACAGGAACTCGTTCCAGGAAGGGTCGAAGCTCACGCTGAGTTCGCCCTCCAGCTCGGGCACATGTTGTCTGCCCAGCTGTGCGGCCAGTTGCACCGCATGGGCCGGATCTTCCACATAGTAGGTGGCCACGCGGGCACTCATGTTTTCCACGCGCGAGAAGGCAAGAATGCCGCGCTGTTCACGGCTGAGTTGTTCATCCAGCGCATCCTGGGCGTCGCGCACGCCGTCCAGCTCTTGCTGGCTCGAGAAGCTGAAGCGCCATTCCATGAAATGCGACAGATCGGCGCGCGTGGCCACGGCATTGGCACCGTCGTGGAAGGTCAGGATGTCGGGCGGTGCATCTTCGTCGGCATCCTGTGCGCGCACTTCGAGCGAGAGCCAGCGGTCGCTGTCTTCCTGGGGGAATTCATAGCTGCGGCCCAGTTGCTGGCGGATGAAGCCATCGAACAGCGGCGGAAACTCCGACAGCAGAGCGGAGCCGTAGACATCGGCCGCAGCCTCGGAGGCAAACTCCACCGGACCCACGCGTACGGAAAAATCCCACTCGCCCAGCACATGGTCCAGCATGATGAAAGCCATGTGCTGTGCATGCTCGGCCATGTCCCTGGCAATGGGCTTCTCGAACGAGAGCTTGAGGCCTATGATGCCTCCCGCATCGTAATAGCCCACCCGGATATCGGAGCAGGCCAGCTCGAAGCCGTCCATGCGCATGCCGAAGTTGCTGCCCAGCGCGCGGCTGCGAAACGCCTGCACGCTGTAATGCTCGAAACGCGGCGCCTGGCGCACCAGTGCCTGGGCATTCTCGAACTGCGCCGTGTTGCCATGGGCCGAGATCACCAGACGGGAGCCGGCCTCCCCGAGCTTGCCTTCCAGCTCCAGACTCAGGCCCGGCGCATATTGGTGCAGCAACTCATTGGAGCTTTCCACAAACTCATGGCGATCGAGCTCCTCCAGCTGGCTCAGCTGGTTGGAAAAATCGCCCCAGAAAGCATCAATCTGCTGCGGCTCCAGCGGCTTGATGGTCTCGCTCTCGTCGTGGTGAATGTCTGCGCTCATGAATGATTTCCGCAATGTGAGCTGCACACATTCAGCGCGAATGCGTGCAATCCGTTGAACATGCGTTCACTGTAGAGCAAACCGGTGACGGTTCTGAGCAAATGGCGTCAGATCAGCTCAATTGCCATGGCCGTGGCCTCACCGCCACCGATGCACAGCGTGGCCAGGCCCTTCTTCTTGCCGCGTGTCTTGAGCGCGTGCAGCAGGGTGACCAGAATGCGCGCACCGCTGGCGCCAATCGGGTGTCCGAGAGCACAGGCACCGCCATTCACGTTGACCTTGTCATGCGAGACCTTGAGATCGGCCATCAGCGCCATGGGCACCACGGCAAAGGCTTCATTGATTTCCCACAGGTCCACATCCTCCACGGCCCAGCCAGCCTTCTTGAGCGCCTTTTCGGTGGCGCCCACGGGCGCGGTAGTGAACCACTCGGGGGCCTGTGCAAAGGTCGCGTGCGAGACGATGCGCGCCAGCGGCTTGCAGCCCAGCTGCTTGGCCGTGGACTCGCGCATCAGCACCATGGCGGCAGCGCCGTCGTTGATGCTGGAGCTCGACGCCGCCGTGATGGTGCCGTCCTTCTTGAACGCAGGCTTGAGGCTGGAGATCTTGTCCAGCTTGGCCTTGGCCGGGCCTTCGTCAAGGCTGACGGTCACGTCGCCCTTGCGGGTCTTGACGGTGACGGGAGTGATTTCGGCATCAAAGGCACCGCTTTGCGCGGCGGCCTGGGCGCGCTGCACGCTGGCAATGGCAAACGCGTCCTGCGCTTCACGCGTGAACTGGTATTTGGCGGCGCAGTCCTCTCCGAAAGTGCCCATGGAGCGGCCCGCCTCATAGGCGTCCTCCAGACCGTCGAGCATCATGTGATCGAAGATCTTGTCGTGCCCCATGCGATAGCCGCCACGCCCCTTCTTGAGCAGATAGGGCGCGTTGGTCATGCTCTCCATGCCGCCGGCAATCATCACCTCGCGGCTGCCGGCAATGAGCTGGTCGTGCGCCAGGATGGTGGCTTCCATGCCGGCGCCGCACATCTTGGATAGGGTCACGGCGCCTGTGCTTTGCGGCAGGCCGCCCTTGAAGCCGGCCTGACGAGCCGGAGCCTGGCCCTGGCCGGCCATCAGGCAGTTGCCGAACAGCACCTCCTCCACCAGCTCGGGCTGGATGCCGGCGCGCTCGACTGCCGCCTTGATGGCTGCTCCGCCCAGATCATGGGCGGCCAGATCGGAAAAGTCGCCCTGGAACGCGCCCATGGGAGTGCGGGCAGCGCTGACGATGACTACGGGATCCTGATGCATGGTTTGTCTCCTTGAAAAATGGATGGATGTGATCTGCCTCTTCAAGCGAGGCTATTGGCGGGAATCTCGAAACGCTGCGTGTCCAGGCCTGCGTCGCCAGCATGCAGAAAGCGGCTGCGCTCGTAGGGAAACACGTCCAGAAAATGACCGTCACGGATACGGCTCTGGTGGCCGCGCCAGAACTCGGCCTCCAGCAGGTCGGCGTGATGGCGCATGAAGATGTCGCGCACAGCCGGATGGCCCAGCAGAAAAGGCCCGAAGGTCTCGGGGAAGACATCCCTGGGGCCGACCGAGTACCAGATGTCGCCCGACATCTCCTCTTCCTCGGTTCGCGGCTGCGGCACCTCGCGGAAATTGCAATCGGTCAGATATTCGATCTCGTCATAGTCGTAGAACACCACCTTGCCGCCGCGCGTGACGCCGAAGTTCTTCCACAGCATGTCGCCGGGAAAGATATTTGTGGCGACCAGATCCTTGATGGCATTGCCGTACTCGAGAATCGCCCTCTCCATGGCAGCGCGGCGCTCCGGCTTGGTGTCTGCCTCGGCCAGGCACTCCATCAGGAACAGGTTCAGCGGCACCAGACGGCGCTCTATGTAAAGGTGGCTGATGATGACCTCCATCTGCCCGTCGCCATCACGGTCGCTGATCTCGATCTGCTCGGGGGCCTGAGCGTGCAGCTCGGCCAGCAGCTCGTCGCTGAAGCGCTCCTTGGGAAAAGCCACCAGGCTGTACTCCATGGTGTCGGCCATGCGGCCGCCACGATCATGCTTCTTGACCAGCTGGTACTTGGCCTTGACCTGGGGACGCGAGACATCCTTGCTGCTGGCGATACGATCCTTGATGAGCTTGAACACATAGGGAAAGCTCGGCAGGTCGAACACCAGCATGACCAGACCCTTGATGCCGGGCGCAATGCGCAGCTGATCACTGGAATGGCGCAGATGATGCAGAAAGTCGCGGTAGAACAGGGTCTTGCCCTGCTTGGCCAGACCCAGGGCGTTATAGATTTCCGCCTTGGGCTTGCGCGGCATGAGGCTGCGCAGAAAGCTCACATAGGCGCTGGGCACTTCCATGTCCACCATGAAGTAGGCGCGCGCAAAGCTGAACAGCGCATGCAGGTCGTCCTCGCCGAACAGGGCCGCATGCACTATGAGCTGCTCCTGCTCTCCATGCAGGATGGGAATCGCCAGCGGCAGCTCGGTATAGCCGGTGATGATCTTGCCGACCAGGTAAGCCCCCTTGTTGCGATAGAACAGGCTGGACAGCACCTGGAGCTGGAAGTTGGCCCTGAGCGTCAGGCCCGCCAGCCTCTCGCGTATGCGCTCGGCCAGCAGATGCACGTCGCGCTGCAGGTCTTCGAAGCGGCATTGCAGCTGCAGTTGCTCGAACAGGGTCTGCAGCGTGCCTTCGAGCTGGGCGAGGTTGCCGGGGTAATAGGCGCGGTAGATGGGTACGGCACCCGGCGCGGTATTTTCCAGGTATTCGGTGCTGACAGCCGCACGCACGAAGATGAAGTCGTTCTGGAAGTGGGTGCGGTGCAGAATCTTGGTCGTGACCGAGTTGAAGAAGGTCTCGGCCAGCTCCGGCTGCAGATGATCGACCATCAGGCCGATGTAATGAAGCTTGACCTGCTGCCAGACAGCCATGCTCTGCAGGCTGGCGGCAAACTCCTCTTCCAGCCTCTGGATGCAGGCACGCACCTGCCGGTCGTAGAACTCTATGCGCTCACGCTGAGCCTGCTGCTGGCCCGGCCAGTCCATGGTCTCGAAGCGCTGCTTGGCTCGGGCAGCTTCCGCACTGAACATGCGGTAATGCTGGTTGTAGCCATGCATCAGGGCCTGCGCAATGGCATAGGCCTCGGGGGCGTCCAGTCGTTGCGGAAACATGGCGGGCCAGTCGCTCCAGATAAGTGAGCAGCACTCTCAAACGGAACAAGCGACACAGGCCTTGAGTCCGCTTGAGGGCACTGCAACTGCGCAGCGGCAGCGATCAGTCGCGCTTGCGCGCAGCGACCTTCTCGACAGCCTTGTTGTAGACATCCTCCAGACCGCCCACACCAGGCACGGTCATTTCGAGGTTGGTGATGTGGCCGTTGTTGAGGCTGTAGCACCAGCCGTGCAGAGTCACCTTCTGGCCACGGGCCCAGGCATCCTGCATCACGGTGGACTGGGCCACGTTGACCACCTGCTCGATGGCGTTGAGTTCGCACAGCACATCGTGGCGGAACTGGGTGGAGATGCCTTCCAGCAGCTTGATGTGCTTGTCGCGCACGTCGCGCACATGGCGGGTCCAGTTGTCCACCAGACCCAGACGCAGATTATTGAGCGCCGCATACACGCCGCCGCAGCCATAGTGGCCCACCACCATCAGGTGCTCGATCTTCAGATGATCGACCGAGTACTGGATGGTGGACAGGCAGTTCAGATCGCTGGGCACCACCACGTTGGCCACGTTGCGGTGCACGAACACCTCGCCAGGCTCCAGACCCGTGATCTGGTTGGCTGGCACGCGGCTGTCCGAGCAGCCGATCCACATGTATTTGGGCTTTTGCTGCGCCATCAGTCCGGTAAAGAAACCAGGACGATCACGCTCCATCTGGTCTGCCCATTGGCGGTTGTGGACAAACAGTTCTTCGATGGAGGTCGTTGTCATGAAGCTATCCTTCTTTTTGTGGTTGAAAGAACGGCGCAGCTCCTGCTTTTTCAGCAGGTTTCAGCAAACAGCTCGCGGCCTATGAGCATGCGGCGAATTTCGCTAGTGCCAGCGCCAATCTCGTAGAGTTTCGCATCTCGCCACAGACGACCGAGCGGATACTCGTTGATATACCCATTGCCGCCATAGATTTGCACGCCCTCGCCGGCCATCCAGGTGGCCTTCTCGGCGCACCACAAGATCACGCTGGCGCAGTCCTTGCGAACCTGGCGCACATGATCGGTTCCCAGAAGATCCAGGTTTTTAGCGACCGTATAGGCAAAAGAGCGGCCTGCTTGCAGCACGGTGTACATATCCGCCACCTTGCCCTGGATCAGCTGGAACTCGCCGATGCTCTGGCCGAACTGCTTGCGGTCGTGGATATAGGGGACGACATTGTCCATGACGGACTGCATGATGCCCAGAGGAC
Organism: Comamonas sp. A23; assembly: GCF_004522605.1. NCBI lineage: Bacteria > Pseudomonadati > Pseudomonadota > Betaproteobacteria > Burkholderiales > Comamonadaceae > Comamonas > Comamonas sp. A23. Next base: position 838,268 of record NZ_RSDT01000002.1, read on the forward strand.
CGCCGGTCAGGACGGCGCGCTCATAGTCCAGGCCGCTCATCAATACCTTGGCGCCCATGTTCAGGCCGCCAAGAATGTTTTCAGCCGGCACTTCCACATCCTGGAACACCAGCTCGCCCGTGTGGCTGCCGCGCATGCCCAGCTTGTCCAGCTTTTGCGCGATCGAGAAGCCCTTCATGCCCTTTTCGATCAGAAAGGCCGTCACTCCACGAGCGCCCATCTCCGGCTCGGTCTTGGCATAGACCACCAGGGTGTCGGCATCGGGCCCGTTGGTGATCCACATCTTGTTGCCGTTGAGCAGGTAGTAGCCGCCCTTGTCCTCGGCCTTGAGCTTCATGCTGATGACGTCGGAGCCGGCACCGGGCTCGCTCATGGCCAGCGCGCCCACATGCTCCCCAGTGATGAGCTTGGGCAGGTATTTGGCCTTCTGCGCCTCGCTGCCGTTGCGATTGATCTGATTCACACACAGATTGCTGTGCGCGCCATAGGACAGGCCCACCGAGGCACTGGCGCGTGATATTTCCTCCATGGCCACCATATGCGCCAGATAGCCCATATCGGCGCCGCCGTACTGCTCGGGCACGGTGATGCCGAGCACGCCCAGCTCGCCGAACTTGCGCCACACGTCCATGGGGAACTGGTCGCTGCGATCAATCTCGGCCGCACGCGGAGCAATCTCGCTCTGTGCGAATTCACGCACCGCATCACGCAGCGCATCGATGTCTTCACCGAGCTGGAAGTTCAGTCCGGGCAGATTGGCAAGGCTCATGGTTGTCTCCTGTAGATATGGGTCTGACGAATCGTCTTGTCAGTGTTGTATGCCTTCACGGTTCTGCACACACATCAGAGTGCAGCCCATTGTGGCAATCAGTTTCTCTTTTCCCTGGTCAATGGCAAACGCCTTGCCTTCGGATACGGTGATGGTGCGTCCGGGCTTGATGACCCGGCCCTCCATGCGAAAGCGCTGGCCTTTGGCAGGAGCGAGCAGGTTGATCTTGAATTCGATGGTGAGCACGGCCGCATCGGCCGACATTAGCGTCAGGCCCGCGTAGCCGCAGGCCGAGTCGAGTGCGGTGGATACCATGCCGGCGTGCAAAAAGCCATGCTGCTGCGTCAGGCCTGGAGCCCAGTCCAGACAGATATCGACAACGCCTGGCTCCACCAGGCTCAGCTCCGCGCCAATCGTGGCCATGGCGCCTTGCTTCGCAAAGCTCTGCTTCACTCGATGAACAAAATCCAGAGACTCGGTGACACCTGCAACAGACATGGCAACTCTCCAGCAAAGCTTTGCAATTGACGTTTACGTAAACGTCAATTATGCGCCATTTTTGCTCTCACTCCTCTTCAATAGCGTGCGAGCCTCTTTTTCCTGCTCTCGCACCTCATCCAGAGTCACCTGCAGATCGGCCATCTGCGCTTCGAGCTGCTTGCGGTGGATGGCCAGCACATCGAGAAACTTGCGCAGTTGCACGCCCGTATCACGCGGGCTGTCATACATGTCGATGATTTCCTTGGCCTCCGACAGCGACAGTCCCAGGCGCTTGGCCCGCAGGGTCAGGCGCAGACGTGCGCGATCTCGGGACGAGTACACGCGATTGCGACCGCCTGCGCCGGAGCGCTCCGGCTGCAGCAAGCCCATGTCCTCATAAAAACGGATGGCCCGGGTCGTGAGATCGAACTCTTTGGCAAGGTCACTGATGGTGTAAATGGTCGACATGATTCTGTGGGGTTGTAAGTCTTGCATCGCACAGGCGACTGCCAGAGGCGGCTTGATCTCTAAAATGCTTTGACAAAACTGACGTTTACGTTAACGTCAATGCTAAACGAAATACCGCCCCATGACCTCAAGCCAAGAATCCGCTCTTCATTACCCGCTCGGCGATACCTTGCCCGGTCCTGCCCAGACTCTGGAAGTCGCACCCGGCGTCAAGTGGATCCGCATGACCTTGCCGTTTGCCCTCGATCACATCAACCTCTGGCTGCTGCGTGATCGCCAGACCGATCTGCATGGGCAGGTACGCGAGGGCTGGACGGTCATCGACTGCTGCGTCAATCGCACCGAGGCGCGCGAGCAATGGGAACAGATTTTTGCCTCTGCGCTTGAAGACCTGCCTATTTTGCGTGTCATCGTCACCCATATGCACCCCGACCATATCGGCCTGGCCGGCTGGCTCTGCCATCAATGGAATGCGCCCTTGTGGATCAGTGCCACCGATTACAACGTCGCCCGCGTCGCCATGAAGGACAGAGACGGCTTCGGCGGCGAATCCGGTGCGGACTTCTACAGCCTGCATGGACAAAGAGATGAGGAATTTCTGCTCCATGTGCGCGGCCGGGGCAGCTATTACTCTTCGCTAGTCGCCCCCATCCCCGACATCTATCACCGCATCATGGATGGCGACGAGATAGACATCAACGGCCGCACGTGGCAGTGCATTGCCGGCTATGGTCACGCCCCGGAGCACATGGCGCTTTACTGCGCCGAGCTCGAGACACTGATCAGCGGCGACATGGTGCTTCCCCGTATTTCCGCCAATGTCAGCGTGCATTCTTCCGAGCCCGAAGCCAACCCGCTGCAGCTGTTTCTCACATCGCTGAAGCGCTACTTCGCGCTCCCACAGAATACCTATGTTCTGCCCTCGCATGGCAAACCATTCACGGGATTGCATGTCCGTGTCCAGCAGTTGCTCGACCATCATCAGGAACGTCTGAACGACATCATGCAAGCCTCGCAGCTACAGGGGCTGAGCGCTGCCGACATCCTTCCCATCCTCTTCAAACGCCAACTGGACACCCATCAGATGACTTTCGCCATGGGCGAAGCTCTGGCCCATCTGCACTATCTCTGGTTCAGCCGGCAACTGACACGGCGGCTGGATGAAAACGGCATCCTGCGCTTCTACGCCCCGAATATGCAGAAATAAAAAGAGAGCGCCAGGCGCTCTCTTTTTATGGGTTTCCGGTATTTTTGCAGCAGTAATGCAGCGACAGCCTGCGGTAGCCGCTCCTCGTTTTGAAGCGCCCAATAAAAAACCCCGTAATCTTTCGACTACGGGGTTTTCACTGTAAGAGCCTGACGATGACCTACTTTCACACGGGAACCCGCACTATCATCGGCGCAAAGTCGTTTCACTGTCCTGTTCGGGATGGGAAGGAGTGGTACCAACTTGCTATGGTCATCAGGCATAAACT
>NZ_RSDT01000030.1:0-7674 GCF_004522605.1 Comamonas sp. A23
AGGACTGGCGGCCGAAACCGCGACCGCCCTGATTGAGAGCTCCGCTGTCGGGGCCGATACCCATCTCCAGCGTGAAGGATGCGCTCAATCCGCCTCCCAGATCCTCGCGGCCGCGAAAGCCCAGGCGTGATGGAACGCTGCCCGTCAGATTGGGCATGCGTGTGAGGCTGGATTGGGTTGCGCCCACGTTGTTCATGGTTTCGACGGCCGTGTCCATGATGCCGTAGATCTGGACAGATGATTGTGCGTGTGCGAGCCCTCCCAGGCTCATCAGCGCAAATGTGCTTGCTATTTTTCTAAACAACTATGTCTCCGTTATATGAATCTTTGAATTACAGGAAGTCTCCATGCTTTGATTTCTTTGCTGCCGTCCTCCTTTTCAGTTGCTGCATCGAATGCAGGTGGGTAGCAGGGCGCGAACTGGCCGTCCGCGACCTACCGCTCGGTTGCAAGAATCCTGTTTTCAAGAAGCAGGGCAGTTGCTGGCTGCGGCTTGTCCGACAAAGCGCTCTTGAGCCCAAGAAGGGAGCTGCTTTGCAGCTTCAGGAGCCACGGTTTCCTGGTCCAGACCAGCGAACTCTTTGTAGTCAACCTTGGACCCGGCATTGCACAGGCCCTGGCGCTGCCGTTGCCGTAGTGCTCGGATTCGTGGATATCCGTTGAGTCATAGACTTTTTTTGGGCGCAGCACCTCCTTGCCGTGCCATGGGCACAGTTCAAGCGTTTGTTTGGAAAACTTCGGGCGAAGAGCTCTGGCTGGAGCTGTTGCAGCGTTCGGACCGGTGCTCGATCGAGTCGGTGCGGTGCGCTCTTTTTGATGTTCAGGGAGTTGCCAAGGCTTGCTTCCTATCAGTACTTATTTGGATATTTTTCATAATCAATTTCGGATGAATTTTGTTTATTTTTCATAAGTAATTCAAGAAAAAAAGCGGTACTTTTGCTTGGTGCTTTCCCTTGCGGTAAAACGCTAGCTAGATGACGAAATAGAGTTGCGACGACGAGCTTTCGTTGCGCTGCAGCTCGCACCATCCACCCATGCTTCGTTCGGTGCATGACTCTCAATGCCGCGTTCTAGCTGGCCTCAGTCGCCAAGACGTTGCTTCGCAGTGCATCCCGTGCAAGTGATATTCGAGGTTCAACGAGTGCCACAGGTCGACATGAGGATGTCGCTGCGAGCCGCGTTGTCGAGCGTCCAGCCAGGCAGCCTCTCAGGGCAAATGGAGCCCAAGGACTGGTGTTGCGGGGTTTGCTGTCGTTCAGGCGCCAGGCCGGGGCTAGTTCGGACAGGCTTTCACCGAAACTGGCGATCGATCACAGAAGAGTCCGCTTCTGGCCGGACTGCTAAAGTCGTGGATCGACCCAGTGCAGACCATCGAATGCCAGGATGAACAGAAGTTTTGCAACGGTCACGATCGCTCAAAATAGCGATCTTCCTGATTCCAGGCACTTCGGGAACGCGGCCGCACGCAACTGCATCGCACGTCGGCACGTACGTCGGCATTTACGCAGGCAACGCGTTTACAAAACTGGTCTGCCATTGCAGTATCGGCTGCCTTCCCGCTCTTTCGCTGTACAGATATGCCCACACGCCTTCATGCCATCTGCTCCGACATCACAACGCTTCATGTGGGAGCCATTGTCAATGCCGCAAACTCGTCTCTTCTTGGCGGAGGTGGCGTCGACGGTGCAATCCATCGTGCGGCAGGTCCAGACCTTGTGCATGAATGTCGGCTGCTCGGAGGCTGCAAGACTGGCGATGCAAAGGTGAGCAAGGCTTATCGCCTATCTGCCCAATACATCATTCACACCGTCGGACCTGTGTGGAGAGGCGGTGAAAGCGGTGAAGCAGAGCTGCTCGCCAGCTGTTATCGCCGATGCATAGAGTTGGCGCAGGAGAAGTCGGTTGCCTCGATTGCTTTCCCAAGCATCAGCACCGGCATATATGGGTACCCGATCGAGCTGGCTGCGCAAGTGGCTGTCAGGACTGTCCAGGAAAGCCTGTCGGAACATTCGCCAATTGAAGAAGTTGTCTTCTGCTGCTTCTCACCTGCCGACTTGATTCAGTATGAATTGATTTTGAATCGACTTGCGCCGTCCGGATCCGAGTAGCACCTGAGCCTGGAGCCCAGTTTTCATGACCGTTCCTGGCCGGGAGTGTGAGCCTGAAAAGCCGATCATTGCTGCGTAGCGAACCCAAAAGATACTCAAGAGCCCATTCACGCATGACTGGCAGGGACCAGGACAAGCCTGATCCATTCACATTCGTGATTGCAGCTAGTCCATTTGCTCGTCCAGGTTCAGCAGGGTAGCGGCAAGCACCTGGGTGCCGGCCAGAACCTGGCCCGGTGAAGCCCACTCCACCGCGCTATGGCTGCGCCCATCAAGACACGGGATGAAGATCATCCCCGAGAGTCCGGTCTGAGCCAGGTACATGGCATCGTGGCCGGCACCGCTCGGCATGCGTCGACAGCCCAGACCCAGGCGCTGGGCGGATTGCTCCACGGCAGCAGCAATCAGCGGCGCGCAGGCAACAGGGTCCACATGGGTGCGAAGCTCCACGCGCCAATTCACGCCCAATCGCCCGATAGCCGGGCCGCAGCGCCGCGCCAGAATTTCCCAGAACTCCTGCAGCAGGGGGGCATGGTTGCTTCGCACCTCCAGCGTCAGGTCCACCTGGCCAGGCACGGTGTTGCTGGCGTTGGGGGAGACGTTCATGCGACCTACCGTGGCAACCACGTAGTGAGGTGTGCTGCGGCTCCATTGCAGCGCCAGGCGCTGGGCCTGGCGTATGACTATTGCTGCAGCCACGAGAGCATCGCTACGTTCATTCATGGGGGTGGTGCCCGCATGATCGGGCCGGCCTTCGAAGAACAGCTGAGCGCGGCGTATGCCCACGATGTCGGTCACGGCGCCTATGTCCAGGCCTTCGCGCTCCAGCATGGGCCCTTGTTCGATGTGCAGCTCCACAAAGGCCGCAAAGCCGTCCTGCCGGCGATCGGCCTCGGCCAGGGCTTCGGGGCGGGCGCCCAGACGCTGCAGGGCCTGGCCCAGTGTGTCGCCCTGGTCGTCGCGGGCGGCCAGCATGTCGGCGCTGAGCTGGCCGGCCATGGCGCGGCTGCCCACACAGGAGATGCCGTAGTCACTGGGCTCCTCGCAGAGGAAGTCTATGACCTCGAAGGGGTGCTTCAGCGTGATGTCCGCGTCCTGCAGGGCATGGGCCACTTCCAGCCCTGCCAGCACACCCAGAATGCCGTCGAAGCGTCCTCCGGCGTTCACCGTATCGGTGTGCGAGCCCGTGGCCAGAGGCTTCAGGTCATCGCGCCGGCCGGGACGGCGGCCGATGAGGTTGCCTGCGGCATCGAGGCGCACCTGCAGGCCCGCGGCTTCGAAAGCTTCGCGCAGCCAGACGCGTGCGGCCTGGTACTCCGCGCTGAAGGCGCGGCGGGTCCAGGGCATGTCGGCCTGGGTGAATTTGGCGAGGTCTTCGAGGCGGCGCCACAGGCGGTCACCGTCGATCGGTGGCAGAGCCGGGGAAAGAAGGGGGGAGCAAGTAGGAGCGTTCTGCATGGAGTAATCTTCGCCCGAGATTTACCAATAAGGAATCTTTTGATGTTTATGCAAGGTATTAGTGAAACTTTGGCTAATGCCCCTGGTTTGATGCTGTTGAGGAGTTTTTGCCTGGTCGTTCAGGAGGGCAGTTTTTCGCAGGCTGCGGAGCTGTTGCAGCTGTCCCAGCCGGCGGTCAGCCTGCAAGTGCGTCAACTGGAACGCCATCTCGGCACACGCCTCATAGAACGCGTGGGGCGGCGTGCTGTGCCGACGGCTGCCGGGAAGGCCCTGCTGGAGCAACTGCCCGCCGTGAGCATGGCGCTGGAAGGCCTGGCCCATGCACTGAGTGCGCATGCGCGCGAGGTGAATGGGCAGGTGCGGATAGGTACGGGCCTGACCGTGTGTCTCTATCTTCTGCCTGCCGTGTTGCGCCAGATACGGGCCAGTCATCCGGGCATCGACATCGTGGTGGTCACGGGCAATACCGAGGAATGCGTCAAGCGCGTGGAGGACAACAGCCTGGATCTTGCCCTGGTCACCTTGCCGGTAAACCGCCGCGCCTTGCTGGCCACTCCCGTGCTGCACGACGAGCTGGTGGCCGTAGCTTGCCCGGAGATGCTGATGCCGGGCGATGCGGTGGCTGCGCCGGAGCTGAGATCCCTGCCTCTGCTTGCCTTGCAGAAATCAGCCAGCACGCGCGGCGTGGTCGATGCCTGGCTGCGCCGTGCCGGTGAACTGCCGCATCCTCAGATGGAGCTTGACAGCGTCGAAGCGCTCAAGGAGATGGCGGCCATAGGCCTGGGTTATGCCGTGATTCCGCGCATGGCCATGCAGGGGCGAGGCGCCCGCGATGACCTGGTCTCACGCCCGTTAACACCTGGATTGCAGCGAACACTGGCGATGGTGTTGCGCAAGGACAAGCCATTGAGCCGTTCCTTGTCGTTGGTTTGCCAGAGTATTCAGGCTCATTGTGCAGCCTGGATGCAGCGACCGGAGGTTTGAAAGTAGTTTGATCGAATCTATCCTTGCTGCGTCAGTACCGATGTCTGCCATCGGCGAGGCAGGAGCTCACTGCCTTTTGCATCGGGGCCATCAATTGGTGCACACCGGCTCTTCTGTTGCCAAGTCTCCAGCGTGGGCAACCTCTGCCGGACCAAAGCAGCGGCGGCACATGATCTTGAGCTGACCTCCGTCAGAGGGACTGAAGGCTAAAGACCATCGGGTTTGAGCCCGGCGGCTCGGCCCTATGGACCGTGTAGCAAGAAGGCCCCAGATAATCTGTCCGCAGAACAACACGGCTGCTCCGCCAATAACCAGCATCCATCTTGGAGCAGCCAGTAGTCGAGCCGGTGCGTCGAGGCTCATCAACTGAGCAAGTCAAGCATCAAGCAGCAATGAATCCGTTGCAGCACATGTTCTGCGAACGCCGGGAGACTGCTGCCAGCCGGTCCACGACGCTCGTGAACAGGGCCTTCCCGCCATAGGATCCGGATTCCAAGCCTGTCGCTGCCCTGAACCCTCAAGAACATCCAAATGAACACTCTCTCCTTTCGCGCAGCCTGCATCGTCACAAAAGACCCGGAGGACTTCTGCCACCTTGTCGGCTTTGCCGACAAGAAGCACGACACCGAGCATTACCTGATGCTTCAACGCTCCTTCGAAGAGGATGAGGACGAGCAGGATGAAGAGCTGGGCATGGATACCTACCATGTCGAGTGGTGTGGGCAGCAGAGACCTCGTTATGGCGGCATTGAGCGATTTGTGCTGAAGCGTAGCGGTGCGGAGCTCACGTTCAAACGCGAGGCGGAAGAGGACATGGATGAGCCGAAGCAAATGTCCATCGCCTTTGATCTTTCAGCAGGCGAGTACGAGGAGCTGAAGGCTGCCCTGACGAATATCTTTGCCGGGGAGAGCTGCTTTGAGATGAGCGAAGGCCAGGCCATCGGGGGTGCATAGGCGTGACGAACGCAGGCCCTTCGGCCAGGGTGCACTACCAAGGGCAGGACGGATGCGACGCAGCCGTGATGGTCATGGAAGCTGCTATGCAGCATCCAGCATTGGCAATAGCTGCTGCAGGCAACTCATCGCGGCGTCTCCGTCGACAACCCACATTTGGGCCAACGGCTCGGCATCTTCCACCGAGAGGTATGCCATGGTCCAACCGGAGAAAAGGCGACTCGTTATGCCTCTTGCCTCGTGCTGCGGAGTGAAATTGGTATGGCGATTGTCCAGGGATATCTTTTTGGCCAGTGCAACCACCTGCTGCTGAGGACCCTCCATGTATTGGACGAAGCGCTGACCGTCAAAAATCAGGATCCCTGTGATCCCATGGGCCTCATTGAAGCGGCGTGAGACTCTGGTGATATCTGCGACACAGCTCGTGCTTGCGTCACTAGCGATTTCACTGTGATAAAGAAAACATCCGAGCAGGTGTTTCAAGATTGCCTCTTACTTTTCAGCGTTGCATAGGTGCGGTTGGTGCCGATATCGAGATCGTCTCCAGCCAGGTACTCAGAACCTATTCCTTGCAGACAGAGCCGGAGTGGTGATCAACGGGCCGATTGCTCGTCATCGGGCGACACGTGCCAACGAGACAGGTCGAGATCGATGGTGGCGCAATGCGAAGCAAGCTCCATAACAAGGGGCACCAGTCTGCTGCCGCAATTCATTTGCGAGGGATGCCTGCTCTTGTGCTGCTCTTTTGGAAAGATACCAGCGCCAGGTCCATCAGCAGAACCATCGACATGCCCAGGGCCAGTACAGCCACCACCATCGGCAGTCCAAGTGCGCTAAGCACATACCTTCCCGAAGGAATTGCAAGGCGATTTTCCGTCGTGCAAATGAACTCGGCAGCACTCATGCCCGTGTAGTGCATGGCACAAACGGCAAGGGCCATGATCGCCGCAGCAAGCAGGCGCATGCTTGTCTGTGCGGTATGAAATGCCAGCCACAGCGCCGCAGTTGCAGCCACGAGAGCAATAAGCACAGACATGGCGATTCGCTCATAGTCCCACTCCAGGTGGCCTCCAAAACGCATGCCATACATGCCTAGGTAGTGCATGACAACGGCACCCAGCCCAAGCATGGATCCGGCCAACAGCAAGCGACCAATGCTGCGCGGATTGCGAGCCACGATATGAAAAGCCAGAGCCGAGATTGCCACTGCGGCAATGAGCGACACGCCGGTCTCCCATATCGAGTAGCCGGTCCCAAGGTCCATGCGCAGCGCAAGCATGGCAATGAAATGCATTGACCATACGCCAATGCCGCCAAGAGCAATCCCTGTGCTGCCAAGGCTCATCAGATAGGTCTGACGGTCATCAATCTCTGGCTCAAGTCGCTTGGCGGAGATCAGCGCAATGAAGGCGCCAATCATTGAAATCGCGTACGAAAGTACAACCAATTCCATGCTGTAGCTGGTGCTGACCATTGCATCCATGAGCCTCTCCTGGTTGCCGAACAAGAAGAATCCAGAATTTGTAAATTGACTTGTATCAAATTAATTCAGAGCCATCAAGATGATTTGATGAATCAGATCTGATTAGATGCTAGTTAGATACATCAGATCTGATATCTATTCAAAAATTGAAACCAGTCAAGGAATATGTAAGCACTTGACACGAACAAGTGCTCAAGGAGCGATCGCACGGGTGCCCAAGGCGTACCGGCTTCACTCCAACTGGGCGGCATCCCGTTTTGTCAGGCCATTGACTACAGAAGGCACATATGAGAGTGAACGCACCGGTAACTCAGCGGGAGTACAGCTTTGATGAGCACGCGACTCTGATGTCCACCACGGACACGGAGAGCTACATCAAATATGCCAATCAGGCGTTCATGGAGGTCAGCGGCTTCGAGCCGCAAGAGATCCTCGGCCAGACGCACAATCTGGTGCGCCACCCGGACATGCCCCCGGCCGCTTTTGCCGACATGTGGGCCACCCTCAAAAGCGGCGAGCCCTGGAGCGCACTGGTCAAGAACCGGCGCAAGAACGGGGACCACTACTGGGTTCGGGCCAATGCCATTCCCATCATCCGCAATGACAAGGCCAAGGGCTATATGTCGGTGCGCACCCAGCCCGAGCGCAAAGAGGTCGAGGCGGCGCAAAAGCTGTATGAGTCCATGC
>NZ_RSDT01000031.1:0-7308 GCF_004522605.1 Comamonas sp. A23
AAGCCCATCCGTGTGAACGCACCGAACTCGGTGTTCGCCCTGGGTAACGCCTTCGCGAAATCCTGATCCGGGGCCGCTTGAGCAGTGCTCGGGCGGCAACCAGATCGGCATGAAGCCCGACTCCGATGGTACCGAGCTCGAATTCACTGGCCGTCGTTTTACAACGTCGTGACTGGGAAAACCCTGGCGTTACCCAACTTAATCGCCTTGCAGCACATCCCCCTTTCGCCAGCTGGCGTAATAGCGAAGAGGCCCGCACCGATCGCCCTTCCCAACAGTTGCGCAGCCTGAATGGCGAATGCTTCGGGCTGAAATTGCAGGACAACTGGTGAGTCTGGATCTGAAGTTCATTGTTGTCATGGATGATCTGGACCGACTGGAGCCATCCCAGGTGGCGGAAGTGTTCAGGCTTGTGCGTGCAGTAGCCGATCTGCCCCGCTTTACCCATATTCTCTGTTATGACAGGCAGATTATCACTCATGCCGTTGAACATGCGCTGAATATCGAAGATGGCAGCCGTTATCTCCAGAAAATCATTCAGCTTAGTTTTAAATTACCCCGACCTGAAGCCTTTGATTTACGTAATGAATTTCGCCAGCGGGCTGAGGCTCTATATCAGCAAATTAATAATCAACCGCCAGACTCTGGAATGGTAAGGGATCTCATCGCGGTGACTGATACCTATGGTGCCGCACTTTCGACGCCACGGGAAATCCATCAGGCCATTAATTCCCTGATTTTTCTTTATCCGGGGATGCGGGATTTTGTTTATTTCCCTGATTTGTGCCTGCTTCAGCTTATACGGGTGACAAACCCGGCTCTGTATGACTGGACAGAGCATTACCTGACAGAACGGTCCGTGATTGAAACCGGTCAGGGTATGCTTTCTGACGGAGAGAAAGCAGACTTCCGGGAGGGGCTTATCAGATGTATGAAGACGTTCAGGGCATCAAATGCAGACTCGTTTCTGACACTTGCAGACTGGATCTATCTCATCTGCGCAAGGCAGAACGTGAAGACGGCCGCCCTGGACCTCGCCCGCGAGCGCCAGGCGCACGAGGCCGGCGCGCGGACCCGCGCCACGGCCCACGAGCGGACGCCGCAGCAGGAGCGCCAGAAGGCCGCCAGAGAGGCCGAGCGCGGCCGTGAGGCTTGGACGCTAGGGCAGGGCATGAAAAAGCCCGTAGCGGGCTGCTACGGGCGTCTGACGCGGTGGAAAGGGGGAGGGGATGTTGTCTACATGGCTCTGCTGTAGTGAGTGGGTTGCGCTCCGGCAGCGGTCCTGATCAATCGTCACCCTTTCTCGGTCCTTCAACGTTCCTGACAACGAGCCTCCTTTTCGCCAATCCATCGACAATCACCGCGAGTCCCTGCTCGAACGCTGCGTCCGGACCGGCTTCGTCGAAGGCGTCTATCGCGGCCCGCAACAGCGGCGAGAGCGGAGCCTGTTCAACGGTGCCGCCGCGCTCGCCGGCATCGCTGTCGCCGGCCTGCTCCTCAAGCACGGCCCCAACAGTGAAGTAGCTGATTGTCATCAGCGCATTGACGGCGTCCCCGGCCGAAAAACCCGCCTCGCAGAGGAAGCGAAGCTGCGCGTCGGCCGTTTCCATCTGCGGTGCGCCCGGTCGCGTGCCGGCATGGATGCGCGCGCCATCGCGGTAGGCGAGCAGCGCCTGCCTGAAGCTGCGGGCATTCCCGATCAGAAATGAGCGCCAGTCGTCGTCGGCTCTCGGCACCGAATGCGTATGATTCTCCGCCAGCATGGCTTCGGCCAGTGCGTCGAGCAGCGCCCGCTTGTTCCTGAAGTGCCAGTAAAGCGCCGGCTGCTGAACCCCCAACCGTTCCGCCAGTTTGCGTGTCGTCAGACCGTCTACGCCGACCTCGTTCAACAGGTCCAGGGCGGCACGGATCACTGTATTCGGCTGCAACTTTGTCATGCTTGACACTTTATCACTGATAAACATAATATGTCCACCAACTTATCAGTGATAAAGAATCCGCGCGTTCAATCGGACCAGCGGAGGCTGGTCCGGAGGCCAGACGTGAAACCCAACATACCCCTGATCGTAATTCTGAGCACTGTCGCGCTCGACGCTGTCGGCATCGGCCTGATTATGCCGGTGCTGCCGGGCCTCCTGCGCGATCTGGTTCACTCGAACGACGTCACCGCCCACTATGGCATTCTGCTGGCGCTGTATGCGTTGGTGCAATTTGCCTGCGCACCTGTGCTGGGCGCGCTGTCGGATCGTTTCGGGCGGCGGCCAATCTTGCTCGTCTCGCTGGCCGGCGCCACTGTCGACTACGCCATCATGGCGACAGCGCCTTTCCTTTGGGTTCTCTATATCGGGCGGATCGTGGCCGGCATCACCGGGGCGACTGGGGCGGTAGCCGGCGCTTATATTGCCGATATCACTGATGGCGATGAGCGCGCGCGGCACTTCGGCTTCATGAGCGCCTGTTTCGGGTTCGGGATGGTCGCGGGACCTGTGCTCGGTGGGCTGATGGGCGGTTTCTCCCCCCACGCTCCGTTCTTCGCCGCGGCAGCCTTGAACGGCCTCAATTTCCTGACGGGCTGTTTCCTTTTGCCGGAGTCGCACAAAGGCGAACGCCGGCCGTTACGCCGGGAGGCTCTCAACCCGCTCGCTTCGTTCCGGTGGGCCCGGGGCATGACCGTCGTCGCCGCCCTGATGGCGGTCTTCTTCATCATGCAACTTGTCGGACAGGTGCCGGCCGCGCTTTGGGTCATTTTCGGCGAGGATCGCTTTCACTGGGACGCGACCACGATCGGCATTTCGCTTGCCGCATTTGGCATTCTGCATTCACTCGCCCAGGCAATGATCACCGGCCCTGTAGCCGCCCGGCTCGGCGAAAGGCGGGCACTCATGCTCGGAATGATTGCCGACGGCACAGGCTACATCCTGCTTGCCTTCGCGACACGGGGATGGATGGCGTTCCCGATCATGGTCCTGCTTGCTTCGGGTGGCATCGGAATGCCGGCGCTGCAAGCAATGTTGTCCAGGCAGGTGGATGAGGAACGTCAGGGGCAGCTGCAAGGCTCACTGGCGGCGCTCACCAGCCTGACCTCGATCGTCGGACCCCTCCTCTTCACGGCGATCTATGCGGCTTCTATAACAACGTGGAACGGGTGGGCATGGATTGCAGGCGCTGCCCTCTACTTGCTCTGCCTGCCGGCGCTGCGTCGCGGGCTTTGGAGCGGCGCAGGGCAACGAGCCGATCGCTGATCGTGGAAACGATAGGCCTATGCCATGCGGGTCAAGGCGACTTCCGGCAAGCTATACGCGCCCTAGGAGTGCGGTTGGAACGTTGGCCCAGCCAGATACTCCCGATCACGAGCAGGACGCCGATGATTTGAAGCGCACTCAGCGTCTGATCCAAGAACAACCATCCTAGCAACACGGCGGTCCCCGGGCTGAGAAAGCCCAGTAAGGAAACAACTGTAGGTTCGAGTCGCGAGATCCCCCGGAACCAAAGGAAGTAGGTTAAACCCGCTCCGATCAGGCCGAGCCACGCCAGGCCGAGAACATTGGTTCCTGTAGGCATCGGGATTGGCGGATCAAACACTAAAGCTACTGGAACGAGCAGAAGTCCTCCGGCCGCCAGTTGCCAGGCGGTAAAGGTGAGCAGAGGCACGGGAGGTTGCCACTTGCGGGTCAGCACGGTTCCGAACGCCATGGAAACCGCCCCCGCCAGGCCCGCTGCGACGCCGACAGGATCTAGCGCTGCGTTTGGTGTCAACACCAACAGCGCCACGCCCGCAGTTCCGCAAATAGCCCCCAGGACCGCCATCAATCGTATCGGGCTACCTAGCAGAGCGGCAGAGATGAACACGACCATCAGCGGCTGCACAGCGCCTACCGTCGCCGCGACCCCGCCCGGCAGGCGGTAGACCGAAATAAACAACAAGCTCCAGAATAGCGAAATATTAAGTGCGCCGAGGATGAAGATGCGCATCCACCAGATTCCCGTTGGAATCTGTCGGACGATCATCACGAGCAATAAACCCGCCGGCAACGCCCGCAGCAGCATACCGGCGACCCCTCGGCCTCGCTGTTCGGGCTCCACGAAAACGCCGGACAGATGCGCCTTGTGAGCGTCCTTGGGGCCGTCCTCCTGTTTGAAGACCGACAGCCCAATGATCTCGCCGTCGATGTAGGCGCCGAATGCCACGGCATCTCGCAACCGTTCAGCGAACGCCTCCATGGGCTTTTTCTCCTCGTGCTCGTAAACGGACCCGAACATCTCTGGAGCTTTCTTCAGGGCCGACAATCGGATCTCGCGGAAATCCTGCACGTCGGCCGCTCCAAGCCGTCGAATCTGAGCCTTAATCACAATTGTCAATTTTAATCCTCTGTTTATCGGCAGTTCGTAGAGCGCGCCGTGCGTCCCGAGCGATACTGAGCGAAGCAAGTGCGTCGAGCAGTGCCCGCTTGTTCCTGAAATGCCAGTAAAGCGCTGGCTGCTGAACCCCCAGCCGGAACTGACCCCACAAGGCCCTAGCGTTTGCAATGCACCAGGTCATCATTGACCCAGGCGTGTTCCACCAGGCCGCTGCCTCGCAACTCTTCGCAGGCTTCGCCGACCTGCTCGCGCCACTTCTTCACGCGGGTGGAATCCGATCCGCACATGAGGCGGAAGGTTTCCAGCTTGAGCGGGTACGGCTCCCGGTGCGAGCTGAAATAGTCGAACATCCGTCGGGCCGTCGGCGACAGCTTGCGGTACTTCTCCCATATGAATTTCGTGTAGTGGTCGCCAGCAAACAGCACGACGATTTCCTCGTCGATCAGGACCTGGCAACGGGACGTTTTCTTGCCACGGTCCAGGACGCGGAAGCGGTGCAGCAGCGACACCGATTCCAGGTGCCCAACGCGGTCGGACGTGAAGCCCATCGCCGTCGCCTGTAGGCGCGACAGGCATTCCTCGGCCTTCGTGTAATACCGGCCATTGATCGACCAGCCCAGGTCCTGGCAAAGCTCGTAGAACGTGAAGGTGATCGGCTCGCCGATAGGGGTGCGCTTCGCGTACTCCAACACCTGCTGCCACACCAGTTCGTCATCGTCGGCCCGCAGCTCGACGCCGGTGTAGGTGATCTTCACGTCCTTGTTGACGTGGAAAATGACCTTGTTTTGCAGCGCCTCGCGCGGGATTTTCTTGTTGCGCGTGGTGAACAGGGCAGAGCGGGCCGTGTCGTTTGGCATCGCTCGCATCGTGTCCGGCCACGGCGCAATATCGAACAAGGAAAGCTGCATTTCCTTGATCTGCTGCTTCGTGTGTTTCAGCAACGCGGCCTGCTTGGCCTCGCTGACCTGTTTTGCCAGGTCCTCGCCGGCGGTTTTTCGCTTCTTGGTCGTCATAGTTCCTCGCGTGTCGATGGTCATCGACTTCGCCAAACCTGCCGCCTCCTGTTCGAGACGACGCGAACGCTCCACGGCGGCCGATGGCGCGGGCAGGGCAGGGGGAGCCAGTTGCACGCTGTCGCGCTCGATCTTGGCCGTAGCTTGCTGGACCATCGAGCCGACGGACTGGAAGGTTTCGCGGGGCGCACGCATGACGGTGCGGCTTGCGATGGTTTCGGCATCCTCGGCGGAAAACCCCGCGTCGATCAGTTCTTGCCTGTATGCCTTCCGGTCAAACGTCCGATTCATTCACCCTCCTTGCGGGATTGCCCCGACTCACGCCGGGGCAATGTGCCCTTATTCCTGATTTGACCCGCCTGGTGCCTTGGTGTCCAGATAATCCACCTTATCGGCAATGAAGTCGGTCCCGTAGACCGTCTGGCCGTCCTTCTCGTACTTGGTATTCCGAATCTTGCCCTGCACGAATACCAGCTCCGCGAAGTCGCTCTTCTTGATGGAGCGCATGGGGACGTGCTTGGCAATCACGCGCACCCCCCGGCCGTTTTAGCGGCTAAAAAAGTCATGGCTCTGCCCTCGGGCGGACCACGCCCATCATGACCTTGCCAAGCTCGTCCTGCTTCTCTTCGATCTTCGCCAGCAGGGCGAGGATCGTGGCATCACCGAACCGCGCCGTGCGCGGGTCGTCGGTGAGCCAGAGTTTCAGCAGGCCGCCCAGGCGGCCCAGGTCGCCATTGATGCGGGCCAGCTCGCGGACGTGCTCATAGTCCACGACGCCCGTGATTTTGTAGCCCTGGCCGACGGCCAGCAGGTAGGCCGACAGGCTCATGCCGGCCGCCGCCGCCTTTTCCTCAATCGCTCTTCGTTCGTCTGGAAGGCAGTACACCTTGATAGGTGGGCTGCCCTTCCTGGTTGGCCAGAAACGCCGTCGAAGCCGTGTGCGAGACACCGCGGCCGCCGGCGTTGTGGATACCTCGCGGAAAACTTGGCCCTCACTGACAGATGAGGGGCGGACGTTGACACTTGAGGGGCCGACTCACCCGGCGCGGCGTTGACAGATGAGGGGCAGGCTCGATTTCGGCCGGCGACGTGGAGCTGGCCAGCCTCGCAAATCGGCGAAAACGCCTGATTTTACGCGAGTTTCCCACAGATGATGTGGACAAGCCTGGGGATAAGTGCCCTGCGGTATTGACACTTGAGGGGCGCGACTACTGACAGATGAGGGGCGCGATCCTTGACACTTGAGGGGCAGAGTGCTGACAGATGAGGGGCGCACCTATTGACATTTGAGGGGCTGTCCACAGGCAGAAAATCCAGCATTTGCAAGGGTTTCCGCCCGTTTTTCGGCCACCGCTAACCTGTCTTTTAACCTGCTTTTAAACCAATATTTATAAACCTTGTTTTTAACCAGGGCTGCGCCCTGTGCGCGTGACCGCGCACGCCGAAGGGGGGTGCCCCCCCTTCTCGAACCCTCCCGGCCCGCTAACGCGGGCCTCCCATCCCCCCAGGGGCTGCGCCCCTCGGCCGCGAACGGCCTCACCCCAAAAATGGCAGCCAAGCCCAATACGCAAACCGCCTCTCCCCGCGCGTTGGCCGATTCATTAATGCAGCTGGCACGACAGGTTTCCCGACTGGAAAGCGGGCAGTGAGCGCAACGCAATTAATGTGAGTTAGCTCACTCATTAGGCACCCCAGGCTTTACACTTTATGCTTCCGGCTCGTATGTTGTGTGGAATTGTGAGCGGATAACAATTTCACACAGGAAACAGCTATGACCATGATTACGCATGCCTGCAGGTCGACTCTAGAAAGGGCGGAGACTGTGCTCGTCTAGGTACTGTGACCGGGCGTGCGTTTCTGTAACGAACAATCCTGACTGAAGGAGCTCGTATGCGTCTTACGACCAAAGGCCGCTTTGCGGTCACCGCGATGATCG
>NZ_RSDT01000032.1:0-6636 GCF_004522605.1 Comamonas sp. A23
TTCATTACGCATTTCGTTGATAACTTGCTCGCGGGTTTTGCTCGATCCAGTCTCGGGAGTACCACTTGGGAAATTGCTTTCACCGTAAGAAAGGCGGCCTTGCTTCATGGCGGCTTCAGTCTCGGCCTTGACTTGAGCTCGGGTTTTCTGGCTTACAAAGTGCTCCGGATGCACGATCACGCCTTGTTCATTGTTGGCTGGATGCTCATAGCCTGCGGACGCAATTCCAGGAAGAGCCAGGGTGACAACGGCAGCAACGCTTGCGAGTACGGAGGAAATGGAGATGCGGTTTTGAGACATGGTTGGCTCCTAAGACAGTTGATGAACACATCTCCTGGACCTTGATCAAGGTGAGGAGAAGATGGGTTGATCTTAGGAGTCGGAGCCCAACAAAAACAGGACTGTCCGGTGACATTGTTGTCAGCTTTTTCGCGGCAGTTCTTATCCCAAATCTGTACACCAAAAGCCCAAAGCGAAAAGTGAAGACCAACCTAGTTGGTGTACACCGCGTGCTCCAGTGCTTGTGCAGACAGACACTTGACATTCACATGATGTGAAGGATGAAACTTTAGCCACAAGCTTTAAAGGAGTACGTAATGGCTATTTTTCGCATCAATGACATGAAATGTGGTGCCTGTGCCGCGCGGATTCAGCGCTCCATTTTGGCAATCGATGATGAAGCAAAGATCGGAGTGAATGCGCGAGATAAAACGGTGCAAGTCTCCGGCGATCTGAGCGACACCGACTACGTGTTGGCTATCCAGGCCGCTGGATACACTCCAGAATTATTGGCGTTAGCAGAAGCCGAGCAGGCAAATGCTGAGAAGCCGCAGACGAAATGCTGCGGCTCCACTTCAGCCAAGACATCTTGCTGCGGATAGTGTCTTCTTGCTTTCAAGAAAAACCTGTTTTCTGATCTGCTTAGGAAGTCGGCTGCGGAGTGGGGAATTTCAAGGTGAAGCGAGTTCGTCCATCGGCTGAAGTGGCGGTAATGGAGCCTCCATGAGCTTCGGCAATTGCTCGGGTGATGGCCAAACCCAATCCGCTACCGTCTGAGTCCGGATGAGCCCTGGAAGGGTCAGCTCGGTAGAAGCGGTCAAATAACCTGGGCAGGACTTTGGGATCAATGTCCTGCCCTGTATTTTCCACAGTGACAAGTGTCCAGGAAGCTGCGGTCTCAATGTCGATGGTGACCATGCCTGCATGCGGCGTGTAGCGCAAAGCATTAGATAGCAAATTACTCACAGCACGATGGAACATCAGTCGATCACCATCAACGAGTCCATCGCCTTTTAACTTCAAATGAATTTGCTTTTCTTCAGCGACAGCCTCGTAGAACTCCAGCAATGCATACGATTCTTGCTGTGCCGAAAATTGCTCCTTGCGCGGCAGGCTTACGCCCCGTTCAGTTTTGGCCAGAAAAAGCATGTCTGACACCATACGAGCCAAACGCTGAAACTCTTCGGCATTAGAGGCAAGAATGTCTCGGTATGTCGCGGCGTCACGCTTGGATGCCAGCACAACCTGAGTCTGCGTCAACAGGTTGCTGATGGGCGTGCGTAGTTCATGGGCCAGATCAGACGCGAAATCTGTCAGTCGCTGAAAATCGTCCTGCAACCGATCCAGCATGCGATTGAGCTCATGCGCCAAATCGGCCATTTCTACGGGTACAGCCTGGACCGGCATGCGTTCACTCATCTTCTGTCCCGTCACAACGGCCGCACGTGATTTCATCTCTCGCAGCGGTGCCAGCCCTTGTCGAGCGGCGAGCCAAGACAGAAGTGAGCACAGCAAAATTGCTGCGATCACATAAATGGCAAAGCTTGTGCGAATTCCGTTGAGGAATTGAATGTGATGCTTGGTGTCTGCTGCGATCAGTACCTTTAATGGTGACGGTGCGTAGGCCGGTAGCGTCTCAAAGCTCAAGATGTGGAATTCTGCGTCTGCATGCCGCCACACCCCAAACGATCCTTCCTTGTCGATAGAAGCCGAGTTGCGATCCGGCACTGCAAAGCCGGATGCGGGCGATTGAAATACGGTTTCTCCTTGGGCATCTTTCACCTGGACTTGAAGATCCTCGTGATAGTTCAGTGCCTCATTTAAACGCCAACGAGCATCATCGACCGACTTCGTGTTCTGGAGAATTTTCTCGATCAAATGGCGCTTGTCTTGAAGCGTCATTCGGTCCAATTCCACGAAATGCTTTTCTGTAACAACTAGGAACAAACCACCTAAGCCAAGCACTACGGCTGCCGCAACAGACGTGAAGAAAAGGGCCAAACGACTAGTTAAAGAGAGCTTTCCCTTGCGAGTGAAACGCTGCACCTATTCCTCCTCAGGAACGTCAAGCACGTAGCCCATTCCCCGTACGGTCTGGATTAGTTTGATCGAGTGGCCTTCATCAATTTTGGCTCGCAGACGGCGCATGGCCACCTCAATGACGTTGGTGTCGCTGTCGAAATTCATGTCCCATACCTGCGATGCGATCAATGAACGTGGCAGCACTTCACCATGTCGGCGCATCAGCAACTCTAAGAGTCCGAACTCTTTGGCTGTGAGGTCAACACGTTTGCCATTGCGAGATACGCGACGACGCAGCAGGTCTAGCTCGAGATCTGCAACAGTCAGAGTAGTACCTTCGTTGGCCGGATGTCCACGTCTAAGAATGATGCGAACTCTGGCGAGTAGTTCTGCGAAAGAAAAC
The DNA here is from genome assembly GCF_004522605.1 of Comamonas sp. A23. Lineage (NCBI taxonomy): Bacteria > Pseudomonadati > Pseudomonadota > Betaproteobacteria > Burkholderiales > Comamonadaceae > Comamonas > Comamonas sp. A23. The sequence continues at coordinate 2,705 of NZ_RSDT01000032.1, forward strand.
GGCTTTACCAGGTAATCATCAGCGCCGAGCTCTAGTCCTTTGACACGGTCCTCGACATGGTCCCGTGCAGTAAGAAACAGGACCGGCATATGTAGTCCTCGATCACGCAAAGACTGGAGCACCTGCCAACCATTGAGGCCCGGCAGCATAACATCCAAGATCACCAAGGAGTACTCCCCTTGCAAAGCCAGATGTAAGCCGTCTGAGCCATTTGGGACGAGGTCAGCAATGTAGCCAGCCTCGGTCAATCCCTGGCGCAGGTACTCACCTGTTTTAGGCTCATCTTCAACAATCAAAATCCTCATGTACTCGCTCCGCTGCAGTGGACGATCAAGAGTGTGCCGAGTTTGAAGCCCTCTGACATGAAGATAAGAAAAATGTAATGTTCCTGAAATCCTGGCGATAGAAAGGCCAACACTGCCTCGTTGTTCCTTCCTGGGAAGTCATCAAGCGTGGCTAGCAGAGTGAACCTTTTGACTGCATCGAAGGCATTTCTGGATAGAAGCCCTCCGTCGCACCAAACATGACGCGAGCATTACATGAATGTAATGAATGAGTCACTCCTCCGAAATTCAGCACGCCCTAGCATACTGAACATATCGAGCGCTCATTGCATCAGGCAAGCGTCGCCGAAAACGAATTTCTTGGAAGCTCTGGAGGATTTCACCTTATGCCGCGTCATTCGCCATTTTTTGTCACTCCCACTCAAGGGTTCTCTCGTCGGCGCTTCGTTCAGGGGCTGGCCGCAGGAGGCGTTCTGGCGGGCCTGTCAACGCAGTCGCTCATGGCATTCGCACAGCAGAGCTCCACAGTCCGCGGGGCCGCTCCGGTGCTGAAGGGTAACGAGTTCGATCTGGTGATCGCCGAGTCCGCCGTGAACTTTACGGGCAAGCCAGGGATGGCGACAACGATCAATGGATCGCTTCCTGCACCAACCCTGCGCTGGCGAGAGGGGGAGACGGTGACGATTCGCGTCACGAACAAGCTGCGCGAGGCCACTTCTATTCATTGGCACGGCATTATCTTGCCCTACCAGATGGACGGAGTTCCAGGCATCAGCTTTGCGGGCATTCCTCCTGGAGAGACGTTTACCTACCGTTTCAAGGTTCAGCAAAGCGGTTCCTACTGGTATCACTCACATTCAGGCATGCAGGAACTCACCGGCATGTATGGAGCGATCATCATTGATCCCGCAGGACCTGAGACTATCCGTGCAGATCGTGATCATGTCGTGCTCTTCTCTGACTGGACTGACGAAGACCCCATGCGCGTTTTCGCAAAGCTCAAGGTTCAGGGCGACTACTACAATTACAACCAGCCCACGGTCTTTGATTTCTTCCGTGATGCATCGCGTGATGGCGTGTCAGCGGCATTAGACAAGCGCAAGATGTGGAACGAGATGCGCATGAATCCAACGGATTTAGCCGACCTCTCTTCTGCGACCCTGACCTACCTCGCAAATGGCGTCACACCTGCAGGCAATTGGACTGCTCTTTTCCGTCCGGGCGAGCGTGTCCGGCTGCGCATGGTCAACGGCGCGGGCAATACCTTCTATGACGTACGTATACCGGGCCTGAAGCTCACGGTGGTTCATGTTGACGGTGTCGACGTAGAGCCTGTGACTGTCGATGAATTCCGATTCGGCCCTGGCGAAACCATAGACGTGATTGTCGAGCCACGTGATGACGCCTATACGATTTTTGCCCAGTCGATGGACCGAACAGGCTACGCACGCGCTACGTTAGCAGTGCGCGAAGGCCTGCAGGCTCCAGTCCCCGCACTCGATCCCGTCGAATGGCTGGGTATGAGCGACATGATGGGCGCCATGAGCCATGGCAGTTCTGGAGCCGACATGGACATGACCGGCATGTCTGGGATGACCGGCATGTCTGGGATGACGGGTATGGCCGGGATGGCTGGTATGTCGGGGGCAATGGCCGGCATGGATCATGGTGCGATGGCCGGCATGAATCACGGTGGTATGGCGATGGACCATAGTCAGCATGTCAAGCCTGCTGGGAGCTTGGCAGTGCCCAGCACCACCGCACGCCATGCTCGCACTGAATATGGCGCAAGAACAGATATGCGAGTCGATATGGCCCGCACCAATCTTGACGATCCCGGTATCGGTCTGCGCAATAACGGCAGACGGGTGCTGACCTTGGCAGATCTGCATACACCTTCAGGTCCGATGGACTCGCGCGGTCCTGGACGAGAGGTGGAGTTGCACCTGACGGGGAATATGGAGCGATATTCCTGGTCTCTTGATGGATTGGAGTTCGGGCAATCAACGCCTGTTCACTTCCGTCACGGCGAGCGTTTGCGAGTCATCCTGCACAACGACACGATGATGACTCACCCTATGCACTTGCATGGGATGTGGAGTGAACTGGAGAGCCCTGATGGTCGATTCCTCGCCCGTCGACACACCTTGCCAGTACAGCCTGCACAACGCATCAGCTTCTTGGTGACGGCAGATGCTCTGGGGCGCTGGGCATGGCATTGCCACCTGATGTTCCACATGGATGCAGGCATGTTCCGCGAAGTCGTAGTGTCTTGAACAAACCTCACAAGGAAGATCAAAAATGTCCAAAGCACTCCCTATTCGTGCATTGTCCACTGCGCTCCTCGCTCTGGTGAGTATTGCGGCCCAGGCGCAAAGCGACCATTCATCGCATGGCCAAGCGAATATGCAAATGGAAGCACCGGCAAGCCCTGCCACAACTGCAGCTGATCCACATGCAGGTCATGGTGCTATGACTGGCAGCGCTGCAAGCGGCCCTGCGATGGATCACGGCAGCATGCAGATGCAAGGGGGATCCGCACCTCCAGATGCTCGCGACCCACATGGGTATTCCAATGGGTTGACCTTGGGATCGGGCGATTACGCGGTGCCTGGCGTCCCGCGCTTGATGCTTGCGGACGAGCATACCTTTGCCTCGCTGCGTGGTGAGACCCTGGAACGCCGTTTTTCACGCAGAGGTGATGATTCAACGGCCTATGACTTGCAAGCATGGTACGGGACCTCATACAACAAAGCTGTCTTGAAGGCAGAAGGTGACGTCGCCAAAGGAAAGCTCGAAGAGTCTCGCACCGAACTGCTTTGGAGCCGTGCTGCCACAACCTATTGGGATACACAGTTGGGTCTGCGCTTAGACAACGGCGTGGGACCTAGCCGTCAATGGCTGGCATTTGGTGTGCAGGGCCTGGCCCCTTACTGGTTCGAGCTGGAGGCCACAGCCTATGTTGGCAGTGGCGGCAGAACTGCGCTTCGCCTAAATGCAAGCTACGAACTATTGCTGACTCAGCGCCTGATCCTTGAGCCAAGAGCTGAAATGCAGTTTTACGGCAAGGATGATCCAGAGCGGCATATCGGCAAGGGCCTAGCCGAAGCATCTGCGGGCCTGCGACTGCGCTACGAGTTCAGCCGTCAGTTCGCTCCATATATCGGAGTGGAACGTGCGGGAAGTTTCGGGCGAACCGCTGATCTCGTTCGTGCCGACGGTGGCCGTGCTCAGCAAACACGTTGGGTGGCCGGTGTCCGCTTCTGGTTCTAGCCAGACCAATGTCCCCTTCCTAGTTGGCGCGTCCTTGGGAGCGCCAACTCTACAGACCTAGATTCGACATCTGTTTTCAAACCACCATCACATTTAGATAGGAGTCCTCATGAACCGCTCAAACCTGGTCGCTAAGTTCATTGCGCCAATCGCCGCAACAGTGTTCGCTTCTGCTGCATTCGCACATCCTTCGTTAGTCTCCTCCTCTCCTGCGGATAAGTCGCAGGTCGCGGCACCTGCAACGATTGAGTTGAAATTTTCTGAGACGCTGGTTCCTCAGTTCTCGGCTGCGAACTTGACCATGACGGGCATGCCCGGAATGCCGAATCACGGCGCAATGAAGGTCAGCGCAAGCGTCTCTGGCGCTAGCGATGG
>NZ_RSDT01000033.1:0-6076 GCF_004522605.1 Comamonas sp. A23
GGCCGAGACTGAAGCCGCCATGAAGCAAGGCCGCCTTTCTTACGGTGAAAGCAATTTCCCAAGTGGTACTCCCGAGACTGGATCGAGCAAAACCCGCGAGCAAGTTATCAACGAAATGCGTAATGAATCGCCAGCTGCGCGAGATGCTCGCCTCCAATCATTTGCAGGCTGATCTCCATCAAAGACGCATGCATCGCGGATGCAGCTCTTTCCTGCATTTTTGTTCCGATCTACCGCAGAGGCCTCAAGCAACAGAGGCCTCTGCATGTAGAACATCAGCTTGAGCGAACTACAAATTTCCCGGAAGAATTTCGGCCCAGATGATCGCAATCATCACTTAGGGGGGCGACATTGGGTTCAACGATGCGCGGACTCACCGAGGCGGATATCGCTACCGAGCATCACATTGCATGTTTCCTCATCCATTAACTTGAGGATGGGACAGGACACCGCCTTCTTCAGAACTGAGTTGTGCATACGGTGTCGCGCTTCCTTCAGACACAGCTGTAGCGTTTGCTCCTAGGATGCGAGTTAACCACTGGCTTGCCGAAGATCTGTAGCATTTAAAGATCGGTAGCAACGTATGGCCTTCACCGCGTACCCCTGGTAGATTGACTACACTAACTGCTGCCATGCTACGAAGTCGCATTCACCGCCTATCCACCGCAGTCCTTGTGGTGCTTTCGCTGCTGTTCGCACAGCTGGCGTTGGCGGGTTACGTCTGCCCACAGGAGGAAGGCGTTGATGCAATGACGGCCAGGATGGAGGCCGGCATACCATGCGAAGGTATGGACCAACAGCAACCGGTTCTGTGTCATCAGTACACCAATGCCCCGGATGTGACCTTCGAAGCAGTCAAACTGCCCGTGGCGTCATTACCTGCCATCGTGCAGGTGTTGGAGCTGCCGCTAGTGCTCGAATTTGATGCTGCACTTGCAGTGTCCTGGCCCATCACCTTGGAGGTTCGACCGCCTCCGGACCCTCTTTTTCTCTCTACTCTCAGACTCAGAGTCTGATCACTCCGTCGACTGACTGGTGCTGGCGTGGCTTGTCCATACGCCGGCAATGCCCTCGTTCGTCCACGGAGTTTCCATGTCCCCTATTTTTTTGCGAGCAGCCTCCTTGGCTGCCGTATTTCTGCCGGCCGTTGCTGCTGCAGAATCGATTTCATTCGACCAGGCAATAAGCTTGGCCGTCCAACGCTCCGAAGCAGCCCGCGCAGCCCAGGCGGCGATGCAAGGCTCTGTCCATTCCATACAGGCTGCGGGTCAGTTGCCAGATCCCATGCTGCGGGCCGGCATCGACAATTTGCCGGTTACCGGCTCAGACCGCTTCAGCGGTACCCGTGAGTCCATGACGATGAAGCGCATCGGTATCAGCCAAGAGTGGCTCTCCGCCGATAAACGAGCCGCACGCGAAGGTGCGGCTCGTGCACGGGCCGACCGCGATGCCGTACAAAAAGACATTGCCGAAGCCGAGGCTCGCCTGCAGGTCAGCATGGCGTATGTCGATGCTTGGTTCGCCACTGAAGCACTCAAGCTAACCACACAAACCGAGCATCACTTGCACGAGGAGCTGAATGCGGCAAAAAGCCGCATAGCAGCTGCCACAGGCAACAGCGCAGAAGCGTTGCAGCTCCTATCCGCCAAAGGGATTGCAGAGGATGAAAGCGAAGAGGTTCGCCAACAACAGTCTGCAGCCATGGTCAGTCTGCAACGCTGGATCGGCATTCTTCCCGATGCCCTCAACAAGCCACCTGCCTTCCCTGCTCCCGAGGAATGGGACTACGTGGCGAGATATCCAGCCGTCGCAGGCTTAAAAAGCGACGTCGAAATTGCTCGCCAGAGTGCAAACGTCGCAGCCAAGGAGCGCTCTCCCAACTGGACCTGGGAAGTGTCCTACGGCCAGCGCACTGGCTATTCCGATTTGGTTTCAGTCGGCGTCAGCATCCCGCTCCAAATCGCACCAAGCCAGCGCCAAGACCGCGAAACCTCGGCCAAGCTGGCCATGGTCGACAAAGCAGAGGCTGACCTGACGGAGGGAATGCGCGCAGCCATGGCCGATTACCGCACCTTGACTAGCGACGCCGCGCGCCTGCAGCAGCGTATCGAGAGATACCAAGGCTCCGTAGTGACTCCGGCCAGACAGCGCACTTCCGCCGCCCTGGCCGCCTACCGCTCAAATCAATTGGCCCTGACCGCCGTGTTTGAGGCACGACATGCCGAGGTCGAAGCTCAGAGAAAACTCCTCGCACTGCAGCGTGATTTGGTACGTACGCAGGCCCAACTAAACCTCAAACCCATCGCTCAGGGAGGTGCCCAATGAAGCGCACAGCACTGGTCACTTCATTGGTTACGGCAGGCGTACTGCTGGCAGCCGGTGGCTTCTTTATTGGCCGCTTGACCTCCGAAGGCGCTGCCCCCCAGGCCGTAGCCGCCTCGGAATCCAAGGCTCCCACAGGCGAGCGCAAGGTCCTCTACTGGCATGACCCCATGGTGCCGGGACCACGCTTTGCCAAACCGGGCAAGTCGCCATTCATGGACATGCAATTGGTGCCCGTCTATGCGGACGATGCCAATGACACAGGTGTCAAAGTCAGTCCAACGGTGCAGCAGAACCTCGGCATTCGGACCGCGACGGTCAAGCGAGCCGACATCGGCGCGTCGTTCGACGCCGTTGGAACGGTGCAGTTCGATGAGCGTCTGAGTGTCGCCGTTCAGACCCGTGTTGCCGGTTATGTCGAGCATTTGGCTGTGCGCGCTCCCATGGAGCAGGTTCGCAAAGGTCAGGCTTTGGCCACCATTTTTGCGCCCGAGTGGCTGGGGCCACAAAACGAACTGCTCGCACTCAAGCGTTCAGGTGTACCTCAGGAGCTTATTACGGCAACCCGTGAGCGCATGCGCGCCATGTCCATCCCCGCAGAACTGGTACGCAAGAGTGAGGAAACCGGGGTCGCCCAAGCTCGCTATACCTTGCAGGCTCCGGTAAATGGCGTGGTGACGGAACTTGGTGTGCGAGATGGAGCCCAGGTGTCACCTGGCCTTACGTTGTTCCGTATCTCCGGCCTAGAGAAGGTCTGGGCCGTGGCTGAAGTGCCGGAAGCACAAGCCGTACGTCTGACGCGTGGCCAGAAGGTCAAGGCCGTTCTGCAAGCCGATGCATCCCAAACCTTCGAAGGCGAGTTGAAGGAAATCCTGCCACAGGTCAACGCCAGCACACGCACCCTGCAAGCGCGATTCGAGGTCGATAACCGCAGCGGCAAACTGATACCCGGGTTGCTGCTGCGCCTGCAGGTCGGCGACGCTCCAGCCTCGCGCCTAGTCCTGCCTGCCGAAGCCGTCATCCGTACCGGCACCCGTGCATTGGTCATCGTCCGCAAGGAGTCTGGCAACTTCGAGCCTCGGGAAATCAAACTGGGCGAGGACTTGGGTGATCAATTGGAGGTGCTGCAAGGCTTGCGCGAAGGCGAAGAGGTGATTGCCAGCGGCCAATTCCTAGTGGACTCGGAAGCGCGGCTCAAGTCAGCTCTGGGAGCCATGGAGGCCGGGCAATCCCAGCCTGTGCCCGCTACGGCCACCGAAGCCCCCGACATCTTCCGCGCCGAGGGCAAGGTGGAAAGCATGGATGACGACGGGATCACGATCTCGCATGGCCCTGTGCCGGCTCTCAAGTGGCCCGCCATGACAATGAGCTTTGGCAAGGCCGACTCGATGACGCTCATGGGCTTGAAGCCAGGAGATCTGGTGCGCTTCGAGTTCCGAAAAGGCGGGCCCATGGATTGGGAAGTCATCTCCGTGCAGAAAAGCGGCAGCGCCGCTGGAACCACCGGAGGCGCCAAGTGATTGCTGCTCTGATCCGTTGGTCCATCACCAACCGCTTTCTAGTGCTGATTGCCACCGCGTTCCTCGTGGCGGTAGGCATCTGGTCGGCATCTCGCACCCCGGTCGATGCATTGCCGGACCTCAGCGACGTACAGGTGATCGTTCGCACCACCTACCCAGGCAAGCCGCCCCAGGTGGTGGAGGACCTCGTGACCTACCCGCTGACCACAACCATGCTGAGCGTACCTGGGGCTAAAACCGTCCGAGGCTATTCGTTCTTTGGCGACTCCTTCGTCTATATCCTGTTTGACGACAAGACCGATCCATACTGGGCACGGTCACGGGTGGTGGAGTATCTGAACCAGGTGCAAAGCCGCTTACCAGTAGGTGCGACAGCCGCGCTAGGCCCGGATGCCACTGGTGTGGGCTGGGTCTACGAGTACGCGCTGGTCGACCGCAGCGGCCATAACGATATTGGACAGCTGAGAGCCCTCAACGACTGGTTTCTGAAATTCGAGCTGAAAACCGTTCCGGATGTGGCGGAAGTCGCCAGCATCGGCGGCATGGTCCGCCAATACCAGGTGGTGCTCGACCCGGACCGCATGCGAACGCTCGCCATCACACAGTCCATGGTCGTGCAGGCCCTGCAGAAGGCCAATCAGTCGTCTGGCGGCTCGGTAGTGGAAATGGCCGAGACAGAGTACATGGTGCGCTCGCGCGGATTCCTTCAATCACTGGAGGACTTCCGTACCATCCCGATCACCCTCAGCGGAGCGACACCCGTGCTGCTGAGAGATGTGGCCATAGTCCAGATAGGCCCGGAAATGCGACGGGGCATCGCCGAACTAGATGGTGAGGGTGAAGTCACGGGAGGGGTAGTGGTCATGCGCTCCGGCAAGAATGCCCGTGCCACTATCGAAGCCGTCAAAGCCAGGCTGGAGACGCTCAAACCCAGTCTGCCCAAAGGCGTTGAGGTGGTGGAAACCTATGACCGCTCCAAACTCATTGATCGTGCAGTCGACAACCTGCGTGTCAAGCTTCTGGAGGAGTTCGCCGTCGTCGCCGTCGTCTGTGCCATCTTCCTATTCCACCTGCGCTCCGCGCTGGTGGCAGTTGTAACACTGCCTATTGGGGTGCTAGCGGCTTTTGGCGTGATGCACTGGCAAGGCGTGAGCGCGAACATTCTCTCGTTGGGCGGTGTGGCCATTGCTCTAGGAGCCATGGTCGATGCCTCGGTGGTCCTGGTCGAAGCTGCGCACAAGCATCTGGAGCACTTTGAAGAACGACATGGACGCCCACCGTCCGTGGCCGAGCGCTGGGAACTGATCGCGCAATCAGCCGTGGAAGTCGGCCCTGCGCTGTTCTTCTCGTTGCTGGTCATCACGTTGTCGTTCCTGCCCGTGTTCACCCTAGAGGCCCAGGAAGGACGGCTGTTCTCACCACTGGCTTTCACCAAGACCTACGCAATGGCTGCTGCTGCTGGATTGTCGGTGACTCTGGTTCCAGTGCTGATGGGATACCTCATTCGAGGACGCATTCCAAAGGAAACTGCGAACCCGATCAATCGCGGCCTGATTGCTCTCTATCGACCGGCCCTTGAGCTAGTCTTGCGCTTCCCTAAAGCAACGCTGCTGGCAGCGGCATTGGCCCTGGCTATCACCGCAATTCCGGTCATGCGGCTGGGCGGTGAGTTCATGCCGCCGCTGGACGAAGGCGATCTGTTGTACATGCCCTCGGCGTTACCTGGTATTTCGGTCTCAAAGGCCGCAGAGTTGTTGCAACAGACAGACCGACTTATCAAGACAGTGCCCGAGGTTCAGCGTGTGTTCGGCAAGGCGGGACGAGCAGATACTGCGACCGATCCTGCGCCGCTGGAGATGTTCGAGACCACGATCCAGTTCAAGCCACGTGAGCAATGGCGTCCTGGCATGACCCCGGAGAAGTTGGTCGAAGAACTGGACCGGGTGGTCAAGGTTCCGGGTCTATCAAACGTGTGGGTGCCCCCGATCCGCAACCGCATCGACATGCTGGCCACCGGGATCAAGAGTCCCGTCGGCATCAAGGTCGCCGGACCAGACCTCGCCACCATCGACAAGCTCGCGGCACAGATTGAATCCGCCGTGCGCGGAGTGCCTGGTGTTTCTTCCGCGTTGGCCGAACGCTTGACAGGGGGCCGGTACATTGACGTAGATGTGGACCGACAAGCCGCTGCACGGTTCGGACTTTCTGTGGCAGACGTGCAGGCGGTCATATCT